>NZ_JBVHJE010000001.1:0-868243 GCF_055560195.1 Streptomyces sp. NPDC023481
GGGGCGGCGTCTGCCCACGCACTTTCGATTCTATCGTCGTTGTGCGTGCGTGGGGGGGGGGGGGGGGGGGGGGGGGGGCGGGGCGGGCGCCCCCCCCCCCCCCCCCGCCGGGGGAGGGGAAGAGTCAGGAGGCCGTGCTGTACGCCGGGTCCTTCATCAGGAAGGTGGCAAGCGGCTTGGTGTCGTCGACCGACAGGGCCGTGAAGGTGACGCCGAGCTTGATGGAGGCCGTGCGGGTCAGCGACAGCTCCTCGGTCTCGGTGACCTGGCCGCGCGGGATGACGAAGCGGTAGGTGATCGAGCTGCCGTCGGTGAACTCGATGCCCAGCGCCTTCTCGTTGAACTTCGGGGCGACGGCCAGGTCGTACTTGTAGATGCCGGAGCCGGTGGCCGTCTCGGCGAGGTTGTCGCCGCCCATGAAGAACGGCAGGGTGTCCTCGTTCAGCTGGAGCAGCTGGAACTTCACGGTCAGGTCGCGGTCCGAGTAGATGAACCGGGCCGGGGAGACGGACTGCCAGGTCTCGACCGGGTCCAGCTTGTCCTTCTTGGACAGCTTGATGCCGTCCTGCGAGGTGTAGCCGAGGTCCCTCCAGGCCGCCGCCCAGGCCGCGGCGGTGTCGGTCGGCGCGGCCGTGCCGACCGGGGCGACCAGGATGCGTCCGGTACCGGCGACGCGGATCTCGTTGGCGTTGTTGCCAGCCATGCGTAACTCCTCTGAGTGGATGGTGAATTGCCCGGCACCGGGAGGCGTCCGGACAGCGCGAAGGCCCTGCCGTTCACGGGAAGGCGGGCAGGGCCTGTTCGGGGGCGGCGCTCAGGCCGTGTGGATGAGCAGCCGGACCGTGGAGTAGTAGCGGTTGGCCGCCGACCGGTTCCAGTCGGGCAGCCAGCGCGGGCCGTCGGCCTCGACGACGTCGGTGACGCGCGCCGTGCCGTAGAGGGTGCCGCGCAGCGTGAGGACTGCCGAGCGGACCTTCAGGGCCAGGGTGTGCGCGGTGGTCTTGTCGGGGCCGTAGACCTCGAAGTCCACCAGCGGCTGGTCGAGACGCTGGTCGTCGATCCAGGCCCCGCCGGAGCGGGAGACCAGGACGACCTGCTGGGTGCCGTCGAAACCGCCCGGCGGGACGTTGTCCACGGTGGCGGTGGCGAGTTCGGCGCGGGTCTTCAGGTAGTCGACGACGAGTCGTTCGACGTCGGGGAAGGTGACCGTCGGATCGGCCACGGTAGGGCCTCCCTTCGCGGAGGGGGTGGCTACGACGAAGCGGCGGGCCGGTGTCCGGGGGCCGTTTCCGGCACCGGGCACAGCTCCGCCGCTGCACCAACTGTGACATGTTGCGAGCGCGAGCGCAACACCGAGTTTTGGAGGAGCCGCGAAGGCGCCCGGAAACGCGGATCGCCCCGCCGCACCTCAGGGTGCGACGGGGCGATCGGACGGGAGGCGCGGTCAGTCGCGACCGGACCGCCCCCGCGCCGCCCGCTCGGCGGCGAAGACGTCCTCCAGGCGGAAGAGGTGGGCCCGGCCCTGCTTGCCGGCCGCGGTCAGCCGGCCCAGCTGCACCCACTTGCGCACGGTCGCGGCCGTGACCCCCGCTTCCGCCGCGGCCGCCGGGCCGGTCACCAGGGTCGGCCCGGCGGGCAGCAGCCGGCTCGGCGTACGGCTCATCGGGCGGCCTCTTCCGCAGCCTCGGCGGCGTCGACCGCCGCGGTGATCGCCTCGGGATCCGCGCCGGCCTCCCGGGCGAGCCGCTCCCACGCGGACTCCGCCCAGCTGTGCCGGTGGCCCGGGTCGTCGGCACACGCGCACCCCGGATCCGTGCACCGGCAGCCGGGGTTGACGCACAGAACGGTCCGCGCGGCGGGCAGCGCGCGCAGGGAGACCGAGTCGCACCACGGGCAGCGGCCGTCGACGCGGACCATCGCCTCCGGCGTGCCGAGGGTGCGGCCACCGCGGCGGGCCATGCGCCGGCACTCGTCCAGGACGTGGCGGGCGAGGGCGGGGTGGTCGGCGACCCGGTCCAGCAGCCCGGCGATGCGGCGCAGCCGCTCCGGCACGTCGGCGCGCGGCGCGCGGCCGAGCCCCAGCTTGTCCCGTACCGCCTCCTCCAGTTCGGTCACGCCGTCGGTGATGTCCCGCAGGGCGTCGGAGACGTGGAGCCGGATCGGGGCCGCTCCCGCGCCGCCGCCGGCGCCACGGGAGCGGCCGGCCGAGATGCCGGCGCGACCACCGCCCGGGGTCAGCTCCGCGAGCAGATCGGGGAACTGGCGGGCGAGGATGTCGATCCAGCGGGCGGCGCGTGCGGTGTCCTGACGGGCGGGGTCGAAACTCATGGAAGGGCACTCCGATCGCTTGGCGGCGGGAGGTGGTGTCGACGGTGGGGCGCTGTCGGCGGTGAGGCGGTGTCGACGGGCGGGTCGGCACAGGAGGCCGGCGGGCAGGGCGGCCGGGAAGGCCGTACCGGCGGGCTTACCGGGACTACTTGTTGCGTGCGCGCACACAGTGTCACATGTTGCGTGGGCGCGCGCAATGGAATATGACACTGCCGGCCGGTTCGGCGGGTGGGGTCGACGCGCCTGCTCTTTCACGGAATCCTTACTGCTGTGCGTGCGCGCACCCACATATTTCGTGTGCGCGCGAACGCTAGAGTGGGCACGGGGGGGAACCGAAGAACAGGGGAGCACCACAGATGAAGAGCGATGCCGAGCACATCGAGGATTTCGCCGGCTGGGTCGAGGACGTGATGCGGGCGCGCGGCTACGACATCGACAGCCCGCGTGGCGGCGGCAAGACCAAGCTCGCCGAGGACGCGGGTGTGCACCGGGCGGCCGTCACCCGGCTGCTGCAACGACAGAGCATGCCGGACCTGGACACCATGCGGGGGCTCGCCCGCGCCCTCGGCGTCCCCGTCCGCGAGGTCCTCATCCGGTCCGGCAAGCTGACGGAGGAGGACCTGCCCCAGGCGCCCGCCCCGCCCGCCGTGCCGTCACCGGCCGCGGCCCTCTCCGCCGAGCAGGCGGCGGCGGCCCTCGGCATCCCGGAACACCTGCGCGCCGCGTTCGTCCAGATCACCGAGCAGCTGCGGGTGGGTACGGCCGGGGTGTCGCCCGAGGGCGAGGCCGAGGAACAGGCGCGATCCTGATTCCGGGCCGCCCCGGCCGTCGGTCCGACGGCGGCCGACGGGGCACCGGCGCGACATCACCACCCACCCGCACGCGGGGCCGCCGAGTGTGCCGTCCGAGGGGGAACCGGACGGCCGCGGCACCGCGGGCCAGGGGTGTCGCCACGGCCGCCGTACCCCGGCCGGCCCCTTGCCGGCGCAAGGGCCGCGAGTGCCGTGCGGCACCGGCCGCCGCATGGGACAGGATGAGGCTACGCCGACCGTGGCGGGCTGCTGGCGGCCTTTCACACAGACCCGGGGCTGTATTTCGCGGGAACGTGTGCGGGTCTTGGGGCCGGGTCCGCGGGGCGCGCTTGTCCAGAGATTGCCCCACCCCCGATGCCCCGACATGCGAGAGACCGTCCACCACGAGGGGCAGACGGTCTCTCGAACGGGCCGGGTCACTCAGTGTCGGCAAGCGTCCGATCGAGTACGTCCTGAAGCCGCCACCAGTCATCGGCGGGAACGATGCCCTCATGCGCCACCAGCGGGCCCCTGAGTCGTCGCGCAGGATGACGCGCTTCGTCCCCTGGCGTTCGACGGCGTAGTCGGCAAGGCGCGGGTCACGGAGGATGCGGAGCACAGTGGACGACACCCACGTCGTACGCTCCAGCGGCTGGCTAATGCCTCGGGCCCGGCGGGCGGTCACACGCGCTGACATGCCCCGCTGCCTTGGTCGGTACGCCCTCAGTGTTCAGCTTGCGAGCCATGGCTGATGCGGTCATGCCGCCCAGTGCCCAGGACATCATCTCCTCGAACTCCGGCCGGACGACCTCGGGGTCCCAGCCGGATTTACCGACGTCGGCGAAGTGGCCCACGTTGTCCCGGCCCTGGCTGTGATCAGTGCCTCGCACTTGGTCCGCTGGGCTTCGGGGGACGACGCGGAGTCGTCCTCACGCTTCCTTGACTGTCGGATGTAGGACACTGCGCGCACATGGTCCAGGTCAGGGGTCCAGTCGAGGCCCCGTTTGACGAGAGGTGTCGTGTGTCTAGCGTAGTAAAAATCAACGTACTGACCGTGCCCGCCGAGCAGCGGGAGGTGCTGGAGCAGCGGTTCGCCTCGCGGGCCCACGCGGTGGAGAACTCCGACGGCTTCGAGTGGTTCGAGCTGCTGCGCCCCGTCGAGGGCACCGACCAGTACCTCGTGTACACCCGCTGGCGTGACGAGGAGTCGTTCCAGGCCTGGATGGAGGGGCCGATGAAGTCCGCGCACCAGGGCGGCGGCGAGGGCGCCGAGCGCCCGAGGCCGGCGGCCTCCGGTTCCACCCTGTGGTCCTTCGAGGTGGTGCAGCAGGCCGCGCCCAAGGGCGCGTAGCGCGGTTCCGCGGGCGCCCCGTCGCCGGTCGGCCCTACGCGGGCGGCTGGGCTTCCTCGGCGGGGCGCTTGGCGACGAAGGAGCCGAGGCCGGGTTCGGTGTAGGTGAGGCCTTCTTCGCGCAGAGCCCGCAGCACCTTGTGGGCCGTCGCGTTGGCGATCCCGAACTCCGCCGTGAGCTGTACGACGGACGGCACTCTGGAACGCGGTGTGTACGTGCCGTCCGCGATGCGGCGCCGGACGATCTCGGCGACCTGACGCCAGCGGGGGATGTCGGGGGCGAACTCCATCACCCCACCATCATCGGCATGCCTGTACATCTGTGCGATACAGGGAATACCTAGCATGCCATAGCACGCATCCGCTACGGTGGGCTGACGAAGAACCCCCGCGACGGTTGCAGCCGCCCGGGGGCATGGCCACCAGCTGATTCGGAGCTGACGACGTGACCGACCCTATCCGCCGCCTCGGGGCCTGGGCGGGGTTCCTGTTCCTCTCACCCGGAGGGGAACGCCCGCCGCGCCCTGCACCCGCGGCCGGCCCCCGGACGGGCCGCCCCCCCGCCCCTCCCGCGCCACCGCAGTCCCTACGGCCTCGACACCCCCCTCGACCCCACCGCCGTGAGGGCCGTACGGCCGTATCTGGCCTGGGCCCAGGCATGGGAGGCCGCGTGAGCGAGTCGCCGCGGCTGCTGCCCTGGACCGGTGACGGGGGCAAGCCCTGCTACCTGATCACCGACGACGGGGGCGGGCCGCTGTCCCGGCTGGCCGACACCACGGAGTCCGTGCAGCTCGGCATGGGCGGCCGGCTGCTCGCCCACGCGCGGGAGATCCTGCCGGACAGCGCGCCGGGCGAACTCCGTTTCCTCGCCGACCGTCTGACCGAGGCCCTCGGCGACGCCCTCCGGGTCGCGGAGCGCCGCGGCCGACGGCTGGAGCGGCCGGACTGAGCCGGCGCGGCCGTGCACGGACACGACGGCGCCCCCTGCCTGTGCGGGTCAGGGGGCGCCGTCGGGTTCCAGGGGCCGTTACTTCACCGGCTCGGGCTCCGGCTCGGTCTCCGGCTCCGGCTCGCCCGTCGGGTCGAGCGGGGTCCTGACGGAGTCCAGCAGCAGCTGGGCGACGTCCACGACCTGGATGGACTCCTTCGCCTTGCCGTCGTTCTTCTTGCCGTTCACCGAGTCGGTGAGCATGACCAGGCAGAACGGGCAGGCGGTGGAGACAATGTCCGGGTTGAGGGACAGGGCCTCGTCGACGCGCTCGTTGTTGATGCGCTTGCCGATGCGCTCTTCCATCCACATCCGGGCGCCGCCGGCGCCGCAGCAGAAGCCGCGCTCCTTGTGGCGGTGCATCTCCTCGTTGCGCAGGCCCGGGACCTTGCCGATGATCTCGCGCGGAGGCGTGTAGATCTTGTTGTGGCGGCCCAGGTAGCACGGGTCGTGGTAGGTGATGATGCCCTCGACCGGGGTGACCGGGACGAGCTTGCCCTCGTCCACCAGGTGCTGGAGCAGCTGGGTGTGGTGGATGACCTCGTAGTCGCCGCCGAGCTGCGGGTACTCGTTGCCGATCGTGTTCAGGCAGTGCGGGCAGGTGGCGACGATCTTCTTCGCCGACCTCGGCTTCGCGGACTCCGGCACGACCTTGCCCTCGTCGTCCAGCTCCTCGCCGAACGCGGTGTTCAGGGCCATCACGTTCTCCATGCCGAGCTCCTGGAACAGGGGCTCGTTGCCGAGGCGGCGGGCGGAGTCACCGGTGCACTTCTCGTCGCCGCCCATGATCGCGAACTTGACGCCCGCGATGTGGAGGAGTTCGGCGAAGGCCTTCGTCGTCTTCTTGGCGCGGTCTTCCAGCGCGCCCGCGCAGCCGACCCAGTACAGGTACTCGACCTCGGTGAGGTCCTCGATGTCCCTGCCGACGACCGGGACCTCGAAGTCGACCTCCTTGGTCCACTCCAGGCGCTGCTTCTTGGCCAGGCCCCAGGGGTTGCCCTTCTTCTCCAGGTTCTTGAGCATCGTGCCCGCCTCGGAGGGGAAGGCACTCTCGATCATGACCTGGTAGCGGCGCATGTCCACGATGTGGTCGACGTGCTCGATGTCCACCGGGCACTGCTCGACGCAGGCGCCGCAGGTGGTGCAGGACCACAGGACGTCCGGGTCGATGACGCCGTTCTCCTCGGCGGTGCCGATCAGCGGGCGCTCGGCCTCGGCGAGAGCGGCCGCGGGGACGCCCGCCAGCTGCTCCTCGGACGCCTTCTCCTCGCCCTCCATGGTCTTGCCGCCGCCGGCCAGCAGGTACGGCGCCTTGGCGTGCGCGTGGTCCCGCAGCGACATGATCAGCAGCTTCGGGGAGAGCGGCTTGCCGGTGTTCCAGGCCGGGCACTGCGACTGGCAGCGGCCGCACTCGGTGCAGGTGGAGAAGTCCAGCAGGCCCTTCCAGGAGAACTGCTCGACCTGGGAGACGCCGAAGACGTCGTCGTCACCGGGGTCGGTGAAGTCGATCGGCTTGCCGCCGGAGGTCATCGGGAGCAGGGCGCCGAGGGAGGTCTCGCCGGTGGCGTTGCGCTTGAACCAGATGTTCGGGAAGGCCAGGAAGCGGTGCCAGGCCACGCCCATGTCGGTCTTCAGGGCGACCGTGATCATCCAGATGAAGGAGGTCGCGATCTTCAGGCCGGCGAAGAAGTAGGTGAGGTTCTGGAGGGTGGAGACGTCCATGCCCTCCAGCCACGACACGACCGGGTACGAGAGGAAGAAGGAGGCCTCGTAGCCGTCCACGTGGTGCTGGGCGCCCTCCAGGGCGTGCAGCATGAAGATGCAGACGCCGACGATGAGGATGACGGCCTCGACGAAGTACGCCTGGCCGAAGTTGGAGCCGGCGAACCGGGACTTGCGGCCCGGCCTGCGCGGGTGGCTCAGCTGGCGGATCGCGATCAGGACGAGGATGCCGACGATCGTCATCGTGCCGATGAACTCGACGTAGACGTTGTACGGCGCCCACTCGCCGAGGACCGGCAGCAGCCAGTCGGCCTTGAAGAGCTGCCCGATGGCGTTGACGATGGTCAGCAGCAGCGTGAGGAAGCCCACGGCGACGAACCAGTGCGCCACGCCGACGACGCCCCAGCGGTTCATCCTCGTGTGGCCGAGGAACTCCCGGACCACGGTGAGGGTGCGCTGTGCGGGATCGTTGGTCCGGCTGCCGGCCGGCACCGGCTGGCCCAGCCGCAGTTGGTTGAAGATCTGGAGGAGGGCGCGGCCGAACAGTGCCACGCCGACCACGATCAGGACCAGCGACACGATGATCGCGGCGAGTTGCATTGGGGCTCCTGAGGCGGCCGACATTACTAAGCGGTAACTTATGTAGTCCGTCTGAGACTACCCCCATCTTCCGTCGGGATGCAGCAGGCCGCGGGGTGATCTGGGTCGCCGCCGGGCAATCAGATCGTGTTATTCGTACCGAATTGATACTTTCGCCCCTACCTTAGAGCCGTGCTCTACGGGATCGCCGCCGCCACCGCCGCTCTGCTCTGCACCGCCGTGCTCGCGGCGGTGCTCCGGCTGCCCGCGCTGAGGGCCGGAATCCTCGACCGCCGACGGCAGCGGCCGCTGCCGCTCCTCGGGGGACTCGCCGTCGTCGTCGTCACCTGTCTGGTCGCCGGGGCGGGCGAGTGGACCCGGGTCGCCCCGCTCGGGGAGGGGGTCGACGGGCTGCTCGTGGCCGCCGCCGCGGTCGCCGGCCTCGGCCTGGTGGCCGACGTGTGGCGGCTCCGCGCGCGCGTGCTCGTCGCCGGTACGACCGTGGCGGCGGTCTGCGTGGTGCCGTACGACGAGACGGGCCTGCCGGGCGGGCTGCTGGCCGTCGGCTGGATCGTGCTGGCCACCCTCGCCTTCAAGGGGCTCGACCACACCGACGGGCTGGCCGGGACGGTCGGGGTGATCACCGCCTTCGGCGCGGGGGTCTGCGCCGCCGCCGAGGTGATGGACGGGCTCGCCGTGCTGCTGAGCGTGGTCGCCGCCGCCCTCACCGGCTTCCTGATGCACAACTGGCACCCCGCACGGATCGGCCTGGGTGCCTGCGGCTCGCTGTTCACCGGGTTCGTGCTCTCGTCCGCGGTTGTCTTCACCCGTGCGGGGTACGACATCGGTCCGAGCGCGGCGGTGGTGTTCTGCCTCGGTGCCGTGGCCGTCGCCGACGCCCTGCTCGTGGTCCTCGCCCGCGGAGTGGCCCGGCGGCCGCTGCTGCGGCGCGGCCCGGACCACCTCGCGCACCGGCTGCGGCGGCTCGGGCTGACCCCGCAGGGATCGGTCGTCCTGCTCGGGGCGGGCTCGTTCTCCTCGGTGCTCGTGGGGGTGCTCGTGCACACCGGGTGGACGGGGGAGCGGGCCGTGCTCTGGGTGGCCGGCGGGGTGGTGCTGGCCGTGGTCGTACTCCTTCTGATTCCCGTTCCGCAAGGGCGCCGCCCGCCATCGACGCAGGTCAGCGGGCACTTGCGTGTAAGGAACGGATAAGAGTTGAGTCTGGCTGACTCAGGTCTGTTGACCCATCGGTCCGGCTCATGCACACTTGAGTCTGTTCCACTCAAGTCAGCTGGAGGAATCAACCATGGCACGTGCGGTCGGCATCGACCTGGGCACGACTAACTCCGTCGTCAGCGTTCTGGAGGGCGGCGAGCCCACCGTCATCACCAACGCCGAGGGTGCCAGGACCACGCCGTCCGTCGTCGCCTTCGCCAAGAACGGTGAAGTGCTCGTCGGCGAGGTCGCCAAGCGCCAGGCGGTCACGAACGTGGACCGGACCATCCGCTCGGTGAAGCGTCACATGGGCACCGACTGGAAGATCCAGCTGGACGGGAAGGACTTCAACCCCCAGCAGATCTCCGCGTTCATCCTGCAGAAGCTGAAGCGGGACGCCGAGTCCTACCTGGGCGAGAAGGTGACCGACGCGGTCATCACCGTCCCGGCGTACTTCAACGACTCCGAGCGCCAGGCGACCAAGGAGGCCGGCGAGATCGCCGGTCTGAACGTCCTGCGCATCGTCAACGAGCCGACCGCGGCCGCGCTGGCCTACGGCCTCGACAAGGACGACCAGACGATCCTCGTCTTCGACCTCGGCGGCGGCACCTTCGACGTGTCCCTGCTGGAGATCGGCGACGGCGTCGTCGAGGTGAAGGCCACCAACGGTGACAACCACCTCGGTGGTGACGACTGGGACCAGCGCGTCGTCGACTACCTGGTCAAGCAGTTCCAGTCCGGCCACGGCGTGGACCTGTCCAAGGACAAGATGGCCCTGCAGCGCCTCCGCGAGGCCGCCGAGAAGGCCAAGATCGAGCTGTCCTCCTCCACGGAGACCTCGATCAACCTGCCGTACATCACGGCGTCCGCCGAGGGCCCGCTGCACCTGGACGAGAAGCTCACCCGCGCCCAGTTCCAGCAGCTGACGGCCGACCTGCTGGAGCGCTGCAAGACGCCGTTCCACAACGTCATCAAGGACGCCGGCATCTCCATCAACGAGATCGACCACGTCGTCCTCGTCGGTGGCTCCACCCGTATGCCCGCCGTCGCCGAGCTCGTCAAGGAGCTGACCGGCGGCAAGGAGGCCAACAAGGGTGTGAACCCGGACGAGGTCGTCGCCATCGGCGCCTCGCTCCAGGCCGGTGTCCTCAAGGGCGAGGTCAAGGACGTCCTGCTGCTCGACGTCACCCCGCTGTCCCTCGGTATCGAGACCAAGGGCGGCATCATGACGAAGCTCATCGAGCGCAACACCACGATCCCGACCAAGCGCTCCGAGATCTTCACGACGGCCGAGGACAACCAGCCGTCGGTGCAGATCCAGGTCTACCAGGGCGAGCGCGAGATCGCGGCGTACAACAAGAAGCTCGGCATGTTCGAGCTGACCGGTCTGCCGCCGGCGCCGCGTGGCGTCCCGCAGATCGAGGTCTCCTTCGACATCGACGCCAACGGCATCATGCACGTCACGGCGAAGGACCTCGGCACCGGCAAGGAGCAGAAGATGACCGTCACCGGCGGCTCCTCGCTCCCGAAGGACGAGGTCGACCGCATGCGCGAGGAGGCCGAGCGCTACGCGGAGGAGGACCACAAGCGCCGTGAGGCCGCCGAGGCCCGCAACCAGGGCGAGCAGCTGGTCTACCAGACGGAGAAGTTCCTCAAGGACAACGAGGACAAGGTCCCCGGTGAGATCAGGACCGAGGTCGAGGCCGCGGTCGGCGAGCTGAAGGAAGCCCTCAAGGGCGAGGACACGGCCGAGATCCGCACCGCCACCGAGAAGGTCGCCGCCGTCTCGCAGAAGCTGGGCCAGGCGCTGTACGCCGACGCCCAGGGCGCGCAGGCCGCGGGCGGTCCCGAGGGCGCGGCCGCCGGTGGCGCCAAGGCCGAGGACGACGTGGTGGACGCCGAGATCGTGGACGACGAGCGCAAGGACGGTGCCGCGTAATGACGGAGGAGACCCCGGGTTTCGAGGAGAAGCCCGACGTCCCCTCCGGCGCCACCCCTGACGACGCCGAGCCGAAGGCCGCCTCCTCCGAGGAGGGGGCGGCCCCGGCCGGGGACGCGAACGCAGAGAACGCCGGTCTGGTCGCCCAACTGGACCAGGTGCGTACGGCGCTCGGTGAGCGCACGGCGGACCTCCAGCGGCTCCAGGCCGAGTACCAGAACTACCGCCGCCGGGTCGAGCGGGACCGGTCCACGGTCAAGGAGATCGCCATCGCGAACCTCCTGACCGAGCTGCTGCCCGTGCTCGACGACATCGGCCGGGCGCGGGAACACGGCGAACTGGTCGGCGGCTTCAAGTCGGTGGCCGAGTCGCTGGAGACCGTCGCGGCCAAGATGGGTCTGCAGCAGTTCGGCAAGGAGGGCGAGCCCTTCGACCCGACGATCCACGAGGCCCTGATGCACAGCTACGCGCCGGACGTCACCGAGACGACCTGCGTGGCGATCCTGCAGCCGGGGTACCGCATCGGCGAGCGCACCATCCGCCCCGCGCGGGTGGCCGTCGCCGAGCCGCAGCCCGGCGCCCAGACCGTCAAGGCCGAGGGCGCCGACGAGGACGCGGCGGCCGACGAGAAGGACAACGGTGGCCCGGAGGAGGGCTGACGTAGACACCGGACGGAAGGAGGGACGTCGAGGATGAGCACCAAGGACTTCATCGAGAAGGACTACTACAAGGTCCTCGGCGTCCCCAAGGACGCCACCGAGGCCGAGATCAAGAAGGCGTACCGGAAGCTCGCGCGCGAGTTCCACCCGGACGCCAACAAGGGCAACGCCAAGGCCGAGGAGCGCTTCAAGGAGATCTCCGAGGCGAACGACGTCCTGGGCGACCCCAAGAAGCGCAAGGAGTACGACGAGGCGCGCGCGCTGTTCGGGAACGGCGGCTTCCGCCCCGGTCCCGGAGGGGCCGGCGGCTCCTTCAACTTCGACCTGGGCGACCTCTTCGGAGGAGCGGGCGGTGCCCAGGGCGGAGGCTTCGGCGGCGGACTCGGTGACGTCTTCGGGGGCCTGTTCAACCGCGGTGGTACGGCCACGGGACGTACCCAGCCGCGGCGCGGCCAGGACATCGACACCGAGGTCACGCTCAGCTTCACGGAGGCCATCGAGGGCGCCACGGTGCCCCTCAGGATGTCCTCCCAGGCGCCCTGCAAGGCCTGCTCGGGCACCGGCGACAAGAACGGCACACCGCGCGTGTGCCCGACCTGCGTCGGCACCGGTCAGGTCGCGCGGGGCTCCGGCGGCGGCTTCTCGCTCACCGACCCCTGCCCCGACTGCAAGGGCCGCGGCCTGATCGCCGAGCACCCCTGCATGGAGTGCAAGGGCAGCGGGCGTGCCAAGTCGTCGCGGACCATGCAGGTCCGCATCCCGGCGGGCGTCACCGACGGGCAGCGGATCCGGCTGCGCGGGAAGGGCGCGCCCGGCGAGCGCGGCGGCCCGGCCGGCGACCTGTACGTGGTGGTCCACGTCGGCGAGCACCCGGTGTTCGGCCGCAAGGGCGACAACCTGACGGTGACCGTCCCGGTGACCTTCACCGAGGCCGCCCTCGGCGGCGAGGTCCGGGTGCCGACCCTCGGCGGGCCGCCCGTCACCCTGAAACTGCCGCCCGGCACGCCCAACGGCCGCACCATGCGCGCCCGCGGCAAGGGCGCGGTCCGCAAGGACGGCACCCGCGGCGATCTCCTGGTCACCGTCGAGGTGAGTGTCCCGAAGGACCTGTCGGGGAAGGCTCGTGACGCACTGGAGGCGTATCGCGAGGCGACCGCGGGCGAGGACCCGCGGGCGGAGCTGTTCGAGGCCGCGAAGGGAGCTTGAGAGTATGGACGGCCGTCGACGCGGTGACAATTTTCGTGGGCCGTACGAACTGACCGAGGAAACCCCGGTCTACGTCATCTCGGTGGCGGCCCAGCTCTCCGGACTCCACCCGCAGACGCTGCGCCAGTACGACCGCCTGGGCCTGGTCTCCCCCGACCGCACCGCCGGCCGGGGCCGCCGCTACTCGGCCCGCGACATCGAACTGCTCCGGCAGGTGCAGCAGTTGTCGCAGGACGAGGGCATCAACCTGGCCGGCATCAAGCGCATCATCGAACTGGAGAACCAGGTGGCCGCGCTCCAGTCCCGCCTCGCGGAGATGCAGGCGGCCCTGGACGGCGCGGCGGCCGCGATGCAGCAGCGCGAGGCCGCCGTGCACGCCTCCTACCGGCGCGACCTGGTGCCGTACCAGGAGGTCCAGCAGACCAGCGCGCTGGTGGTGTGGCGGCCGAAGCGGCAGCAGCAGGACTGACGCGCGCACGCGCACGAAGAGGGGCCCGGACACCGGGCCCCTCTTCGTGCGGTCAGCCGGCGGTCGTCGGCTCGGTGCCGTTCTCGTCCGGCGGGGTGCCCAGCTCGGTCGCGACGACCACGTTCGCCTCGCCGGTCAGCTGGTAGCGGGAGTTCCAGTTCGTGTCCACGGCGTCCACGAAGAAGCAGCGCTCCTCGCCGTCCGGGGTGGACGTGTACCGGTAGGACGTCTCGTCGGGCATCAGCCAGGTGTCCTGGGACGCGGAGCAGACCCGCTCCTCGCCGTCGCTCAGGATCCGGCCGGCGTAGACGGAGTACCGGTGCAGGTCGGGCGCCGGGTTCTGGTCCCAGGTCAGCTCGAAGCCGTAGTCGGTGGGGGTGACCTTCAGCCCGGTGACGAGGGGCGGCGGGGTGTCGTCGCGGCGCTTGGCGGCGAGGGCGGCCGAGCGGGCCGACTCGTTGCCGGCCGCGTCCACCGCGGTCACCCGGTAGTAGTACGTGGTGCCCACCGCGGCCGAGGCGTCCCGGTAGGACAGGTCGTCGGTGCTGCCCAGGCGGGTGTAGGTGCCGTTCGCGGTCGCCGCCCGGTACACCCGGTAGGAGGTCGCGCCGGTCGTGTAGGACCAGCCGATGCGCAGGCCGTCCTTCTCGGAGGGGTCGGTGACCGTCAGGGCGGCCGGCGAGCCGGGCGCGGTGCGGTCGGCGGTGGTGACGGGTTTGTCCGCCGTGCCCGCCGACTCGTTGCCGGCCCTGTCGTAGGCGCGGACCTCGTAGTAGTACGTGTCGCCGGTCACCGGGAGGGTGGTGTCGGTGTACGTGGTGGCGGTGGTCGTCGCCAGCGGCTTCGCCTCGTACGGGAAGCCCTTCACCCGCCGGTAGATGCGGTAACCGGCGAGGTCCATCCCCTTGTTGCCCGACCAGGTGACCTTCGCCCTGCCGGTCGCGGAGTCGTACGTCGCCGTGGCGCCGGCGGGCACCAGGGGCTCGACCTTGTCGATGTCGGGCGAGGTGCGGGGCGTGTAGGCGAGGGAGACGTTCGCGGCGCCGGTCCAGTTCACGTAGTCCACGCGGAGCGTGTGCTTCCCGGACGGCACGGTGACGTTGACGGTCTTCTTCCGGGTCGTCGAGACGTTCTTCCAGAGGTCGACCTCGCGGGTGCCGTCCAGGTAGACCCGGATGCCGTCCTGCGCGGCGGCCGTGAGGGCGAAGGGCCCGCCGGAGCCGAAGTCGCGGGTCACGGTCCAGCGGACGCCGAAGTCGTCCCTGGGCAGGCCGACGGCGGGGGCGCCGGTGCCCCACTGCTCGGCGACCGCGCTGTCGCAGTCGGTCTTCTTCGGGGTGCCGGAGAGCGTGGTGTTCGCGAAGAACTGGCGGGTGTAGACCGGCGAGGCGCAGTTCGTGGCGGCGGACGCGCTCGGGGAGAGCGTGCCCAGCAGGGTGCCGGCGGTGGCGAGTACGACGGCCGTCGCGGCCGACCGTGTGGCTGAGTTCATTCGGTCCTCTGATCGAGTCGTAGCACGGCCCGGGGCCGTCATGATCACGACTCGTGACGAACCGGGTTGGTTGTACGGATCTTTGCCGGCCCGTGAACTCCCTTTGTATGTACGGCCCGTAAAGGGTATTTGAAGGGGGTTTCGCAGGGCCTCCACAGAGGCAGCCGAGCGTGGTGTTGCGCACTCGTTAAGTGATTCTTCTTGACGCCGGGTGCGGCACCCAAGTTGTCTTTTCAGACACCTGGGTCGTATAGCAGCACCCACGTCCGGAACGCACCTGAAGTGAGCCCTCGCATGCGCCGAATCGCCCTGTCCGTGGCCGTGTCCACGATGACCCTCTCGCTCGCCGGCTGTGGCGTGCTGAACGCGACGGGGGACGGCGCGAGCGCAAGCCCGACCAAGGGCGACGACATCACGGTGGGCCTGCTGCTGCCCGAGAAGGCGAACACCCGCTACGACAGGTTCGACTACCCCATCATCAGGGACAAGGTGGCCGAACTCACCAGGAAGCGGGGCAAGGTGGAGTACGCCAACGCCGACGCGAGCGCCACCCGGCAGACCGAGCAGATGCAGAACATGATCGACGCGAAGGTCGACGTCATCCTGCTCGACGCCGTGGACGCGCACGCCGTCGCCGGCGAGGTGAAGAAGGCCAAGGACGCGGGCATCCCGGTCATCGCCTACGACCGGCTCGCCGAAGGCCCGATCGACGCCTACATCTCCTTCGACAACGAACTCGTCGGCGAGGTGCAGGGCCGCACCCTGCTGGAGGCGCTCGGGCCGAACGTCGACACCTCGGACAAGGTCGTCATGGTCAACGGCTCGCCCACCGACCCCAACGCCAAGCAGTTCAAGGAGGGCGCGCTCTCCGAGCTCAACGGCAAGGTGGACATCGCGGACAGCTTCGACGCCACCGACTGGAAGCCGGAGAACGCCGAGGCCGGCATGGCCAAGGCCATCGCCAAGATCGGCAAGAACAACATCGCCGGCGTCTACTCCGCCAACGACGGCATGGCCGGCGGTGTCATCAAGGCCCTGAAGGCCGCCGGCGTCACCCAGCTGCCCCCGATCACCGGCCAGGACGCCGAACTGGACGCCGTACAGCGGGTGGTGAGCGGCGAGCAGTACATGAGCGTCTACAAGTCCTACCCGGACGAGGCCGAGGCCGCCGCGCAGATGGCCGTCACCAAGATCCAGGGCAAGGACATCCAGTTCGACGCCCTCACCCAGGACCGGGTGGACAGCCCCACCACCAAGGGCATCCCGTCCAAGCTGGTGCAGGTCACCGCGCTCACCCGGCACAGCATCAAGGACACCGTCGTCGCCGACGGCATCTACAGCATCGGTGACATCTGCACCGCCAAGTACAAGGCGGCCTGCGCGGCGATCGGCCTCAAGTAGGCCCGCGCCCGCACCACCACCGCCAGCTTGTTGCAACACGAGGGGCGGAGCGGCGCCGATACCGGGGCATAGCGGGTCCTTCCGGTGGCCACCACAGGGAGAGCCGTGTTGCGGTCCCCCTTCGGCGCCGCGCATAGTTGCGCTGCGGAAGTGGCAGCACACCGGGGGTGGAATGGGCGATGGCCGGGCGCGGGGCGGAGGGGCATCCTCACGGTGCCGACCGGCTGTGTGAGGCCGGCGACCGGGTGTACTCCCGTGCCGTGCGCCGGGGACGGGTGCCGCGCACGGACGCCGAACCGGTGCCCTGCCTGCTGGAACTGGCCCTGCTGCACCCCGACCCCGACGACATGGACTGGCTGGTGCCGACCTCCCCGCAGGAGGTCATGACCCGGCTGCTGCGCGGGGTCTACGACGAGGTCAGCGAGAGCCAGCGGCGGGTGGGCTCGGCGGTGGCCGCGTTCGAGTGGTACGCGGGCCTGGGCCGCCGGCTGAACGCGCTGGCACCGGCCGAGGGCAGCGCCATCCGGGTCCTGGACGGGCTCTCCCGGATCCAGGCCGCGATGGACGAGGCGACCGAGGCGTGCACCACCGAGGTGCTCACCGTGCAGCCCGGCGGCATCCGGCGCGAGGCGGAACTCACCGAGGGCCTGCACCGGGCGCTGGCGCTGCGCGGCCGGGGCGTGCGGATGCGGGACCTCTACACGCACGTCGCCCGGCACGGCCAGGGCCTGCTGAACTACCTGGAGCTGATGGGCGACACGGTGGAGGCCCGCACCCTGGACGAGGTCATCGACCGGCTCATCCTCTTCGACCGCACGGTGGCGTTCATCCCTGCCAACGCCGACCGCACGATGGCCCTGGAGCTACGGCACCCGGCCCTGGTGGAGTACCTGGTCACGGTCTTCGAGCGGCTCTGGCGCCTGGCGATACCGCTCACCGCGGCCCTCCCCGACACCGGCATCGAGGGCATCTCCCACCGCGAGCAGTCCATCGCCGCGCTGCTCGCGGAGGGGCACCAGGACGCCGTCATCGCCGAGCGGCTGGGCATCAGCGTGCGCACCTGCCGGGCCCACATCGCCCGGCTGTCCGAGACCCTGGGCGCCGCGAGCCGCACCCAGCTCGGCGTCCGCATCGCCCAGGTCGGCCTGGACGGCCACCGCCCGGCGCTGCCGGCCACCGCGCTCACCGGCCCGGATCAGGAACCCCCGACCGCGCGATGAGACACCCGGGCCGCTGGTCTCGGTGTGTCACCGGGGCCGCCTCAGTGATCCCGGTCCAGGATGCCCGACTGGGCGATGAGATAGCCCAGCTGGGCGCGGCTGCCGCTGCCGAGGGCCTGCGCGAGCTTGGCGATGTGGGCCCGGCAGGTGCGGACGTTCATCCCGAGACGGCGGGCGATGGCCTCGTCCACGTGCCCTTCGACCAGGAGCTTGGCGATGGAGTGCTGGATCTCGGTGATGCCGTCGGGGGCGGCCTCGTAGGGGGTGCCGGCCGACAGCGGGACCGCGCGGCTCCAGATGAACTCGAAGACCTTGATCAAGTACCGGATGAGCCCGGGGTTGCGCAGTTCGAGGGCCACCTGCTGATCGTCGCGGGTGGGGATGAAGGCCACGCTCTCGTCGCAGATGATGAGCCGCTCGACCAGCTCGTCGATCGTGCGGTACTCCACCTTCCCGTTGGCGAGCTGATCGACGTAGGCCAGCTGCGTGAGGTTGTAGCGCACCGTGTGCTGGTACAGGGTCCGGATGCGCACGCCCCGGTCCACCAGTGCCGTGTCGCGCTCCAGGCCCTGCCTGATCGTGCGCTCGGTGAAGTTGTTGCTGGGCTGGATGGTGAGCATCTCGGTCTCGCACTGGCCCGTGGCCAGGTCGAGGGCGGCGTTGATCCGGTCACTGCCCTCCAGCACCGTGATGGAGTGCGTGGCGGAAGCCGTCTGCGTGCTCAGGGCCAGAAACGGCTCGAAGGCATCGGACAGGTCGATCGCCCATCGCCGGCGGTCGGCGATCTCGCGTTCCAGGGGGGTCAGCCGCTGGGCCAGGGCCACCGCCGGCGGCACCGGTCGCAGCCACTCCGGATCGTCCGGATCGGGGTGGAGCAGGGCGAACTCCATCAGGCACGGGACCGATGCCGCGTCCGCCCGCGAGACCCGTCCGGCACGCAGTGCCTTGGCGTAAAGTCGGCCCCCTTCATCGCAAAGTTCGGTCACCGCATGGGGATGTGCCGTATTAGTCCGATTTGGTATCAAATCTCCACCCCCCAGGGTCCTGAACATGCAGGAACATGATGCACTGATTGTGTGGTCATGACGTGCCTGAATGAGCCATCGTCTTATCCGACGGGGGAAGAAGGGGACCTTCAAGTGAGGACGAAGCCGACGATGGGCAAGAAAGTGCTTCGCTCGGTACTTGTCGCCACCTTCTCCGCCGTTGTGGCCCTCGGAGTGCTGAGTGGCCCCTCCGGTGCGAAGAGTGACGTCCGAGCGGACAGTAAGTGGCCGGCAGTGGCCGTGTCCACGGCCGGTGCGAATCCGGCAGACGGTTCAGGGAGCTGATGTGACCACTCCACCCGACGACCGCTCCTTCCGTCGCGAAATGGCCACCGCCTACCGTTCCGGCTGGCACTTCATCGATCTCGTCACCGCCATCCCCCACAGCGGTGACTCGCTGATGGTGACCGTGTTCGGGGAGCCGGTCGTCGTCACGCGGGACGAGGACGGAGACGTACGGGCGTTCCGGTGTCTGCGCAAGCCGCGTGGGGCGCCGCAGCCGGTGCGATGTGCCATCCGGTACGGAATGATCTTTGTGAACCTGGACCAGCGGGACCACCGGCTGACCGAGCCGGCGGAGCCCGACCTGAGGACCATCTCGGCCACCCCCCGCAGTGCCTGACGCGATTCCCCCGTCGTAACAGATCGCTCAGGCGCTTCCCCCCGCAGCGGCGTCACCGTGACCTGAACACGGTGACGCCGCTGCAGTTTCCGGGGATATCTCCCGGTACGGGCCCTCGCCACGGTGGCTGAAAACCGCCGTAGTTCAGCCGTGTCCCAGCGCCCGCTCCACCTCGATCTCGATCACCACCCGGGACGGGTTCGGCGACGGCGTCCGCTCGTACCGCCGCGCGTACCGCCGTTCCGCCTCCGCGACCCGTTCCCGCTCGGTGCGCACGTACGCCCGCCCCTCCAGCGTCGCCCAGCGCCGGCCGTCCACCTGGCACACCGCCACCCGCGCGCCCCCGGACCCGGCCGCCCGCACATGGGCCACCTTGGCGCTGCTCTCGTTGGTGATCACCCGGGCCAGCCGCGCTTCCGGGTCGTAGGTCACGCCCACCGGTACGACGTGCGGGCTGCCGTCGGGGCGGAGCGTGGTCAGCGTGCACAGATGGCGTTCGCGCCAGAAGGCGAGGTACGGCTCGCCGGGGGAAGCCGGGTCTACGGAGTGCCTGGTCATGCGCGCAACCTAGCGCGACGGAAACCCCGAGCGGAGTTGAGCGGAATAGACTCAACTTTGTGTACGCTGGTTAAGTCAGCAGTGCGAGGTCGAGGAGGAGAACGGACACCGTGGACGCCGAGCTGACCAACAGGAGCCGGGACGCGATCAACGCGGCGAGCAGTCGTGCCGTGACCGAGGGGCACCCGGACCTCACCCCTGCCCACCTGCTGCTGGCCCTGCTCCAGGGGCAGGACAACGAGAACATCACCGACCTGCTCGCGGCCGTGGAGGCCGACCAGGCCGCCGTGCGCGCCGGCGCGGAGCGGATCCTGGCCGGCCTGCCCAGCGTGACCGGGTCCACCGTCGCGCCCCCGCAGCCCAACCGGGAGCTGCTGGCCGTGATCGCCGACGCGGGCGAGCGCGCCAAGGAGCTGGGTGACGAGTACCTGTCCACCGAGCACCTGCTGATCGGTGTCGCCGCGAAGGGCGGCGCCGCCGGCGAGCTGCTGGTCCGGCAGGGCGCCGAGCCGAAGAAACTGCTGGAGGCCTTCAGGAAGGCCAGGGGAGGACGCCGAGTGACCACCGCCGACCCGGAGGGCCAGTACAAGGCCCTGGAGAAGTTCGGCACCGACTTCACCGCCGCCGCCCGCGAGGGCCGGCTCGACCCGGTCATCGGGCGGGACCAGGAGATCCGGCGGGTCGTGCAGGTGCTCAGCCGGAGGACGAAGAACAACCCGGTGCTCATCGGGGAGCCCGGTGTCGGCAAGACCGCCGTGGTCGAGGGGCTCGCCCAGCGGATCGTCAAGGGGGACGTGCCGGAGTCGCTGAAGGACAAGCGGCTCGTCGCGCTCGACCTCGGGGCGATGGTCGCCGGAGCGAAGTACCGCGGCGAGTTCGAGGAGCGGCTGAAGGCCGTCCTCGCCGAGATCAAGGATTCCGACGGCCAGATCATCACCTTCATCGACGAGCTGCACACCGTCGTGGGCGCCGGCGCCGGCGGCGACTCGGCCATGGACGCGGGCAACATGCTCAAGCCCATGCTCGCCCGCGGTGAGCTGCGCATGGTGGGCGCCACCACGCTGGACGAGTACCGGGAGCGGATCGAGAAGGACCCCGCGCTGGAGCGCCGCTTCCAGCAGGTGCTCGTCGCCGAGCCGACGGTGGAGGACACCATCGCGATCCTGCGCGGGCTCAAGGGCCGCTACGAGGCCCACCACAAGGTGCAGATCGCGGACAGCGCGCTGGTGGCCGCCGCCACCCTGTCCGACCGGTACATCACCTCACGCTTCCTCCCCGACAAGGCCATCGACCTCGTGGACGAGTCCGCCTCGCGGCTGCGGATGGAGATCGACTCCTCGCCCGTGGAGATCGACGAACTCCAGCGCGCCGTGGACCGGCTGAGGATGGAGGAGCTGGCGATCGGCAAGGAGACCGACCCGGCCTCCCTCGCCCGGCTGGAGAAGCTGCGCCGCGACCTCGCCGACAAGGAGGAGGAGCTGCGCGGCCTGACCGCCCGCTGGGAGAAGGAGAAGCAGTCCCTCAACCGGGTCGGCGAGCTGAAGGAGCGGCTGGACGACCTGCGCGGGCAGGCCGAACGCGCCCAGCGCGACGGCGACTTCGACACCGCCGCCAAGCTGCTCTACGGCGAGATCCCGCAGCTGGAGAAGGAGCTGGAGGCCGCCTCCGAGGCCGAGGAGGAGGTCTCCGGGGACACCATGGTCAAGGAGGAGGTCGGCGCCGACGACATCGCCGACGTCGTCGCCGCCTGGACCGGTATCCCCGCCGGGCGGCTCATGGAGGGCGAGACGCAGAAGCTGCTGCGGATGGAGGAGGAGATCGGCAAGCGGCTCATCGGGCAGAGCGAGGCCGTGCGGGCCGTCAGCGACGCCGTACGGAGGTCGCGGGCCGGGATCGCCGACCCCGACCGGCCCACCGGGTCCTTCCTCTTCCTCGGCCCGACCGGCGTCGGCAAGACCGAACTGGCCAAGGCGCTCGCCGACTTCCTCTTCGACGACGAGCGGGCCATGGTCCGCATCGACATGTCGGAGTACGGCGAGAAGCACAGCGTGGCCCGCCTGGTCGGCGCGCCCCCCGGCTACGTCGGCTACGAGGAGGGCGGCCAGCTGACCGAGGCCGTGCGCCGGCGCCCGTACAGCGTGATCCTGCTGGACGAGGTGGAGAAGGCCCACCCCGAGGTCTTCGACATCCTGCTCCAGGTGCTGGACGACGGCCGGCTGACGGACGGCCAGGGCCGCACGGTCGACTTCCGCAACACCATCCTGGTGCTCACCTCCAACCTGGGCAGCCAGTTCCTGGTCGACCCGCTCACCAGCGAGGTGGAGAAGAAGGAGCAGGTCCTGGAGGTGGTCCGGTCCTCCTTCAAGCCGGAGTTCCTCAACCGGCTGGACGACCTGGTGGTCTTCTCGGCGCTGACCAAGCCCGAGCTGGAGCGGATCGCCCAGCTCCAGATCGACCGGCTCGCCAAGCGGCTGGCCGAGCGGCAGCTCACGCTGGAGGTCGCCCCCGAGGCGCTGGCCTGGCTGGCGGAGGAGGGCCTGGACCCGGCCTACGGCGCCCGGCCGCTGCGCCGCCTGGTGCAGTCCGCCATCGGCGACCGGCTCGCCAAGGAGATCCTGTCCGGCGAGATCAAGGACGGTGACACGGTCCGCGTGGACCGCTTCGGCGAGGGCCTGCTGGTCGGCCCCGCGACCGGCAAGACCCTCTGAGCCCGCCCGCCGGTCGGCCCACGGCTGAACGGCGGGTCGGGGGTTGCCATGACCCGCCCCTTCTGGGGGAGGATGGCGGCATCCGCATGAAGGGAAAAACACGGTGAGCATCGACCCGTCCTCGATTCCGAATTTCGGGGGCCAGCCCGAACCGCAGCCCGAAGGACCGGCGGGCCCCGTCCTCCCGGATCAGGACCTGGTGAAGCAGCTCCTCGACCAGATGGAGCTGAAGTACGTCGTCGACGAGGAGGGTGACCTCGCCGCGCCGTGGGAGCAGTTCCGCACCTACTTCATGTTCCGCGGGGAGGCCGAACAGGCGATCTTCTCGGTGCGGACCTTCTACGACCGTCCGCACAAGATCGACGAGAAGCCCCAGCTGCTCGAGTCGATCGACGACTGGAACCGCCGCACCCTGTGGCCGAAGGTGTACACCCACACCCATGACGACGGCACCGTCCGTCTGATCGGTGAGGCCCAGATGCTGATCGGCACGGGCGTCGACATCAACCACTTCGTCTCCTCCACGGTCAGCTGGGTGCGGGCCGCGATCGAGTTCGACAAGTGGCTGGTGGAGCAGCTCGGCATCGAGGAGGAGGTCAACGACTCCGAGCAGCCCGAGGACGACGGGGAGTAACGTCCCCTCCGCCCCGGCCGGGGGTACCCGCCCCCGGCCTGGGCCCGGGCTGCGGCGATCAGCGCGAGCACGCCTTGCGGAACCGCCCGCCGCCGGCAGGTCCCGCTTGGCGGGTATGTCCGCGCGGAAGCCCTCGAAGGACGCGTCCGGCAGGGCCAGCGCCTCGGC
Source organism: Streptomyces sp. NPDC023481 (assembly GCF_055560195.1). Classification (NCBI taxonomy): domain Bacteria; kingdom Bacillati; phylum Actinomycetota; class Actinomycetes; order Kitasatosporales; family Streptomycetaceae; genus Streptomyces; species Streptomyces sp. NPDC023481. Next base: position 23,096 of record NZ_JBVHJE010000001.1, read on the forward strand.
GACCGCGTCCTGGGCTCACCAGGGGCATCCCAGCCCCGTCGATGGAGCGTGGACGGCAGCGTCGGCCGGTCCCCGTCGTCCCGCAGGGCCGCCACAACCGGATGTGTGGGGCGAGGCCGCGCGAGGCCCTGAGCCGGCCGGCACTCCCGTGACCAGGCAAAGCTGCAAGGCGCGACTTCCCAAGCGCAAGCTGCCCACTGTGGCGACCGGTCGCGTTCAGCCGCCGAGGTCACTTCCGGGGTGACGAAAGGCGGCCCACGTCTCGCTCACGGCGGCTCGGAGTTCGGCGTCATCGAGATCACCGGGTTCTCTGAGGTCAGGATCGACCGAGTAGTCCTCGAGGAGCATGAACACCCGGTCGAAGAGATCCCCGAGCGGCCCCTGGATGCGCTCCCCGTTCGCCTGGGAAGCACGTCGGGTTTCCCACCAGTCATGTGCGAAGTCCGGTGCGTTGCGGGTCCCGTCGGCGAATGCGTCCAGTAGCGCCAGTTGCCGCGCTGCCGCACTTGCCGGATCAACGTCGTCGGGGGAGGACCACGCCCTGTGCTTGGGCGGGTAAGCGGCTGCCACGGCCATCAGGGCGGGGTGTCGTTCGGAAAGAGTACGGGCATAACGGCCGAAGCGTGTGCGTGCCGCCTCCACACCCTCGCCGACTGCCCCGGCCATGAAGCCGGCGCTTCCCGCCACGAGTGCGTAACCTGCTTCCGGAAAGAGGACTGCTCCTTGCAGGTCGGGCGTGCAGAGCAGACCGGGCGGTTGGATCCCTGCGCAGTCTGTGCCGGCGGGAAGCCGGAGCGTCCTGCCGATGAGTACACCGGCGTTGGCGGAGAGGTCCGCGCAAAGGATGTGTGATGCCCTCACGGCCCGGCAGCCGGCAGTAACCCGACGGGCCAGCGCCACATCGATCTCCGCACCGACGGGAACGGGAGCCACCGACTTGCCTACCAGCCAGGACGAGGCGAGGGTGCCGTCCGCGCCGAGCACGGCCGAGAGGTCGGCTGATTGTTCGTGTTCTGGATACGTCACCACAGGAAACCTTTGTCGATGATCCCCTGGAACTGATTGTCGCGCAGCTTCCAGGCCGACCAGGCGACGCCGTCCTGCGCGGTTGGGATCGCGGTGTGCTCAAGAGATTCCATGTGGTCTTCGTCGGCTTGGCTGCTCACGAGAATTCGTGCAGCACCACCCAGTGGTCGTACTCCTCCACCGAGGCGGCGCACAGGTGCCGGCCGTCGGTCGAAACGGCGAGGAACTCGGGGGAACCCGTCACCTTTGCGACGCGTGAGGGCAGGTTCCTGCCGACGGTGTCCTTGACCCTCACCCAGCCGATCTCACTGCCCCCCGAGACGGGCGGGAGGATGAGGAACTCCCCGTTGTCGTCGTAGAGCGAAACGCTTGAGGCGTGGAAGTGCCACTTCGCGTCCAGTTCGGCGGCGGCGTCAGGGGAGGAGGCGGGGATGGTGGCTACCGGTTCGGCCTCGAATCCGGTGACGGCGTAGAGGGCGGATCGCACCGGTGGGGCGTCCTGTGTCGCGTTCTCCAGCACCTGAAGACCGCAGCGCTCCAGGACATCCAGCCACTCGGGCTTCTCCTGCTCCTTCGTCACCCTTCGCTCCCCCCGCCGCACGCGTGGACCACCGTGACCAGCTCCGGGGACGCCGTCACCCAGCCCACTCCGCTTTCACGCACTCATTCTCATGCGGGTCCACAGATCTGCACCCCCGAGCGACAGTGAGCCGTTGTGTACACATGGGGCACCCGGTACTCTTGGGCGCATGACACAGTCAATGCCGATAGAGTCCATCCGCGATGTCCGGGCACACCTGGCCGAGGTCGTGGAGCGGGCCGACCGGGACGACGTACCCACCGTCATCACCCGGCGCGGCAAGCAGGTCGCCGCCGTGGTGTCCATCGAGGTGCTGCGCAAGTACCAGGAGTGGGAAGAGCGCGAGATCAACCGGATCATCGACGAGCGCATGACCAACCCGGCACCCGGCATCCCGATCGAGGACATCATGAGGGAGACGCTGGCGCGCAGTGAGTAAGTACCGCACCGTCTTCCGAGTCGAGGCTCAGGCCGAACTCCGCAAGGTCCCGCGAGACATGGCCCTCCGCATTTTGGCCAAGCTGACCGAGCTGGAGAGCGACCCGACGGGGTTCAACACCACGGCCCTCGTCTCCCAGCCCGACCGCCGTCGCCTCCGGGTGGGTGACCACCGCGTGATCTATACGATCGACAACGGCGAACTGGTGGTGTGGGTCGTACACGTCGGGCATCGCTCCACCGTCTATGACACCTGAGCGCTCCTGACATCGGTCAGAATATTCAGCGCCGATCCAGCGTCCTGGGGTGCCTGCGTGTCACGCACCGCAATGCGCCCGACCTGGTGCTGATCACGACCATTCATGGCGCCTCCGGCGCGAGTTCCGGGCGTGTGAGGCATGGCAGGCAACGACGAGAGGAATGCGACGACCGGCCCTGTAGGGCAGCGGTCAGTGCGCAAACGCCTTGTGGAGCCGTTCCGCCGCCCCTGTCAGCACCTCGGTGCGCTTACAGAACGCGAACCTGACATAAGGGGCGCCCGCCTCCCGGTGGTCATAGAACACGGCGTTCGGGATGGCGACGACACCCGCCCGCTCGGGTAGAGCACGGCAGAAGGCGAGGCCGTCCTTCTCGCCGAGGGGGCGGATGTCGGTGGTGACGAAGTAGGTGCCTGCGGGCCGGAAGACCCGGAAGCCGGCGTCCGCCAGCCCTGCCGACAGCAGGTCCCGCTTGGCCAGCATGTCCGCGCGGAAGTCGGCGAAGTAGGAGTCGGGCAGGGCCAGCGCCTCCGCCGCCGCGTACTGGAACGGGCCCGAGGCCACGTACGTCAGGAACTGCTTCGCCGAGCGCACCGCCGCCACCAGCCCGGGTGCCGCCGTCACCCAGGCGACGCCTTGTTCAGACCTATTCGTTTGTCGCGCGGCGTACTGTCCGGGCCAGGTGCACAGTCGTACCGCGGGGTTCGGTGACAGGGCGCTGTCCGCCGTATCCTGACCACACGGGAAGGAGCCGTCCATGAGCGTCGACGCGATCGTGCACACCGAGTTCCCCAAGGGATACACGGTCCTGTTCGGGGCCGACGGAAAGGTGATCATGACGCCGCAGAGCTTCGAGCACTCCAGCACGATCAAGTCGATGCAGTACGACACGATCGTGTCCCTCGGGCGCCATGCGAAGACCGCCTCCGACGTCTACATCGACTTCCCCGCCGACGAGAACTCCGCCCCCGATCTGGCCATCCTGCGCGAGGACGCGCGCAAGGAAGGCAAGCGCTACAGCTTCGAGGACGTCCTGCTGATCTCCGAGGTCGTCTCGACCTCCTCCGCACGCAAGGACTACGACGACTGCACCGCGAAGTACGGCCGCTACGGCATCCCGATCTACCTGGTCGTGGACCCCTACGCCCAGGAAGTCGTCCTCCACACCCAGCCGACCGGCACCGGTTACATCGCGGCGCACACCCACAAGTACGGCACGGGCAAGCTCCCCATCCCCCTGGCCGACGGCCGGACCTTCACGCTCGACCTCGACGAGCTCCCGCGCCCGGAGACCGACGCGGACGCCCGCTGACGAAGCACTCCCGGTCAAGTCGTGCCGTCGGCACCCCGTCGTCGGGCGTGGTCGGGCCTCGTCGGCGGCGGCTCCGTGGCTCTGCCTGCCGCACCCGACGGGTCCGGGCTCTCTGTGTCCGGCGGCGGGAGTCGTTCTCGTGTTCGGTTCTTCGGGTGCCGGAGCGCCGCCGGAGTCGGCCCGGCGTCTGCTGCACGCAGCCGTGGATTTTGCAGAGAGGAGGGCGCGGTCCGGATCGACGCGCCCCAGTAGGCAGCGCGTGCACGCACCTCTGCTTCGGCATCCAGGATCTTGCGGGTCATACCGGTGTACTCAAGAGATTCCATGTGGTCTTCGTCGGCTTGGCTGCTCACGAGAATTCGTGCAGCACCACCCAGTGGTCGTACTCCTCCACCGAGGCGGCGCACAGGTGCCGGCCGTCGGTCGAAACGGCGAGGAACTCGGGGGAACCCGTCACCTTTGCGACGCGTGAGGGCAGGTTCCTGCCGACGGTGTCCTTGACCCTCACCCAGCCGATCTCACTGCCCCCCGAGACGGGCGGGAGGATGAGGAACTCCCCGTTGTCGTCGTAGAGCGAAACGCTTGAGGCGTGGAAGTGCCACTTCGCGTCCAGTTCGGCGGCGGCGTCAGGGGAGGAGGCGGGGATGGTGGCTACCGGTTCGGCCTCGAATCCGGTGACGGCGTAGAGGGCGGATCGCACCGGTGGGGCGTCCTGTGTCGCGTTCTCCAGCACCTGAAGACCGCAGCGCTCCAGGACATCCTGCCACTCGGGCTTCTCCTGACGCGCTGTGCAGGTTCTCGGGGTTGATGCCCAGCGGCCCGACGGTGCTGGAGGTCATCACATCCCGGCCCGCGTCCTTCCAGCCCTGCTCACTGTTGGCCAGCGCCTGGTCGAAGGAGGCCTTGCTGTAGTCCACGTCCCCGCCGAACGCACCGGACTTGGCGATGTCCCCCCAGCCCATCTTCTCCACCTCCTCCTCGGAGGCGTACGGATTGCCGATGGCCGCGTTCTCCACGACCTTGAAGGTGCCCTTCACGTACTGGTCGTTCTCGTAGTACGTGCCCGCCGCCAGGCCCGTCTTCTCAGCGAACCCGTTGCCCTCGTTGATCAGGGAGCGCACGCCCCACTCCCAGCGCTCGCAGAACGACTTGAACTCGTCCGTCAGCCCCTCATGACCCAACTCGAGACCGGACAGGGCGATGTCACTGAAACCGCGTCCGGCCCCGGCCTCCCCGACCATGCCGAGTTCCTTCAGCTCACCCAGCGCATCGGTCAGGCCCTTGGCGATCAGACCGAGCCCGTCCGTCGCCAGGTCCTTGCCGCCGTCCGTCACTTCACGTCCCCCGTATCCGCCTCGATGTCGACCGCAGCCCCGTCCGGCACGATCCCCCGCACCGGCGGGAAGACCATGCCCTCCTCCCCGTCCGCGCAGTCCAGCGCCACCCCGCACGGCATCCCGGCCGCGGGCACGGCCACGTCCAACAGGCGGGCACCGAGGATCGTCTGGTACGCCCACTCACGCGCCGCCTCCCCGCGCGCCACGGCATAACGGGCCAGCGCCTGCTCGTCCGAGAAGGCCAGGATGAAACGGATGCCGTTCAAGTCGGCTGTCAGCAGACCCCGTTCACCGTCCAGGCCGGGACCGTCGCCCAGTGGTACCAGCACCGGGGTGCGGCGGAACTCGCCGAGCAGGGCGGCGAACCGGCGCCTGCGTGCCTTCACCTGGGCGTCATCGGCGCCGGAACCCTGATCCGCATCGGGTTCCGGTTCCCGATCGGGTTCCGGATGCGGTTGCGAAGGCACCGTCGTCTCCACGTAGTCGTGCAGACGCGACCTGGGAACGCTGCCGTGCGGTGACCTGTCTGCCCCGCCCCCGTGTTCAGACATACGTCCATCATCGCGACCGCTCTACACGAGATCAAGGCGCACCGGTCACACCCCTGTCGCAACCGCAAGTCGCTGCGAGGTGCCGACGACGTAGCGATCCCGGCCGACCCTCCTGCGTGTCACATGGCCCGCAGTCGCTTGACGGCCTCGTCCAAGACCTGTGTCTGCTTGCAGAAAGCGAACCGTACGAAAGGCGCGCCCGCGTCCCGGTGGTCGTAGAAGACGGCGTTCGGGATGGCGACGACGCCCGCGCGCTCCGGCAGCGCGCGGCAGAAGGCGAAGCCGTCGCTCTCGCCGAGGGGGCGGATGTCGGTGGTGATGAAGTACGTGCCGGCGGGCCGGAAGACCCGGAAGCCGGCCTCCTCCAGCCCCGCCGCCAGCAGGTCCCGCTTGGCCAGCATGTCCGCGCGGAAGCCCTCGAAGTACGCGTCCGGCAGGGCCAGCGCCTCCGCCACCGCGTACTGGAAGGGGCCCGAGGCGACGTACGTCAGGAACTGCTTCGCCGAGCGGACCGCCGTGACCAGCTCCGGGGACGCCGTCACCCAGCCCACCTTCCAGCCGGTGAACGCGAACGTCTTGCCGGCCGAGCCGATGCTCACCGTGCGCTCGCGCATCCCGGGGAACGAGGCCAGCGGCAGGTGCTCGGCGCCGTCGAAGACCAGGTGCTCGTACACCTCGTCGGTCACCACCAGCAGGTCCCGCTCCACCGCCAGCTCGGCGATCGCGGTCAGCTCCGCGCGGGTGAGGACCGTACCCGTCGGGTTGTGCGGGGTGTTGACCAGCAGCAGCCGGGTGCGGTCGGTGACGGCGGCCCGCAGCTCGTCCAGGTCCAGGCGGAAGGCGCCGGCGTCCGGGCGCAGGGTCACCGGTACGCGGGTGCCGCCCGCCATCGCGATGCTCGCCGCGTAGGAGTCGTAGTACGGCTCCAGGGCCACGACCTCGTCGCCCGGCTCGACCAGCGCCAGCAGCGAGGCCGCGATCGCCTCGGTCGCGCCCGCGGTGACCAGCACCTCGGTGTCGGGGTCGTAGGACAGGCCGTAGCGGCGCCGCTGGTGCGCGGCGATCGCGGTGCGCAGCTCGGGGACGCCGGGGCCGGGCGGGTACTGGTTGCCGCGGCCGTCGCGCAGGGCCCGGACGGCGGCCTCCCGGATCTCCTCGGGGCCGTCGGTGTCGGGGAAGCCCTGGCCCAGGTTGATCGCCCCGGTCGCCACGGCGAGCGCCGACATCTCGGCGAAGATCGTCGTCCCGAACCCGGCGAGCCGGCGGTTGAGGTGAGGACGTGCGCTGGAGGTCATGCCGGTCATCCTGCGCTCAGGTGCGGGGTTTCCTCAACTCACCCCAGGACGGTCGCGGGCGCCCGCCCCACGCCCCATGATCGGCCTGCGGTGCAGGTCAGAGGGGATTTCCGCAGAGACACCCTCAGAACTTGCTCAACTCTGCTTTGCGCAGCGAGGCGGTCGGGCATCTCCCCGGCACCGCGCGAGACGCGGCACCACGCGAGGCGCCCACGGGGGGCCGCTTCGGGGGAACGGAAGGAGGGTGGCGCCATGTTCGCAGGCATCATCCTGGCGGTGGTCGTGATCGTGCTCCTCGCGGCGGCCCGGGCCCGCCGCAGGCGGAACGCCCCGCATTCGCTGCACAAGTCCGGCCGCCGGCGGAACCGGTCGTACGGCCTCTCGGCCTCGTCGTCCGCCGCCTACTCGGACAACGGGTCGGCGAGCTGGTGGACCGGCGGTGGTGACTCCGGCTCGTCGGGGGGCCACGGTGGGCACGGGGGTCACGGGGGTCACGGTGGGCACGGGGGTCACTCGTGCGGGGGCCACTCCTGCGGCGGAGGCTCGTCGTGCGGCGGGGGCTCCTCGTGCGGCGGCGGCGGCGGATGCGGGGGAGGCAGCTGACACGGGGCAGCCGAGCTCGTCGGAACAGGGGGAACCGCGTCCGGGCCGCACACCGCCGGGCGTCCGCCGGAGGGACCATCCGGCGGGCGCCCGGCCCCCGCGTCCACGCGCCCGGCGCACGCCGGGGTTGAACAGTTGAGCTGGGGAGCCCTCTGAGGGATGGAAACCCCACGAAGTTGGGTAAAAACGCTGTGGCGTCGCCACTGTTCATGATTCCCTCTAAATCGCCAACGCAGCCCCTCGGACGTCCCCAGACTCCCCACCCGGCGGGACCGGCCGGGCTGACATGGCCGATCTCCCCCTCGTTCGCGTGCCAGCGGAGCCGATCCATGCTCACGACCCTGAACACCTCCTACACCGATACGCGCGCCGCCGACCTGGCCTGGGCCCTGGGACGCGAGCCGCTGCCCGCCCTGGCCACGCTCGACCTCGAACTCGTGGGCGCGAAACTCCAGTTGCGGCTGCTCGGCGCGTCCCACCAGGTGCTCCTGGAGGAGGAGCGGGGCAGTTGCTCGGAGACGGTCGCGTGCATCCCCGGCTCCAGCACCCCGCTGCCGCTGGGCGTCGCCAAGCGCGTCGGCGACTGGGAGTACGAGTTCGCCGCCCGCGTGGAGGTGCTCACCCCCGGCTCGTTCGCGGGCCGCGCCCAGGAGTTGCTGGCCCTCGTCTCCGACCACCCGCACGGCCTCGCGGGCGTCTTCCCCGGCAGCCCGCACGCGTTCACCGCGATGCTGGCCCAGCGGTACGAGGGCCAGATCCACTGGCGCACCTGGCACGCCTACCCGCAGGACGGCCAACTGGTCGCCACCCGGACCCGGGTGGGCACGCGGGCGAAGGGGACGGCGACGAGGACGGGAGCGGGAGGGGGAGCGGGGGCGGGGTGAGGGCGGCGCGGTCGGGGCGGCCGTACGGCCGGTCAGGTACGGCCGACCGGGGTACGGCGGTGGCGTAAACCCGTGCTGGGACAACTGCCCGCCGATCCACACGTGTGGGTGACGAAGCGTGCCGAGTGCGTGACGTAACGTCGCAGCGTGATCGAACCGCAGGCACCCGCGCCCCCGGGCGCCCCGCCCTCCTGGACAGGCCCCGCCCGGCTGCCCGTCCGGCCCGGCACCGGGCGGTTCCTGGTGCTCGTGTGCGTCTTCGTCTGCGCGGCCTGCGGTCTCGTGTACGAACTCGAACTCGTCGCCTTCGCCTCGTACCTGATCGGCGACCCGGTCACCCAGGCCTCCGTGGTGCTGTCCGTGATGGTGTTCGCGATGGGCATCGGCTCGCTCGCCGCCAAACGGCTGCGCCGGCACGCGGCGGCCGGGTTCGGCGCGGTCGAGTCGGCCCTCGCGCTGATCGGCGGCTGCAGCGCCATGGCCCTGTACGCCGTCTTCGCCTGGACCGCCGGCTGGGGCGGGATGTGGGCCGACGGACCGCGCTGCCTCCTGGTCGCCTTCTCCCTGGCCATCGGCCTGCTCATCGGTGCCGAGGTGCCGCTGCTCATGGTGCTGATCCAGCGCATCCGGCGGCAGGACGCGGGCGGCGCGGTGGCCGACCTGTTCGCCGCGGACTACGTCGGTGCCCTCGTCGGCGGGCTCGCCTTCCCCTTCCTCCTCCTGCCGTTCCTGGGCCAGTTGACCGGGACGCTGCTGACCGGCACGGTCAACGTGGTCGCGGGCGGCGCCCTGGTCCTCGGGCTCTTCCGCCGCGACCTCACCCGTCGCGGCCGCTGGGCCCTGCTGCTCACCGGCCTCGTCGTCCTCGGTGTCCTCGCCTGCTCCGCCGCCCTCGCCGGCGACTTCGAGCGGGCCGCGCGGCACGCGGTGTACGGCGGCGACGTGCGGGTGGCCGTACGGACCGGGGTCCAGGAGGTCGTGCTGACCGGTGGCACCCGCGGCCGGCCCCTCGACGTCTTCCTCGACGGCCGCCTCCGCGTCGGCGGCCGGGACGTCCGCCGCTACCCCGAGGCCCTGGTCGGGCCCGCGCTGGCCGGCCCGCACGCGCGCGTGCTGATCCTCGGCGGCGGTGACGGCCTGGCCGCCCGCGAGGTGCTGCGCCGGCCCGGGGTGCGCCGCGTCGACGTCGTCGAACCCGACCCCGGGCTGGTGGAGCTGGCCCGCCGCGACCCCGGCCTGGCCGCCGCCAACGGGCACGCCTTCGCCGACCGGCGGGTGCGCGTCATCACCGGCGACGCGCTCGGCCGGCTGCGGCGGGCGCGCGGACCGGCGTACGACGTCGTCATCGCCGACCTCCCCGCCCCCTGCGCCACCGCGACCACCAAGCTGTACTCCCAGGAGTTCTACGGCCTCACCCGCCGCGTCCTGGCCCGGGGCGGCCGCCTGGTGGTGCACGCGGGTCCCGTCACCACCCGCCCCCGCGCCTTCTGGACCGTCGCCGCGACCCTGCACACCGCCGGCTTCGCCGTCTCCCCCTACCGCGTCCTGACCCACACCCCCGCCGCCCCCCACGACTGGGGCTTCCTGCTGGCCACCCCCGGCACCACCCCGCCCCCGCTGCACACCTCCACCACCCCCGGGACCACCCTCAACCCGACCGACCTGACATCGGACGCCCGAGCGGCGGAGGCGACGAGGGTGCGGGGGGTACGGGCGTCGACGCTCGTGCGTCCGCGGTACTGATCGGGGAGCGTGAGGGCGGAGCCGCCCGCCGGGTCGGGTGAGTTCCCGTGGGGAGTGGGTAGGCTCCCCGACCATGGAGCACCAGGTCTTTGTCCCGGTCTCGGCGGAGCGGCTTCGGGGTGTGCTGGCCGACGAGGCCCGTGTGGCTCGGGCCGTTCCCGGTCTGCAGCAGGAGGACGGGGCCGGGCCGCTCACCGGGCGGCTGAAACTCCGCGTCGGCGGGCACTCCGTCACCTACCGGGGGACCGCCCGCGTCACCCGCCGGGAGGACGGCACGTACGCCGTCGACGGCGACGCCACCGAGGCCCGCGGCACCGGCGCGGTCAAGCTCGCCCTGACCCTGACCCTCACGGACACCGAGGGCGGCTGCACGGTCACGGCCGGGGGCACCGCCGACGCGTCCGGCCGGATCACGGAACTGCCGGCGGAGGCGGTGACCGCGGCGGCGACCAGGCTGCTGACCCGCTTCCTGGAAACCCTGGCCGCGGACACCGGCGAACAGCCGGAGCCGGCCACCGAGGCCCGCGCCCCGCACGACGACCGGTTCTCCGGCGACTTCGCCGACACCGGTGAACCGCCCGCCGAGGCCGCGCACGCGCGCCGCACGATGATCGGCCGCAGCGCCGAGGAGGTCGACCACTCCCCGCCCCGCGGCCGCTACGCCCCCGTACCCGCCCCCCACACCGTCACCGGCAACCCGGCCGTGCGCTGGGCGGCCCCCGCCGCGGCGCTGGCCCTGGCCTCGGCCATCGTGGTCACCCGCGCGCTGCGCAAGCGCCGTTGACCGCGTCGGCGTACGCCCTCTTGATCGCCCCAGTAGGGTCGGTCCCGTGAGTAACGAAGACATCACGCTGACCGCGGGCGACGCGGAAGTGACCGTCCGGCCCGGCAACGGCGGCCGGATCGGCGGGCTCCGGATCGGTGGCGTGGAGCTGCTGCGGCAGGGCGAGCGCTACGGCTGCTTCCCGATGGTGCCCTGGTGCGGCCGGACCCGGGAGGGCCGCTTCCTGGACGGCGGTACCGTCCGCCGGCTGCCGCTGAACGCCCCGCCGCACGCCATCCACGGCACCGCACGCGACGGCGCCTGGCGCACCGCGCGGGTCACCCAGGGCGAGGCGGTGATCACGTACGAGCTGACCGACCCCTGGCCGCACCCCGGCCGCGTCACCCAGGTCGTCACGCTCGCCGAGGACAGCCTGACGCTGACGATGTCCGTGGAGACGTACGACGACTCCTTCCCGGCCCAGATCGGCTGGCATCCCTGGTTCCACCGCAGCCTCGGCGGTCAGGACGTGCGGCTGGACTTCAAGCCCGCCTGGCAGGAGGAGCGCGGCGCCGACCACCTGCCCACCGGCAACCGGATCGACCCGCGGCCCGGCCCCTGGGACGACTGCTTCGGCATGCCCGACGGCGTCGACGTCACCCTCACCTGGCCGGAGCAGCTGGAGCTGAGGGTGACCAGCCGCGAGGAGTGGGTCGTGGTCTACGACGAGCAGGCCGAGGCGGTCTGCGTCGAACCGCAGACCGGCCCACCCAACGGCCTGAACACCCTTCCGCGCCTGGTCACCCCGCTGGAGCCGCTGGAGGCCGCGACCACCTGGAGCTGGCGGCGGCTTTAAGCTGGCTGCCATGACGGACGTCAACGAAGCAATGCCGACGGGCACACGCGGCGCGCTGCTGCAGCAGATCAAGGACAAGGCCGTGGTGCACGGCAAGGTGACCCTGTCGTCGGGCAAGGAAGCCGACTACTACATCGACCTCCGCCGCATCACGCTCGACGGCGAGGCAGCGCCGCTGGTCGGGCAGGTCATGCTCGACCTGACCGCCGACCTGGACTACGACGCCGTCGGCGGACTCACCCTGGGCGCCGACCCGGTGGCCACCGCGATGCTGCACGCCTCCGCCGCGCGCGGCCGGACGCTGGACGCCTTCGTGGTCCGCAAGCAGGGCAAGGCGCACGGCCTCCAGCGCCGTATCGAGGGCGCCGAGGTCAAGGGCCGCCGGGTGCTGGCCGTCGAGGACACCTCCACCACCGGCGGCTCCGTGCTGACCGCCGTGGAGGCGCTGCGCGAGGCCGGCGCGGAGGTCGTCGCCGTCGCCACGATCGTGGACCGGGCCACCGGCGCGGCCGAGGCGATCGCCGAGAAGGCGGGCGTGCCGTACGTGTTCGCCTTCTCGAAGGATGAACTGGGTCTGGACTGACGACGCGGTGTGACCTGCACTTGACCGGGGGCGCCGCACCGCGCCCCTCGTCTGGAAAGATGGGGCCGACGATGACGTCGCCACCCCAGGTCTAGGTCAGGGCCGTAACGCAGAACCCCAACCCGCAACACGAGGAGCGGACAGATGCCCATCGCAACCCCCGAGGTCTACAACGAGATGCTCGACCGGGCGAAGGCAGGCAAGTTCGCCTACCCGGCCATCAACGTGACCTCCTCGCAGACCCTGAACGCGGCGCTGCGCGGCTTCGCGGAGGCGGAGAGCGACGGCATCGTCCAGATCTCGACCGGCGGTGCCGAGTTCCTCGGCGGCCAGTACAGCAAGGACATGGTCACCGGCGCGGTCGCGCTCGCCGAGTACGCGCACATCATCGCCGAGAAGTACCCGGTCAACATCGCGCTGCACACCGACCACTGCCCGAAGGACAAGCTCGACGGGTACGTGCGTCCGCTGCTGGCGCTCTCCAAGAAGCGCGTCGACGCCGGTCTCGGCCCGCTGTTCCAGTCCCACATGTGGGACGGCTCGGCGGAGACCCTCGCCGACAACCTGGAGATCGCGCAGGAGCTGCTGGAGCAGGCCCGCGCCGCCAAGATCATCCTCGAGGTGGAGATCACCCCCACCGGCGGTGAGGAGGACGGTGTCACGCACGAGATCAACGACGAGCTGTACACCACCGTCGACGACGCGATCCGCACCGCCGAGGCCCTCGGCCTGGGAGAGAAGGGCCGCTACCTGCTGGCCGCCTCCTTCGGCAACGTGCACGGCGTGTACAAGCCGGGCAACGTCGTCCTGCGCCCCGAGCTGCTGAAGGAGCTGAACGACGGCGTCGCCGCCCGGTTCGGCAAGTCCGCCCCGTTCGACTTCGTCTTCCACGGCGGCTCCGGCTCCACCGAGCAGGAGATCCTCACCGCGCTGGAGAACGGCGTCGTGAAGATGAACATCGACACGGACACCCAGTACGCCTTCACCCGTCCGGTCGCCGGCCACATGTTCCAGAACTACGACGGCGTCCTGAAGGTCGACGGCGAGGTCGGCAACAAGAAGGCCTACGACCCGCGCACCTGGGGCAAGCTGGCCGAGGCCGGCATGGCCGCGCGTGTCGTGCAGGCCACGCAGCACCTGCGCTCGGCGGGCAACAAGATCAAGTAAGTAGTACGGCGGGCCCGGCGGCTGTCCATGCCGCCGGGCCCGCTGTATACCTGGGGGCATGCCCGACGTCCGGACGGCCTCGCCCCAGGGCAGGTGGATCCTGTTCACCACGGTCCTCGGCTCCGGTATGGCGCTGCTGGACTCCACCGTCGTCAACGTGGCGCTCCCGCGCATCGGCCGCGACCTCGACGCCGACCTCGCCCAGCTGCAGTGGACGGTCAACGCGTACATGGTCACGCTGGCCGGGCTGATCCTCCTGGGCGGCACGCTCGGCGACCGGTACGGCCGGCGCAGGGTGTTCGTGCTGGGCGTGGTGTGGTTCGCCGCCGCGTCCCTGCTGTGCGGACTGTCGCCGAACCCCGCCGTCCTCATCGCCGCGCGCGCCTTGCAGGGCATCGGGGGCGCCCTCCTGACCCCCGGCTCCCTCGCGCTGATCCAGGCGTCCTTCCACCCCGACGACCGCAGCCGCGCGGTGGGCCTGTGGTCCGGTTTCGGCGGTATCGGTGCCGCCGTCGGCCCCTTCCTCGGCGGCTGGCTGGTGGCCGGCCCCGGCTGGCGGTGGGTGTTCCTGCTCAACGTGCCGCTGGCGCTGCTGTGCGTGCCCGTCGCCCTGCGGCACGTACCGGAATCCGCCGACCAGCGCGCCCACGGCCGCTTCGACGTCCTCGGTGCGGGCCTGGGTGCCCTCGCCCTCGCCCTGCTGACGTACGCGCTGATCGAGGCCCGGGGCGGTTCGGTGGCGGTCGCGGTGACCGCGACGCTGGGGCTCGCGGCGGCCGTGGCCTTCGTCCGGGTCGAGCGGCACCGCCCGGACCCGATGCTCCCGCCGCGGATCTTCTCCTCCCGTCAGTTCACCGCGGTCAACCTCGTCACCGTGTGCGTGTACGCGGCCTTCGGCGGCTTCTTCTTCCTCACCGCCCTCCAGCTCCAGGTGGTGGCCGGCTACTCCCCGCCGGCCGCCGGTACGGCGCTGCTGCCCACCACGGCCCTGATGCTGCTGTTCTCCTCCCGCTCCGGCGCTCTCGCCGACCGCACGGGTCCCCGCCTGCCGCTGACGGTGGGCCCCCTGCTCTGCGCGGCGGCGATGCTGCTGATGCTGCGGGTGGGCAAGGGCGCGGACTATCCCACCGAGGTGCTCCCGGCCCTCCTGGTCATGGGCGCCGGCATGGTCACCCTGGTGGCCCCGCTGACCGCCACGGTCCTCGCCTCCGTCGACGCCGGCCGGGCGGGCCTGGCCAGCGGCATCAACAACGCGGCGGCACGGGCGGCGGGCCTGGTGGCGGTGGCGGCGCTGCCGCTGCTCGCGGGGATGGGGCCGGAGGCGTACCGCTCCCCGGCCGCGTTCGACGCGGCGTTCGACCGGGCGATGCCCGTGTGCGCGGGGATGCTCGTGCTGGGGTCGGCCCTGGCGTTCGCCCTGGTCCGCCGGCCGAAGCCCGGCTGTCCGCACCCGGAATGCCTCCCGCACGCGAGCGTGACGGCTCCGCCGCTGGAGGCGGGGGGCGGGGGGTAGGGGCCGGGGCAGAGGGGCAGGGCGGTGTGCCGGCTGCGGGGGAGTCGTGGTGTGTCGCCCAGTTCCCCGCGCTCCCCAGGGGGACCCCGTGCCGAGCCGTCCCCCGCGCCCGTGCGCCAGACTGAGGGCATGTCGATTCACGAGAACCTCCTTGGCGGTCCGCCTCCCACCCACCTGCCCGACGACCCGGAGCCCCGCCAGGCGCTGGCGGGCGGGACCGCGCCCGCGGACGTCGCCGCGCAGCACCCGACCTCGTCGCTCGCCTGGGCCCAGCTGGCCGACGAGGCGTTCGAGCGGGGCGCGGTCGTGGAGTCGTACGCCTACGCCCGTACGGGCTACCACCGCGGCCTGGACGCCCTGCGCCGCAGCGGCTGGAAGGGCCACGGGCCCGTCCCATGGGAGCACGAGCCGAACCGCGGCTTCCTGCGCGCCCTGCACGCCCTCGCCCGCGCCGCGCAGGCCATCGGCGAGCAGGAGGAGTACGAGCGCTGCACGCAGTTCCTGAAGGACTCCTCGCCGACGGCCGCCCAGACCCTGGGCTGACCCGCGGGCGGGACACCGGTGTGGCCCGTCTGGCAGCAGGCGGGCCTTGCCGTACCCCGGGCCATTGCGGAGGATGCGGGGTGGGGACCGGGGCCCCCGTGCCGGCATCGGCAGGGGCGGACCGCTACCCGGAGTGACAACAGGAGACAGCGATGTCCCAACAGGCTCACCCCCCTCACGAGGCCGCTGAGCCCGAGACCCCGAACCTGGATTTCGCGGGGACGACGCCGTACGAGGACTACGTCAGGGCAGACGTCCTCACTCACCTCCAGCACACCCTCTCCGACGACCCCGGAGAGATGGTCTTCCTGGTGACCACCCAGGTCATGGAGTTGTGGTTCACCGTCATCGTGCACGAGTGGGAGACCGCCGCCCGGGCGCTCCGCTCGGACGACGTGCCCACCGCGATCGCCGCGCTGAAGCGCTCCGTGCGGGAGCTGGAGGCCCTGAACGCCTCCTGGAAGCCGCTCGGCCAGCTGACCCCGGCCCAGTTCAACTCCTACCGCAGCGCGCTCGGCGAGGGCTCCGGGTTCCAGTCGGCGATGTACCGGCGCCTGGAGTTCCTGCTCGGCGAGAAGTCCGCCTCCATGCTGGTACCGCACCGCGGCGCGCCCCGCGTCCACGCGGAACTGGAGAAGGCCCTGCACGAGCCCAGCCTGTACGACGAGGTGGTACGGCTCCTCGCGCGCCGCGGCCACGCCGTCCCCGCCTCCGTGCTGCACCGGGACGTCACCGAGCGGTACGAGCCCTCGGAGGCCGTCGAGGCCGCCTGGACCGCCGTCTACGCGGGCGACGAGAGCGACGAGCTGGCCCGGCTCGGCGAGGCGCTCACCGATGTCGGTGAACTGGTCTGGCGCTGGCGCAACGACCACCTGGTCGCCACCCGTCGCGCGATGGGCGCCAAGGCCGGCACCGGCGGCTCCGCCGGTGTGGCCTGGCTGGAGAAGCGCGCCCGGAAGAACGTCTTCCCCGAGCTGTGGACGGCGAGGTCCCATGTCTGAGCTGCCCCCGCTCGCGCGGAAACTGGACGAGGCCGACGAACTCGCGCCCCTGCGGGACCGGTTCGTCCTCGACGACGTCGTGTACCTGGACGGCAACTCCCTGGGCGCCCTGCCCGCGCACGTCCCCGACCGGGTCGCGGACGTCGTCCGCCGCCAGTGGGGCGAACTGCGCATCCGCTCCTGGGAGGAGAGCGGCTGGTGGACGGCGCCCGAGCGGATCGGCGACCGGATCGCCCCGCTGGTCGGCGCGGCGCCAGGACAGATCGTCGTCGGCGACTCGACCAGCGTCAACGTCTTCAAGGCGCTGGTCGCCGCGATCCGCATGGCGGACGACGGCCGGGACGAACTCCTGGTCGACGCCACGACCTTCCCCACGGACGGCTACATCGCCGAGTCGGCGGCCCGGCTGACCGGCCGTACGCTGCGCCCGGTGACCCCGGCCGAGGTGCCGGGGGCGCTGGGCGACCGCACGGCCGCGGTGCTGCTCAACCACGTCGACTACCGCACCGGCCGGCTGCACGACCTCCCGGCGCTCACCGCCGCGGTCCACGCCGCCGGCGCCCTCGCGGTCTGGGACCTGTGCCACAGCGCGGGCGCGCTGCCCGTGGGCCTGGACGAGCACGGCGTCGACCTCGCGGTCGGCTGCACCTACAAGTACCTGAACGGCGGCCCGGGTTCACCGGCGTACCTGTACGTCCGCGAGGGCCTGCAGGACCGCTTCGACTCCCCGCTGCCCGGCTGGAACTCGCACGCCGAGCCCTTCGGCATGAGCCCGTCCTACGTCCCGGCGGCGGGCGCGCCGCGCGGCCGGGTCGGCACGCCGGACATCCTGTCCCTGCTCGCGCTCGAAGCCGCCCTCGACGTCTGGGACGGGGTCTCCGTCGCCGCCGTACGCGCCAAGTCCCTCGCGCTGACGGACTTCTTCCTGCGGTGCGTGGCCGAGTACACCGAGCCCGGCCGGGTGGAGTGCTTGACCCCCGAGGCGCACGCGGAGCGCGGCAGCCAGATCGCCCTGCGCTGCCCGGACGCGGGCGAGGTGATGCGGCGCCTGATCGCCCGGGGCGTGGTGGGCGACTTCCGCCACCCGGACGTCCTCCGCTTCGGCTTCACCCCGCTGTACGTGGGCTTCCGGGACGTGGAGCGGGCCGCCCGGGTGCTGGGGGAGGAGCTGGCCTAGCACCGGCGGTGTCCGCACCGGCGGTGGTGTCCGGGCCCCGTGCCGTCCGGCGCGGGGCTCCGGGCATTCCGCCCACCCGGCCGTTCCCCCCTCACGGTGCGTGACATCCGCGTGTCCCCGCACGTCACCGTGCTGGTACCGTCCCGGCCAACGGCCGATGTGCCACCTGGTCCGCCACACTTGTTCTGTCACTGAGAGGTTGGAGCATGCCGGACGACGCCGCAGCAGCCCGCGCCGCCGCCGAAGAGGAGTCGGCCTTCTCGCACGCGCCGGTCGATCCCGACGCCACGGCCGCGTACGGTGACCACCCCGACCAGGTGATCGACTTCTACGCTCCCCGCTCCGGCCCGGACTCCGCCCCCGCCCCGCTGGTGGTGGTCCTGCACGGCGGAGCCTGGCGGGCCCGCTACGGCCGCCGGCACATCACGCCCTTCGCGGACTTCCTGGCCCGCCGGGGGTTCGCGGTGGCGAACGTGGAGTACCGGCGGGGTGGTGGTGCCGAAGACACCGACGGCACCGACGGGACGCCGGCGGCCGGTCGCTGGCCCGACACCTTCGACGACATCGCGGCGGCCCTGGACGCCCTGCCCGCGCTGGTCCGCGAGGCGCTGCCGCGGGCGGACCCCCGTCGTACGGTCCTGACCGGCCACTCGGCGGGCGGCCACCTGGCGCTGTGGGCGGCGGCCCGCCATGTCCTGCCCGCGGACGCCGCCTGGCGCACGGACGGCCCGGCGTCGCTGCGCGGTGTCGTCGCGCTCGCCCCGATCGCGGACTTCGAGGTCGCGGAGAAGCTGGACGTCTGCGGGCACGCGGCCCTGCAACTCCTCGGCGGGCAGGACGGGTTCGTCCCCCGCCGCCCGTACGCGGACCCGGTGCTGCTGCTGCCGACGGGCATCGCCACGACCCTGGTGCAGGGGCGTGCCGACCTGGAGGTGCCGCAGCAGGTGGCCGAGTCGTACGCGGAGGCGGCGGCGAAGGCGGGGGAGGTGGTCGGGCTGACGCTGCTGGAGGGCGTGGGCCACTTCCCGCTCATCGACCCGGCGGCCGACGCGTGCGCGGTGGTGGCGGAGGAGATCGCCCAACTGGCTTGGTAGCACCGGGGGTCGTGCACCCCTGTGCTACCCGTAGTACCTGAGAGCCACCCCGCGGGACGGCTCCCTGGCGGGACGCCGACGACCGCCCCCGCTCCGTAACTTCCTTTCCAGTCAGGCCCACCACCCGGGCCCGCGGAAAGGAAGCCACCCATGGGGCACCCCCCTCCCAGCCGACCCCGACCCGCCCCGGCGCCCTTCCCGCCCGCGTCCGGTGACTCCTCGTACCGCCCGGCGCCCGCGCTGCCCCGGCCCGGCGGCCCGTCGTACCGCCCGGCGCCGGCAACCCACTCGCACCCGGCGCTCCACTCGCACCCGGCGACCCACTCGCCCCCGGCACCCCGCCGCCTCCGGGCCCTCCTGCCCGCGCTTGTCGTCGCCGCCCTGGTGGTGCCCCTCGTCGGCGCGGCCCGCCCCGGGATTCCCGCCCCGCCGCCGGCCGCCGGCGCCGGCACCCTGTCCGCCACCTACGAGGCGAACCGGGAGAACGCCGGTGAGGCGGCCCGTATGGCCGCCGCCGACGGTGACACCCGCCGGGCCGCGGCGGACCGCGCCCTCGCCTCGCCGTCCCGGCGGCTCCTCGCTTTCGACGGCCGGGGAGCGGGCCAGGCCACCGAGGTCCTCGGCGACCTGGTCCACGCCCGGCACATCGCCGTACTGGTCCCCGGCTCGGACACCTCCCTGGACACCTACAGCCGCTTCCGCCGGGCCGCCACCTCCCTGTACCGGGAAGCCACCCGGCACGACCCGCACGTCGCCCTCGTCGCCTGGCTCGGCTACGAGACCCCGGCCACCGTCAGCACCACCGTGACCACGGCCACCCGCGCCGACCAGGCCGCCCCCCGCCTGCGCGCCCTCCTCCGCCGGCTGCACACCCTGGCCCCCGCGGGCGCGCACTTCTCCGTTCTGTGCCACTCCTACGGCTCCGTGGTCTGCGGCCGGGCCGCCCCCGGTCTGGACGCGGACGACATGGCCCTGGTCGGCAGCCCCGGCACCACCGCGGACTCCGCCGCCGCCCTGCACACCCGCGCCCGGGTCTGGGCGGCCCGCGGCACCGGCGACTGGGTGGCGGACGTCCCGCACGTCCGTGCCGGCCTGTTCGGCACCACCGTCGGCTTCGGCACCGACCCCGTCTCCCCCGCCTTCGGCGCGAGGGTCTTCGACGCGGCCGGCGCCGACCACAGCGGCTACTTCACCCCGGGTTCGGCCTCCCTCGCCAACCTCGCCCGGATCACCCTCGAAACCCCCGCGGAGGTCACCCGTGGCTGAGCCCACCCCGAAGCCGACCCCCGGCCCCCGCGGCCCGCACGCGCTCCGCCGGGCCGCCCGCCGCGTGGACGCCGCCACCCCCGCCTCCCGCGACCGCGCGGTCGACGCCCTGCGGGCCGGGGCGATCCTCGGTGTCGTCCTCGGCCACTGGCTGGTCACCGCCCTGGTCGCGCGGGACGGCGCGCTGCGCACGGCGAGCCCGTTGCAGCACATGCCCTGGCTGGTCCCCCTCTCCTGGCTGTTCCAGACCCTGGCCGTGTTCTTCCTGGTCGGCGGCCAGGTGGCGACCCGCTCCCTGGCCTCGGCCCGGGCGAGGGGCGATTCCTACGCCGACTGGCTGCGGGCCCGCCTGACCCGTCTGCTCCGCCCGGTCGCCGCCCTCCTCACCCTGTGGACGGTGGTGGCCGCCGCACTGCTGCTCACCGGCGCGCCCCTGGAGACCGTCCACACCCTGGTGGAACTGGCGCTGTCCCCGCTGTGGTTCCTGCTGGTCCTCGTCGCGCTGACGGCCGTCACCCCGCTCGCCGCCCGCCTGCACCCGCTGTGGCCGCTCGCCGTCGTCCTGCACGTGGATCTGCTCCGCTTCGGCCTGCACCTCGGCCCGTCCTGGCTCGGCTGGCTGAACCTGGCCGCCGGCTGGCTGGTCCCCTACACCCTGGGCGCGGCCTGGGCCCGGGGCGAACTGCGCAGCCGGCGCTCGGCGTGGGCCCTGCTCCTAGGCGGTACGGCGGCCACCGCGGCCCTCGTCGGGTGGGCGGGCTACCCGGCGTCCATGGTCGGCGTCCCCGGCAGCGCGATCTCCAACCTGAACCCGCCGACCCTGGCGGCCGTCACGTTCGGCCTGGCCCAGTGCGGACTGGCGCTGCTGCTGCGGGACCGGCTGCGCCGGGCGCTGGGCCGCCCGCCGGTGTGGGCGGCGGTGGCCCTCGTCAACCTCTCGGCGATGACGATCTTCCTCTGGCACCAGACGGCCATGATGGCCGTGACGGCCACGGGTCTCCTGTTCGGCCGCCTGCCCGGCCTGCACACCCCGCCCGACTCCCCGGCCTGGGTGGCGTACCGGCTCGCCTGGCTGCCCGTGTTCCTGTCGGCGCTGGTCGTGTGCCGGGCGGCCTTCCGCCACCACGAACAGGGCCCGCGCCGCCTCCGTACGCGCCGGTCCCGGGTGGTCCACCGCCACCTCCCGCCGACGAAGTCCGCCCACCATGCCTAAGGTTGGCCTCGTGACGCCCGCGGACCCGAGCCCCGACACCGCCCCCGCCGAGGACCCGCGGCTCCCGTCCGGCGACTCCGGCCGGCTTCCGTCCGGCGACACAGGCCCGCTCCCGTCCGGCGACACCGGCCGCTTCCGCCTGCGCCGCCTGCGCGCCTGGCTGGGCGAGACGCCCGCCCCGCCCTCGCCGCCGTTCTCCCGGTACCGCTGGGTCCGCCTCCTCGTCTATCTGCTGCTGGCCTACGCGGCCCTGGCCATCGCCCTCGCCGGCGGTGTCGACGTCTCGCAGTCGTACGGCCTCGCCACCCCCGTCGCCCTGCTCACCACCTCCCTCCAGGGCGCCGCCGTCATGCTGGCCGTACGGCGTCCCGTGCCCGCCTGGGCGGTCTCCCTGACCGCCGCCGCCGTCACCGCCCTGCTGGCCCGCCCCCACCTGGTGTCCCTCACGTCGTCCGGCCCCAACTGGCCCTGGTCGACGGCCGCGCTGCTGGCCCACACGGCCGTCCTGCTGCTCGTCGCGCTGCGCGTGCGGCCGGCCGGCACGGTGACCGTGTTCGCCGTGACCACCCTGGTGACCTACGTCCTCGAAACCGGCCTGGCGGCCGGGCACTACTCCGGCACCGGCGCGGTCGCCGTCGGCGTGTTCGCCGTCGCCGCGGCGATCGGCGGCGTCCTGCGCAGCCGCCAGCAGGCCCGCAGGGAACTGGTGCAGCAGACGACGATCACCGCCGAGGAACGGGCCCGCCGCACCCTGCTGGAGGAGCGCAACCGGATCGCCCGCGAGCTGCACGACGTGGTCGCCCACCACATGTCGGTGATCTCCATCCAGGCCCAGGTCGCCCCCCACCTGGTGCAGGACCCCTCCGAGGAGCTGCTGGAGAACCTCACCGGCATCCGCGGCAACGCCCTGGAGGCGCTCACCGAGCTGCGCCGGGTGCTCGGCGTGCTGCGCTCCGAGAACCCCGAGGACCCCTACGGCACGGGCGCCCCCGGTACCGGAGCGGCCCCCGACGCCCCCCAGCCCACCCTGGCCCGGCTCGACGCGCTGATCGAGAACACCCGCGCGGCCGGGCTGGACGTGAGCGCGCACGTCGTCGGCGCGGTCCGGCCGTACGCTCCCGGGGTGGAGCTGTCGGCGTACCGCATCGTGCAGGAGGCGCTGAGCAACGCCCTGCGGCACGCGCCGGGTTCCCGGGTGCGCGTCGAGGTCGGGCACCTGGCGAACGGCCTGCGCCTGACGGTGACCAACTCCCCGCCCCGGCACCCCGTCCCGCCCTCCCCGGGCGCCGGACACGGGCTGCTCGGCATGCGGGAGCGGGCGGCGATGCTCGGCGGCCACGTCCGCGCGGAGGGCACCCCTGGCGGCGGCTTCAGCGTCACGGCCTTCCTCCCCGGGGACGGCGCCACCGCCTTCCTCCCCGGGGACGGCGCCCCGACCCCGCCCGACCAGCCCCCGACAGGAGACGAGAGCGCATGACGAGCGGTACCGGCAGCATCCGGGTCCTCATCGCCGACGACCAGGAGATGGTGCGGCAGGGCTTCACCGTGCTGCTGAACACCCAGCCCGGCATCGAGGTGGTCGGGCAGGCGGTGCACGGCCGGGACGCGATCGCCCGCACGGCCGAACTGGTACCGGACGTGGTGCTGATGGACGTCCGGATGCCGGAACTCGGCGGCATCGAGGCGACCCGCCGGATCACCGAGGACCACCCCGCCGTCCGCGTGCTGGTGCTGACGACGTTCGACCTGGACGAGTACGTGTACGACGCCCTGCGCGCGGGCGCCTCCGGCTTCCTGCTCAAGGACGCCTCCGCGGACAAGCTGGCCGAGGCGGTCCGGGTGGTGGCCGCGGGCGACGCCCTCCTGGCCCCCGGCATCACCCGCCGGCTCCTCGCCGAGTTCTCCCGCCTGGACAGGGGCGGCAGCGGCGGCCGCGCCCCGCTCAAGCGGCGCGTCGGCGACCTCACCGAGCGGGAGACGGAGGTGCTGGCGCTGATCGCGCAGGGCCTGTCGAACGCGGAGATCGCCGAGCGGCTGGTCGTGGCCGAGCAGACCGTGAAGACCCACGTGGGCCGCATCCTGGTCAAGCTGGGCCTGCGCGACCGCACCCAGGCGGCGGTGTTCGCCTACGAGTCGGGCGTGGTCCGGCCCGGCGGCCGCTGACCCCTACGGGCGGCCCCGCACGTAGTACCTGAGGGGGACGGGTCAGGACCCTTCTCCAAGGGGACGACCGCGCGCCCGGCGCGCGCCTACCGTTTCCCCTGTGATCGAGACGACCCAGACGCAGCCGACGCCGCCGGACGGCACGTTCGAGCCGTACCGGCCGCGCAGCCCCGAGTTCCACGCGGCCGCGGGCGCCCTGCGCGGGCTGCGGCAGGACCTGTTCCGGCAGGCCTTCGCCTACCGGCCGCTGCCCGGCAGGCCGGTGGACGGCCCCCTGACCCGCCGTCTGCCCCCGCGGATGCGGGGTTACGCGGCCTGGATCCCGCACGCCGTGGTGGCGGCCGGCGCGGTCGTGGCGATGCTCGCGGGCGTGACGGGCTCGGACGCCGGCCGGGGGAACCCGCTGTGCGGGGTGCTCGCCCTGGTGCCGGTGCTGCTGACCCTGGTGCGTCCGGTCGGCGCGTTCTGGCTGTCGTTCGCGGCGACGGCGGCCACCGCCCTCCTCGGCAGCAGCTGGGGCGACTGGCCCTGGCTGCCGGGCAGCTTCGTCTCCCACCTGCTGGTGCTCACGATCGTCGCGATCCGCACCCGCCCGCGCACGGCGGCCTGGATGTGGCTGCTGACCGCGCTGTACGGCTTCCTCGCGGAGGGCGCCTTCGGCAGCGGCCACTACTACGAGACCGACACCGCCGCCATGCTGATGGTGTCCGCGCTGGTCCTGCTGGTCGTCACGGTCCGCCACATCCACCGGCAGGCCGAGCGGGAGGTGACCGCCCAGCAGACGGTGACCGAGCACGAGCGTTCGCGGCGGACCCTGCTGGAGGAGCGCACCACGATCGCCCGGGAACTGCACGACGTGGTCGCCCACCACATGTCGGTGGTCGCCATCCAGGCGGAGGCCGCCCCCTACCGGGTGGAGAACCCGCCGCCGGAGCTGGAGAAGGCGTTCGCCACCATCCGGGAGAACGCGGTGGCGGCCCTGACCGAACTGCGCCGGGTCCTCGGCGTGGTCCGTGCCGCCGACCACGCGGCCCCGGACGCCCCGCAGCCCACCCTGGCCGACCTGGACGGCCTGCTGGCCAACGTGCGCGAGGCGGGCCTGCCGGTGGACAAGGCGGTGACCGGCGCGGTGCGCGAACTGCCGCAGGGGGTGGAGCTGTCGGCGTACCGGATCGTGCAGGAGGCGCTCAGCAACACCCTGCGGCACGCCCCGGGCGCCACCGCCCGGGTCGAGATCGGGTACGTCCTCGGCGGCCTGGGCCTGCGCGTCGTCAACGGCCCGCCGCCGGCCCCGCGCCTGGTGAAGCCCTCGCCCGGTGCCGGGCACGGGATCACGGGCATGCGGGAGCGCGTCTCGATGCTCGACGGCGAGATGACGGCGGCCCCCACGGCCGAGGGCGGCTACGAGGTGACGGTGTTCCTGCCGGTGCCGGTGCCGGTGCCGGTGTCTGCGGCGCCTGGGATCGAGGACGGGTCATGACGATCCGCGTCCTGGTCGCCGACGACCAGATGATGGTCCGCGAGGGCTTCTCGGTGCTGCTGAACGCGATGCCGGACATGGAGGTCGTCGGCGAGGCGGTCAACGGCCGCCAGGCGGTCGAGCGGGTCCGGGAGCTGTCCCCGGACGTCGTCCTGATGGACATCCGCATGCCGGAACTGAACGGCATCGAGGCGACCCGGGAGATCGTCGCCGCCGACGGCACGGCGAAGGTGCTGGTGCTGACGACGTTCGACCTGGACGAGTACGTGTACCAGGCACTGCGCGCCGGCGCCTCGGGCTTTCTGCTCAAGGACGCCTCGGCCCGCCAACTGGCCGACGGCGTCCGGGTGGTGGCGTCCGGCGAGGCACTCCTGGCCCCCTCGGTCACCCGGCGCCTGATCACCGAGTTCTCCCGCCTGGCGGACACCTCCCGCCGCATGCCGACGACGGCCTACGGCGAACTGACCGAACGCGAGACGGAGGTGCTGGCCCTCATCGCCCAGGGCCTGTCCAACGCGGAGATCGCCGGCCACCTGGTGGTGGCGGAGTCCACCATCAAAACCCACGTCAGCCGCATCCTGGTCAAACTGGGCCTGAGAGACCGCACCCAGGCAGCGATCTTCGCCTACGAGTCCCGCCTGGTGACACCGGGCTGACCGCCGGCCACCCGCACCCGGCCGGGCTGCCCCTGGTCAGGGGGCGGACGGCGCGCTAGCGTCCCCGCATGGGTGGACCTCGTGACCTCGCGTTCGATCCCTGGGACCCGGCGTTCGTCGCCGACCCGTACCCGGCCTACGCCGAGCTGCGGGCTCGCGGACGGGTGGTCCGGTACGAGCCGACCGACCAGTGGCTGGTCCCGCACCACGCGGACGTCTCGGCGCTGCTGCGGGACCGCCGGCTGGGCCGGACGTACCAGCACCGGTTCACCCACGAGGACTTCGGCCGCACCCCGCCCCCGCCGGAGCACGAGCCGTTCCACACCCTCAACGACCACGGCATGCTCGACCTGGAGCCGCCGGACCACACCCGGATCCGGCGCCTGGTGTCGAAGGCGTTCACCCCGCGCACGGTGGAGCGGCTGCGGCCGTACGTCCACGGGCTGGCGGACGACCTGGTGGCCGCCCTGGT
This sequence comes from Streptomyces sp. NPDC023481, assembly GCF_055560195.1. Lineage (NCBI taxonomy): Bacteria > Bacillati > Actinomycetota > Actinomycetes > Kitasatosporales > Streptomycetaceae > Streptomyces > Streptomyces sp. NPDC023481. The sequence continues at coordinate 49,069 of NZ_JBVHJE010000001.1, forward strand.
CGCGGAGGGCGGCGGTGATCTGCTCACGGACGTGGCGGAGCCGCTGCCGGTGGCCGTGATCGCCGAGATGCTGGGCATCCCCCAGGCGGACCGGGCCCTGCTGCGCCCCTGGTCGGCGGCCATCTGCGGAATGTACGAGCTGAACCCGTCCGAGGAGACCGCGGCCCGCGCGGTCCGGGCGTCCGTGGAGTTCTCCGACTGCCTGCGCGAGCTGATCGCCGCCCGCCGCAAGGACCCCGGGGACGATCTGATCTCCGGCCTGATCGCGGCCCACGACGCGGGCGACCGCCTCACGGAGCAGGAGATGATCTCCACGGCGGTCCTGCTGCTCAACGCGGGCCACGAGGCGACGGTCAACGCCACGGTGAACGGCTGGTGGGCGCTGCTGCGCAACCCCGCCCAGCTGGCGCTCCTGCGCGGCGACCACTCCCTGGTCCCGTCCGCGGTCGAGGAGCTGATGCGGTACGACACCCCGCTCCAGCTCTTCGAGCGCTGGGTGCTGGACGACATCGAGATCGACGGCACGACCATCCCCAGGGGTTCCGAGATCGCCATGCTCTTCGGCTCGGCCAACCACGACCCGGCGGTCTTCACCGACCCCGCCCGGCTGGACCTCGCCCGGAAGGACAACCCGCACATCTCCTTCAGCGCGGGCATCCACTACTGCATCGGCGCCCCCCTGGCCCGTATGGAGCTGGCGGCGTCCATGACGGCCCTCCTCCGGCAGGCCCCGACCCTGGCCCTGGCCCGGGAGCCGCGACGCAAGCCGAACTTCGTCATCCGGGGCCTGGAGGGGCTGACCGTCGAGGTGCGCTGATCACCCGCCCGGCCGGCCGGGGCCGGGCACCGGGCCGGGAGGCGCGGCACGGGGCAGGGTGAGGGCCCACGCCCCCGCCAGCACCCGCCAGGTCCGGCGCCGTACCGGGCCCGAGACCGACGCGTCCGCGCGGTAGCGGAAGTCCGTTCCCGTGACCGTCACCGTGTGCCCGCGGGCCAGCAGCGGGGTGGCCTCCGCGCCCACCGACAGGGGCCGTACCTCCACCGAGGCCGTCCCGGTCCGGCCCGGCGTCACCGACACCGCCTCCACCGGCTGGTCCAGGTCCACCACCGTCTCCCCGTCCACCTCCACCCGCAGCCGGGTCACCCGCGGGGACGGTACGGCGGACAGCCGGGCGGGGCGGGGGGCGAGGGTGCGGACCAGGGAGCGGTACCAGGGCCGGTCCAGGGCGACCGGGACCGGCGTGACGGCGGCCGGCCGGGCCGGCGGAATGCCCAGCGCGCCCAGCACGACCCCGTCGCTGTCGTCCACCAGCAGGTCCAGGCGCCGCTCGGCGCCGTCCAGGACCGCCCGGGCCGCCGCCACCGTCCCGCAGGGCACCCCGAGGGACTCGGCGAGCACGGTGTCGCCCACCGGGACCACCGCCAGCGCGCACCCGGCCAGCTCCCGCTGCCGGTGCAGCAGGGCGACGGCCCGCGCCAGCGCCCGGTCGTCGCCGATCACCACCGGCCGCCGCGAGCCCCTCCGGCCGAGCGCGCGGGCGAATTCCTCCGGCCCGTCCGGGAGGCACACCTTCGCGGCCGCACCCGCGCTGAGCACGTCTTTCGCGATCCGGACGGACTCCGCGTCCGTATGCCGGGCCGCCGGATCGATGATCACCAGCAGCTGATCGGACGTCGCGAAAGTCGCCACCTCGGTCCTGCCTCGCTTCCTCGGGTAGCATCTTTGTGCAAGAGCCCCTTGCGCTATTGCGCCAGGGGCTTCGTCTATTCCGGGGCATCCGGTCCGACGGTTGTGTGCGACCAGCGACGGTCGCGGTGGTACGCGGCGGTGAACCTTACGCCCAAGCCCCCGACCTTGGACATGCCCCGCCCGGAAGGGGTGTACGCGCGTGCCCGCACTTGTGCTGCTCGGTGCTCAGTGGGGTGACGAAGGCAAGGGAAAGGCGACGGACCTGCTCGGTGGCTCCGTCGACTATGTGGTGCGCTACCAGGGCGGCAACAACGCCGGCCACACGGTAGTCGTGGGTGATCAGAAGTACGCCCTCCACCTTCTCCCTTCCGGGATCCTCTCGCCCTCCTGTGTCCCGGTCATCGGCAACGGCGTCGTCGTCGACCCGTCGGTCCTGCTCTCCGAGCTGAGCGGTCTGAACGAGCGTGGCGTCGACACGTCCAAGCTCCTGATCAGCGGAAACGCGCACATCATCACGCCGTACAACGTGACCGTCGACAAGGTGACGGAACGCTTCCTCGGCAAGCGCAAGATCGGCACGACCGGGCGCGGCATCGGCCCGACCTACTCCGACAAGATCAACCGGGTGGGCATCCGGGTCCAGGACCTGTACGACGAGTCGATCCTGACCCAGAAGGTCGAGGCGGCCCTCGACGTCAAGAACCAGATCCTGACCAAGCTCTACAACCGGCGCGCGATCGCCGTGAGCCAGGTGGTGGAGGAACTGCTGGGCTACGCCGAGCAGATCAGGCCGTACGTCGCCGACACCGTCCTGGTGCTCAACCAGGCCCTGGAGCAGGACAAGGTCGTGCTGTTCGAGGGCGGCCAGGGCACGCTGCTGGACATCGATCACGGCACGTACCCCTTCGTGACCTCCTCGAACCCCACGGCGGGCGGTGCGTGCACCGGCGCGGGCGTGGGTCCGACGAAGATCAGCCGGGTCATCGGCATCCTCAAGGCGTACACGACCCGCGTCGGCGCGGGCCCGTTCCCGACCGAGCTGTTCGACGAGGACGGCGAGGCGCTGCGCCGCATCGGCGGCGAGCGGGGCGTCACCACCGGCCGCGACCGGCGCTGCGGCTGGTTCGACGCGGTCATCGCCCGCTACGCGACCCGCGTCAACGGCCTGACCGACTTCTTCCTCACCAAGCTGGACGTCCTCACCGGCTGGGAGCAGATCCCGGTCTGCGTGGCCTACGAGATCGACGGCAAGCGGGTCGAGGAGCTGCCGTACTCGCAGACCGACTTCCACCACGCGAAGCCGGTCTACGAGACCCTGCCGGGCTGGTCGGAGGACATCACCAAGGCGAAGTCCTTCTCCGACCTGCCGAAGAACGCCCAGAACTACGTCAAGGCGCTGGAGGAGATGTCCGGCGCCCCGATCTCCGCGATCGGCGTGGGCCCGGGCCGGGACGAGACGATCGAGATCAACTCGTTCCTCTGACGAACGTTCCGATCCCCGGAACCGGGGATCCGACGGGATGGCCGGCGCGGAGAACCCGCCCGGCCGTCCCGCCGTCTACTGGCGGCTGCTGAGCCGGACGTTGCCCGAGTGCCGACAAGTCAAGGCAGAGCTGGACGAGCTGGGGCGGCGCGGACTGCTCCGAACCCCGGCCGTCCTCGACGTCGTCCGGCCTGGCAGGCCCCCGCTCCGGCTCAGCTCGCGCTCATCCCTCGTTCCGGCCACCGTGCCCGCTCGTCGTACACGGCGTTGATCTTCCGGGACGCTTTGAGGAAGGTGTAGTCGAGGTCGCCGTCGTCCGGCTGGGCCGTCCGCGTGTACGTGTTCATGGTCAGGAGCCGCGTCATCGTCTTCGGGTCCTCACCGAAGGAGTAGCGGATGACCGCCCCGTCCTCGGACTCCTTCTTGAAGTAGACGAGGGACGCCATCACCACTCACCTTCCAGCAGGACGTGGTCCTCGGGCAGCGCGTTGCCGGAGCGAAGGCGGTGCCGAAGACGTGCTTCTTGATCGCACCGATCTCTTCCCTGCCGCCCCGATCGGCGTTCCGAGTATGCGGCACGTCAGCTGAAGACGATCATCGAGCCCTGGGCCAGGGAGCGGGTCGCTGCCGCGTGCAGGCCCAGCCAGACGTGGCGTTCGCGGGCGAAGGGGCTGGGGTCGTAGGGGGCCGGGACGGCCGGTTCCTCCAGCTCCGTCGGGGCCGTGGGCGGGGTGGGCGGCGCCGGGGGGTTGGCCGGGTCGATGCCGATGGACGGGGCGACGTACTGCAGTTCGCGCAGCAGCGTCTGGGCGGAGCCCAAGGGGCCGCCGCCGGCGAGCAGTTCCTCGTTGGACAGCGGGTGCGGGAAGTCCACGGGGACGTACGCGCCCGCGTGGTCGTAGTGCCAGACCAGGTGCGACTGCTGGGCCGTCGCCTCGAACATCTCCAGCAACTGCTCGTAGTCACCGCCCAGTTCGTCCACCGGCGTCACCGGCAGCCCGCAGACCTGGAGCAGGTACACCCGGCGCAGGAAGTGCAGGGCGTCGTAGTCGAACCCGGCGACCGGGGCGACGTCGCCGGACAGGCCCGGCATGTACTGGTACACCGGCACCGGTGGCAGACCGGCCTCGGCCAGGGCCTTGTTGTACTGCGCGAGTTCCTCGGCGAAGGGGTTGTCCGGGGTGTGGCACAACACGTCCACGAGCGGTACCAGCCACAGGTCACAGGCCAAAGAGGGCTCCTCGCATCGGCAGGCGCGCGATCACGCACGGCAGCAGGTGGTCAGGGAAGGGTAGTCGGTACGGCCCCGGTGCGGCTCCCCTCGGGCGGCTGGGAGGGACCGTATCGGTCACTTACCCGCCTGCCAGGTGTTCCAGCAGCGCCAGCGAGTGGGCGTTGGCGTCGGCGACGATCGCGCGGGCGGCCTCGGCCTCGCGCCGGGCCAGCGCGTCGACCAGCCCGGTGTGCCCGGCCCACAGCCGGCCGCGCAGATCGGGCAGCCTGAGCAGGTGCTGCACCGCGCAGACCCAGGACTGCACGCGCAGCCGGTGCAGGAAGTCACCGAGGTAGGGGTTGCCGAACAGGGCGCTCAGCTCGCGCCAGAACCGCAGGTCGTAGCCGATGAGGACGGTGACGTCACCGGCGGCCGCCGCGCGCTGGGCCTCCTCGCCGCGGCGGCGCACGGTGGACAGGGCCGCGGCTGTCCGCGGGTCCTCGGGCGGGGTGTGGAAGGCGGGGTGGCCGATGGTGAGGGCCTGGAACATGCCGTCGGTGACCAGGCTGCGGGCCCTGATCATGTCCCGGTAGTCGGTGAGCGAGTACTCGGGCACCCGGAAGCCGCGGTGCTGGTCGGCCTCCAGGACGCCCTGCGCGGACAGGTCGACCAGTGCCTCGCGGACGGGGGTGGCGGAGACGCCGTACTGGTCGGCTATCTCCTTGACCGTGAACGCCCGGCCCGGGAGCAGCCGCCCCGCCAGCACCTCGTCGCGGAGCGCGTCCGCGATCTGCTGGCGCAGGGTACTGCGCGTCACGGCGCCGTTGCCGGGCATGGTCCGGGCCTCTCCTCACACGTCCGGGTGACGTACTCGTACGGACTCGCGATGTACGCGTGTCCCCCTTGCTTACGAGCACGTCACCTTACGCGTTCGAACCGGCCCGGCGGCAGCCGCGGTGCGGTCACACGGTGTGTTCGTCGGCGACGCTCAGCGCGGCGTCCAGCGCGGCAAGACCCGCCTTCAGTTCGGTCTCGGTGGCGTTGCACGGCGGGACCACGTGGGTACGGTTCATGTTCACGAAGGGCCACAGCCCGTTCCGCTTGGCGGCGGCGGCGAACGCGGCCATGGGGGCGTTCGCCTCGCCGGTCGCGTTGTACGGCACCAGCGGCTCGCGGGTCTCCCGGCTGCGCACCAGCTCCAGCGCCCAGAACATGCCGACACCGCGCACCTCGCCGACGCTCGGGTGGCGTTCGGCCAGCGCGGCGAGACCGGGGCCGACGACGCTCTCGCCGAGCGCCTTCGCGTTCTCGACCACGCCCTCCTCCGCCATCACGTTGATCGTGGCGACGGCGGCGGCGCAGGCCAGCGGGTGCCCGGAGTAGGTGAGCCCGCCCGGGTACGGCCGCTTGCCGAAGGTCTCGGCGATCTCGGCGGAGATGGCCACACCGCCGAGAGGCACGTAACCGGAGTTGACGCCCTTGGCGAAGGTCATCAGGTCGGGGGTGACGCCGAACAGGTCGGCCGCGAACCACTCGCCGGTGCGGCCGAAACCGGCCATGACCTCGTCCAGCACGAAGACGATCCCGTGCCGGTCGCAGATCTCGCGGACGCCGGCCAGGTAGCCGGGCGGCGGGACCATGATCCCCGCGGTGCCCGGAATGGTCTCCAGGATGATCGCGGCGATCGTCCCGGGGCCCTCGAAGGCGATCGTCGTCTCCAGGTGCTCCAGCGCCCGGGCGCACTCCTGCTCCTCGGTCTCGGCGTAGAAGCGGGAGCGGTAGAGGTACGGAGCCCAGAAGTGGACGACGCCGGCGGCGGCGCCGTCGGAGGCCCAGCGGCGCGGGTCGCCGGTGATGTTGATGGCCTGCTGGGTGCCGCCGTGGTACGAGCGGTAGGCCGAGAGCACCTTGGGGCGGCCCGTGTGCAGCCGGGCCATGCGCACCGCGTGCTCGACGGCGTCCGCCCCGCCGTTGGTGAAGAAGATCTTGTCCAGGTCGCCGGGGGTCCGCTCGGCGATCAGCCGGGCCGCCTCGGAGCGGGCCTCGACGGCGAACGCGGGCGCGAAGGTGGTCAGCTTCGCGGCCTGCTCCTGGATCGCGGCGACGACCCTGGGGTGCTGGTAGCCGATGTTGGTGAAGACGAGTCCGCTGGTGAAGTCGAGGTACCGGGTGCCGTCGTAGTCCCAGAAGTACGACCCCTCGGCGCCGGCGACGGCGAGGGGGTCGATGAGGTCCTGGGCGGACCAGGAGTGGAAGACGTGCGCGCGGTCCGCGGCCTTCACCGCGGCGCCGGTTTCGGGGCTGGGCTGAGGGGTCATGCCGGTGAGGGTAGATGTCCGCGATGCGGAAGTCCTATCGGCGTCCTGTTCCGTGGACGACGGCAATCCGCGACAGGTTGTCGAAGGAAGGGGGGCCCGGGAGGGGGATGGCCTGTTACGGAACCGTGGAGACGGGGCCGGGACCGCTGCCGTGCCGCCGCACTATTCTCGGTCGGCGTGGACCGATGGGGGGAAGGCGGCGCGGGGATGGAGAAGCTGGGACCGGGGGATCCCCCGCGGATCGGGGCGTACCGGCTGCTGGCACGGCTCGGCGCGGGCGGCATGGGGCACGTGTACCTGGCCCGCTCGGACCGGGGGCGGACGGTCGCCGTCAAGCTCGTCCGGCGGGAGCTGGCCGCGCGGGAGGAGTTCCGGGCGCGGTTCCGGCAGGAGGTGCAGGCCGCGCGCCGGGTCGGCGGTCACTGGACCGCGCCCGTGCTGGACGCGGACACCGAGGCGGCCGTGCCGTGGCTGGCGACGGGCTACGTGGCCGGACCGAGCCTGCAGCAGGTCGTCGGGCACGACCACGGGGCACTGCCCGAGCGGTCGGTACGGATCCTGGCGGCGGGGCTCGCGCAGGCGCTGAAGGACATCCACGCGGCCGGGATCGTGCACCGGGACCTCAAGCCGTCGAACGTGCTGGTGACCATCGACGGTCCGCGCGTGATCGACTTCGGCATAGCGCGGGCCCGGGAGACGGCGACCGCCGGCGGCGAGGGGCTCACCCGCACCGGGGCGCTCGTCGGCTCGCCCGGGTTCATGGCGCCCGAGCAGGTGCGCGGGGACCGGATCACCCCGGCCTGTGACGTGTTCTGCCTGGGGTCCGTGCTGGCGTACGCGGCGACCGGGGCGCTGCCCTTCGGCGGCAGCGAGAGCGGGGCGCACGCCCTGATGTTCCGCATCGCCCAGGAGGAGCCGGACCTGACGGGGGTCCCGGAGGGGATCGCCGACCTGGTCCGGGACTGCCTGCGCAAGGACCCGGGGGGCCGGCCCTCGCTCGACGCCATCCTGGAGCGGACCGGGGTGGAGGACACCGTGACCGGGGGCCGCTCCCGGGACCCCTGGCTGCCGGGTGCGCTGGTCGCGCAGCTGGGGCGGCACGCGGTGGGGCTGCTGGAGGTGGAGGACCCGGAGCGGGACGGGACGGCCGCCGAGAACGCCAGTGGTGCCGGTGCCGCCCCGGGTGCCGCCGGTGCCGGCGCGTCCCCCGAGCACGCCCCCGTGTCCGACGGCGGCCAGGCCGCCTCCCCCGACGACCGCCGGCCGACCGGGACCGCGCACGGGACCCCGCCGTCATCCGCGTTCGGGGCGCCGTACGGGGCCCCGCCGCAACCCCAGCCGCATCCCCCGCACCCGCAGCCCGCCGCGTACGGCTATCCGCCCCAGCCCGGCAGCTGGGGCGGGGCCCAGCCGTCGTACCCCTACGCGGGGCCGGGCGGCGGGTTCGGTGCCACCCCGCCGTACGGGCCGTCGGCCACCGGTACCCCGGCGGAGCCGGAGCGGCGCAACGGGCGGTCCACCGCGCTGCTCGTCGTCATCGCGCTGGTCGTCGCGCTGGGCTCGGGCGGCTCGGTGTACGCGCTGATGAACAACGGCGGTGCGACGGACGCCAAGGGCGACGGCAGGGCCACCGCGGCGCCGACCACCGGCTCCGCGTCACCGGACGGCTCCGGCGCGGCCGCCCCGGCCGACGCGACGCCGTCCCCGTCCGCCTCCACCGCCGGGGCGGTCCCGGAGACCTACCTGGGCACCTGGCGGACGGCCATCGACAGCGCGAACGGCTCCCACACCCGCCGACTGACCATCCGGCAGGGCGAGGTGGGCGACCCCGTGCTGACGCTGGTCGCGGACGGGCCGACCGAGAGCGGCGGGTCGTACCACTGCGTCTTCGCGGCGCGGCTCACCGAAGTGCCCGGCGGCGGCGGGCCGTTGGAGATCGGGCCGTCCACCGTCACCAGCGGTGAACCCGCCGCCTCCTGCACCCCGGGCGAGGCCACCGAGATCAGCCTGCTGCCCGACGGACGGCTCGAACGGGAGAAACGGAACGGCGGGGAGAGCCTGGTCTACGACAAGGGGTAGCGCACGTCTAGCGAGGCTCCGGCGGGCGTTGCCGGGGCATGTTCGGGCGGCTGCCGTTCGCCGGGGGCAGCGGGAGCCGGCCGCCGCCGCCCCCGACCTCCTGCCGTGGCACCGCCGCCACCGCCGTCTGGATCCCCAGGGGCGCCGACCCGGTGCGGAACTCCACCATCCAGTCGGTGGTCTCCGCGCGGACCAGCTCCGTGACGTCCTCCGAGAAGCGCCGCAGCACCGTCAGGCACCGCTCGGCCGCCTCGCTCGCCGTGCCCTCCGCCGGCCCCAGCACCTCCCGTACGCTCTCCGAGGCCCAGTCGAACTGGAACGCCTGCAGCCGCCGCTGCACCGCCTGCGCGGACGCGATGTCCCTCATCCAGCCGGACGTGACCCCGAAGAACCGGTCGACGCCGACACACGCGGCCGTGACCAGCAGCGCCAGACAGCCCCAGGGCGCCACCCCGCCGGCCACCCCGGTCAGCTCCAGCAGGGGCAGCGCCGCCCCGGCCACCGCACCGGCCGCCGCCCCGATCCGCAGCACGCGCGCCCCGCGCCGCTTCCAGACCCGGTCCCGCAGGTACCAGGCCGCCGTCTCCAACGCCCGCCGCTCCGCCCACCGGTACAGCTCGTCGAGCCGCTCGGCCGGCTCGCCCCAGTCGCCGAGCGGAAAGGGCCGCCCGATCAGATCGCCCGGCCGCAGCCCGGCCGCACCCTCGCCCCGCCCGTCCTGAGGCGGACCCTCGGGCTGCATCTCCGGCTGACCCACCCGGCACTCCCTACTGATCACTGATGCTCACCACCGGTCACTTTGCGTGACATTCCATGTCGGCGCGCGGCCCCCTTCCTACCGCCCAACGGGTGGCGGAGAGGGAGCTTTCCCGGCTTTTCCGCCCGGAAGAGGGCCTTGATCAGGTATACGACTGCCGAACTTGTCACTCGAAAGAGTGGCGGGGCGATGGGGGCGTGGACCACGTAGGCTCGTGCTCAAGGAGAAGACGCAGAGGAGCTGATCGTGTTTCCCGGTGGTGGCCAGGCCAATATGCAGCAGTTGCTCCAGCAGGCCCAGAAGATGCAGCAGGATCTGCAGCGGGCCCAGGAGGAGCTGGCGAACACGGAGGTCGACGGGCAGGCGGGCGGCGGTCTGGTGCAGGCCACCGTCACCGGTTCCGGCGAGCTGCGTGCGCTGAAGATCGACCCGAAGGCGGTGGACCCGGAGGACACCGAGACCCTCGCCGACCTGATCGTGGCGGCCGTCCAGGCGGCCAACGAGAACGCCCAGGCGCTCCAGCAGCAGAAGCTGGGCCCGCTCGCGCAGGGCCTGGGCGGCGGCAGCGGCATCCCGGGCCTGCCGTTCTGACGCCTCCGCCTTCCGGGCGGAGGCGGGCGCCGACTACCGTACGTACCGAAAGGTCTCCAGGAAGGGCAGTGCGTTGTACGAAGGCGTGGTCCAGGACCTCATCGACGAGCTGGGGCGGCTGCCCGGCGTCGGTCCCAAGAGCGCGCAGCGGATCGCCTTCCACATCCTGCAGGCCGAGCCGGCGGACGTGAAGCGGCTCGCGCACGCCCTCCTGGAAGTGAAGGCGAAGGTCCGCTTCTGCGCCACGTGCGGCAACGTGGCGCAGGAGGAGCTGTGCGGCATCTGCCGCGACCCGCGCCGCGACCCCGCCGTCATCTGTGTGGTGGAGGAACCCAAGGACGTCGTCGCGATCGAGCGCACCCGCGAGTTCCGGGGCCGTTACCACGTGCTCGGCGGCGCGATCAGCCCCATCGAGGGCGTGGGACCCGACGACCTGCGTATACGAGAACTTCTCGCGCGGTTGGCCGACGGGACCGTCACGGAACTGATCCTGGCCACGGATCCCAATCTGGAAGGCGAGGCCACGGCGACGTACCTCGCCCGCATGATCAAGCCCATGGGCCTGAAGGTCACCCGCCTGGCCAGCGGCCTCCCGGTGGGTGGCGACCTGGAATACGCGGACGAGGTGACCCTCGGCCGCGCCTTCGAGGGGAGACGACTCCTAGATGTCTGACGCCACGCTGCACGCCTCGACGCAGAACCCGGACGACTTCGTGGTCCAGATCGCGGACCAGGTCGAGAGCTTCCTGGTGGCCGTCACGGAGGTGGCGAGGGGCGACGAACCGGAATCGGCCGTGCCCTTCCTCCTCCTTGAGGTCTCCCAGCTCCTGCTGGCCGGCGGCCGGCTGGGCGCCCACGAGGACATCGTCCCCGAGGAGCGCTACGAGCCCGACCCGGGCCCCGAGCCCGACCTGGACGAGCTGCGGGAGAACTTCGCCCGGCTGCTGGACCCGGTCGACGTCTACTCCGAGGTCTTCGACCCCTACGAGCCCCGCAAGGCGCCGGTGCCGGCCCGGATCTCCGACGACCTCGCCGACATCATCACCGACCTGCGGCACGGCATGGTCCACTACCGGGCGGGCCGCACCACCGAGGCCCTGTGGTGGTGGCAGTTCTCCTACTTCTCCAACTGGGGTCCGACGGCCTCCGCGGTGCTGCGCGCCCTCCAGTCCGTCCTCATCCACGTCCGCCTCAACCAGCCCCTGGAGGAGCTGGACGGCCTTGACACCGACCAGGCGGACATCGGCGACGAGACGCTGGAGTTCGAGGCGGGCCGGGTCATGGCACAGGAGATCGGCGGGCCGCTCGGGATCCGGCCGGGGAAGTAGTCCGGCCGTCCCGCGGCGGCTGTGACACCGGGCACGTTCCGAGTGTCCGGCGGTCCGCTGGGCAGGTGCCGGGGGCGGGCGTCCGGACGTCTCACCATGCGGGAGCACGGTGGTGGAATGCGGACGCTCGATAGACTGAGCCGACACAAACGAACCGAGCGAGGAGCGCACGTGGGCCTTGTCGTGCAGAAGTACGGAGGCTCCTCCGTAGCCGATGCCGAGGGCATCAAGCGCGTCGCCAAGCGGATCGTGGAAGCGAAGAAGAACGGCAACCAGGTGGTTGTCGTCGTTTCCGCGATGGGCGACACGACGGACGAGCTGATCGATCTCGCCGAGCAGGTCTCTCCCATGCCTGCCGGGCGCGAATTCGACATGCTGCTGACCGCCGGAGAGCGGATCTCCATGGCCCTGCTGGCGATGGCGATCAAAAACCTGGGTCACGAGGCCCAGTCCTTCACCGGCAGCCAGGCCGGCGTCATCACCGACTCGGTCCACAACAAAGCCCGGATCATCGACGTCACGCCGGGCCGGATCAGGACGGCGCTGGACGAGGGCAACATCGCCATCGTCGCCGGTTTCCAGGGCGTCTCGCAGGACAAGAAGGACATCACCACGTTGGGCCGCGGCGGGTCCGACACCACGGCCGTGGCGCTGGCCGCCGCGCTCGACGCCGAGGTGTGCGAGATCTACACGGACGTCGACGGGGTGTTCACCGCCGACCCGCGTGTGGTGAAGAAGGCGAAGAAGATCGACTGGATCTCCTTCGAGGACATGCTGGAGCTCGCCGCCTCCGGTTCCAAGGTGCTGCTCCACCGCTGTGTGGAGTACGCCCGCCGCTACAACATCCCGATCCACGTCCGGTCGTCCTTCAGCGGACTGCAGGGCACGTGGGTCAGCAGTGAGCCGATTGGGGACAAGAAGGTGGAGCAGGCCATCATCTCCGGTGTCGCGCACGACACCTCCGAGGCCAAGATCACGGTCGTCGGTGTGCCGGACAAGCCGGGTGAGGCCGCCGCGATCTTCCGGACCATCGCCGATGCCGAGATCAACATCGACATGGTCGTGCAGAACGTGTCCGCCGCCTCCACGGGACTGACGGACATCTCCTTCACGCTGCCGAAGACCGAGGGCCGCAAGGCCATCGACGCGCTGGAGAAGAACCGCCCCGGCATCGGCTTCGACTCGCTGCGCTACGACGACCAGATCGGCAAGATCTCCCTGGTCGGCGCCGGCATGAAGACCAACCCGGGCGTCACCGCCGCCTTCTTCGAGGCGCTCAGCGACGCCGGTGTGAACATCGAGCTGATCTCGACCTCCGAGATCCGCATCTCGGTGGTCACCCGCGCCGACGACGTCCCCGAGGCCGTCCGCGCCGTGCACACCGCCTTCGGGCTGGACTCCGACTCCGACGAGGCCGTCGTCTACGGAGGCACGGGCCGCTGATGGCACCGACCGGCAAGCCGACGCTCGCGGTCGTGGGGGCGACCGGGGCCGTCGGCACGGTCATGCTCCAGATCCTGTCCCAGCGGGCCGACATCTGGGGCGAGATCCGCCTGCTCGCCTCCCCGCGCTCGGCCGGCCGCAAGCTGACCGTGCGCGGGGCGGAGGTCGAGGTGGCGGCCCTGACGGAGGACGCCTTCGCCGGGGTCGACATCGCGCTGTTCGACGTGCCCGACGAGGTCGCCGCCGAGTGGGCGCCCGTCGCCGCCGCGCGCGGCGCGGTCGTCGTCGACAACTCCGGCGCCTTCCGGACGGACCCGGACGTGCCGCTCGTCGTGCCCGAGGTCAACGCGCACACCGTACGGTCCCGCGCGCGCGGGATCGTCGCGAGCCCCAACTGCACCACCCTGACGATGATCGTCGCCCTTGGCGCGCTGCACGCCGAGTTCGGGCTGCGCGAGCTGGTGGTGTCGTCGTACCAGGCGGTGAGCGGGGCCGGGCGGGCCGGTGTGCAGGCGCTGCGGGCCCAGCTGTCCCTGGTGGCCGGGACCGAGCTGGGCACCAAGCCCGGGGACGTGCGCCGGGCCGTCGGGGAGGACACCGGGCCGTTCCCGGAGCCGGTCGCGCTGAACGTCGTCCCGTGGGCCGGCTCGCTGCGCGAGGACGGCTGGTCGTCGGAGGAGATGCAGGTCCGCGACGAGTCCCGGAAGGTCCTCGGCCTGCCGCGGCTGCCGGTCGCCGTGACCTGTGTGCGGGTGCCGGTGGTCACCACGCACTCGCTGACCGTCCACGCCCGCTTCCAGCGGGAGGTGGGCGTCGACGGCGCCCGGGAGATCCTCGCCACCGCGCCGGGCGTGGTGCTGTGCGACGACCCGGCCGCCGGCGAGTTCCCCACCCCCGCCGACGTGGTGGGTACCGACCCGACCTGGGTGGGCCGGGTGCGGCGGGCGCTGGACGACCCGACCGCGCTGGAGCTGTTCGTGTGCGGCGACAACCTGCGCAAGGGGGCCGCCCTGAACTGCGTGCAGATCGCGGAGCTGATCGCGGCGGAGACCTCGGCCCACGCTCCCCACCCTTTGTAGGATCTGTGGACGAAGTGTGGCCAGGGGCATGGTCCAATCCACTTGAACCGGCCCCCCTCGGCGACAGAGGATTTCACTCCCCGTCTCCCGCAACCGCGGGGAGGCGGGGAGCGTCTTTGCGGTCACCCTTGCGGGGCCTGGGGACGTGGTGATCCTGGCGTGGGGACGCCGTGATCGGGGCGTGGGGACGCCCGTTCAAATGGGACATAAGGGAAGAGCGGGACGCATGACGGCACTTGAGGCACCGCCGGTCGTCGCACATGTGACGCCCGGCACGTACAACCCCCGAGGGGGGAAACGTGTCCAACAGGCGTGGCAGAGGTACTCGAACTCACTGCGGTCCGCGGCGCTACGGCCCTGCGTCCCCGCGCGGCGCTCCGGCCCCGCACGCCCGGCGGCATGCCGGTGATCGCGCCCATGCCCGCAGCGCGGCCCGCCCGCATACCCAGTCAGCGCGACGGCGCCGAGGAGACCGCGGGCGCCGTGGCCACCGAGGCCGCCGGGACGACCGTCGACCACCTCACCGAGACCTACCGGGCGCACTACCGCTCGCTGCTCGGCCTCGCCGCGCTCCTCCTCGACGACACCGCCTCCTGCGAGGACGTCGTGCAGGAGGCCTTCATCCGCGTCCACTCGGCCCGCAAGCGCGTCCGCGACCCCGAGAAGACCCTCGCCTACCTGCGGCAGACCGTGGTCAACCTCTCCCGGTCCACGCTGCGCCGGCGCATCCTCGGCCTGAAGCTGCTCTCCAAGCCGATGCCCGACATGGCGAGCGCGGAGGAGGGCGCCTACGACCAGCTGGAGCGCCGGGACCTCATCAAGGCGATGAAGGGCCTGCAGCGCCGCCAGCGCGAGGTGCTCGTGCTGCGCTACTTCGCGGACATGACCGAGGCCCAGGTCGCCGAGAGCCTCGGCATATCACTGGGCTCGGTGAAGGCGTACGGCTCGCGGGGCATCGCCGCGCTGCGCGTGGCCATGGAGGCACCGGCATGAGCGACCACGCCGAAGGGGGCGACCGGAATGACGGTCACTCCGCTGACCACCACTCCCACGATCGACACGAGCCCTACGCCTGGCACGAGCCTACAGAGCGCACCCGGCACGAGCACACGCCATCGCACCCTGGGAACGGAACTGTGAACCACGGCCCCGAGGACAAGGGTCCCGAAAGGCTCGGCGGAGTCCACAGCCTGGACGGGCTCGACACGGACGAACAGGCCCTGCGCCGGCTGCTGCACTCGGCGGTCGACGACGTCCAACCGCGCACCGGCGCCCTGGACCACCTGCGCCGCGCCGTCCCCGCGCGCCGCGCCCGCAAGCGGCAGGCGGTCGTCGGCGTGGCCGCGGCGGCCCTGTTCATCGGCACCGCCGTCCCCGCCCTGGTGCACGTCTCGCAGTCCGGCGGCACCGACCCCAACACCGCCATGGCCGGCCAGAGTTCCCAGGCCCACGGCGGCACCGGCAAGGGCAGGGACAAGAGCGGCGACAAGGGCGGCAGGAAGGACGGCCCCGGTACGACGGTCAAGCCCGGCAAGGAGCAGGGCAAGAGCGGCGAGAAGAGCGACAAGGGCGGCCACACCGGCGGCACCGCCGGCGGACCCAACCCCTCCGCCACGTTCGCCTCGGGCACCCCGGTGTGCACGGCGGCCCAACTGGGCTCGGCCACCGGCACGGTGAACGCCCCCGACACCGCCGGCGTCGTCTACGGCACCTTCCGCGTCACCAACACCTCCGGCACCGCGTGCACCCTCGACGGCCCGGGCAGCGTCACCGCGACCGCCCAGGGCGCCGCCGACCCGGCCAAGATCTTCAGCGCCCGGCATGTCGCCGGTGACGCCGCGACCTCCCTGCCCGACCCCTCCCTCGAAGTCACCTCCCTGGTCCTGCAGCCCGGCTCGGCCTACGAGGAGAAGTTCGCCTTCGTCCCCTCGGAGACCTGCCCCACCGGCGGCGGCACCAGCACCGGCGGCACCGACCCGAGCGAGCCGACGCCGGACCCGACGCCGACCCAGGACGCGAGCGCCTCCGGCGGGACGACCGACGCGGGCGGCTCCGCGGGCACCACCACCCAGCTGGCCACCGAGGACGGCCCCGCCGACGGCAGCGTCGTGGTCACCCACACCGCCCAGGGCGGCGCGCCGTCGGCCACGGCGGTCGTCCCGGGCGCGTGCGCGGGCACGGTCTACTTCACCGGGGCACTGCCCGGCGCGTGACGCTCCGCGAACTCCAGTTCCAGCCTCACCTGCTTGATCCGCTCGTCCACGACCAGGGAACCGTGTCCCGCGTCGTACCGGTACACCTCGTGGACCGCGCCGCGGGCCTCCAGTCTCCTGACGTAGTTGTCGATCTGGCGGATCGGGCAGCGGGGGTCGTTGACACCCGCCGAGATGTAGACCGGGGCCTTGACCTGGTCGACGTAGGTCAGCGGGGAGGACGCGGCGAAGCGGTCCGGGACCTCCTCGGGGGTGCCGCCCAGCAGGGTGCGGTCCATGGCCTTCAGGGCCTCCATCTCGTCGTGGTACGCCGTCACGTAGTCCGCGACCGGCACCACCGCGATGCCCAGCGTCCAGGCGTCCGGCTGGGTGCCCAGCCCGAGCAGGGTGAGGTAGCCGCCCCAGGAGGCACCGGTCAGGACGAGACGGTCGGGGTCGGCGAGACCGGAGGAGACCGCCCAGTCGCGCACCGCGGCCACGTCCTCCAGCTCGATCAGGCCGACCCGGTGCTTGAGGGCGTCGGTCCAGGCGCGGCCGTAGCCCGTGGAGCCGCGGTAGTTGACGCGGACCACCGCGTACCCGTGGTCCACCCAGGCGGCCGGGCCCGCGGCGAAGGAGTCGCTGTCGTGCCAGGTCGGGCCGCCGTGCAGGTCGAACACGGTGGGCAGCGGGCCGGTGGCGCCCGCCGGCTTCTGCACCAGGGCGTGGATCCGGCCGCCGGGGCCCTCCACCCACACGTCCTCCACCGGCACCGACGGCGGGCACACCAGGCCCGGCGGGTCCAGCACCACACCGCCGGACGTGGACCGCACCGCCGGCGGCTCGGCCGCCGACGACCACAGGTACTCCACACTGCCGTCCGGGCGGGCCGTCGCACCGGAGACCGTGCCGGGCAGGGTGGGGATGCGGGTCAGCTCGCGGGCCGCCAGGTCGTACCGGAACAGCTCGCTGCGGGCCTCGAAGCCGTGGGCGACGAGCAGGGCCGAGCCGTCCGGATACCACTCGGCGCTGACGTCACCCGGCAGGTCCAGGACCAGGTCCGTCTCCTCACCCGTCGCCACGTCCCACACCAGGGGCTCCCAGCGGCCCCGGCGCTGGTGGCCGATGAGCAGCCGGGTGTCCCCGTCGACCGGGGCGAAGCCCAGCACCTCCAGGCCCAGCTCCCGCGTGCCGCCCTCGGTGTCGTCCAGCTCGGCGACCGTCGTGCCGTCCGGGCGGAGCACCCGCAGCGCCGCGTGCATGGCGTCGCCGTGCTCGGTGTGCTCGACGGCGATCAGGGAGCCGTCGTGCGAGAGGTCGCCGACACCCGCCGACTCGCGGTGCCGGTAGATCTCCACCGGGGCCGCGTCCCCGCTCGCCAGGTGGATCGTCGTACCGTCCTCGTCCGTGGAGCGGCCGACGACCGCCGTGCGGCCGTCGCGGGACAGGGCCAGGCCGGCCGGGTAGGACGGGTCGAGGCCGGGCACGGCCGGCTCGTCCGGGCCGCCCGCGAAGGGCTGGCGGCGCCAGATGCCGAACTCGTCGCCGTCCTTGTCGTCGAACCACCAGATCCACGCGCCGTCCGGCGAGAGCACGCCGTCCGTCGTGCCGTTCGGCCGGTCGGTCGCCTGCCGCTGCTCACCTGTCGCTCTGTCCCAGGCGTACAGCTCGTACGTCCCGGTCGCGTTCGACACGAACAGGGAACGGTCCGGGGCGTCCTCCGCCCAGTCGGGCAGGGAGACCCGCGGCGCCCGGAAGCGCTTCTCCCAGTCCGGCATGTCCGGTGTCCCCGGCGTCCTGCTCTCACTCATGGCCCCAGTCATGCGCCCATACTGCCTGGCCGCGCCGACAATCGGGGGACGGGTGTGCCCAGCCTGTGGACAACCTCCCGCGCGGGCGGTCCGGGCCGGGCGGGCGGAGGCCGGCCCGCGGTCCGGGCACAGGGCGACTCGCAGTCCGGGCACAGGGCGACTCGCGGCGCGGGCAAAGGCCGACCCGCGGCCGAGCGGCCGGCGCGGGAGCCGTACCGTGGAGGGCGTGTACCGGTTTCTGCTGACACCCCGCTGGTGGGGCATCAACGTCTTCGTGCTGCTCGCCATCCCCTTCTGCGTCTTCATGGGGTCGTGGCAGCTGAGCCGGTTCGAGGACCGGGTGCAGGACCACCGTGCCGTGACCGAGCAGGTGGCGGCCGGCCGCAGGGAGGCCGCGCGCCCGCTGGACTCGATGCTGCCCGTCGACAAGAGCACGGCGGGCCGGCGGGCCACGGCCAGCGGGCGCTACGGCAAGCAGCTGCTGGTGCCCGGGCGCGAGCTGGACGGCAAGCGCGGTTTCTACGTGCTGACGCTGCTGCGCACCGGCACCGGTAAGGCGCTGCCGGTGGTGCGGGGCTGGCTGCCGGGTACGGCGGACGCGGCCAGGGCGCCCGCGCCGCCCGCCGGCGAGGTCACCGTCACCGGGGCGCTGCAGGCGTCCGAGACGCCCGGGGACAACGGGGTGAGCGCGCAGGGCGGGCTGCCGGCCGGGCAGACCTCGGCGATCAGCTCGGGCACGCTGGTGAACCTGGTGCCCTACCGGCTGTACGACGCGTGGATCACCCTGGACAAGGGCGACGCCGGGATGCGGGCCGTGCCCGCGAGCGCGCCGAGCGGCAGCGGGCTGGACCTGAAGGCGTTCCAGAACCTCGGTTACACGGGTGAGTGGTTCGTGTTCGCCGGGTTCGTGGTGTTCATGTGGTTCCGGTTGCTGCGGCGGGAGATCGAGTTCCGGCGGGACGCGGCGCTCGGCCTGGTTCCCGACGAGGACCGGGCACCGGTACCCACCAGCTGACCGGCCCCGGCGCGGGCCCCGGGCGGCCCCCGGGTCAGCGCAGCTCGGCCAGCCCCCGCCGGGTCGCCGCCACCACCACCCGGTCGTCCTTCGTCAGGACGTGGTCGGGGGAGGTGGAGTGGCGGCCCAGCAGGGCGAGGACCCGCCACGAGCCGGAGTGGAAGGCCTCGCGGACGGTGCGGCCCTCCAGCCGGGGATGGCCGTCCACGTCGATCGCGGCGAACAGCAGCACCCGGCGTTCCACGGCGATCGCGCCCAGCACCTGGCGGCCCAGCATCGCCCCGGCGAAGGCCGGGGCGGCGAGGTGGGTGACGCTGCGGCTGCGGGTCAGGGCCTGCGGGTAGGCGGTCCGCAGGGTGCGGTAGACGGCGGTGGCGAAGTCGTCGTCGTACAGGCGCAGGACCACGCGCAGGTCGGGGCGTACGGTCCGGGCGTAGAGCACGGCCTCCAGGTTGGTGGTGTCGGAGCTGGTCACCGCGAGCA
The DNA here is from genome assembly GCF_055560195.1 of Streptomyces sp. NPDC023481. Taxonomy (NCBI): domain Bacteria; kingdom Bacillati; phylum Actinomycetota; class Actinomycetes; order Kitasatosporales; family Streptomycetaceae; genus Streptomyces; species Streptomyces sp. NPDC023481. The sequence continues at coordinate 68,551 of NZ_JBVHJE010000001.1, forward strand.
GGGCCTGGGCCCGCTGGACCTGGGCGCCCTCCAGGACGCCCTCCTGGGTGATGTCCCCGAGGACGACCGGCACCCGCAGCCGGCGGGCGGTGGCGAGGCCGCGCGCCTCCGGGTCGGACTCGACGCACACCACGGGGATGTTCAGTTCCCGCAGCCGGGTCAGCACCCGGGTGCCGATCTTGCCGAGGCCGAGCAGGACCACGTGCCCGCTCAGGCCGCGCGGGGGCCTGCGCAGGGAGGAGGCGGTGCGGAAGGTGCCGAACGCCTCCAGCGCGGCGGCCAGCAGCAGCGGCAGGAGCAGCAACCCGGTGAGCGCGGAGAGCAGTTGGAGGAGCTGGCGGCCGAGGGGCTCCCGCAGGGCCGGGTCGTCGATCGCGAACAGGTCGAGCAGGGTGACGTAGAAGGCGCGCAGCGGGTGGATGCCGGTGACCAGCCACAGGGCGACGGCGAGGCCGACCACGCAGCCGACCAGTCCGGCCAGGGACCAGCGCAGCCGGCGGGAGAAGAGGGAGGCGAGCGGCATCACGCCGGTCATCCGGCGGGTGGGCGCGGCGGACCGCGCACCGGTCGGGACGGAGACGTGTTCCAGCACCACGGCCTGGCGCCCGGCGGCCTGCCGTACCTCCTCGTCGTCGGGGAGCAGCCGCGGGTGGTGTTCGCCGCCGCCGTCCGGGTCGCCGCCCGACAGCAGGGCGAGGGTGCACAGGCCGGGTCCGGTGCCCGGTCCGGTGCCGGGCTCGTCGTCGCCGGTGAGCGGTCGTTCGACGGCCCGTAGCAGCAGGTCCTCGGTCTGTACGACCCGGCCGGTGCCGGCGACGGCGGTGGCGGCCAGCGCGGGCGCCGCGGTGTCGGCGTCGGACAGCACGGTCGTGGAGGCCTCGGCACCGGCGCCGAGGCCGCCGTCGTCACCGCCGGCGGCCAACGCGGCGGCCTGGTCGAGGAGTTCCTCGATGTGCTGGCCCAGCCGCCGGTTGTACAGGCGCAGGACGAGCCGCAGCCGGGGGTTCAGCCGGCGGGCGGACAGGGCGGCCCGGATGTTGGTCTCGTCGTCGTCGTACACGAGGGCCAGCGCGGCGGCCCGGCCCACCCCGGCCTCCGCGAGCACCTCCTCCGTCAGCTCGGCCGCCTCCAGCACGCCGTCCGTTGCCGGGCGTTGGGGGAGCGGGCCGTCGACGGCCGGCCCGGTCCGGCCGACGGTGCCCACCGCGGCGCTGACCACACGGTCGAACAGCGCCGCCGACGCGGCCCGGGCCCGGCCGACCACGGGGGGCCGGGCGGTGCGCCCGTTCGGCGGTACGACGAGGGTGACCGCCTCGCCGTAGACCCCGCGCAGCTCGGCGGCCAGCCGGTGCGCGAGCCCGTCGTCACCGCACACCACCATGTGCGCCGGCCGGCCCCCCGGGCCCCCCTGCTGCGGAACGCTCGTCACAAGGGAAAAGAGTGCCCCAAGGAGACGCGTGGTTCCAGCAACGTCCTGAACGCCCGTGCGACGGCTCGCGTACGCAGGGGAGGCAGCCCAGCAGCCGGAGGTAACCACCCGTGGCCATCACCGAAGACGCCCCGCCCGGCGCCGACCTGGACCGTCCCGCGCCCCCGCGGGAGCGGCGGCTCAGCTCCCCGCTGGTCCTGGTGCTGACGCTGCTGCTGGCCGTGCTCGCCCAGTCCCCGATCCGCGGGCTGCTCGGCACCCCGGCGATGCAGAGCTGGATGACGGTGTTCGTGGCGGTGACCGTGCAGGCGCTGCCCTTCCTGGTGCTCGGCGTGCTGCTGTCGGCGGCGATCGCCGTGTTCGTCCCGGCGTCCTTCTTCGCGCGCGCCCTGCCGCGCCGGCCCGCCCTGGCCGTGCCCGTGGCCGGGATGGCGGGCGCGGTGCTGCCGGGCTGCGAGTGCGCGTCGGTGCCGGTGGCGGGCGCCCTGGTGCGCCGGGGCGTGACCCCCGCCGCCGCCCTCGCCTTCCTGCTGTCCGCGCCCGCGATCAACCCGGTCGTGCTGACCGCCACCGCCGTCGCCTTCCCCGGACACCCGGAGATGGTCCTGGCCCGGTTCGCGGCGAGCCTGCTGGTGGCCTGCGCGATGGGCTGGCTGTGGCAGCGGCTCGGCCGCACCGACTGGCTGCGCCCGCCCGCCCACGGCGCGCACGAGGGCGCGAGCAGGGGAGAGGCGTTCTGGGACGCGGTCCGGCACGACGTCATGCACGCCGGCGGTTTCCTGGTGCTCGGCGCGACGGCCGCGGCCACGCTGAAGGCCGCCGTCCCGGCGGCCTGGCTGCGCGCGGCCGCCGGCACCCCGCTGGTCTCCGTGCTCGCCCTCGCCGTCCTGGCCGTCCTGCTGTCCATCTGCTCGGAGGCGGACGCGTTCGTCGCGGCCTCCCTCACCCAGTTCTCCCCGACGGCCAAGCTGGTGTTCCTGGTGGTGGGCCCGATGATCGACCTCAAGCTGTTCGCGATGCAGGCCGGCACCTTCGGCCGCGGCTTCGCGCTCCGGTTCGCGCCCGCCACCTTCGCGCTGGCCGTCACGGGCGCCGTACTGACCTCGGTGGTGCTGCTGTGAACCGCCAGGCCCAGGCGGCCGTCCAGTTCCTGCTCGGCGCCGCCCTGCTGCACGCGGGCGCCACCGACCTGTACCTGCGCTACGTCAAGGCGGGCCTGCGCCCCCTCCTGCTGGCCTCCGGCGCCGTCCTGATCGCGGCGGCCGTGGCGACGGCCTGGTACGAGCGCCGCCGCGCCGGCCGGCCCGGCCCGGGGCACACGCACCCCGAGCCGCGCGTGTCCTGGCTCCTGCTGCTGCCGCTGCTCGCGCTGATCCTGATCGCCCCGCCGGCCCTCGGCTCGTACAGCGCCCTGCGCTCGGGTACGGCCCTGCAGAAGCCGTACGCCTACGGCCCGTTGCCCGCCGGCGACCCGGTGCCGCTCTCGGTCGTGGACTACGCCTCCCGCGCGGCCTACGGCCACGGCCGCTCCCTGCACGGCCGCCCGGTCCGGGTCACCGGCTTCCTCGCCCTGGACCGGGCGGGCCGGCCCTACCTGGTCCGCATGGCCCTCAACTGCTGCGCCGCGGACGCCCAGCCGGTGAAGATCGCGCTGACCGGGACGCTGCCGCCGGTGCTGCGCCCGGACGCCTGGCTGGAGGTCACGGGCACGTACGCCCCCCGCCTGACCCGCGACCCGGTCAACAACGGCCCGATCCCGTACCTGTCGGTCACGGCGAGCCGACCGGTGCAGGCCCCGCGGGACCCGTACGACGAGACGTGGAACACCTGAGCCGGGGCGCGGAGTTCAGCATCTCGCCGTTGAGCGGGGGCCGTTGAGCGGGGCCGGCGAGCCGGGGCGTCGAGCGGGGGCCGGGAGGGGGCCTCCGCGCCGCCGGGTCGGCGGGCCGGCGATCCGTCTGGCTGCCGATCCGTCTGGTTGCCGATCCGTCTGGCCGCGGATCCGTCGAGGCAGGGGGCCGTCGAGTCCGTGGGGTCGGTCAGTGGTCCGTGGCCGCGCCGTCCAGGTCGAAGCAGTCCAGGTCGGCCAGCCATGCCCGGGCGTTGCCGTCGGAGGGGGCGCGCCAGTCGCCGCGCGGGGAGAGCGAGCCGCCCGCCGAGACCTTCGGTCCGTTCGGCATCGCCGAGCGCTTGAACTGGGAGAACGCGAAGAAGCGGCGGCAGAAGACCTCCAGCCAGTGCCGGATCTCGGCCAGGTCGTACGCGACCCGCTTGGCCTCCGGGAAGCCGGGCGGCCAGGCGCCGGCGTCCGCGTCGTGCCAGGCGTGCCAGGCCAGGAAGGCGATCTTCGAGGGCCGGAAGCCGTAGCGCAGCACCTGGAACAGGGTGAAGTCGTGCAGCGCGTACGGGCCGATCTTCGACTCGGTGGACTGCATCTCCTCGCCCGGCACCAGCTCCGGGCTGATCTCGGTGTCCAGGATCGCGGCGAGGACCTCGCCGGTCTCCTCGTCGAACTGCCCGCTGCTGACGACCCAGCGGATCAGGTGCTGGATCAGGGTCTTAGGCACCCCGGAGTTGACGTTGTAGTGACTCATCTGGTCGCCGACGCCGTACGTCGACCAGCCGAGCGCCAGCTCGGAGAGGTCGCCGGTGCCGAGGACGATGCCGCCGCGCTGGTTGGCCAGCCGGAACAGGTAGTCGGTGCGCAGGCCGGCCTGGACGTTCTCGAAGGTGACGTCGTACACCGGCTCGCCGGAGGCGAACGGGTGGCCGATCTCCTTCAGCATCAGCCGCGCGGTCGGCGTGATGTCCAGCTCGGCGGCGGTGACGCCGAGCGCGCGCATCAGCCGGTGCGCGTTGTCCTTGGTGTGGTCGCTGGTGGCGAAGCCGGGCAGGGTGAAGGCGAGGATGTCGCCGCGCGGCCGGCCGGCCCGGTCCATCGCCCGGGCGGCGACGATCAGCGCGTGCGTGGAGTCGAGCCCGCCGGACACACCGATGACGACCTTGGGCCCGCCGATCGCCGCGAGCCGCTGCTGGAGCCCGGCGACCTGGATGTTGTAGGCCTCGTAGCAGTCCAGGGCGAGCCGCTCGGGGTCGGCGGGCACGAACGGGAACCGCTCGACGCGCCGGCGCAGCCCGAGGTCGGTGAGCGGCGGGTCCAGCTCGAAGGAGACGGTCCGGAAGTCCGAGGTCCGGGCGGTGTGGGCCCGGCGGTTGTCGTCGAAGGTCCCCATCCGCTGCCGCTCCTGCCGCAGCAGGTCGAGGTCGACGTCGGCGACCGCGTACTGGTCACCGACCGGGAAGCGGTCGGACTCGGCGAGCAGCACCCCGTTCTCGTAGATCATGGTCTGCCCGTCCCAGGACAGGTCGGTGGTCGACTCGCCCAGGCCGGCCGCCGCGTACACGTAGGCGGCGAGGCAGCGCGAGGACGCCGAGCGGCACAGCAGCCTGCGGTCCTCGGCCCGGCCCACGGTGATCGGACTGCCGGAGAGGTTGACGAGCACCGTCGCCCCGGCGAGGGCGGCCTCGGCGCTCGGCGGCACCGGCACCCACATGTCCTCGCAGATCTCCGTGTGCAGCACGAGACCGGGCACGTCCTCGGCGGCGAACAGCAGGTCCACCCCGAACGGCACCTCGGCGCCGGCGACCCGGATGGTGCCGCCCCGCTCGTCGTGGCCGTCGGCGATCTGCCGGCGCTCGTAGAACTCCCGGTAGTACGGCGGGTACGACTTCGGTACGACCCCGAGGACCCGGCCCCGGTGCACCAGCACCGCGCAGTTGTAGACCCGGTTGCGGTGGCGCAGCGGGGCGCCGACGATCAGCACCGGCAGCAGCTCGGCCGACCCGGCGACGACGGTCCCCAGGGCCTCCTCGACCCGGTCGAGGAGGGCGTCCTGGAGCAGCAGGTCCTCGATCGAGTAGCCGGTGAGGCCCAGCTCCGGGAAGACGGCGACGGCGACGCCCTCGTCCGCGCAGTCGCGGGCCTGGCGCAGGACCGCTTCGGCGTTGGCCTGCGGGTCGGCGATGACGGTGTGGCCCGTACACGCGGCGACGCGCGCGAAGCCGTGGTGGTAGAGCGACCAGAAGTTCAACGGTGCTTCCTTCATGCCTGGAAGCCTAGATCCCGTCCCCGCCCGGACACCCGGCCGCACCCGAGCCCCTCCACTCCAGGCACCACCGTCCGCCCGAGCCCGGAGCACTCCACGGCGCTCACCCGGGCGAGGAGGAGGCCAGGAGGTCGATGCCGCAGAGGCCGGCGAGATCACCGGCCACGCAGGTGAGCGGCTCGCGCAGTGCGGCGAGGTCGGCACGCATCTCGTCCGTCCTCGCCCGGGGTCCGGCGCCGCCTGGTGCGGTGTCGTAGGGCGGTATGGCCGGCATACCGCATCAGGCGACGTCCGCCCCGCCCCCGTCCTCCTCCGGTGGGGGCGCGGTCGCGCGGAGACGGTCGGTGATCTCCTCGGCGGTCAGTACCAGCGCGAAGCCTTTGCGCAGGACGGCGAGTTCCGGTTCCTGGCGGGACTCGTCGTCGGTGGCGGTGGTGTCGGATCCGAAGACGACCTTGTACCCGCGTTCGTAGGCCTGCCGGGCCGTGGTGCCGCAGCAGTAGTTGGTGAGGGTGCCCGTAACGATGACCGTGTCGCGGTTCAGGTTGCGCAGCATCGTGTCGAGCGGGGTGTCGTAGAACGCGCCGTAGGAGGGCTTGCGGATCAGGGCCTCGTCGGGGCGGCGGCCCATCGGAGCCCATACCTCGGCCGGCCCCGGGCGGCGCCAGTCGGTGTCGGCGTGGGGGAGGAAGCGCAGGGCGTTCGGCCGGTCCAGTCCGAGATGGGTGTCGTCGAAGATGGTCCAGATCACCGGCACCGAGGCGGCCCGGCAGTCCTCGGCCAACTGTTGCAGCCGGGGTGCCATGCGGGTGGCCGCGGGCACCCAGTAGGGGCTCCACCCGGGGCGGACGAATTCGTCCTGCATGTCGATGACCAGCAGCGCTGTGCGCTCGGGCCGTACGTCGAACGATGCCCGGCCGTGCTCGTAGGCGTCGCGCGCTCGCGCCGCCACCCATTCCTCGGTGTATGCCATACCGCTACCCACTCCGATTCGCGTACCTCGATTCGTTGTACCTCGATTCGATGTGTCACGCTAGCAGCATGCTGGAACTCGCGATCCTGGGATTCCTGGCCGAGGGGCCACTGCACGGCTACCAACTGCGCCGGCGGATAGCGCACTTGTCCGGTCATGCCCGCCCGGTCAGCGACGGCAGCCTCTACCCGGCGATCAACCGCCTGGTCAAGGCGGGCCTGCTCGACCGCAGGGCCGAGCCAGGCGCCTCGGCCGTCCAGCGGCACACTCTCAGCCTGACCGCCGCCGGCCGCACCGAGCTGCTGCGGCGGCTACGCGAAGCCGACGGCCTGGACATCAGCGACAGCACCCGGTACTTCACGGTCCTGGCCTTCCTCTCCCGCCTTCCCGACCTCGCCGACCAGCACGCGGTACTCCGTCGGCGACTGGACTTCCTGGAACAGCCCGCGAGCTTCTTCCACGACGGGGACCGTCCCCTGGGCGCCGAGGACGTCGACGACCCCTACCGCCGCGGCATGCTCACCCTCGCCCGCTCCACCAGCCGCGCCGAACGGTCATGGCTGCGGGAACAGCTGACCTGACGCCGACACGGCGGGCCCATCGACCCCGCGGGGCTCCGTAGGCGCCCCGGACTTCCGCCATAGCGCTGTCGGCCGTGAGACACGGCGCACCCTCACCACGAAGGGCGACGCTCACCGGGACATGGACCACGGCTGCTCTGCCGACCGCGCACCCTGACCGGCCGCCTCCAGCACCGTCCGCGCCACCCGTGAGCCCGCCCCCGGCCGGAGCGAGACCCGCGCGTATGCCTAAGCGGAACCCCCGTAACGCTCAGGGCCGGTAGGGATGCGTCGGAGCCCTACGGTGCCTGAGGACCTGGAGACGGCCCATACGCAGGCCCTCCACAACAGCCAAGCCCCCCACCCGCGGCAGATCGCAGGCAAGGGGCTTGATCAGTGAAGCCCTACTTCTTCTTGCCCTGGGTCTTGCCGGGGATCTTGGTGAACTGCGTTTTCGCTGCTCGGAGGCGGAGGGCTCGTACGCCTGGTGGTCGTCGTTGGTCGTCAGTGGCCACTGTCGAGCGACCTCGGACGGCCCAGAGACGGCCCAGCTCCGCCGTACTCACTTGACGGCCGACACCCTCGATGCGCCTCGTCTGAACCTTAGTCGGCGACAGCCAGCCACGACGGCGGGTGCGCCGACCGACCACGCACGTGTGTGCCTCGCTGCACTCCCACCGGCCTTGGCCACGCTGCCCATGCCGTCGACCAGAGCGAGCCACGACGGCCGGGCCGCTATGACGGTGCTGAGCAGCTTTTGGGGCTGGTTCCGGCACTGACGTGGGCGGACGGTTCTCGCCGGCCTTCACCTCAAGGGTGCTGGCGGAGTGGTTTCACAAGTGTGTAACAGCGAGGGGGACTTGCAGCTTCTGCCATGAGTCTCAGAGCAAAATTCTGAACGGAGCGGCTTACACCAAACGGCATGTCCATGCACGAGCCACTCGACCAGGGCCAGGCCAGGCTTCTGTCCGAGACTCGCGGATATGACTATGGGTCCCTGGCCTCTCTGTTTCTCGCTGCCCCTGCCAGGGCGGGAAGCTCTGACTGCCTGAACTGGAGACCGCCATCTCCGGTCCGATCGAAAGGACTATGTGCGATGGCCAGCACCATCGACCCGTGATCCGCGGGTTGCTGATCACGCTGAGTGGATCAGCGTTGATAGCAGCCGCCCCCTGGTGGATCACGGCTTTCCTGCTGGGCCTTCCACTGATCGTGCTAGCTGCGATCTTCCTGCCGGCCGTGTGGTCGCGCAGGCCCGCTCGAAGGCGAGCCGCACGCCTCCTTTCCGAACGCATCCTCAGTACGTTCGGGAGGGGGCGCTGATGATCCCTACGCGATCAGGCCGTGCGCCGCCGTGCTAGTCCGAGCCCTGCTGCTGTGATTGAGCAGCAGGGCTCTCTGTGTCAAACGATCGCCAACTTGTACCGACCGCTGAGTCGCTGCAGTACCCGAGGCGGTCAATGCTGTGCTGTCCCACCATGACTGAGGACCACTCGCGTGCGACCACTGCTTTAGGAGTTCGATCTACCCTCGGCCTGGTCGGGTTCGCCTCGTGCACCACTGCCGTGCGCGGGTGCCGTGTGCCGCCGCCGTCCGGGGTCGTTGATGTCAGCGTTGGATGTCAGCGGAAGAGCTTCGGCATCGGGCAGGCCTCCAGCGGCTCCTCCGGACGGTCGTCCCAGCGCCACCAGGCATGCCGACCGGTACACCTCCACAGCGCCCGGCAGCTCCGCCGGCCATCGTCCTCCCGATCGACGAGGACGAAGCCGCCGAACTTCATGGGCTGGCTGCACTCGGGACAGTCCGGGGCCTCGGTCATGCAGCGCACCCTAACGGAGCGACCGCTTCGTCCCGAACGCGATGAGCCCCGCTGTGACCTTCGCTTGGGGGTCATCTGACCAGTGCCACTGCTTCAGAGCAGTCCACTACCGTCCGGGAGCGTCTTGGCGTGCGTGGCTGCCACGCGTGGCTCCCCGTTTGGCCCCCATCCCCGCGCGACTGGACCGGACCGGCACCGCCCACAATCCCATCACGCTAGTCCGCCGCGGAAGGCGCATGCGGCGCTAGCTCGCCATCGCGTGGAGACGGGACGGTCGCGGCTTGCTCCTCCACGACATCCTCGTCATCAGGCAGGAGCACGGTCGGTGTCGCATTCGGATGCTTGCGCACCAGGTATTCCAGAGCATGCTCATCCGTGGACTGATAGTCGAGCCTATCCCGGTAGAAGTGAAGCCGCTGCTTACACTCCTGGATAACTTCGCTCCACTCGCGGACCCACAGTCTTGTGTTAGCGCCAATCGCGCTAGCTTGGCCTGGGGGCAGGTGAGGCTGACGCGTAAGGCTCCGCAAGACGTCATCCATGGAATTCCCGATGAGCCAGAAGTCCCAGTTCGCCTCGGTGCTCCGAAAGCGTTCATCCGCGATGACGGTGGTTGCATATTTCACAAGCTGGGCATACTCGGCCATTCCCAGTCTTACGTTGGGGCGCTTGAGTTCTACGACCAAGTGATGAGGTTTTTGTACCCAAACCGTCGTCTTCGAGAGCATGAGGTCGACTCTACCGGCGTGCCCGTCCAGGAGACGAACATTAGTGTCTTCGGGCTCAGGCACCCTTAGAATCGAAAGGTGCTTCCGAAGAACTTCCGAGAGTCCGCGCTCACTGACCATGAGCGAATATTCTTCACCAAAGACCCAAGCCTCGTTTTCCAGGATCTTATGCAACTGGTCCCGCTCTCGCGTCACCTTTTTCGCTTCGGTGTCGAAGAGTAGTATCTCCAGGGCGCGAAGGAAATCAAGACGGTCAGTAACCTCTGTGGACGTGCGGATCAAAGAGGTCAGACTTGTACGCTTCAGTAGAAGTCCAAGCTCCTCTTTTTCCTGACGAGTCAAGGAGAAAAAGCGCTCAAGGATTTCCGGTGTGTGATCTGGCTTCGCCGCAAGTGTCTCCTTCAGGAGACCCAACGTCGCCCTTCTGGCGTTACGAGCCTTAGGGATATGCTTCGCGATAGTCGTCGCTACCGTATCGAAGGCTTCCCGCTCAGTGATCTCCGTCGGTTCTGTAGCCTCTCCCTCGTAGGGGTAGACCTGCTCCCTCTGCCACTCCTGGACCTGCTCCCGGCGACGGTCATCGACCCTGCTCCGAAACTGGGGAATCCTCATCCCAGTCGACGAAAGCCAGATCCTGCGGCCTATCCTCAAAACCCTGCCACGACAGATAGGCCGTGAAATTGAATCCTGGTGCCTGAATCTCCGGGCGGAGCTTCACCAAGGGCATCCGCCTTGAGTCGCAAAGCGCAAGCTCGCGCGTTACACCTTTGCGCCACTCTATAACTCTGAGTTCGGGAGCAGGGAACTCGCCGACTTCGTCAAGATTGTAAACGGCTGAGTGGACTTGCACCTGCCCAGGATCAACCCGCGCACCATCGTATGTCACTGATGAGTCCGGGTAGGTTTCGAGATACAGAGCAAATTCCGTCGTCAACGCTGAGAGCACCCTTGAGGTGTTCAGCAATCGATCCAGATTAGGAACTGCCCCCCACGCCTCGACTGTCGTTCCGGTAACCTCATCAGTTAACCCGAGCGTATCAATGCGATAGTTTCGCATCGCTGTACGATCGGCCTCAATGACGGTCTTAACTTTCCCGGCAACGCCCTTACCAATGGTCGTCCAGCGCACGTGCTGCCCGAGCGCAAATGCGCGCACGCGACCCTGGCCATTTCTCCCATGCATTGCCCGGTGCTTATCCAGGGAAACCAGGGCAGTCTTCTTCCATGAGCCGCCCAGCTTATCGAAATAGGAGGGGCAAGATTCAGACGGCATGCCATGACCGTCGTCCGAAACGAGCACCTTGCTGACGCCGTCGAACTCATTCCGCTCGATATCCACGGTGACGGTAGTCGCGTCCGCGTCCAGTGCGTTCCAGATAAGCTCGATCACCGCACCGACTGGATCGTTTAGCTTGGCAACGCCCTCGACGTGGTCCTGTTCGACCCTCAGCGTGATGCTCCCCATGGCCCCTCCCCTGATGGTGCATCGAGCGGCACCAACCCCGCGTCGACTACAGTCAGTATCGGCACCATGACGCCCGTTGTGAACACCACGATCACCTGATTTTGGATCACATCGCTGCGGCTCACCTTGAGGTGCTCAGATCGGCACCGTCGAGCGGGCCGCATGAACCCCAGCTACCGACAGCTAGCCACGACGGCGGGCGCGCCGACCGACTAGGTGCGCGTATGTCTCGCCGCACCCCAACCGGCCTCGGCCACGGTGCAGTGCCGTCGACGGGAGCAGCCACGCCGGCCGGGCCGCGGAGGCGAGTCGGAAGGGGCGAGGTGATCAAGCCCGATGACACGGAGGTGCCGCCGCCCCCGGTGACGGTCCCGGCGGACGATGAGGAGCCGCCCACCGCCGCGTAGGTTTGGCCCGTTCACGCCGCCACTGCCCCGGGGCAGTGGCGTTTTGGCAGCTCACAGTCCAATTCACCGTTTAAACAGCCGCATTGGCGATTGGTGCGCTATGCTCGTCGGCGTGCCCCAGGTGGGCGGAGCTGCGAACTCCCTACTGCTTGGGCACTAAGCAAGATTGCTTTTCCGTTCTTGGCGACGTCCGCATCTTCAGGTGCGAACTAGTCAGTGGGTGGGCTGCTGAGTGGGCTACTGAGAGGCCCGCTTATCCGATGTCGGCCAGCCGTAGCGGTATGTGATCTGGGCTTATTTGCTAGGCCTCACCCGGCTAGCGCTACCTTATTACTACGTTAACGATCTACGGCAGGGCTTCGGTCATGCCGCCTGAGATACCCGGCGATACGTCGGACGCAGGGCTTCTCAGTTCGAGCCACTTCATCGTGGTCGAGCTGACGAATGCCCTGCGCAAGAGTCCCGGCTCGGTCACTCGAACGGAAGGTACCGAGACCGTTGGACGGGGCCATGACGCTCGCCATCCTCGCCGTCTTCGGCGTTCTGTCGATCTTTCTCTACGCCCTCAAGGGCTTCGTTGATCAGCTGCCCGAATTCTTCGCGTCCATCCGGCGTGCCTGGGAGGCGTGGCAGGAGCTGAAGCGCGCCCGGAGGTAGGTAGTCCAGCGGGAGGGATCCGCAGGCCCAGCCGTCCGCGTAGTCCCGTTCCGGGCTCCCGTGAGGTCTCTCGCCTCACGAGAGCCCGCCCCGGGCCCGGGGCCGGCCAGCGCACTAGCATCCCCGGGGGCCCTGGCCTAGTGCTGCTCAACCCAAGGAGTCGCCCGGCTCGATCTGCTTGGACTGCTGGTCGGGAAGCAGCCGGTTGACCATGGTCTCGGGCTGCGCGTCCATGCCCAGCGCCTTCAAGGCAGCGGCCGAGTGTAGGCGGTCCTTGGTCTGCGGATCCTGGACGCGGTCGATGAAGGTTGTCGCCACTTCGAGCTTATGATCGATGTCGATCTTCCTCTCGTTGTCCTCGGCCGCCTTGGTGAGGTTGGTCATCGTGCGCTTCGAGTGCAACGCCAACGCACCGCCACCGACCGTGATCAACGCGCCGGTCAGACTCGTCACAAGTGGCAGGTAACTGAGGTCAGGGTTCCCAGCGTGGATTAACGCGAGCACGGCTCCGGCCAGGATGACCAGCGCCCCGCCGGTCATGAACCACACGCTCAGCCGGAACGTCCACTCGGCCTGCTTCAGCGTGTGGTTCAGGAAGTCGAAGTGGAACTTCTGCCGCCGCTGGGCCAGGCTACCGCCGAGCTCAACATTGTGTTGGTAGATGACGTTACTGATGACACCGCTTTGCACCACTCCCTGCTGTCGCTGCTCGAACACGGCGCCGCCCGTGGCCTCGGACTTCGAGGTGCCGTCATCGTCTGTGTCGTTCGCCATCCCGGCCCACCCCGCTTCACCGCAACTGACGCCACGCCAACTAGTGCGAGGGTAGCGCCAAGTAGAAAAGCTTCGGGTGCAACGGTAGTTCTGACAGGTAAGAGTCGCACGGGCTACAAGCTCCCTCAGCACGGTTAGCGGAACATGCCGTGCCAGTCTGCCAGTCGTGGAGCCGACCGCCCCAGCCGCGGAGTACCCCTTCTCTGGCGTCAGGCGGCTGATTGCTCTGAGCGCGGCACGGACGCCGGCCGGGCTGGAGCGGGGCGGAGACAGGAGCGCAGGCCCGGCCGGGGGCCGGGCCGCGCGCGGTGAGCGGAGCGAGCCGCCTTGAACCAGTAGAGAAAGTTGTAACTCAGTCGCTCGCGTGGGCCTTGAAACGGTATGCGCACGCCGGTAGTTCGGCGCCTTGGCGGTGAGCCAGCGGCAGGAAAAGCACTGGTCGGATAGTCCACGTGATCCGGGTCCTGGCGTGGGCGACAGACACTGTGCACGGCTCCGCCCGCAACAGGGCTCGTCGGGTCTCGATGCGGCCCTCGTACAGCCACTCCCACGCCGCATCCGATGCGTCCGCGTCAAGTGACGGTGAGATCGTGCGGAGTACGACCGCTACCCAACGGTCCGCTTGCGGCGCGGAGTAGGCATCGAAGGATGCCAGCAGTGCCGGCGGCCACTCCTCGGTCAGGTCCTCGGTCCAGCACTCGCACCAGTAGCCCCGCTGCGGTGGCCTCATCAGCACGGGTGGCCTCCCCGCCGGGCGTCCGCGTACAGCTCCGCGGTGACCGTGTGGCCCTGGTCGCTGTCGTGCACGACGACCCGGTGAGCGATGACGCTGACCATGCCCAGGCCCCGGCCGTGCTCGGCGTCCTGGTCCTGAGGCTCGACCTTCGGGGCCGTCCTCGTACCACCGTCATCCGTGACGGAGACCGCCACCACCTGAGCGGAGACCGCGACGGCCAGGTGGAAGCTGCCGTACTCCCGACCGCTCGCCGTGTGAAGGATCGCGTTCGAGCTCAGCTCGCTCACGATCAGTTCGGCGTCCTCCGCTAAAGGGGAGCCGCTCAGGATGTCACGGGTCCATCGACGGGCCCGGCTCACCTCTTCCGGGAATCCTGGGCAACTCAGCCCCCAGACCCGAGCTGTACTCATATACTCGTGCATACAAGTTCCTTTACGCTGGTAGGCCGCCATGTGCAGCGGGTTCGGGCTAGACGAGTTTCACGCCGTCGTGGGCGCGGATGGCCGGCGGGGTCGTCGCGTCGAGTGCGTCCAGGACGCGGATCGAGTACGCCTCGTCGGCAAGCTCGGTGACCTCTTCGCGGGTGGCCCAGCGCAGCGCGCGGGTCTCGTCACCGGTGGTGGGCACACCGTCGGCGGCTTCACAGCGGAAGACCAGCGAGACGATCAAGCCCTTCATGTTCTTGTAGACGCCGGTCAGAGTCGCGGGAAGTGCGATCTTGATTCCGGTCGCTTCGAGGACTTCGCGCTGAAGAGCTTCCGGGATGGTCTCCTCGCGTTCGAGGACACCGCCCGGCGGCTCCCAGTGACCGTTGTCCCGGCGCTGGATCAGGAGGGCCCGGCCCTGGTCGTCCACGACGACCCCGGCGACGCTCACGGAGTGCGGGCGTTCAGTGCTCACGTTCCTCGGCCCTCTCGGCTGGCTAGGCTCTCCACCGTAGCAACATAACTCGCCCACTCGTCTAGATACCTAAAGGAGTACTCACGTGAGCCCTCTTCCTTCGGGCCTCCTCGGTGATCTCGACCCCACGAGCGATCGTGCGGTCTTCCGGCAGATCGCCGACCAGCTGCGCGACGCTATCGACCGTGGGCGATTCCGCGAGGGCGAGAAGCTGCCCTCCGAAGCCGAGCTGGTCGAGCACTACGGCGTCTCACGGATGACCGTGCGGAACTCCTTCTCTGTCCTCACGGGCGAAGGCCTGGTGCACGCCGAGCACGGTAAGGGTGTCTTCGTCCGGCCGCGCCCCCCGGTGCGCCGGCTCGCCTCCGACCGGTTCGCCCGGCGCCATCGCGAGCAGGGTAAGTCCGCCTTCATCGTGGAGGCCGACGCCGCAGGCAGTCATCCGACGGTCGACAGCCTTGAGGTTAAGGAGGAGAAGCCCAGTCAGGACATCTCCGCCCGGCTCGGGTCGGTGCGGCGCGTCCTCGCTCGTCGGCGCCGGTATCTCCTCGACGGGCGGCCGGTCGAGTTCGCGACCTCCTACCTCCCCCTCGACATCGCCCGCGGTACTCCTATCGCCGAGCCCAACCCGGGCCCCGGCGGCATCTACGCCCGCCTCGAAGAGCTGGGGCACCACCTCGACCACTTCGAGGAAGAGATCCGCGCCCGCATGCCCTCGCCCGCAGAGGTCAAGCTCCTGCACCTGGCGGCCGGCGTGCCTGTCATCCACCTGATCCGGACCGCCTTCGACACCGAGGGACGTGCCGTCGAGGTCTGCGACACGGTCATGGCAGCGGACGCGTACGTCCTGGCGTACCAGCTCCCGGCGACCTGATCCCCGGGAGCGGCGGTAGTGCGCGGGGACGCTTCTCCGAACTCGTACACACCGACACGCTTACTCGTATAGACGAGTGGGCAAGTTGTGTGTCAAGGTGATCCACGTGACCCGGAGATCGGGCTCACAGATCGACTCTTGTATAGACGAGTAGATAGGGGTAGTACCTTGCGCACCATCCGCGTTGAGACCTCCGCCGCGACGATCCTCCTCACGGAGGCTCCGGAGCCGAAGGTCCGTGACCGGCAGACCGGCGAGATCGCCAAGGACGCGACCAGCGGCGAGGCACTGATGACCATCGGCGTCGTCTACATCGAGGACGGTGAGTCCTCGCTCATCAAGGTCACCGTTCCCGAGGGTGGCGTCTCCGAGGGCCTGATCCTCGGCTCGCCGGTGTCGCTGCCCGGCCTCGTCGCCCGGCCGTGGGAGTCCGTCTTCAACGGCCAGCAGCGCCACGGCATCGCCTACCGGGCCGCCGCCGTGACCCCGGCCGCCTTCCCGGCCGTCTCCGGGGCCGCGGCCTGATGCTTGACCTGACGACGCTTTTCGAAGTGGGTGGTCCTGTCGCCGCACTCGGCGGCGGGGCCGCCTACGCCCGGACCAAGCACCCGGCGGCGTACTCGTCCAGGGTCGGCCTCCCGGCGTCGACGGTCCGGCTGCTCAGCTCGTACGGCTCGGTCATGGAGGCATGCGGCCTGACCGTGGCGCCCTCCCGGCTGCGGGTTCTTGCCGTCAAGGCCATGACCCAGCGCGAAGTGCGGCCCGTGCCGCCGCGCCGGGGCATCATCCGGCCCACCACGACCGGACTGCGCATCCGTCTCCGCCTGGCGCCGGGCCAGGAACCCGCCGACTTCGCGGCCTCCGCCGAGCGGCTGCGGCATGCCTGGGGCGTTCACGCCGTCTACGTCACCACCGTCAAGCCGGGGGTCGTCGACCTGCGGCTCGTCGGCTACGACGTCTTACGGCGGGTGCGCATGCCCCGCAAGGTCGCGCACGGTCCCCTCAAAGTGCCGGTCGCACTGCGAGAGGACGCCACACCCTTCATCCGGGACTACCGCACCATCCCCCACCAACTCACCCTCGGCGCCACCCTGTCCGGGAAGTCCATGTACCTGCGGCATCTGATCGCCGGACTCGCCTCTCAGCCCGTCGCCCTGGTCGGCATCGACTGCAAGCGGGGTGTCGAACTGGCCCCCTTCGCACCCCGGCTCTCCGCACTGGCCACCGACCCGGAGCAGGCGGCCGAGCTGCTGCCCGTGCTGGTCAACGAGATGGAGCACCGGTACGACCTGATCAAGGCCCGGCAGGGCATCGCCCCTGGCACTCCGGACGAGGAGATCACCTCCGACATCTGGGGCCTGCCCGACGACGAACGCCCCGTGCCCGTCGTCCTGTTCGTGGACGAAGTCGCTGAACTCTTCCTCGTCGCGACCAAGAAGGACGAGGGACGCCGCGACGAGATGGTCACCCAGCTCATTCGGCTCGCCCAGCTCGGCCGCGCCGCCGGCATCTATCTGGAGGTCTGCGGGCAGCGCTTCGGCGCTGAACTCGGCAAGGGCGCCACCATGCTCCGCGCCCAGCTCACCGGCCGCGTCTGCCACCGCGTCAACGACGAGGCCTCCGCGAAGATGGCCCTCGGCGACATCGCACCGGAAGCTGTCCAGGCAGCCTGTTCCATCGCTCCCGAACGGCCCGGCCTGGCCGTAGCGGGCGACACCACCGGCGGCTGGTCCCGCATCCGCACGCCGTACCTGTCCCTCGGGGACGCTGCCGAGACCTGCCGCGAGTCGGCCCACCTGGTGCCCGACCTGCCCGCGCTGAAGCCCTTCCGGCCCGACGTACCCGTGCGTCCGGTCGAGACCGCGGCCCCGGTCTTCCTGCCCCGCCCGGTCACCGACTGATTCCCTCCGCTCGACTCCGGAAGGAGCCGCATCATGCGCGCCCGCTTGGCCCGCGTCGACGCGGTGCTCGTCCAAGCGCTCATCGCCGCCGCACTGTCCTTCGCCCACCTGCATGACGTCGCCGTGGCGGCCGGACAGGACGGCTGGAAGGCCTGGGCCTACCCCGTCTCCGTCGACCTGCTGCTCGTCGCCGCCTGGCGTCGACTGCGCTCCGGTACAACCAAAGCGGCGGCCTGGTGCTGGTTCGTCGTCGCACTCACCGCATCTCTCGGCGCCAACGTCGCCACCGCCGGCCTCCTCGACCTCGGCAACGTCCCGGCCTGGCTGCGCATCCTCGTCGCGGGCTGGCCCGCCGTCGCCTTCCTCGGCGGGACCCTCCTCGCGCACACGGCGCCGAAGACGGGCCCCGGTGGGGAGGTCATCGAGGACCAGGAGGACGAGCCCGAGGCCGCGCCCGAACCGCTTGCCCACCCCACCATCGAGGCACCGCCGCAGCCCCCGCCCGTACCCGTGCCGTCCGCTCTGGTCGCCCACGCCCGCAAGGTCGCCGCCGAGCACCACGCCCGCACCGGCGCCCCGATCGACACCCCGACCCTGCGCGCCCGCCTCGGCGTCCCGGTGCTCATGGCCGAAGCCATCGCCGCCCACCTCTGAGAGGAGATCCATGGCCGCCAACCGCAGCTTCCGCAACGTCACCCGCATCGGCCCCGTCCAGGTCGGCACCGCCTACGACAACCGTGGCCGCGAGAAGCACACCGCTGCCTGCACCGCACCGCGTTGTGGCTTCTCCGCGGACTACGACAGCCGGGCCGCCGCCGAACTGGCCGCCCGCACCCATCGCTGTCCCGCCCGCTGAAAGGAACCCGACCACCGTGACCGTCAGCCTGCCGCTCGTCGTCGTTCTCGGCTTCTTCGCCTGGGGAGCGATCAAGTTCCTCGGCGTCCGCACCTGGATCGTCGTCCTCATCGCCCTGTTCGGCTTCTGGCTCTCGCACACCTTCCTCGCGCCCGCCATCGAGTCCGGCACGCGGTCCGGCGTGGGTGTCGTAAACGGCTCACATGACTAGACGAGTAGGCAAGGAGAAGCCCGCCGTGTTCCTGCCCAAGTACCCGGACAACCCGACCCCGCCGCCGGTTCACACGCACGCCCCGACCGACCAGGCTCCCGCCCGACGCGCCCTGCCGTCGATCTCCATCGACCAGAAGACGGTCGCGGCCGTGGTCGTCGCGGGTGTGGTCCTCACCGCGCTTCTGGCCGCCGTCGCCGTCACGGCCATCTCTGTAGCCATCGCCGCCGTGGTCGTGCGCTCGCTGCTCCACGAGCACAACCGGCGCTGAGGCGCCCAGACCTCCGGGGCGGCGTGACACGGCCAAGCATCCGCCGCCCCGGTGG
Source organism: Streptomyces sp. NPDC023481 (assembly GCF_055560195.1). NCBI lineage: Bacteria > Bacillati > Actinomycetota > Actinomycetes > Kitasatosporales > Streptomycetaceae > Streptomyces > Streptomyces sp. NPDC023481. The sequence goes on from NZ_JBVHJE010000001.1 coordinate 87,273, forward strand.
CCCATCCCTCCCGACAGTGCCCGTCAGAAGGAGACCGCCATCTTCGCCCGCACCACCCCGCCGCCACTCCCGGAACTCTGCAACCTCGCCGCCGACGGCACCCTGCCGGGTATCCTCCGTCAGCTCTCCGGGCTCGGCGGCTGCACGCACCCCATCCGGCTGGACGGCCACCGCACCGAGTACGACGTCGACACCACGACCGGCGAGATCGGCCGTGTCCTCCAGCACCTCGACTCGACGGCCCTCCCGGCCGGCCAACTCCTCGTCCGCTGCAACAACCGTCGGACCACTCGCTGTCCGGCCTGCGCCGAGGTCTACCGCCGCGACACCTTCCACCTGATCACCGCTGGACTGCGCGGCGGCAAGGGCACCCCGGAACACGTCGCCGCCCACCCTCGCGTCTTCGCCACCTTCACCGCCCCCGGCTTCGGCCCGGTCCACAACCGCCGCACGGACGGCCGCTCCTGCCGCTGCGGCACTCACCACGACCAGGACGACGACGCCCTTGGCACACCGCTCGCCCCGGACACGTACGATTACGAAGCAACCGTCCTCTGGAACGCGCACGCCGGACAGCTCTGGCGGCGCTTCTCCATCTACCTCCGCCGAGAGGCCGCCAAGCGCGCGGGCCTGTCACAGCGCCACTTCCGCCAGCACGCCCGCGTCTCCTTCGCCAAGGTCGCCGAGTACCAGAAGCGCGGAGCCGTCCACTTCCACGCCGTGATCCGCCTCGACGGCCCCGGCGGCGGCGACACTCCGCCCCCGGCCTGGGCGACCGCCGAACTGCTCACGGACGCCATCGAGGCCGCCGCCGCCAAGGTCCGCGTCGACGGCCCCGTCATCGACGGCCGTGCGCACACCTTCGCCTTCGGCCGACAGCTCGACGTGCGCACCATCCGCTCGGCCGACTTCGACGGCGGCCAGGAGCTGACCGAGCGGGCCGTCGCCGCCTACATCGCCAAGTACGCCACCAAGGGCGCCGAGACCGCCACGGGAGCTCTCGACCGCCCGCTCAAGTTCGTCGCCGAGCTCGCCCAGCTCGACATCAGCGAGCACGCCCGCCGCCTCATCCGAACGGCCTGGACCCTCGGCGCCCGCAAGGACCTCGAACACCTCCGCCTGCGCGCCTGGGCTCACATGCTCGGGTTCCGCGGCCACTTCTCCACCAAGTCCCGCCGCTACTCCACCACCCTCGGCGCCCTCCGCGACGCCCGCGCCGAATGGCGCCGAGTCCAGGCAGCAACCGACGAACGGCCGACGGGCACGACGTACGTCCTCGCCCACTGGGTGTTCGCCGGCACCGGTCTGTCCGACGCCGAAGCCTGGCTGGCCGCATCCCTCGAACCCGCCCCCGGAACCGAAGGAGAGCCCACCCATGGGTAGCCGACGCCTCGCTGTCGCTGAAGTGGCCTCCGGATCCGGTGGCCTGCCGTCGAGGTACCTGACTCCTGACGACCTCGTGGTGATGTTCGACCTCCCCAGCGTCGAGACGGTGTACCAGTGGCGTCGCAAGCGCACCGGTCCCCGCGGCTTCCGGGTCGGCCGGCACCTTCGCTACGACCCTGCGGACGTTCGAGCCTGGGTGGAGTCCCTGCGTGAAGGAGCTGCCGCCTGATGGCCGGGCACATTCAGGACCGGTGGTACCGGACCGAGACTGGCCCGGACGGGAAGGTGCGCAAGGTCAAGACCGAGCGTTGCGGGTCCGGCCTGCGCTATCGCGCTCGCTACGTCGGCCCGGACGGCACGGAGAAGTCCAAGAGCTTCCCCGACCGTCAGAAGCGGCTCGCTGATCAGTGGCTGGCGCACATCGAGGCGGACATGGCGCGCGGGCAGTACATCGACCCGCGCGCGGCCCGGATCACCTTCCAGCAGTACGCCGAGGAGTGGGTGACCCACGCGCCGGACCCGAACACTCAGGCGTCGATGGAGTCGCAGCTTCGGTTACACGCCTACCCGTACCTGGGTTCGCGCCCTCTCGGCTCCTTCCAGCCCGCTCACATCCGCGATTGGGTGCGGCAGCTCCAGGAGAACGGCGTCCGTGGCTCGTATGCCCGGACGATCTACTCCAACGTGCGTGCCGCCTTGAGCGCGGCTGTGGACGACGGGCACCTTCCCCGGAATCCCTGCGCCGCTCGCTCAGTCCGTCCACCGACTGTGGACAACAAGCGCGTCGTGCCCTGGACGCCGGAACGGGTCTTCGCCGTCCGGGCCGGCATGCCCGAGCGCTACCAAGCCATGGTCGACCTCGGCGGGGGCTGCGGCCTTAGGCAAGGCGAAATCCTGGGCGTGGCCATCGACGCGATCGACTTCGAGTCGGACACCCTCCACGTGGTCCAGCAGCTCAAGCTGAGCCGCAGCAAGCCAGTCTTCGCCCCGCCGAAGGGTGGCAAGCTCCGGGACGTACCGCTGCCCGGCCCAGTCGCCGACGCTCTCCGCGCTCACATGAAGCGATTCCCACCGGTAGAGATCACCTTGCCGTGGAAGGTGGCGGACGGGCCTCCGGTGACCAAGCGGCTGATCTTCACCGGTCCGCGCGGCGGGCACGTCTGGCGTACGTCGCTCAACGAGGAGGTGTGGAAGCGGGCCCTCGCCTCGGCCGGCGTGATCCCCGAGCGGAAGCCAGGCGGGTCGTACGCCGAATCGCGCGAGAACGGCATGCACGCCCTCCGCCACTTCTACGCCTCGGTGCTCCTGGACGCCGGGGAGAACATCAAGGCCCTCGCCGAGTACCTCGGCCACTCGGACCCCGGCCTGACCCTCCGCGTCTACGCGCACCTCATGCCGTCCAGCCAGGAGCGCACTCGCAAGGCCGTCGCCGCCGTCTTCGGCGAACCATCAGCGTAGCTTTCAAAACACTTTGTCACGAAACGAATTGGCGACACCGCTTCATTTCACCACACTTCATGAAACGTGATTCACGCCTGGTTTCGCGATTACCGAATCGTGCTCCCTGGTCGGCAATCACAAGCTCCAAAACGACATCGATTTCACGTTTGGTGATCCTGAATCCTGTCCGCGTGATTCGTCGGAGATGAATTTACTGACGGCAAAACCGATCCAACGCCCGTTTGCAGCCAACCGACGCGCACCTGGACGTCGAGCAGGCCTGCCACCTGCACATCAACGCCTCACGTGGCGAGGGAGACGGCGCAGGCAAGCCCCTTCGCACGTATGCCAGCTTCATCCGAGAGCCGACCGACACCCCTTATAGGGTAGATATAACACCCCTGAGCTGACGTTTTGTTAGTAGCCGCCCGAATGCTCTATGGTCAAGCCACTAAACAACGGAGAGGCCGCCCGGCCAGGGGCAGCCTCTCCTCTCCATCACGCAAATATTGACCGAGAGCTGGTGCAACACATGACGTATATGGAGAAGCCCATGGTGCCACGTCCAGGCCTCCGCATCGACCTCACCCTCCGCGATCTGCCGTTCCCCTACATCGGCATCGGCGGAGCAGGGATCGGAGCTCGGGCGGGAACGGGCACCCTCGCTGCAGCAGTGCTGGCGTTCCTGGTGTCGTTCCGCGTGAAGGTCAGCCGCATCTAGGTTCCACGGCCCAGAGACGGCCCCGGCGCAGCAACAAGCCCCCTACCAGCGGACAACCCGCAGGTAGGGGGCTTGATCGTGGTGCGTTACTTCTTCTTGCCCTGGTTCTTGACCGCCTCGATCGCCGCCGCGGCCGCCTCCGGGTCGAGGTACGTGCCGCCCGGGGTGAGCGGCTTGAAGTCGGCGTCCAGTTCGTAGGAGAGGGGGATGCCGGTCGGGATGTTCAGGCCCGCGATGTCGGCGTCGGAGATGCCGTCCAGGTGCTTGACCAGGGCGCGCAGGCTGTTGCCGTGGGCGGCGACGAGGACCGTGCGGCCGGTCAGCAGGTCGGGGACGATGGCGTCGTACCAGTAGGGGAGCATCCGGATGACGACGTCCTTCAGGCACTCCGTGCGCGGGCGCAGCTCCGGCGGGATGGAGGCGTAGCGGGCGTCGTGCGCCTGGGAGAACTCGGAGTCGTCCGACAGCGGCGGGGGCGGGGTGTCGTACGAGCGGCGCCAGAGCATGAACTGCTCCTCGCCGAACTCGGCCAGCGTCGCCGCCTTGTCCTTGCCCTGGAGGGCGCCGTAGTGCCGTTCGTTCAGGCGCCAGGAGCGGTGGACGGGGATCCAGTGGCGGTCCGCGGCCTCCAGGGCCAGCTGGGCCGTGCGGATCGCGCGCTTCTGGAGGGACGTGTGGACCACGTCGGGCAGGAGGTCGGCGTCCTTCAGCAGTTCGCCACCGCGGACCGCCTCCTTCTCGCCCTTCTCGTTCAGGTTGACGTCCACCCAGCCGGTGAACAGGTTCTTCGCGTTCCACTCGCTCTCGCCGTGGCGGAGGAGGATCAGCTTGTACGGTGCGTCGGCCATGGTGTCGAGCCTACCTAAGGGGGTCCCCGAGGGGTCCGGCGCGCGGGCGGCATAGCACGGCCGTACAAGAGCCGGCTTCGAGTGTGTCGCACGTCCCACTAAGTTTCGGTTAATTCTCGTACAACCATTCGCCACGTCCGTGTGTCTGCTTATCGCCAGGAAGGTTGTGGGGGACAGGAAGAGGAGCACAGAACGTGACCGTGCGTTCCTTTGCGCGGCGGATACGACCGCGAGTCGAGCGGAAGGCCGCCGAGCGGGTGTGGCAGCTCCGCACCATGCGCCGGCGCCGCAAGGCCGCGGTCACCGATCCGGTGCTGCGCCCGGTCGCGGTGCGCGGCCAGCAGTTCTACGGCCGGGTCGTGGACCGGTTCACCGCCGCCGAGGCGGCCGCCTCCAACCTGGACCTGGTGCTCGGCGCGCTGGAGCAGGAGGGGATCGCCTACTTCCTGGTGTCGTCCCGGGCCCGCTACACCGTCGGCGTGAACGCCGTGGACCGGGAGCGGCTGATCACCGCCCTGGAGACGCGGCTCGCGGGTACGGCCGTGTTCATCGGCCGGCCGCTGCCCGGCGGCCAGCTCAAGCACCCCGCCCTGTTCCTGGACGGCGTCCTGCCCGCCGCCCTGCGCACCGCCCCCGTGCTGCGTGTCGGCGAGAACCACCTCGGCCCCGCCGGCCAGCTGCTCGCCGGCCCGGAGCTGGCCTGTGACGTGGAGTTCTGGGAGGACGGCGGCCAGCTGCTGGCCTCCGCCGACGGGCCCCGCCGGCTGGCCAAGGTGCAGCCGCAGGCGTCGGAGGACATCTTCGCCGAGTCGCTCGTCACGCCCCGCAACAACGGGATCACGGACGTGCTGCCGGTCAGCGAGCAGAAGCCGGTCACCGTGCGGGTCGGCGAGCGCGAGCTGCCCAGCTTCGCCCCGCTGACGCTGCCCACCGTGAACCAGGTGACCTTCCCCGTCGACGTCGTCTACACCTGGGTGGACGGCGAGGAGCCGGCGATGCGGCTCAAGCGGGCCCGGTACCAGGAGCACGGCATGGCCGAGATCCTGGACAAGGAGACCAACGCCTCCCGCTACACCAGCCACGACGAGCTGAAGTACTCGCTGCGCTCGCTCGCGATGTACGCCGACTTCATCCGGCACATCTACATCGTGACCGACGGCCAGAAGCCGCACTGGCTGGACGACACCGCCCCCGGGATCACGGTCGTCGACCACCGCGACATCTTCCCGGCGGACGTGCTGCCCGTCTTCAACTCGCACGCCATCGAGACCCGGCTGCACCACATCCCGGGCCTGTCCGAGCAGTACCTCTACTTCAACGACGACGTCTTCGTCGGCCGCCGGGTCACCCCGGAGCACTTCTTCTTCGGCAGCGGCCTGATGAAGATCCCGGTGTCGCCGCTGAAGATCGGCGTCGGCAAGCCGCACGCCGAGGAGACCGCCACCAACTCCGCCAGCAAGAACGTACGGCGGCTGCTGCTGGAGAAGTTCGGGCGGATGACCACGAACAACTTCATGCACACCCCGCTGCCGCAGCAGCGCGGCACCCTGCTGGCGCTGGAGGAGCTGTTCGCGCAGGACATCCGGCGCACCACCGCGTCCCGGTTCCGCTCGCCGCAGGACATCGCCATGACCGCGCCGCTGCTCTACCAGTACGCGCTCATGACCGGCCAGGGCGTCCCCGGCAAGTTCAACTTCCGGTACGTGAACATCAGCCGGCCGGACGCCGAGCGCCGCCTGGCCGACCTGCGCCGCAACCGCCGCTTCGACTTCTTCTGCCTGAACGACGTCGACGTGCCGCCGGAGGAGCGGGAGCAGGTCAGCGTGCGGATGCACGAGTTCCTGGAGAACTACTTCCCCTTCCCGAGCCCCTTCGAGAAGCAGAGCTGACGGGCCGCTGCCATGGCCATCGACATCCGTCACCGTCTCGCGGCGCCGACGCCGGGACTGCGGGCCGTCCGGGACCTCCTGGTGCGCCTGCGGCTGTGGCTGTCGGCCCGCCTGTGGGGGCTGCGCGTCGCCCCGGCCCGCCGTCGGCTGCGCGCCGCCGTCCCGGGACTGCGCCGGGTCGCCTTCGGGCCGGTACGGCTGTACGGGCGTACGGTCGCCGGCTACACCGCGGCGCAGGCCGCCGCCGCCGACCTGGAGCAGGTGTGTGCCCTGCTGGAGTCGGCGGGCGTGCCGTACTTCCTGGTCCCCGCCGAGCAGGGGCCCGGGGTGCCGCGGCCGGTGGTCGGGGTGGCGGAGTCGTACCGTGGCGCGCTCCTCGCCCGGGCGGGGCAGCACTTCGCGCGCAGCGCCGTGTACGTCGGTGCGGTGGGGGCCGACGGCGCGGTGACGAGCGCGGTGCACTGGGCCGACGGCAGGCTGCCGCGGGCGCTGCGCGCGGCGCCGGTGCTGCGGTCCGGGCTGGTGCGGCTGGGGCCCGGCGGGCAGGTGCTCGGCGGCCTGGAGGCGGGCTGCGACATCGAGTTCTGGCGGTACGGGCGTGAGCTGGGCACGGACCCGGCGCACCTGACGGTGCCGGGGACCCGCCTGCAGGACGACTTCGGTCCGGCCCTGGTCGCCCCGCGCCGCAACGCCGTGTCCGAGGTGCTCCCGACGGACTCCTGGCAGCCGGCCGCGCAGGGCCCGGGCGCGGCGCAGGCTCCGGGTGCGATGCCGGCTCCGGGCGCGGCGCGACAGGTCCCGGGTGCGGCGCAGGGCCCGGACCCGCGTACGGCACTGGACCCGCGTACGGCACCGGTAGCTCCTTCGGCACAGGACCCGCGTACGGCACCGGAAGCTCCTTCGGCACTCGACCCGCGTACGGCACTGGACCCGCGTACGGCACAGGAACCCCGTACGGCACAGGACCGCGCCCTGGCCGCGTTGCCCGAGCAGCGGCGCCCGGAGCCGGAGGCGGGAGCGGGGGCGGAGACGGTGACCGAGGTCGTCGGAGCCCGCCGAGCCCTCCCCACGTTCGCCGCCTTCGCCGAGCCCGGGATCGACCAGGTCTGCTTCCCCGTCGACGCCGTGTACACCTGGGTCGACGGGGACGACCCGGTGATGGCCGTGAAGCGCCGGGCGCACCAGGCGCTCTCCGAGAACGTCATCGCCCCGCGCGAGACCGGCGCCTCCCGCTACACCAGCCACGACGAGCTGAAGTACGCGCTGCGGTCGCTGGAGATGTACGCCGGTTTCATCCGGAACGTCTATCTGGTCACCGACTCGCAGACACCGTCCTGGCTGGACCCGGACGCGGCGGGCCTGACCGTGGTCGACCACCGGGACATCCTCCCGGCCGACGCGCTGCCCGTCTTCAACTCGCACGCGATAGAGAGCCGGCTGCACCACATACCCGGCCTCTCCGAGCACTACCTCTACTTCAACGACGACGTCTTCATCAACCGCCCGGTGCGCGCCGAGCACTTCTTCCACGGCAACGGCATCGCCCGCATCCCGCTGTCCCCGCTCAAGCTGGGCGTCGGCGCCCCGCACCCGCTGGAGCCGGCGCCGAACTCGGCCGGGAAGAACGCCCGCGAGGTGATCCGGCGCTTCCACGGCAGGTACGCCACGCACAAGTCGCTGCACACCCCGCACCCCCAACTGCTGTCGGTCATGCGGGAGATGGAGAGCGCCGGCATCGAGGAGCTGGAACGGACGTCGTACTCGCGCTTCCGGTCCACCACCGACGTCGCCCCCGCGTCCACGCTGCACCACCACTGGGCGATCGCGACGGGCCGGGCGGTGCCGGCCGAGTACAGCTTCCGTTACGTCCAGTTGGGCACCCCCGACATGCGACGCCGCCTGGCGCGTCTCGCGGCCGGTGAGGACGTGGACTTCTTCTGCCTCAACGACGTGGACACCGCCCCCGCGGACCGGGCGGCGGCGCAGACGGCGATCCGCGCCTTCCTGGAGCGGAAGTACCCGTTCCCGAGCCGCTTCGAGCGGGCGCCGCGGACCCCGTCGTACCCGGCCGCGGGACGGGAGGCGCCCGCGCGGCGCCGCGCCTCCCGACGCACGTCCGCCCGCGGCCCGATGGACGCCGTGTGCTGATGGGGTGGCACCCCTGATGGCGCGGCACAGCTGATGGGGCGGCACAGCCGACCGGGCGGCACCGCTAATTGGGTGGCGCCGCCGTGATCCCCGTTTGTAAGTTGTGCCTGCCCTAGGGGCCGCTTACACACAGCTTGCGAACGTGGGGGATCCTCGATGTCACCAGCCCGAGTGAGACATGCCGTCCGCGAATCCGTCTCCGGGCTGCCCCCCGCGTTCTGGTGGCTGTGGACCAGCACCCTCGTCAACCGACTGGGCGCGTTCGTGGCCACGTTCATGGCGCTCTACCTCACCCTCGACCGCGGGTACTCGGCCTCGTACGCCGGTCTCGTCGCCTCCCTGCACGGGCTCGGCGGGGTCGTCTCCTCGCTGGCCGGCGGGGTGATGGCCGACCGGCTCGGCAGGCGCCCCACGCTGCTCCTCGCGCAGACCGCCACGGCCGTCTCCGTCGCGCTGCTCGGCTTCGTGACCGACCCGGCCACCATCGCCGGCGTCGCCTTCCTCGTGGGCATGGCCTCCAACGCCTCCCGGCCGGCCGTGCAGGCGATGATGGCCGACATCGTCCGCCCCGAGGACCGGGTGCGGGCCTTCTCCCTCAACTACTGGGCGATCAACCTCGGCTTCGCGGTCTCCTCCATGGCCGCGGGCTTCATCGCCGAGGTCAGCTACCGCGCCGGCTTCCTGATCGAGGCCGGGATGACCCTGGCCTGCGCGGTCGTCGTCCTCGCGAAGCTGCCCGAGTCGCGGCCCGCGCCCGCGGCCAGGCAGACGGAGGCGGCGGTCGGCCTCGGCACGGTGCTGCGGGACGGGCGGTACATGGCCGTCGTCGGGCTGTCCTTCCTCGTCGCCCTGGTCTTCCAGCAGGGTTCGGTCGGACTGCCGGTCGCCATGGGACGGGCCGGGTTCTCACCCGCCGACTACGGCCTGGCCATCGCCGTCAACGGCGTCCTGATCGTCGCCCTGCAGCTCCCCGTCACCCGGTTCATCGAGCACCGCGACCCGCGCACCCTGCTGGTCGTCTCCTCGATCCTCGCGGGTTACGGCTTCGGGCTCACCGCCTTCGCCGGCTCGGTCGGCGTCTTCATGCTCACCGTGTGCGTGTGGACCCTCGCCGAGATCGTCAACGCCCCCACCCAGACGGGCCTGGTCGTCCGCCTCTCCCCGCTCCACGGCCGCGGCCGCTACCAGGGCGTCTACACCCTCTCCTGGTCCGTCGCCGCGCTCGTCGCCCCGCTGATGTCCGGCGCGGTCATCGACCGCCTCGGCGCGGACTGGCTGTGGGGCATGTGCGCGGCCGTCGGAACGGCGGCGGGACTCGGCTACGGCGTCCTCATGCGCCACCTGCCCCAGGAACAACCGGCACCGGGCCGGACGGAGACGGGGCCGGAGACGGAGGCGGGGCCGGAGACGGAGGCGGGGCCGGCTCCGGGCGCGGAGGTCCGGACGGCGTAGGGCCGAACGGGAGGCCGCCGGGCGATGGCGACGCTCACCGCTTCGCCCGCGTTTTTGCCGCCTGTCCGCCGGTTACTTCCGTCGTCCTGGGAACCCGACACCCGTATACGTACGCGCGTGGATCACCTGCTCGACAACTGAGCTGCGGCGGGGGTGATGAGCATGCCGCCCGAGAAGTCCGGGCCGTCCGCCGGCGGTGGCGGCCCGCCCGACGCCGAGGTACGGCTGCGGGTCCGGGAGACGCTGGACGCCGCCGCCCGGGGTGCCGACGACCCACGGGCGGTGCCCAGCGCGCTGTGCGCCGCGTGCGTGCGGCTGCTGCCGGTCACCGGGTCCTCCGTGTCGATCTCCGGCGGCACCGGCGTCCGCGTGACCTGGTGTGCCAGCGACCGGGTCGCCGCGCGGCTGGCGGAGCTGCAGTACACCCTCGGGGACGGCCCCTGCCAGGACGCCCTCGACCGGGGTGCGCCGGTCTTCGCGGCCGACCTCACCCGGGGCCACGACGCCCGCCGCTGGCCGATCTTCGCGCACGAGGCGGTGGCGTTCGGCGTCCGCGCGGTGTTCTCCCTGCCGCTCGGCGTCACCGGCACCGCGATCGGCACGCTCGATCTCTACAGCGAGCAGGCGGGCGGTCTCGCCGCGCCCGATCTGCGGGTCGCGCTGTGGGTACGGGACGCGGTCACCTTCGCGCTCATGAACCTCCACGACACCGCCTGCGGCGGCGGCACGGACGAGGACGCGGAGAACGCGGTGGCGTCCTGGGTGGCCGCCTCCGAGGCCGACCACACCGAGGTGTACCAGGCCGTCGGCATGGTGATGGTGCAGTTGGACGTCGACTCCGAGCAGGCCCTGGACCGGCTGCGCGCCCGCGCCTACGCCGACGGCCGCACGGTCAGCCAACTGGCCCGGGAGGTACTGTCCCGCCGCCTCAGCTTCCGCCCGGAGCCGCACGACGGCGACCCGGCCTGGCCGTGACCCTCTCACCGGCCGTGATCCTCTCACCGGCGGTTCTGCTCTCACGCCTCCAGCGGTACCGGATGGACCTCGTCCGCGCGGTGGCCGGCGCGTTCGTGGACGCGCTGGACCGCCTCGGCCGAGGGGGCGTCGGAGAGGCAGTAGACGGTGCCGGACTCCGGGTCCGCCCAGGCGTGCTCGAAGTGCACGGACTCGTCCTTCTCGATGGCGAGGTCGGCCCGGTGCGCCTCCATCAGCTGGTCGGCCGTGATGCCCTGCATGCCGCGGTGTATGTCCATGAACTTGCCCATGGCCCTACACCTCCTGTTCTCGCTCACGTCCATGGTGCGCCCGCCGGGCGGGAGGGGCATCCGGGACGGCGAAGGGCCGGTGCGAACCCCGTTCACACCGGCCCGGTGTCGTTCAGCCGCACTGACACGGATTGCCCGACTGGCACCCGCATCCGCATCCGGAGCCGCAACCGCACGCGCCGAACAACGGAAGGCTCCTGATCTCGGCGGGCTGCTCGGTCTCGCGCTCCTGCGTGGGATCGGGCGTGGTACTGGGCGATTCGGCCATGGACCCTCCTAGACCTCGGGCAGGGATGCCCTCACCTATTCCATGCCCATTCCCCCGGGCGCATCAACGGCGCACGGAGGCGTTCCGGCCCCACGCCCTCGCCCCCCGACGCCCCCACCTCCCCTCCCGGGGCCCCGAGCCGTCGCGGCGGCCGGCGCCCCGCCTTCCCTCCTGAGGGGGCCCGAGCCGGCTGGACCCCCGCGCCCCCGGAGGGGCTACGCGCCGTCGGCCCCCGTCGTCGGCTGGATGTCCTGCTGGAGTTCGTCCGCGTGTTCGCCGGTGACCAGGTAGACGACGCGCTTGGCGACGGCCACGGCGTGGTCGGCGTACCGCTCGTAGTAGCGGCCCAGGAGGGTGACGTCCACGGCCGTCTCGATGCCGTGCTTCCAGCGGTCGTCGATCAGGTGCTGGAAGAGGGTGCGGTGCAGCAGGTCCATCTCGTCGTCGTCCTGCTCCAGCTGGAGCGCGAGGTCGACGTCCTTGGTGATGATGACCTCCGCGGCCTTCGCCATCAGGCGCTGCGCGAGCTGGCCCATCTCCAGGAGCGTGGCGTGCAGGTCGTGCGGGACCGCCCGATTCGGGAAGCGCAGCCGCGCCAGCTTGGCCACGTGCTGGGCGAGGTCGCCGGACCGCTCCAGGTCGGCGGACATCCGCAGCGACGTGACGACGATCCGCAGGTCCGTCGCCACCGGCTGCTGCCGGGCCAGCAGTGCTATCGCCCGGGCCTCCAGGTCGTGCTGGAGCTGGTCGACCTTCTGGTCGGCCTCGATCACGCTCTCCGCCAGCTTCAGGTCGGCGTCCAGCATGGCCGTCGTGGCGCGCCCGATCGCCGAGCCGACCAGCCGGGCCATCTCCACCAGTCCGTCGCCGATCGAGTCCAGTTCCTCGTGGTACGCGTCCCGCATCAGGGTTCCCTCTCATAGGCGTGCTTGGTCCCCACGCTCCCACGTTCCGTCCCGCACGCGTCTGTTTCCGCCACCCCGAATGAACCAGCACTGGCTGCAAGGTGAACTCTGGGCGACGAGTGTTCGAGGTCGCACCTCGACGGCTGTGGGCATGTCGTACCCCGTGCCTAACCTGGAGACATGGACGTGAACGCGGCGGTCGCCGCAGCGGCAGCGATCGCCGGGGTGCTCACCGGTGTCATCGCCGTCCTGGCGTTCCGCTGGAGCGAACGCGACCTCAAGCGACCCACCAGGACTTCCTTGCACACCGACCCCGTACTCCCCCCCGGCGTGGACACCGTGCTCTCGGTGCTGCGCTCCTCCGCCGTCGTCCTCGACGAGGCCGACGCCGTGGTCAAGGCCAGCTCCGCCGCCTACGCCCTCGGGCTGGTCCGCGGTGGCAAGCTCGCCGTCGAACCCATGCTCCAGATGGCCCGGGACACCAGACGGGACGGGGAGATACGGCAGGTCGAGCTGGACCTGCCCCGGCGCGGCACCGGACGCGGCGAGGCGCTGGCCGTCTCCGCCCGCGTGGCCCCGCTCGGCTCCCGCCTGGTCCTGCTGCTGGTCGAGGACCTCACGGAGGCCCGCCGTATCGAGGCGGTGCGACGCGACTTCGTGGCGAACGTCAGCCATGAGCTGAAGACGCCCGTCGGCGCGCTCTCCCTCCTCTCCGAGGCCGTCATGGACGCCTCCGACGACCCCGAGGCCGTACAGCGCTTCGCGGGCCGCATGCAGATCGAGGCGACCCGGCTGACCAACCTGGTCCAGGAGCTGATCGACCTCTCCCGGGTGCAGAACGACGACCCGCTGGAGGACGCCGAGCCGGTCGGGGTGGAGGAGCTGGTCGCCGAGGCCATCGACCGCTGCCGGCACCAGGCGGGCACCAAGCAGATCACCATCGCCGCCGGAGGCGCGGCCGACCTGCACGTCTGGGGCAACCGGGGGCAGCTGGCCGCCGCCCTCGGCAACCTGGTCGAGAACGCCGTCAACTACTCCCCGGCCCGCACCCGGGTGGGCATAGCCGCCCGCCGGGTGGCCGCGCCCGGCGGTGACATGATCGAGCTGGCCGTGACCGACCAGGGCATCGGCATCTCGGAGAAGGACAAGGAGCGGGTCTTCGAGCGCTTCTACCGCGTCGACCCGGCCCGCTCGCGGGCCACCGGCGGCACCGGCCTGGGTCTCGCCATCGTCAAGCACGTGGTCGCCTCGCACGGCGGGGAGGTCACGGTCTGGAGCGCCGAAGGCCAGGGCTCCACCTTCACCCTCAGGCTGCCGGAGGCGGGCGCGGCCCGCGACCGCGCACAGCAGCACCCGGACCTCGAAGACGAGGCCGGCACCGATTCATCCCCGTACGAACCGCTTCCCGCCCCGGAGGTCCTTCCGTGACCCGAGTGCTCGTCGTCGAGGACGAGGAGTCCTTCTCCGACGCCCTGTCGTACATGCTCCGCAAGGAGGGCTTCGAGGTCGCCGTCGCGGCGACCGGCCCCGACGGCCTGGACGAGTTCGAGCGCAACGGCGCCGACCTGGTCCTGCTCGATCTGATGCTGCCGGGTCTGCCCGGCACGGAGGTCTGCCGACAGCTGCGCGGTCGCTCCAACGTTCCCGTGATCATGGTCACGGCCAAGGACAGCGAGATCGACAAGGTGGTCGGTCTGGAGATAGGAGCCGACGACTACGTCACCAAGCCGTTCTCCTCACGCGAGCTGGTCGCCCGTATCCGCGCGGTGCTGCGCCGGCGCGGCGAGCCGGAGGAGGTCACCCCGGCCGCGCTGGAGGCGGGCCCGGTCCGCATGGACGTCGACCGGCACGTGGTGACCGTCGCCGGTGCCAAGGTCGACCTCCCGCTGAAGGAGTTCGACCTGCTGGAGATGCTGCTGCGCAACGCGGGCCGGGTGCTCACCCGTATGCAGCTCATCGACCGCGTCTGGGGCGCCGACTACGTGGGCGACACCAAGACCCTCGACGTCCACGTCAAGCGCCTCCGCGCCAAGATCGAACCCGACCCGGGCGCCCCCCGCTACCTGGTGACGGTCCGCGGCCTGGGCTACAAGTTCGAACCGTAAACCCGTCGGCCTGACCGCCCTCCGCCGTGAGCTGCGCCGCGTGGACACGGCCGCCGTGCGCTGTCCCGCGCGGCTGCGGTGGCCGTGATGCACGCCGCGCGGCTACGGCCGCCGTGGCCATACCGCGTGCAGACGGCCGGCCCCAGGCCGTCTCCACGGGTCCCCACCGGTCCCCATGGTCCCCACGGGCACAACGCCGGTAGGCCGTACCGCCTGGCCACGGCGGCCAAGGCCCTCCGCCTGGACACGACCACCGTGGTCATACCGCGTGGAGACGGCCGGCCAGGGGCCTCCGCCCGGCTACGACCCCCGTGGCCGGGCCGCCTGGAGGCAGCCGCCGCAGGCCCCCCCGCCCGGGCATGACCGCCACAGGCCGCACCGCCTCGATACGGTCTCCCCGAACCGTCCGCCCGGCACGACCGCGAGAGGCCGTCTGCCTGGCTCCGACCGCCACAGGCCGATCCCCGGGCCACGACCGCCGTGCGACGCACTCTCCGGCACGACCGCCGCAGGCCCCGGGGCACGACCGCCACAGGCCGTCACCCGGACACGACCGCCGTGCGACGCACTCTCCGGCACCATCCCCGCACGCCGCACCGCCGGGCCACGACCCGCACGTGCCGCACCGCCGGGCCACGACCCGCACGTGCCGCACCGCCGGGCCGCGACCCCCACGTGCCGCACCGCCGGGCCGCGACCCCCACGTGCCGCACCGCCGGGCCACGGCCCCCACGCACACCGCCGGGCCACGCCCCCCACGCGCCCCCCCGGACACCCCTCCCGCGCAGGACCCCCGAACACACCCCCCGCGCGCCGCACCCCGAACACACCCCCCGCGCCCCGCCCCCACAAACACCCGAGGGCGGCCCCCCGCAGGGGTGCCGCCCTCAAGGACAGCCGCTCGGGGCGGTCGTCAGTGGCTCGTGGCCGACTGGGAGGCCGAGTCGGACGGAGTGGCCGACTGGGACTTGCTGGCCGACGGGGACGCGCTCGACGAGGAGCTCGCCCCGTGGGTCTTGGCCGGCTTGCCGGACGGCGTGGTACCCGGGGCGCCGCTGCTCGCGGAGGCCGACGGCGACGGGATCTGCGAGGGGCCCCACTGGTCGAAGTAGCTGGTGGCCGGGACCACGAAGGCGCGCAAGCTCACCTTGCCGGTCTTGCTGAAGGTGAAGGTGATCTGCTGGGCGTTGCCGTCCTGGACGGCCTCGCGGCCGCTGGGCAGCGACGCGGCGGCGTTGCCCTTGCCGCCGAGGACGAGCGAGCCGCCCGCCGGGACGGTCAGGCTCTGGCCCTTGGCCGGCTTCAGCTCGGCGGACGTACCGCTGCCGTCCACGGTGACCGACTGGAGCGTCTGGTCGGTGCGGCCGGCGTTGAACAGGGTCGCGGAGATCACGGCCGGCCCGCTCGCGTGCAGGTCGGGCTGGGTGATGACCAGGGCGTTCTGGATCTTGATGTCGCCCACACTGGTCGCCGCGTTGTCCGGCTTGATCTCCAGGGTCTGCGAGTCGTTTCCGGCGCCGCAGGCGGCGAGCGAGGCGATCGAGAAGACGATGGCGGAGGCGGCGAGGGCGCCGCGTCGAAGGCTGCTGCTCACGGCGGCGGCAACTCCTTGAACGCGCGGACGGCCTCTCTGAATAAAGCCGCCCTAAGGGTCTGTCAGCGGCCTTAGGTTACCGAGCCGTTCCCGGGCGCTCGCACCCGACCCTCCCCGAGCCCCGGGCTTCCCTCCAGGTGGGGGTACCTCGGGGGCCCGGGTGTCTCCCGGGTCACATTGCCCGGCCGTCCGTCCGTCTTTCACATAACGCGCACGTGAACCCCCGCAACACGCCTCCGACGCGCCCCGCACTTTTTCTGTGAAGGAATGCGTGACCTTCCCGATATTGATCACGGCGCGCCCGCCCGGCGGTCGTTGATCAATTCCGGATTCGGCTCACATCCGCCTCCGGTCACCGAACGGAGTAGCGGAAGTCGTACGCTTGAGACCGGACATATCGGGATGTTCCGCCACTTGGAACCGGCTCCGGAGGTGTGTAACGTACGCGTTTCACCCCGCCCGGACAGCCCCTCCCACCTGCGAATACCCGCTTCCGGAGGCCCGTCGCAGCACGTCCCGGTTGCTGTTGTCAAGCCCCGAGATATGCCCTGACCTGCGAAAACGCCATTCAGAAGACGCCGTATCCGTGTTACCCTGGATAGCCACGGAAGGGGTACCTGTCACATGACGTTCAAGGTTGGCGACACCGTGGTCTATCCCCATCACGGGGCCGCGCTGATCGAGGCCATCGAAACTCGTCAGATCAAAGGCGTGGACAAGACCTACTTGGTGCTGAAGGTCGCCCAGGGTGACCTCACGGTGCGTGTGCCAGCGGACAATGCGGAGTTCGTCGGCGTGCGTGATGTGGTCGGTCAGGACGGGCTCGACCGGGTCTTCGAGGTGCTGCGCGCGCCGTATGCCGAGGAGCCCACGAACTGGTCCCGTCGCTACAAGGCAAACCTGGAGAAGCTCGCCTCCGGCGATGTCATCAAGGTCGCCGAGGTCGTGCGCGACCTGTGGCGTCGTGAGCGCGAGCGCGGACTGTCCGCCGGTGAGAAGCGCATGCTCGCCAAGGCCCGCCAGATTCTGGTGAGCGAGCTGGCTCTCGCGGAGAACACCAACGAGGACAAGGCCGAGGCCCTGCTCGACGAGGTGCTCGCCTCCTGACGCGCAGCGGCAGCGAACCTTCGCTTCCGTCACGCTCAGCACAGTGAAATGCCGCGGTGCCCGATGACACTGATCCTGTCGCCGGGCGCTGCGGCATGTTCGTCCCCGCAGCGGGTGCTCTTCGGGAAAGCCTGCGGAACGCCCCCCGATACTTGAGATGCCGGGCCCGGGCGGATGGCTCGACCAGGGTCACGGAAAGGGTCCGGTCAAGGCGTCGCGCCCGGCACTCCTCCAGGCCATACCCACGTAGGTCGAGCACACAAACCTGACAGGATCCGATGTCTGACGAATCACGTCCTACGCCCGCGCAGACCCCCGTCGCCGCCGTGATTCCCGCCGCCGGCCGGGGCGTACGGCTCGGCCCGGGCGCCCCCAAGGCGCTCCGCGCGCTGAACGGCACCCCCATGCTGATCCACGCGATCCGCGCCCTCGCCGCCTCCCGGCACGTCTCGCTGGTGATCGTCGTAGCGCCGCCGGAGGGCGCCGCCGACGTCAAGTCGCTGCTCGACGCGCACGCGCTGCCCGACCGGACCGACTTCCTGGTCGTCCCCGGCGGGGAGACCCGCCAGGAATCGGTCCGGCTCGGCCTGGAGGCGCTGCCCCCGCAGTACGGGATCGTGCTCGTCCACGACGCGGCCCGGCCCCTCGTCCCGGTCGACACCGTCGACGCGGTCATCGAGGCCGTACGCGACGGCGCGCGCGCCGTGGTGCCCGCGCTGCCGCTGGCCGACACGGTCAAGGAGGTCGCGCCCGCGGCCGTGGCCGGCGAGCCCGAACCGGTCGTCGCCACCCCCGAGCGGTCCCGGCTGCGCGCCGTGCAGACCCCGCAGGGCTTCGACCGGGCGACCCTCATCCGCGCACACGAGAGAGTCACCGGGAACGTCACCGACGACGCCGGCATGGTGGAGCAGCTGGGGGAGCCGGTCGTGGCCGTCCCCGGACACGAGGAGGCCTTCAAGGTCACCCGCCCGCTCGACCTGGTCCTCGCCGAGGCGGTGCTGGCGCGCAGGAGGCTCAACGATGGCTTCTGAGGCGGGACTCGTGCTGCCGCAGGTCGGGATCGGCACCGACATCCACGCCTTCGAGGAGGGCCGCGAGCTGTGGTGCGCGGGCCTGAGGTGGGAGGGCGAGGGGCCCGGTCTGGCCGGCCACTCGGACGCCGACGTGGTCGCGCACGCCGCCTGCAACGCCCTCTTCTCCGCCGCCGGGCTCGGTGACCTCGGGCAGCACTTCGGCACCGGCCGCCCCGAGTGGTCGGGCGCCTCGGGGACCACCCTGCTCACCGAGGCCGCCCGGATCGTCCGCGCGGCGGGCTTCACCATCGGCAACGTCGCCGTCCAGGTGATCGGCCCCCGCCCGAAGATCGGCAGGCGGCGGGACGAGGCCCAGAAGATCCTGTCCGAGGCGGCGGGCGCGCCCGTCTCCGTCTCCGGCGCCACGACGGACGGCCTCGGATTCCCGGGCCGCGACGAGGGGTTGATGGCGGTGGCGACGGCACTCGTGGTGCGGGTGAGCTGACGGCGTGCGAGGGTACCCTCACGATCACCAGTGATCCCTGGACTCCGGAGGGTACCCATGTCCGCCGCACTGTCCGACCGCCTGAAGTCCGTGCTCGACGGCAAGGTGTTCATCGTCGTCGGCACCACCCAGCCCGACGGCAGCCCGCAGCTGTCCCCGGTGTGGGTGCTGCGCGACGGCGACGACCTCCTGTTCTCCACCACGGTCGACCGCCGCAAGTACCTCAACCTGGAGCGCGACCCCCGGGTGAGCGTCGCCGTCCTCAACCCCGACGAGCCCTACGAGTACGCCGAGATCCGCGGCACCGCCGAGATGACGACCGACGGCGGCCCGGAACTCATCGACCGGCTCAGCCGCAAGTACACCGGCAAGGACTACGCCGACTTCAACCCCGCCGCCGCCCAGGACGCCCAGCGCGTGGTGGTCCGCATCCGCCCGCGCAAGGTCGTCGGGAGGCTGTGAGAGGGGACCGTCGCCGACGAGGGGGCGGCCGCGCGGACGGCGCCCCGCCCCCGGGGGGCGGGAAGGGGCGTGGCACTGCCCGGGGCCCACTACTCTGGAGTGGTGACGATTCGCCTGTACGACACCAGCGCCCGGCAGATCCGTGACTTCACCCCGCTCGAGCCGGGCTGTGTCTCGATCTACCTGTGTGGCGCCACCGTGCAGGCCGCCCCCCACATCGGCCACATCCGGTCGGGCCTGAACTTCGACATCATGCGCCGCTGGTTCGAGTACCGCGGCTACCGCGTGACGTTCATCCGCAACGTCACCGACATCGACGACAAGATCATCGCCAAGAGCCACGAGCAGAACCGCCCCTGGTGGTCGATCGGGTACGACAACGAGCGCGCCTTCAACGAGGGCTACACCGCCCTCGGCTGCCTCCCGCCGACCTACGAGCCCCGCGCCACCGGCCACATCACCGAGATGACCGAGATGATGCAGGGCCTCATCGAGCGCGGTCACGCCTACGAGGCCGACGGCAACGTCTACTTCGACGTACGGTCCTTCCCGCGCTACCTCGAACTGTCCCGGCAGGAACTGGACAACCTGCTCCAGCCGTCCGGCGAGGGCGAGACCGGCAAGCGGGACCCGCGCGACTTCGCCCTGTGGAAGTCCGCCAAGCCCGGCGAGCCGACCTGGCCGACCCCCTGGGGACCCGGGCGCCCCGGCTGGCACCTGGAGTGCTCCGCCATGGCGCACAAGTACCTGGGCAGCGCCTTCGACATCCACGGCGGCGGACTCGACCTGATCTTCCCGCACCACGAGAACGAGATCGCCCAGGCCAAGGCCTACGGCGACGACTTCGCCCGGTACTGGGTGCACAACGCCTGGGTCACCATGGCCGGCGACAAGATGTCCAAGTCGCTCGGCAACAGCGTCCTGGTCAGCGAGATGGTCAAGCACTGGCGCCCGGTCGTGCTCCGCTACTACCTGGGCACCCCGCACTACCGCTCGATGATCGAGTACAGCGAGGAGTCGCTGCGCGAGGCGGAGGCCGCGTTCGCACGGATCGAGGGCTTCGTCCAGCGGGTCACCGAGCTGGCCGGCAAGACCGTCGACCCGGCCGCCGAGGTCCCGCCCGCCTTCGCCGAGGCGATGGACGACGACCTGGGCGTCCCGCAGGCCCTCGCCGTGGTGCACACCACCGTCCGGCAGGGCAACAGCGCGCTGGCCGCCGACGACAAGGAAGCCGCCGTGGCCCGGCTCGCCGAGGTGCGGGCCATGCTCGGCGTCCTCGGCCTCGACCCGCTCGACCCGCACTGGGCCGGCGACTCCGGCGACGCGGGCGAGGACCTGAACGCCGTGGTCGACAGCCTCGTACGCCTCGTCCTCGACCAGCGCGAGTCCGCCCGCGCCCGCAAGGACTGGGCCACCGCCGACGCCATCCGCGACCAGCTCAAGCAGTCCGGGCTGGCCATCGAGGACGGCCCGCAGGGCCCGCGCTGGAGCCTCGGGCCGCGCTGATCCCGTTTCGATCCGGTGATCGATTGTGCCGCCCGGCCCTCCGGGCGGCACACTGCATAGACGTACGTATCCGCACGCACCACGAAGACAGGTAGGTCATGGCCGCGAACAACCGTCGCATGTCCGGCAAGAAGGGCGCGCAGGTCGGCAGTGGCGGCCAGCGGCGCAAGGGTCTCGAGGGCCGGGGGCCGACCCCGCCGGCCGAGATGCGCAAGGGCCACAAGAAGAACCGCATCGCCAACGCCAAGGCGAAGCAGGCCGTGCGCCGCCCGGTGGCCCGCGGCCGCGGCGGCAGGTCCGCCTCCGAGCTGGTCGTCGGCCGCAACCCGGTCGTCGAGGCGCTGCGCGAGGGCGTGCCCGCCTCGACGCTCTACGTCCAGCAGTTCATCGACAACGACGAGCGCGTCCGCGAGGCCCTCCAGCTCGCCGCCGAGCGCGGCGGCATCAATCTCATGGAGGCCCCGCGCCCCGAGCTGGACCGCATGACCAACGGCCTGAACCACCAGGGCCTGGTCCTCCAGGTCCCGCCGTACGAGTACGCGCACCCGGAGGACCTGCTCGACGCCGCCGCCGACGAGGGCGCGGACCCGCTGGTCGTCGCCCTGGACGGGGTCACCGACCCGCGCAACCTCGGCGCCGTCGTCCGCTCCGTCTCCGCGTTCGGCGGCCACGGCGTGGTCGTCCCCGAGCGCCGCTCGGCCGGCATGACCGCCGGCGCCTGGAAGACCTCCGCCGGTACGGCCGCCCGTACGCCGGTCGCCCGTGCCACCAACCTCACCCGTGCCCTGGAGGCCTACAAGAAGGCCGGCCTCACGGTGGTCGGCCTGGCGGCGGACGGCGAGGCCGAGCTGGGCGACCTCCAGGCCCTCGAAGGGCCGGTCGTCATCGTCGTCGGCAGCGAGGGCAAGGGCCTGTCCCGGCTGGTCGGCGAGACCTGCGACCACCGCGTGCGCATCCCGATGCCGGGCGGCGCGGAGTCCCTCAACGCCGGTGTCGCCGCGGGCATCGTGCTGTACGAGGCAGCGCGCCGGCGCGGCTGACGGACGTTCCGGACGGGTGGAACACCCGTCCGGAAGTCCACCTTTGCGGGGGAAATCGGCCGTCCCTGTGGCGTTCGAGGCCGCTTTGACGGGGTCCGGACACATCCGCCCGGTCAAAGCAGTGTCCTAACGCCACGTCACTCGGTTAGATGAGTGTGGACACCAGAACACCCCGCACACCCACGGGGGACCGCTCGTCGGGATTCGACGACGCTCCCGCGCTGAGCATGGTGAAGGTGCCGAGCGATCCGGCGCAGGTCATCGTCAATCACGCCAGCTTCCGCGTGCAGTTGGGCGCGACGGCCAAGCGCACCCAATCCCCGCGGATCGCCCGGCACCTGAACGCCGGCCAGGACGCCGCCCGGATGCCCGCCGTGGGCACGGCGGCCCGGCCCGGCGCCACCGGCCGCCGCCGCCCGGTCGTGTGGAGCGGCAAGTCCGCCCCCGACGACACCGGCGCCCACCGGCTCCTCCAGGCCGTGCGGGGCAGCAGCGTCCGCCACGCCGACGAGTCCGAGACCGGCGCCACCCAGGTCATCCCGCGCCTGCAGACCGGCTACGCCGACACCTACGACCAGCTCGACCAGACCGTCGAGACCCCCGTCGTCGGCCACCAGCGCACCGCCCCCGACGCCGACGGCACCCGCCTGCTGCCCCACATGCGCACGGTCTCCGGCGCCTACGACGACGCGCCCTACCCCGACGCCGGCCACGAGCCCTACGACGGCTACGGGCCCTACGACGGCTACGCCGAACCGGCCGGCCCCGGCCACGACGGCCCGCGCACCGCCCGGCGCCAGAGCGACGACCCCGCCCGGCACGCCTACTACCCCGGCCGCCGGCTCAACCTCGGCGTCGTCCTCCTCCCGCTGCGCGTCTTCCTCGGCTTCATCTCCTGCTACGCCGGCATGGGCAAGCTGTGCGACCCCGTCTACTTCGACGGCGGCAAACGCGGCTCCATGGTCAAGTGGCTCGACACCCTGCACCCCTGGGACGTCGCCGAACCGCTGCGCCAGTTCGCC
The DNA here is from genome assembly GCF_055560195.1 of Streptomyces sp. NPDC023481. Classification (NCBI taxonomy): domain Bacteria; kingdom Bacillati; phylum Actinomycetota; class Actinomycetes; order Kitasatosporales; family Streptomycetaceae; genus Streptomyces; species Streptomyces sp. NPDC023481. The sequence continues at coordinate 109,949 of NZ_JBVHJE010000001.1, forward strand.
CTGCACCACCCCGTCGGCTCCGGCCTGGTCATCGCCTTCCTCCAGGTCGTCGTCGGCGTCCTGACCATCCTCGGCTGCTGGCAGCGCGTCACCGCGGTCGTCGGCGCCCTGCTCTCCGCCGCGCTGATCGTCACCGTCAGCTGGAAGACCGTCCCGGCCTACGACGCCCCGGACATCATCTACCTCGCCGCCTGGTCCCCGCTGATCATCGCCGGCGCCCCCGTCTACTCCGTGGACGGCCGCCTCGCGGGCAGCGCCTGGCGCCGGCTCGGCCCCCGCGCCGACATCTGGGACCTGCGCCGCTTCGTCCTGCGCCGTGGCGCGCTGATCACGGTCGTCACGGTCGGCCTGACCCTGCTGGTCGGCTCCCTGCTGGGCGGCGCGGTCCGCGACTCCAGCCGCGTGGTCGTCCCCGGCCCCGGCGAGGCGCCCCGCAACCACCTCCCCGGCTCCCCGCTCCCGCAGCAGCCCGGCCAGCGGCACAAGAGGACCCCGGCGGCCTCCACCTCGCCGACGGGCGGTGCCACGGCCGGCGCGAGCCCCTCCCAGTCGGCGACCACCCCGGGCACCGGCCGCAGCACCGCCGGCGCCACCGCCACCACCCCCACCCAGAGCCAGGGCACCACGGGCCAGGTCCCGCCCCGCCACACCTCCCCGACGGGCGGCGCCCCGAGCACGACGGCCGGCCCGACGAGCACCGGCGGCACCGGCACCGGCGGCTCGACCACCTCGGGCGGCACGTCCTCGGGCGGCAGCAGCACGCACACGGGCCAGCCGGGCCTGGTGGGCGGTCTGCTGGGCTGACCGGACGGAACGACGGCGAAGGGCCCCGCACCGGGAACGGTGCGGGGCCCTTCGCCACGGGGGGCTGCTCACGGGGACCGGCGCACGGGGGGGGCTAGCGCCCCAGAGCCGCCAACTCCCTGGCCGCCTCCGTCAGGTCCTTCGCGGTGTCGATCGCCCGCCAGTAGGCGCCCTGCGGAATGGGGAAGCCGGCCAGCTTCTTCTCCCGGGCCAACCGCGGGAACGTGGTCCGCTCGTGATCCCCCCGCTCGGGCAGCAGAGAGGCGAACCGGGGCGAGAACACGTACACACCGGCGTTGATCTCGAACGTCGACGGCGGCGCCTCGATGAAGTCGGTGATGTGCCCGAACCCGTCGGTCTTCACCGCGCCCCACGGGATGCGCGGCCGGGCCAGCGCCAGGGTGGCCACCGCGTCCCGCTCGGTGTGGAAGTCGGCCATGTCACGCAGCGAGAACCGGGTCCAGATGTCCCCGTTGGTGGCGTACCAGGGCCGGTCGGGGTGCGGCAGACGCGCCGCTGCGTACCGCAGACCACCACCGCGGCCGAGCGGCTCGCTCTCCACGACGGTGGTGACGGACACGGGCAGGTCGGCCGAGTCCAGCCACTTCTGCAGGACGTCGGCGAGGTGGCCGCAGGAGACCACCACGTCCGTCACGCCCTCCTCGGCGAGCCAGGTGAGCTGGTGGCCGATGATCGGAGTGCCCGTGCCGGGGATCTCGACCATCGGCTTGGGCCGGTCGTCGGTGTACGGACGCAACCGTGAGCCCTGGCCACCGGCCAGGACCACGGCTTGAGTGGGGCGCGACGCGGCGTTCGGATGGGTCATGCCCGCACTGTACGTGGCCCCCCACGGCCACGCGGAGACGGCAACGCGCTCCTTGACCGGCCGTTACCTACTCAAGGAGCGCCGTTGCCGAAGTGAGGGAGGCCGCGTCGCCGGGTTCCCACCGGGACTCAGCTGTGCGCGGCCAGGACGCCCGAGGCGAAGGCCGTGTCGCACACCGGGCGGGCGTACGACTGGGCGCGCGAGGCGCCGTAGATGCGCACCGCCGCCTGGCCGAGGGCGCGGGCGATGGAGGAGCAGTGCCGGGCCAGCGACGGACGGCCGTTGACGGCCTGCTGGAGGTGGGTGAGGACCACCCCCGGGTTCTTGTTCTGCAGCTCGGTCATCAACTGGTCGCGGAGCACGTCCTGCGGGGCGCGGGAGACCGTCCTGGCGGAGATCGCCGCCGCCGAGACGTCGGAGGCGGCCAGCACCGAGCTGGAGGGACTCCCCGTCCAGTTGACCCGGGTGACCGCGAGGGTCCCGGAGAGCACCAGGACGACGGGCAGGACGAGGGCGAGAGTGCGGCCGATCCGGCGGGCAGGGCCGCCCCGGTGGCCGCTTCGCGTCTGAGGGGTGGTGGAGTGCTTCACGCGTGTGAGGGTAGCGCCCGGTAATGACGCGCGGACATTCCGTCACTCTTACGGGGGATGAGAACGCGCCCCTTTCTGGGTAACGGATTGACGTCCGCCGCCCTGGAGGGCCACGGCACCGCGACCGTGCGGGGCCGCACGGGAAGGGCCCCGCACGCAGAGCGCGCGGGGCCCTTGCCGATGCCGGGGACCGTCAGTCGGACAGCCGCTCGCCGGTGGAGGTGGAGAAGACGTGGGTCTCGCCCGGCCGCGGCACGACGTGCAGCGTGGCGCCCTTCTCCGGCACGGCACGGCTGTTGACGCGGACGACCAGGTCCTTCGTCTCGCCGCCGACCTCGACGGTGCCGTAGACGTAACCGTCGGCGCCGGTCTCCTCGACCACGTTCACCGAGACGGCGAGACCGGCCGGGGCGTCCGCGCTGTCCTTCGACAGGGTCGCGGCGGCACCGCCGCCCAGCTCGACCACGTCGAAGTGCTCGGGACGCACGCCGACGGTCACCGTACGGTCACCCTTGTCGGCGGCTGCCTTCAGGGCCTCCCGGTTGACGGGGACGACGCTGTTGCCGAACTTCACGCCGCCGTCGGCGATCGGCACCTCGATCAGGTTCATGGCGGGGGAGCCGATGAAGCCGGCGACGAAGAGGTTCGCGGGCTTGTCGTACATGTTCCGCGGCGAGTCCACCTGCTGGAGGAGACCGTCCTTGAGCACGGCCACCCGGTCGCCCATCGTCATGGCCTCGACCTGGTCGTGGGTGACGTAGACGGTGGTGATGCCGAGCCGGCGCTGGAGCGAGGCGATCTGGGTCCGCGTGGACACACGGAGCTTGGCGTCCAGGTTGGACAGCGGCTCGTCCATCAGGAACACCTGCGGCTCACGCACGATCGCGCGGCCCATGGCGACACGCTGGCGCTGACCGCCGGAGAGCGCCTTCGGCTTGCGGTCCAGGTACTCGGTGAGGTCGAGGATCTTCGCGGCCTCCTCGACCTTCTGCCGGATCTCCGCCTTGTTGACGCCGGCGATCTTGAGCGCGAAGCCCATGTTGTCGGCGACCGTCATGTGCGGGTAGAGGGCGTAGTTCTGGAACACCATGGCGATGTCCCGGTCCTTGGGCGGCAGGTGCGTGACGTCGCGGTCACCGATGCGGATCGCGCCGCCGTTGACGTCTTCCAGGCCCGCGAGCATCCGCAGCGAGGTGGACTTGCCGCAACCCGACGGTCCGACCAGGACGAGGAACTCGCCGTCCTCGATCGCGATGTCGAGAGCGTCGACGGCGGGCTTGGTGGAACCCGGGTAGATCCGGGTCGCCTTGTCGAACGTGACTGTGGCCATGGTGATGGGCCCCCTTCTACCGGCAGGAACGTGCCGGACGATCCGTTGTAGGAAGGTGGTTGGTGTAGTCCACCGCGGTGGACTGGGTCAGGACGGTACCCGGCCCCCACCGGCCGTGTCAGCACTTCGGCCCCGGTGAACTTCGCGGAAGTTCTCGAGCGGGGCGGAGCACCGCACGGATGACGGTGCTCGAGGGCTTCCCGTCGGGGACCTTCCGTAGGGTGAACGGATGACGCACTGGAGCCTCGACCGGTATGGCGACGCGATCCTCGACGAGACCGAACGGTTGCGCACGCTCCTGAGGGGCGCCGACCTCGCCGCGCCCGTCCCCACCTGCCCCGCCTGGAACCTCGGCTCGTTGGTGCGGCACGTCGGCGGCGTGTTCCGGTGGGTGGAGACCGTCGTGCGGACCCGGGCCACGGCCGAGGTGCCGCACGATCTCGTCGACGACGTCTTCCGCTACGACGACCGCGACCCTGAAATCCTCGGCGGCTGGCTGGCCGACGGGGCACGGGAGCTGACGGAGGCGTTCGCGGACGCCGGCGAGGACGTGCGCGTATGGACGCCGATGCCGGACCAGCCGGTGGCGTTCTGGGCGCGGCACGCGCTGTTCGAGACCGTGGTGCACCGCGCCGACGCCGCCTGGACCGTCGGCGCGGCCCGCACCCTGGACCCGGCCGTCGCCCGGCACGGACTCGACGTGTGGATGGGCTTCGGGCTGCTGCCCGAGGCGTACGAGGGCGGTGACGGGGACGTCCCGCTGCTCGGCGAGGGGCGCAGTCTGTGTTTCACACCGACCGACCGCTCCGGGCCGGGCTGGTTCGTCGGCCTCGGCCCCGAGGGGCCCCGCTGGGAGCACGGCGACGGGCCGGCGGCGGTGAACGTGCGCGGCCCGCTCGCCGACCTGCTGCTGCTCATGTACGGCCGGCCCGTCCACGACCGTCTGGAGATCCGGGGGGAGCGCCCCCTGCTCGACCTGTGGCTGCGGCGGACCGGGTTCTGGCTGAACTGACCGGTTCGTCGCGCTCGGCCCGCAGAGTGTTCCGGTCGCGGGGAGTGCGGAACTTCGTGGCTTGGGGAATCCGGCTCTGTGTACAGTGGTGCCGCCCCGCGTACGGCGTCGTGGTACGCGGTGCCTCCTTAGCTCAGCTGGTAGAGCGCCGCTCTTGTAAAGCGAAGGTCGTCGGTTCGAATCCGACAGGGGGCTCTGACGCTGAACAGCGTGAACGCCCCGGCCGAAGATCGGTCCGGGGCGTTCGGCATCCACGGGTGACATCAACCGGGGCGGTCACTCACGATCGACCGGTCGGCGCCGGCGTGGAGTCCGGAGCAGAGCAGGTCGAATGCCTGGGCTGCCGCTGTGGTGATGCTGTCGCGGACGTCGGCGGGTGGTTCGCCGGACAGGATGCGTCGCCGCAGTTCGCGCAGGACGGCCCGGTGTGTGCCGGCGAGGGCCCCTGCGAGGAGCGTGAGCATCGGGTGGTCGCCCTGGCCCCGTCCGGCGGAGGTGTGCGGCGGGTGTTCGGTTAGGGCGGTGGCCAGCAGGGCCTCGGCGCGTTCGCTGATCTCGCGTTCGCGTGCCCGCAGTGCGGCGCTGTCGTGGACGACCTGCCAGAACCGGGGCGCGTCGGAGTGGAACCCGAGTGCGGGGTCTTCGCGCCGCAGGGCGGTCAGCAGGTCGTCGCGGATGGTCTCCACCGGGCAGGCGCCGGGTACACGGTCGCGTACCAGTGTGGCGAGGTGGCCCTCTACTTCTGCCTGGCGATCGAAGAAGAGGTCTTCCTTGGTGGGGAAGTAGTTGAACACGGTGTTGGTGGAGACGCCTGCGTGTCGTGCCACCTCGGCGACCGTGACCTGGTCGAAGCCGTGCTCAAGGAAGAGGGGCAGGGCCGCGTCGGCGATCGCCGTACGGGTCTGCTGCTTCTTGGTCTCTCGAAGGCCCATGCCCAGATGATAGTGTCACCACAAATTTGCAGTGACTCCAAGATTTCTGGGGTGGGGTACGGCATGACCTTGCACTTCGGTATCTATCCCGGCGGCATCCTGGGCGGCGACCAGGGCATCGTCCACCCGGTCCGCCCGGACGTGCCGGACCGCATCACCGAGGCGCTCGACACGCTCCAGGGCGAGACGGCCGGCCTGTCGGTGCGGGCCTACCGCTCGTTCGCCGCGACCGTGACGCCGCTGGAGCCGCCCACGCCCGCGGATCCCGCGAGGTATCTCCAGCGGGGCCGCAAGCTGGACCTTGTACTGCAGTTCCGTGAGCCGTCCGGCGAGTTGGAGGGGTGGCCGGAGTTCGTTCGCGACGCCGTCCGCGCCGGTGGGCCGCATCTGGCATCCGTCCAGATCTGCGAAGAGCCCAACGCCGACCTGCCCGTGGTCGACGGCAGCATTCCCAACGTGGTGAACGCGCTCGTCGCGGGGGTGGTCGCGGCCAAGCAGGAGGCGCGGACCCTGGGCCGCGGTGTGGCGGTCGGTTTCAACGCCGTGCCGACCTTCGATCCGGCCGACACCTTCTGGTCCAGGCTCGGTGCCCTGGCCGACGACCGCTTCCGGCAGAGCCTGGACTACGTCGGTCTGGATTTCTTCCCGGACGTGTTCCGTCCCCTCGCCGCCGAGCAGTTGGCCGAAGCGGTCACCGCGGTCCTCACCGCGTTCCGGCGCACCGATCTGCAGAGGGCCGGCATCCCCGGCAGCGTCGCGATCCGCGTCTGCGAGAACGGCTGGCCCACCGGCCCGGGCCGCAGCGAGCAACGACAGGCGGCGGTCCTCGAAACGGTCGTACGGACCGTGGCGGCCCTCTCGGCCCCACTGAACATCGACGGATACTCGTTCTTCGCCCTGCGAGACGCCGACAGCACCGCCGAGGGGCTCTTCCACCGCTTCGGCCTGCTGCACGACGACTACACCCCCAAGCCGGCCTTCGACACGTACCGACGCCTCATCAACGAACTGGGCGGTCCACCGGTCGCGCCGCACTGATCACCAGTCCCGCCGGTCGGTGGGGCCGGTGGTGAGCCGGTGGAGGGTCGGCGAGGAGTCGCAGTGTTCAGCTCATCTCTGCTCGGGCTGATCGTGGAACGAGACCAGGAGATCGCGCCCGCAGACTCCCCTGTCATGCTGGGGAGGCGACTTCGTCGGCCCGGTGTCAGTGCTGCCTGCTCTACTGGAGCCCAGGACCCGGTGAACGACGGAGACCGACATGGGTGTGCTGTACGACTACTTTCACGCGATCGACCACACCACGGCGGTGAACCAGGCCGTCGGACCTGACGGCGACTGGCTCCGCGGGACGTCGCTGGAGGAGACGGGCGCGGACTGGATCGACGCGAAGGGCCTGGACCCGAACGTCGTCCTGGGCCGGCTGGTCGCCTACGCCGAGGGCATACCCTTCGCCGATCAGCGGGACACGCCGGAACTGGTCTGGCCCGAACCGCCGTACCCTCAGGGCGGTCCCACCGCCCCCGACTCCCCCTGGGACACAGGCCTGGTCCTCCAGCAACTCCCCGATCGCTGGCGGGACGTCCTCGCCGCCCTCCCCGAGGACGCCGTCCCGATGGTGGCGGCACAGTGGTACGAGATCGAGGAGGCCGACTTCGCGGACTACCTCGACGCCAAGGACACGGTCGCCACGTTCAAAGCCCTGGCGTTCCGGGCGCGGACGGTAGGCGCCCACCTCTACTGCCGATGCTGCCTGTGAACCCGCACGTCGGATGGAATGTCCCACCTGGGCTTTTCATCTCAGTAGGTGGGCGATCTCCAGGTGGTGCGGGGGCGGCAGCCGGCCGGCCCGGGTGGTCCAGAGGGCGTTCTGGAGCAGGCGGGCCAGGGTCCAGGCGCGGGCTCGGGCGCGGTCCAGGGTGAGGACGTCCGTCATCGCGTCGAAGCGCCAGCGGGTCTCGGCGGGGTCGTGGCGGTTGGCCAGGGCGGGCCAGAGTTCGAAGCCGGGGTCGCCGGCCAGGGGCTTGGGGTCGATGGCGAGCCAGTCGGCGCGGTCGGCGGCGAGGACGTTCTCGGCGTGCAGGTCCCAGTGGAGCAGCCGGTCGCCGGGCTCGGCGACGACCTCGCGGAGGGCGGACGCGCAGTCGGCGACGGTCCGGCGGACCTCGGGGTCCGGGATGCGGGTCAGGGCCCAGGGCGTCCGTTCCAGCATGGCCTCGGCGATGTCGCCCAGGCGGCGCAGCCCGGGCGGGGCGGGGACGGAGGTGAGGCGGGCCAGCAGCCGGGCGATGACCAGGACGGCCTCGCGGGTGTCGGCGTGGGCCGGCATTCTGGACTCGGCCAGGCGTTCCAGGAGCAGGGTGCCGGTGGCCGGGTCGTGGTCCAGCAGCCGTACCGCCCCCTGGCCGTCCCAGACCCGCAGCGCGACCGGTTCGCCCTCGTTCTCCTCGTCCGGGAGCTGGAGCTTGAGGACCGCGCGGTGGCCGTCGGCGCGGACCACCGGCAGGACCAGGGCGCTGACGCCGTGCATCGACGGCCCGTCGAGGGTGAGCCGCCAGCGGTGCAGGAAGTGGGCGGCGAGGTCCGGCAGCGCGGCGACGAACGCCCGCCCCGCCGCGCCGTTGTACGTCTCCTGTGCCTCGGCCAGCGCCCCGGGAATGTCGATCACGCGGCGGACGATACCGACGTGCGTGAATCGGGTCATGCGAATCGTCCGGGGTCTGCGCGCGGTGTGGGCGTACGTCCGCGCTGCTCCCGGCACGTATGTGTGGCTGACCGTCCTGTTCGTCACGACGGTGGCGTTGCACCACATGTCGCCGGGGTTCGAGGAGCACTTCCTGCGGCGCCGGTCCACGAACATCCACGAGCTGTCCCGCAATCCGGTGCGGGCGCTGGTGGCCAGCGCGATGTGGATCGAGAGCGGGTACTGGATGCCGTACGCCTTCCTGTACACGGTGTTCCACGCGTCGGCCGAGCGCTGGCTGGGTACGGTCCGTTGGCTGGTGGTGTGCGTGCTGGCGCACGTGCTGGCCTCGCTGATCAGCGAGGGGGTGCTGCTGGAGGCGATCCGCCGGGGCGTGGCCCCGCACTCGGCGGTGAACACTTTGGACATCGGGGTGAGTTACGCGTTGGCCGGGGTGGTGGCGGTGTTCACCTACCGGCTCGCGGCGCCCTGGCGGTACGGGTACCTGCTGGCGGTGCTGGTCGTGTTCGGGCTGCCGCTGGCCGCCGGGCCGACCTTCACCGAGTTCGGTCACGCCGTCGCGGTGCTGATCGGTCTCGCCTGCTATCCGCTGGTCAGGGGGCGGGGAAAAGCACGGAATCCGAAGGAGACAGTGGCCGGGCTCAGGGGTTAACGTCCCGGCCATGAGCAGCTCGGTGAGCAGTGTCGTGAACGGCGGCGTCTCCTTCTGGTACGCGGACGACGGTCTTCCGGTGGTGCGGGAGCCGCTGTCCGGGGACGCGTCCGCCGACGTCGTGATCGTGGGCGGCGGGTACACGGGCCTGTGGACGGCGTACTACCTGAAGAAGGCCGCGCCCTTCCTGCGCATCACCGTGCTGGAGCAGAAGTTCTGCGGGTACGGAGCCTCGGGCCGCAACGGCGGCTGGCTGTACAACGGGATCGCGGGCCGGGACCGGTACGCGAGGCTGCACGGCCACGAGGCCGCCGTACGGCTCCAGCGGGCGATGAACGACACCGTGGCCGAGGTGGTCGCGGTCGCCGAGGCGGAGGGCATCGACGCCGACGTGCACCGGGGCGGTGTCCTGGAGGTGGCCACCACCCCGGCGCAGCTGGCCCGGCTGAAGGCGTTCCACGCGCACGAGCTGTCGTACGGCGAGAAGGACCGGGAGCTGTTCGGCGCGCGGGAGACCGCCGAGCGGATCCGGATCGCGGACGCGGTCGGCTCGGCCTGGACCCCGCACGGGGCCCGGCTGCACCCGGTGAAGCTGGTCAAGGGGCTCGCGGCGGCCGTGGAGGCGCTGGGCGTCACGATCCACGAGTCGACGCCGGTGACGGAGATCCGCCCCCGGCACGCGGTGACCCCCTACGGGACGGTCCGGGCGTCGTACGTGCTGCGCTGCACCGAGGGCTTCACGGCCTCGCTCAGGGGGCAGCGGCGGACCTGGCTGCCGATGAACTCCTCGATGATCGCGACCGAGCCGCTGACCGAGGAGCAGTGGGCGGCGATCGGCTGGGCGGGCCGGGAGACGCTGGGGGACATGGCGCACGCGTACATGTACGCCCAGCGCACGGCGGACGGGCGGATCGCGCTGGGCGGGCGCGGGGTGCCGTACCGGTTCGGTTCGCGTACCGACAACGACGGCCGGACGCAGGCGGCGACCGTGGAGGCGCTGCGGGAGATCCTGACCCGGTTCTTCCCGTCGCTGGCCGGGGTGCGGGTGGCGCACGCCTGGTCGGGGGTGCTGGGTGTGCCGCGCGACTGGTGTGCCACGGTGACGCTCGACCGGGCCACGGGGCTCGGCTGGGCCGGCGGCTATGTCGGCTCCGGTGTGGCCACCGCCAACCTGGCCGCCCGGACCCTGCGGGACCTGGTCCAGCAGGACTCCGGGCAGGGCGGCCGGACGGAGCTGACGGATCTGCCCTGGGTGAACCACAAGGTCCGCAAGTGGGAGCCGGAGCCGTTGCGCTGGCTGGGCGTGCAGGGCATGTACGCCACCTATCGCGCCGCCGACCGGCGCGAGCGCCTGCGGCCCGGCGCGGAGTCGTCACGGCTGGCGAAGGCGGCCGACCGGGTGGCGGGACGGCACTGAGGCCGGGCCCGGGGGCCGGTTACCCTCGCCGCATGATTCGTGCCGCGACCCCTGACGACGTCCCTGTCATCCACACCCTGATCCGTGAGCTGGCCGAGTACGAGAAGGCGGCCGAGGAGGCCCGGGCGAGCGAGGAGCAGCTGCGGGAGGCGCTGTTCGGCCGGCGGCCGGCCGCGTTCGCGCACCTGGCGGTGGACGAGGAGAGCGGGGAGCCGGTCGGGTTCGCGCTGTGGTTCCTCAGCTTCTCCACGTGGCGCGGGGTGCACGGCATCTATCTGGAGGACCTGTATGTGCGGCCGGAGGCGCGCGGCGGCGGACACGGGCGGGCGCTGCTGGCCGAGCTGGCGCGGATCTGCGGGGAGCGGGGGTACGAGCGGCTGGAGTGGTCGGTGCTGAACTGGAACCGGCCGGCGATCGGCTTCTACGAGGCGCTGGGTGCCCGCCCGCAGGACGAGTGGACGGTGTACCGCCTCACGGACACCGCTCTGGCGGCGCTGGGTTCGGCCGGCTGACACCCGGCTGTCGCCGGCGTCGGACCAGGTCGGGGCGATTGTCAGTGGTGGGGTGCAGCATGGGGGCATGGCGAGGCGAGCGACGGGAAGCCGGCCGGCGGGCCGGGGGGCGGTGCGGGGCGCGCGGCGGCCGGAGGTGCGGCTGCCGCCGCTGGAGCCCTGGGCGCAGGGGGAGTTGGAGCCGGACGGCGACTATGACGGGCTGGAGTTCCGGGAGCTGGACCTGGGCGGGCAGGACGGGTCGGGGGCCCGGTTCATGGACTGCGCCCTGACGGGCTGCGCGGTGGACGGTACGGCGCTGGGCCGGGCCAGAGTGCTGGACTCGGTGCTGACGGGGCTGCGCGGTGTGGGCACGCGGTTCGCCGAGTCCACGTTCCGCGATGTGGAGCTGGTCGACGCGCGCCTGGGCGGCACGCAGTTGCACGGCGCGGTGCTGGAGCGGGTGGTGATCCGCGGCGGCAAGATCGACTACCTGAATCTGCGCGAGGCCCGCCTCAAGGACGTCGTCTTCGACTCGTGTGTCCTGGTCGAGCCGGACTTCGCGGGTGCGCACCTGGAGCGGGTGGAGTTCACCGGCTGCACGCTGAGGCAGGCCGACTTCGGCGGCGCCACCCTGACGGACGTGGACCTGCGCGGGGCCGCCCCGCTGGAGATCACCCGGGGTCTGGACCGGCTGTCCGGCGCGGTGATCAGCACCGGTCAGCTGCTGGACCTGGCGCCGGCGCTGGCGGCGGCGCTGGGGATCCGGGTCGAGGGCTGAGACCGAGGGGGTTACGGCAGTGAGGCCGAGGGGGGTTACGGCATGCGGGGGAAGCGGGCCTGGAGGGTCCAGACGGCCGGGTTCTCCGCCAGGTCCTCGTGCAGGTCGGTGAGGTCGGCGAGCAGGTCGTGCAGGAAGTCGCGGGCCTCGCGGCGCAGCTCGGTGTGGGAGAAGGTCAGCGGGGACTCCTCGGCCGGCACCCAGTCGGCGGTGATGTCGACCCAGCCGAAGCGGCGCTCGAAGAGCATCCGGTCGGTGGACTCGGTGAAGTCCAGCTCGGCGCGCTGCGGCCGGGCGGCGCGGGAGCCCATCGGGTCCCGGTCCAGCCGTTCCGCGATGTCGCACAGCGCCCACGCGAAGTCCAGCACCGGCACCCATCCCCAGGCTGTGGACAGTTCCCGGTCGGTCCTGGTGTCCGCGAGATAGACGTCCCCGCAGAACAGGTCGTGGCGCAGCGCGCGGACGTCCGCGCGGCGGTAGTCGGTCTGCGGTGGGTCCGGGAACCGGTTGGAGAGGGCGTAGCCGATGTCGAGCACGGGGGAGATGGTGTCACGCCGGTCCGGCGGCCCTGTCCGCGGTGCGTCCGGCCCGCCTAAGATCACTGACATGTCCAGATCCGTACGCCTTGTCCCGGCCCTCGCCTGCCTGCTCGCCCTCGCGCTCACGGGCACCGCGTGCGACGGCGGCGTGCGGGGGACACCGGGCGGCTCCGGCGTCCGCGACCCGTACTTCCCGAAGGCCGGCAACGGTGGTTACGACGTCGGGCACTACGACCTCACCCTGGACTACACCCCGGCCACCCACCGGCTCACCGGCACGGCGGTCGTCACCGCCCGGGCCACCCGGGACCTGTCGGCGTTCGACCTGGACCTCGCCGGGCTGCGCGTGGACTCGGTCAGCGTCGAGGGCAGGGACGCCCGCTGGAGCCGGGCCGGCCAGGAACTCACCGTCCGCCCGCACGACGATCTCGACGCGGGCGAGACGTTCCGCACGACCGTCCGCTACTCGGGCACCCCGCGGACCCTCACCGACCCCGACGGCTCCAAGGAGGGCTGGCTGCCCACCGCCGACGGCGCCCTGGCCCTCGGCGAACCCGTCGGCTCCATGGCCTGGTTCCCCGGCAACGACCACCCCTCCGACAAGGCGGCCTACGACATCACGGTCACCGTCCCGAAGGGCCTCCAGGCCGTCTCCAACGGTGAGTTGACGGACCAGCGCACGAAGGGCGGCCGTACCAGCTACCACTGGCACACCGCCCAGCCCATGGCGAGCTATGTCGCCACCGTCGCCATCGGGCACTACGACATCGCGCGCACCACCGGCCCGCACGGCCTGCCCGTCGTCACCGCGGTCGACCCGACCCAGGCGGCGGCGAGCAGGAAGGTCCTCGCGAAGATCCCGGAGATCCTCGACTGGGAGGAGTACAACTTCGGGCCGTACCCCTTCTCCTCGGCCGGTGCGATCGTCGACCGGCCGGGCGACGCCGGCTACGCGCTGGAGACCCAGAACCGGCCCGTCTTCCCCGCCGACCAGCTGGACACCTCGACCCTCGTGCACGAACTCGCCCACCAGTGGTACGGCGACTCGGTCACCCCCGCGAGCTGGCGGGACATGTGGCTCAACGAGGGCTTCGCGACCTACGCGGAGTGGCTGTACCAGGAGGACCACGGCGGCAAGAGCGCCCAGGAGAGGTTCACCGAGGTGTACGACGAGGACGACGAGGCCGTCTGGGCCTTCCCGCCCGCGAAGCCCTCCGGCGCCGCGCACATCTCCGACAGCCCCGTCTACCAGCGGGGTGCGATGGTCCTGCAGAAGATCCGGCAGAAGGTCGGCGACGCCACCTTCTACGACATCATCCAGGGCTGGGCCGCCGCTCACCGCCACGGCACGGTGAGCACCGCCGACTTCACCGCGTACGTCGAGAAGAAGGCCCCGCACCAGGATTTCGGTGCCATCTGGAGGGACTGGCTGTACGGCGACGGCCGCCCGGGCCGGCCGTGAGGACGGCCGGGCGGCGCAGGCGGGCGGGGCGGGTGCCGGCCGGAGGCGTCCGCACAGGGCGAAGGCCCCCCGGGGGACACCGGGAGGCCTTCGGGCCCGGGCCGGCTGTCAGACGTTGACGCCGAAGTCCTGGGCGATGCCGACCAGGCCCGAGGCGTAGCCCTGGCCGACGGCGCGGAACTTCCACTCCGCGCCGTTGCGGTACAGCTCGCCGAAGACCATGGCCGTCTCGGTGGCCGCGTCCTCCGACAGGTCGTAGCGCGCGATCTCGGCGCCGCCGGCCTGGTTGACGATGCGGATGTAGGCGTTGCGGACCTGGCCGAAGTTCTGGCCGCGGTTCTCCGCGTCGTAGATGGAGACCGGGAAGACGATCTTGTCGATGTCGGCCGGGAGCGCGGCCAGGTTGACGTTGATCGCCTCGTCGTCGCCGGCGCCCTCGCCCGTGCGGTTGTCGCCCGTGTGGACGATCGAGTTGTCCGGGGTCTGCTTGTTGTTGAAGAAGACGAAGTGGGCGTCGGAGTAGACCTTGCCCTGTCCGTTCACCGCGATGGCGGAGGCGTCCAGGTCGAAGTCCGTGCCGGTGGTGGTGCGGACGTCCCAGCCGAGGCCCACGGTGACGGCGGTCAGGCCCGGAGCCTCCTTGGTGAGCGAGACGTTGCCACCCTTGGACAGGCTTACAGCCATGTTGGGAGTCCCTTCCTTGGATACCCGTGCATATCAGTGCACTCTGTGCGGACGAAGCTACCGTTACCCGGGACAACGTCGAGGGGGGTCCCCGTGGTTCCGGATCCCTTTACCTTTTTTACCGAATCGGAAATCCGGGTGACGTGGGGCGGGCCGGGCCGGGAACATGGAGGGCATGTCCGGGCCCTATCTCATCCGTGGCTCCGTCTCGCTTCCCGAGGCCGAGCTGATGTGGCGTTTCTCCAGGTCGTCGGGGCCCGGCGGGCAGCACGTCAACACCAGTGACTCGCAGGTCGAGCTGCGCTTCGACCTCGCCCGCACCGAGGCGCTGCCGCCGGTGTGGAAGGAGCGGGCGCTGCTGCGGCTGGCCGGCCGCCTCGTCGACGGGGTGGTGTCGGTACGGGCCTCGGAGCACCGCTCCCAGTGGCGCAACCGGGAGGCCGCCGCCGTACGCCTCGCCGCGCTCCTCGCGGAGGCCAGCGCGCCGCCGCCGAAGCCCCGCAAGCCGACCCGCATCCCGCGCGGCATCAACGAACGCCGGCTGCGGGAGAAGAAGCAGCGCGCGGACACCAAGCGCGGCCGCTCGGGACGCGACTGGGGCTAACTGGGGCTAGCCGGGCGCGGCGCTCTGCCATGTCCTCCCGGCCTGGGTCGCCCGGGCGCCCCCGCCTCACCCCACGTGCCGGTACCGCCCCCGGAAGTACAGCAGTGGGCCGCCCTCCGCGCTCGGTACCCCGGCGGTGAGGACGCGGCCGATGACCAGGGTGTGGTCGCCGGCGGTGACGCGTTGTTCGGTGCGGCACTCCAGGGTGGCCAGCGCGCCGCCGACCAGGGGGGCGCCGGTGGCCTCGCCGCGGACGTAGGGGATGTCCTCGAAGAGCAGTCGGTCGCTGATGCGGCCCTTCATGGCGAAGCGGCCCGCGATGTGCCGCTGGCTCTCGGTGAGGACGGACACCGCCCACAGCGGCTGCTCGTCCAGCAGGTCGTCCATGCGGGCGCCCGTGCGCAGGCTGACCAGGACCAGCGGCGGGTCGAGGGAGACCGACATGAAGGCGGTGGCGGTCATGCCGACGTCCTCCACGCCCGGCGCCTCGGGGTCGTCCGGGTCGAGCGGCGGTTCCTGCGCGGTGACCAGCACCACGCCCGCGGCCAGCCGGGACATCGCGGCCCGGAACTCGTCGTTGCTCACCCCCTCAGCATGCCCGGAAGGCAGGGGGGTGGTGGGTGAGGGAGTCTTCAGCACGCCGGAAACGCTAGTCTCCGCCCCGCGCGGCCCGCATCGGCCCTCCGCCCGAGCCGGGTCCTAGGACCAGCGGCGCACGCGGGTGTGCGGCAGCCGTGCGGTATGTGTGCACATCCGCACGCGCTGTGTTCAGAAACCGCACAGGCAAAACGCAGAAACTCTACTCAATTGTTCACGTTCCTCTGTGACTTGAGTCACAAGGGGCAGGAATTGTTGACCCTGTGTACCGAGTGGGCAGCGCGCTGTGATTCAGTGGCGGGACAACCCTTCATTCGCTGCGAGATCTCGGGGGGAGGGCGAGCATGGAGACCGAGTCGGAGCCGTACGTCCGCCTTGCGTCCCTGCGGCAGCTGCACCAGGTCATGGCCGACATGAACACGGCACGCAGCCTGGCGGACACCCTGCAGACGGTCGCCGACGGCGCCGTACAAGCCCTCGGGTACGAGATGGCGGCCGTCAACCTGGTCCGCCAGGACGGCGATCTCGTGGTCGCCGCCTTCTCCGGCAACTCCGCCGCGGAGGCCCTGATCACCGGCCGGGTCGGCTCCCGCGACTCCTGGGACCGCCGGCTGGACATGGGCGAACGCTGGGGCGACCTCGTCTTCATACCGCACACCGAGGGCTGGGTTCTCGACGACGACGACGTCCCGCAGTGGTACACCGACGGCCCCGCCCCCCGCTTCGAGGACGAGTGGCACCCCTCCGACCGGCTCTTCGCGCCCATGTACACGCCCGGCGTGCAGGGCGGCAACCGCGGCGAGCTGCTCGGCGTCATATCCGTCGACCGGCCGCGCAACGGCCGCCGCCCCGGCGCCTGGGGCCGCGAGGCCCTCCAGATGTACGCCTTCCAGGCCGCCATCGCGATCAGCAACGCCCGCCTGCGTGCCAACATGCAGCGCGCCCTCGTCCGCCTGGAGCGCGAGCAGCAGGCGCTGCGCGCCAGCGAGGAATCCTTCCGGCAGGCCTTCGAGTACGCCCCCTCCGGCATGGCCATCGCCGAGATGGGCGGCGACCAGCACGGCCGCATCCTGCGCACCAACGACGCCCTGTGCCGGCTGCTCGGCCGCCCCGCCTCCGCGATGCGCCGCTACTCCTTCGCCGACCTCGTCCACCCCGAGGACGTCGGCACCCTGCTGCGCACCTCGGCGGAGGGCGGCCGCGCGGAACTGCGGCTCGGCCGCCGGGACGGCACGTACGTGTGGGTGTCGCTGCGCAACAGCGTCGTCGCGGACGCCGCCGACGGGCCCCGCTTCCTGCTCACCCACGTCGAGGACATAGAGGAGCGCAAGCGGCGCGAGCTCCAGCTCGCCCACCGCGCCTCCCACGACTCGCTGACCGGCCTGCCCAACTCCGCCGAGCTGCGCTCGCGGCTGTCGGCCCGGCTCTGTCAACGCCCGGCGCACGCCGGCGCGCTCGAATCCCTGGACGCGGCCTACGGCCACCCGGCCTTCGACCTCCCGGCCGGCCACGGCTTCGACTTCACGGCGGGCACGGACGGCTTCGACGCCTACGACCACCATGTGCACACCGCCGCCCCGGAGGAGGGCCGCGACGACGGCACCAAGGGCCTCGCGGTGCTCTTCTGCGACCTCGACGGCTTCAAGTCGATCAACGACCGGTTCGGGCACAACGCGGGCGACGCCGTCCTGATCGAGGTCGCCCGGCGGCTGAGCAACGGCGTCCGGGACGGCGACACGGTCGCCCGGCTCGGCGGCGACGAGTTCGTGATCCTCGCCGACGGCCTCGGCCGGGCCGACGCCCAGGACCTCGCCGTACGGCTGCGCAACGAGATCATCCAGCCGATCCGCGCCGAGGGCCGGGCGGTCCGGGTGGGCGCGAGCTTCGGCATCGGCTGGGCCCACTGCGGGATGACGGCGGACGAGGTGCTGAAGTCCGCTGACGAGCGGATGTACGTAGAGAAACGATCTCGTCCCAAACAGCATCGCCGCGCTGGATGATCCGCAGGTCAGCGGGGTGAAGCGGTCCGGGGCCCCCGTTTGGGCCAGTGAGAGCGGGTAGGCTCGCCATTCCAACCCGTACCGCATCCGCCCGCACCTGTTGAGGAGTACCAAGGGATGACGCCCGGCGACAACGGCGCGAGCACGCCCGAGGACGACGACCCGTTCGGCTACCTGTACGCAGACGGCCAGGCACGGGGAGCCCAGCCGCCGTCCGGTGGTTACGGCTACCCGAACTCGGTCAGCAGAGTGCGTGCGGTCGGCCAGCGTTCCTACGGCGCACAGCAGGCACCGCCGCAGGCCACGTACGGCCAGGGCGTGCCCCAGCAGGGTGCCTACAACCAGCCGAACGCGCACTACCAGGCCCCCGAGACCGTTCCCGGCGCCACCCCGCCCGGCCACCGCACCCCGCCCCCCGCGCCCGGCCGCCGCGGCCCCAACACCAAGGGCCTGCTGATCGGCGCCATCGCGGTGGTCGCCGCGGTGGTCATCGGCATCGGCGTGGCGATGCTCAACGGCGACGACGACAAGAACACCGCCAACCAGCCGGGCACCACCCCGACGCAGTCGCAGAACCACTCGCCGAGCCCGTCCGGCAGCAGTGCGGCGGCCAACGGCGAGCTGCCGAAGGTCGACGCGGCGGACAGCTCCGTACAGCTGGCGGGCGGCGCCACGGCGTCCTCGGGTGTCAAGGGCGCCAGGAGCCACGGCGGTACCTATGTCTCCAACCTCAACCAGACCGGGGCCTCGCTCACCTGGACCGTCGACGGCATCCCCAAGGCCGGCAAGTACAGCGTGTACGTCGGGTACAGCGTCCCCGGCAAGGACGCCACCGCCACGATCTCGGTCAACGGCACGGCTTCCGACCGGCCCGTCGACCTGAGGAACTGGCGGTCCGCCGCCCAGGGCGACTACGCGAACGGCTGGACGAAGACCTACAACTGGCTCCAGCTCGACAAGGGCAGGAACACCATCAAGATCTCGTGCGAGCAGGGCAACCAGTGCGACGCCCTCATCGACCAGTTGTGGCTGGTCAAGGGCTGGGTCAACTCCAGCGGCTGAGTGCCGCCACCGGTCCCCGCCGCGCGGCCCCCACACACCTCACGCCGCCGTCACCGACACCCGCGGCAGGAGTGTCCCGTAGGCCGCGAGGTCGAGGTCGCCCGCTGTGGGGGAGCGTACGGTCGCCGCGGACAGGGCGGTCGCACGGGTCAGGCGGGCCGGCCAGGGGAGGTTCTCCACGTAGCCGGACAGCAGACCCGCCACCGCCGAGTCGCCCGCGCCGGTGGGGTTGCCCGGTTCACGGGCGGGCGGGGTGGCGCGCCAGCGGCCCTCGGGGGTGGCGGCCAGCAGCCCGGCCGGGCCGAGGGAGGCGACGACCGCGTGGGCGCCGCGCCGGCGGGCGTCCTGGGTGGCGCGCAACGGCTCGTGCGAGCCGGTGAGTTCGGCCAGCTCGTCGGCGTTCGGCTTGATGATGTCCGGGCGGGCGGCGACCCCCCGCCGCAGCGGCTCCCCGCTGGTGTCCAGCAGCACCGGTACGCCGGCCGACCGGGCCGCGCGGACCAGGTTGGCGTACGCCCCCACCGGCACCCCCGGCGGCAGGCTGCCGCACAGGGCCACCACCGAGGCGCCGGGCAGCAGGTGCGCGTACCGGTCCAGGAAGGCGCCCCACTCGCCCGGGGTGATCTGCGGGCCGGGCTCGTTCAGCTGGGTGGTGTCGCCGGTCGACTCGTCCACGACCGCGATGGTGCGCCGGGTCGCCCCGCTCACCCGCACCAGCGCGTCCACCGCGCCCGGCGTGTCCGCGAGCCGCTCGCGCAGCACCTCGCCGGTCCGGCCGCCCGCGAACCCGGTGAGGGTCACCTCGTGTCCGAGGGCGGCCAGCACCCGGGCCACGTTCACGCCCTTGCCGCCGGGCCGCTCGGCGACCTCGGAGACGCGGTGCGAGGCGTGCGGGCGCAGTGACCGTACGCGATACGTGATGTCGAGAGCGGTGTTCAGCGTGACCGTGAGGATCACCCGGGCCGACCTCCCTCGAAGTCCCTGTGCCTGTACCGGTTTCCGGGGCCTCGATCATGCCAAAGAGACGGCGGCCGGCCCAGTGCGCGGGTCGGCCGCCGTCTCCCCGACAGCGGTACGGATCAGGGCAGTTGGGGCGCTACCACCCATTCGCCCTGCCGCATCACGCCCTTGAGCGCGAAGTCCGCGTCCAGCAGGACCAGGTCGGCGTCCTTGCCGGGCTCCAGGGAGCCGACGCGGTCGGCCAGGCCCAGCAGTCGGGCCGGGTTGGCCGACAGGGCGGTCACGGTGTCCTCCACCGACAGTCCGTCGACGGTCACCGCCCGCTGGAACGCGCGGTCCAGGGTGAGCGTGGACCCCGCGATCGAACCGCCCTCGACCAGCCGGGCCACGCCCCCGCTGACCTCGACCTCCAGTGGTCCGAGCAGATAGCGGCCGTCGCCGCCGCCGGCCGCGTCCATCGCGTCGGTGATGAACGCGACCCGGTCCGCGCCCGCGTGACGGAACGCCAGCCGCAGCGCGGCCGGGTGCAGATGGACGCCGTCGTTGATCAGCTCGACGGTGACCCGCTCGTCCTCCAGCAGGGCGGCGATCGGGCCGGGCGCGCGGTGGTTGAGGGCGGGCATGGCGTTGAAGAGGTGGGTGGCGACCGTGGCGCCCGCGTCGATCGCCTGGGCCGTCTGCTCGTAGCCGGCGTCCGTGTGCCCGATCGCCGCGATGACGCCGTGCTCGACGAGCAGCCGTACGGAGTCCAGGCCGCCGGGCAGTTCGGTGGCGAGGGTGACCATCGCGGCCCTGCCGCGCGCCGCGTCGACCAGCTTGCGGACCTCGGCCGGGTCCGGGTCGCGCAGCAGGCTCTCGGAGTGGGCGCCCTTGCGGCACGGGGAGATGAACGGCCCCTCGAAGTGGATGCCGGCGATCTCCCCCTGCTCGGCCAGCTCGCTCAGCAGTCCGGCCTGGCGGACCAGCACGTCCATCTCGTCGGTGACGGTGGAGGCGACGAGGGTGGTGGTGCCGTGGGCGCGGTGCGTGCGGACGGCGGTGAGGACGTCCTCGGCGGTGCCCGAGAAGGAGGCCCCGCCCCCGCCGTGGTTGTGGAGGTCCACGAAGCCGGGCACCAGCCAGTGGCCGCTGACGTCGAGGACCTTGGCGTCGGCCGGCGGGGTGGCGGTGATGCGCCCGGCCGCCACGGCCAGCCGGCCGCCCTTCACCGTTCCGGTGGGGAGCACCACGTCCGCGCCGGTGAGCAGCAGGGTTTCCCGCTCGGTTGCCATCAGGTGCTTACCTCCGAAGTCGTTGAAGTGGCTGTCAGCAGGTCCTGTGCGAGCAGCCCCGCCCCCAGGCAGCCGGCCGTGTCGCCCAGCGCCGCCGGGACGATCGCGGGCGGCTTCTGGAAGGTGACCCGCCGCCGGACGGCGTCCCGCAGGGGCCGGAACAGCACGTCCCCCGCCTCGGCCAGCCCGCCACCGATGATCAGCGCCCGCGGGTCGAGCAGGGTGAGGGCGGTGACCAGACCGTCGGCGAGCGCGTCGACCGCCTCCTGCCAGACCCGGACGGCGCTGGGGTCGCCGGACGCGACGGCCTTCGCGCAGTCGACGGCGTCCGCGTCCGGGTCGCCGCAGGCCGCGGCCCAGGCCTCGCCGACGGCGGACGCGGAGGCGTACCGCTCCAGGCAGCCGCGCTGCCCGCACGGGCAGGGGGCCCCGCCGGGGCGTACGACGATGTGGCCGATCTCGCCCGCGCAGCCGTGTGCGCCGGACTCCACCCGCCCGTCGATGCCGATGGCGCCGGCGATCCCGGTACCCAGCGGCACGAACAGGAACCGGTCCGCGCCCCGGCCGGCGCCGATCCGGCCCTCGGCGAGGCCGCCGGTGCGCACGTCGTGGCCGAGGGCGACGGGCATCCGGAGCCGCTCGGCGAGCAGCGCGCGCAGGGGTACGTCCCGCCAGCCGAGGTTGGCCGCGTAGACGGCGGTGCCGGTCCGCTCGTCGACGATGCCGGGGACCGCGAGGCCGGCCGCGCCGGCGGGTTCGCCGTACCGCTCGATGCCGTGGGCGCGCAGTTCGTCGGCGAAGTCCAGGATGCCCGCGAGTACGGCCTCGGGGCCGCGCTCACGGCCGGTGGCGCGGCGGGCGCGGTGCAGCAGCGCGCCGTCGTCGCCGACGAGGGCGGCCTTGATCCCGGTACCGCCCACGTCGAGGGCGATGACATGTCTCACCACGTGGCCCAGTGTGACGCCCCTACCCGGGAGAGGTCTAGTCCACTCACGTGGTGTAGACCTTATGTGTCCATATGTTGAACGGTCAGACAGCAGGGTTGGGGTTCGTGAGGGTGCGTCGGCGTACAGCAGGAACGATCGCGGTGGTGTCCGCACTGGGCATGACGGCGGTTCTCGGCGGCTGCGGGAGCACGGGTTCCTCCGACGTCACGCTCAGACTCGTCGCCGCGGACTACGGCGACTCCGCCGCCAACAGCTCCAGGAAGTACTGGGACGCCCTGGTCAAGGAGTACGAGAAGCAGCACAACGGGGTGCGGGTCGAGGTCAGCGTCTACTCCTGGAAGGACGTCGACCGCAAGGTCAAGGAGATGACCGCCGCCGGCCACGCCCCCGACCTGGCCCAGATCGGCGCCTACGCCGACTACGCCGCCGCGGGCAAGCTCTACCCGGTCTCGGACCTGCTCTCCATCCGCACCCAGGCCGACCTCCTCTCCCAGCTCGCCGACGCCGGCCAGTGGAAGCACACCCAGTACGGCATCCCGTTCGCCGCGTCCACGCGCGTGCTCTTCTACAACAAGACCCTGTTCGACGAGGCCCACCTCACCCCGCCCACCACCTGGGCCGAACTGGCCGCCGACGCCAAGGCGCTCAAGGCGCAGGGCGTGAAGTACCCGTACGCGTTGCCGCTCGGGCCCGAGGAGGCCCAGGCCGAGACCATGCAGTGGCTGCTGAGCGGCGGCAACGGCGGCAGCGGCTACACCGACGACATCGGCACCTACACCATCGACTCCGCCGCGAACGTCGGCACCTTCACCTGGCTCAAGGACGAGCTGGTCGGCAAGGGCCTGACGGGCCCGGTCGCGCCCGGCAAGCTCAACCGGGCGGACGCCTTCGCCGCGTTCGCCGACGGCCAGGTCGGCATGCTCAACGGGCACCCCACGCTGATCCAGCAGGCCGAGAAGAAAGGCGTGAAGTTCGGCATGGTGCCGATGCCGGGCCGCACCGGCAAGGCCAGGGCCTCCATGGGCGTCGCCGACTGGATGATGGCCTTCAAGCAGAACGGGCACGCCGACCAGATCGGCGACTTCCTCGACTTCGTCTACAGCGAGAAGAACGTCCTCGACTTCTCCCGCACGTACGGCCTGCTGCCGGTCACC
The DNA here is from genome assembly GCF_055560195.1 of Streptomyces sp. NPDC023481. Lineage (NCBI taxonomy): Bacteria > Bacillati > Actinomycetota > Actinomycetes > Kitasatosporales > Streptomycetaceae > Streptomyces > Streptomyces sp. NPDC023481. Next base: position 132,765 of record NZ_JBVHJE010000001.1, read on the forward strand.
GGGTCCGCCTCCAACGCCATGGACGCCTCGGACGCGCCCACCGACAGGGCTTTGCACCCCTTCCTGGAGCAGCTGCCCACCTCCGAGCTGTACCCCGTCGGCAAGACCTCCTGGGCGGCGGTCAGCGCGGCCGTGAAGCAGAACATCGGTCAGGCCGTCGCCCCCGGCGGAAGCCCCTCCGCCGTCCTGACCCGCCTGCAGTCCGCGGCCACGGCGGCCGACAGCAGCAACGCGGGCTGAGCCCGTTGTCCGTGCCCGCCGCTACGGTGGCGGACATGGAACTGGGCACCCGTGAGAAAGCCGTCCTCGCCCTGGAACGCCGAGCCTTCCCCGGCCCCGGCGCCAAGGAGCGCGCGATACGCGAGGAACTCGGCCTGTCCCCGGTCCGCTACTACCAGCTGCTCAACGCCCTGCTGGACGACGAGCGGGCCCTGGCCCACGACCCGGTCACGGTCAACCGCCTGCGCCGGGTCCGCGAGGCCCGCCGCGCGGAGCGCTGAGCCGGAAGCAGGGGCCGGCGCGCGGGATCCGGTGCGGGGTGCCGGTGCGGGGTGCCGGTGCGCTGAATCCGGTGCGGGGTGCCGGCGCGCCCGGGCCGGTGCGTTGGGCTGGTGCGCCGAATCCGGTGCGCCGGGCCGATGCCCTGAGCCGGCGCGCTGAGGGGGTGCGCTGAGGCCGGTGTGTCGGGCCGGTGTGCTGCGGCCAGGCGTGAGGCGGCCGGGGGCGGATACTGTCGCGGTATGGATCCTCTGCCCCTCCCGCAGACCCAGCCCGGCCGGGACGGCCTCGCGGCCCTGCTCGCGCGCCCCCGCACCGCGCTCATCGGCCTGGACTTCGACGGCACCCTGGCCCCCATCGTCGCCGACCCCGAACAGGCCCGCGCCCACCCCGGCGCCGTACCCGCGCTGGCCGCGCTCGCCCCGAAGGTGGCCTCCGTCGCCGTGGTCACCGGCCGCCCGCCCGAGGTCGCGGTCCGCCACGGCGGCTTCGCGGGCGTCCCCGGCCTGGAGCACCTCACCGTCCTCGGCCACTACGGCGCCGAACGCTGGGACGCGGCCACCGGCACGGTCACCGCACCGCCCCCGCACCCCGGCGTGGCCGCCGTCCGCACCGAGCTGCCCGGCCTGCTGGAGCGCGCCGGCACCGGCGAGGGCGTCCGGATCGAGGAGAAGGGCCGGGCCATCGCGGTGCACACCCGCCGCGCCGCCGACCCGCGGGGCGCGTTCGAGGCCCTGCGCGGCCCCCTCGCGGACCTCGCCGCCCGGCACGGCCTGATCGTCGAACCCGGCCGCCTGGTCCTGGAGCTGCGCCCTCCGGGCATGGACAAGGGCGTGGCCCTCCTGGACCACGCCCGCGCCGTCGGCGCCGGATGCGTCGTCTACGCCGGCGACGACCTCGGCGACCTGCCCGCCTTCGCCGCCGTCGACAAGCTCCGCACCGACGGCACCCCCGGCCTGCTGGTCTGCAGCGGCAGCACCGAGGTCGGCGAACTGGCCGAACGCGCCGACCTGGTGGTGGACGGCCCGGAGGGCGTCGTGCACCTGCTCGGCGCGCTCGCCGCTCAGCTCGGCTGACCGGTCAGCGCCTCCAGCTGGTCCAGGAACCACCGGGCCGGCGGCAGCGCGGTCGCGGCGGCCGCCAGCCGCTTCGAGCGTTCCGCGCGCTCCGCCGCCGGCAGCGTCAGCGCCTCGTGCAGGGCCCGGGCCGTGCCCGTGATGTCGTACGGGTTCACCACGAACGCGTCCTCGCCCAGCTCCTCGTACGCCCCGGCCTCCCGCGACAGCACCAGCGCGCAGCCCTGGTCGGAGACGACCGGGACCTCCTTGGCGACGAGGTTCATGCCGTCCCGGATGGGGTTCACCAGGGCCACGTCGGCCAGCCGGTACGCGGCCAGGGAGCGCGCGAAGTCGTCCTTCACGTGCAGCACCACGGGGGTCCAGCCCTCCGTGCCGTACCGCTCGTTGATCTCGTCCGCGACCCGCTGCACCTCGGCCGTGTACTCCCGGTACACGGCCAGGTCCTGCCGGGACGGGTAGGCGAACGCCACGTGGACGACCTTCTCCCGCCACTCGGGGTGGTCCGCCAGCAGCTGCTCGTACGCCAGCAGCCCGCGCACGATGTTCTTGGACAGCTCGGTGCGGTCCACCCGGACGATCGCCTTGCGGTCCGGCCCGATCTCCTCGCGCAGCGCGGCCATCCGCTCGTCCACGTCCGGCTCGTGCGCCCGCTTGCGCAGGAAGTCGGCGTCCGCGCCCAGCCCGTGCACCCCGATCCGGGTGCCGGACGGGATGCCGGGCCCGAGCACCGCGTGACAGCAGTCGCTGAACGCGTCCGCCCACCGCCGGGTGAGGAACGCCGCCCGGTCCGCGCCCAGGATGCCGCCGAGCAGCTCGGCCGCGATGTCGTCGGGAAGCAGCCGGAAGTAGTCCGGCGGCGCCCACGGGGTGTGCGAGAAGTGGCCGATGCGCAGGTCGGGGCGGAGCCGGCGGAGCATGCGGGGGGCGAGGGCCAGGTGGTAGTCCTGGATCAGCACCGCCGCGCCCTCGGCGGCCTCCTCGGCCAGCGCCTCGGCGAACGCCCGGTTGTAGGTCTCGTACGACGCCCAGTGCCGCCGGAACTCCGCGTCGAAGACCGGCTCCAGCGGCGTCTGGTACAGCATGTGGTGGACGAACCAGAGCACCGAGTTGGCGATGCCGTTGTACGCCTCGGCGTGGACGTCCGCGTCGATGTCGAGCATCCGCACCCGCTGGCCGCCGGTCTCCTCGGCCGGCAGCAGTCCGCCGTCCGCGCGCCGCACGGCCGCCCGGTCGCCGTCGCCGAGCGCGGCGCACACCCACACCGAGCCCGCGTCCGAGCCGATGGCGGACAGCCCCGAGACCAGCCCGCCGCCGCCCCGTCTGGCGCGCAGCGAGCCGTCCTCGCCCATCTGGTAGGAGACCGGGCCGCGATTGGACGCGACCAGCACCTGAGCCTTTTCAGCAGCACGCGTGGAAGCCATACGCCTCAACCTAGCCCGGCCCGGAAACACTCAAACGTACGTCCCGCCCGGTGGGGGCCGGGGTGGGCGACCGTATACGGCGCCTTCACGCCACCTTCCGTTCGGCGTACTCCGCGATCTCCACCATCGGCGGCCGCTCCTCGGTGTCCACCGAGTAGGTGCGCGGCTCGAAGCCGGCCTCGCCCCGCTCGAACTGGGTGAGCGCGGGCCGCACGAGGTGTCCGCGCGCGAGCCGCAGCTGGGCCGTGCGGTAGATCGCCGCCGCCATCCGGCCGAGGGCCTGCCCGTCCTGGTGCCGGTGCCTGCGCACCCCCAGGTCGACCTGGGCCAGCGCGTCCAGGCCGACCAGGTGCAGCGCGTCGACCAGCATGCCCAGCTCCACGCCGTAGCCCACGGGGAACGGCAGCTGTTCCAGCAGGGAGCGGCGGGCCGCGTACTCGCCGCCCAGCGGCTGCACGAACCCGGCCAGCTGCGGCCAGTGCATGTTCAGCAGCGGACGGGCCATGAGTTCGGTGACCCGGCCGCCCTGTCCGGCGGCACCGGCGAGCGGGCGGTCGTACATGCCCTTGACCAGGTCGACGCCCGGCTCGGTGAGCAGCGGGCCGACGGTCCCGGTGACGAAGTCGGAGGAGAACTCGCGCAGGTCCGCGTCGACGAAGCAGACGATGTCCCCGCCGGTCACCAGCAGCGAGCGCCACAGCACCTCGCCCTTGCCGGGCACGGCGGGGATGCGGGGCAGGATGTCGTCGCGGTGGACGACCCTGGCGCCGGCGCGCGCGGCGACCTGGGAGGTGCGGTCGGTGGAGCCGGAGTCGACCACCACGATCTCGTCCACGAGCGGCACCTGCTCCACGAGGTCGTGCCGGATCACGGCGACGATGTCGCCGACCGTCTCCTCCTCGTTGAGCGCGGGCAGGACGACGCTGACCGTCCGGCCCGTGCGCTGTTTGGCCGCCAGCACCTGGTGCAGCGGTCGGTCGGCCACGGACCAGGAGCGGGTGCTCAGCCAGCGTTCGACTTCTTCCAGCACGGTCGGCGGCTCCTCGGTGTCACGACCACACGTCACCGTGTGATCCATCTCGCGGTTCGGACGGCTATCTCAACTGTCCTGGCCTTCGGTTACAGTCTTGAACAACGCCGGTGACCATCGCATGTCGGGGGTCACGAGCGTCCACAACCGAATACCGCTCATCCAGAGGGGCAGAGGGACACGGCCCGATGAAGCCCCGGCAACCCTCCAGCCGGCTCTCGTTGTCACAGCGAGGCTCCCGGCTAGGGAAGGTGCCAAATCCGTCTCACGGCGAGATGCGTCGTGAGGAAGATGAGGAGAAAGGGCCTCGCCTCCATGGCTGTGCAGACAGTTGCCACCTCCAGCGAAACCACCGTCGACCTCGGCCCCGCCGCCGCCCTGAGCTGTCGCGAGTGCGGTCACCGCGTCCCGCTCGGCCCGGTCTTCGCCTGCGAGGAGTGCTTCGGCCCGCTGGAGATCGCCTACGACTTCTCCGCCTACGACACCGAGGAACTGCGCCGGCGGATCGAGGCGGGCCCCGCGAACATCTGGCGGTACGCGCCGCTGCTGCCCGTCCCCGCGGACGTCGCCGGCAAGCCCAACCTGAACCCCGGCTGGACCAAGCTCGTCCAGGCCGACAACCTGGCCCGCGAGCTGGGCGTGACCGGCGGCCTGTACGTGAAGGACGACTCCGGGAACCCGACCCACTCCTTCAAGGACCGGGTCGTCGCCCAGGCCCTGGAGGCCGCCCGCGCCTTCGGCTTCACCACGCTCTCCTGCTCCTCCACCGGCAACCTGGCCGGCGCCGTCGGCGCCGCCGCCGCCCGGGCGGGCTTCCGCTCCTGCGTGTTCATCCCGCACGACCTGGAGCAGGGCAAGGTCGTCATGGCCGCGGTCTACGGCGGCGAGCTGGTCGGCATCGAGGGCAACTACGACGACGTGAACCGCTTCTGCTCGGAGCTGATCGGCGACCCGGCCGGCGAGGGCTGGGGCTTCGTCAACGTCAACCTGCGCCCGTACTACGCGGAGGGCTCCAAGACCCTGGCGTACGAGATCTGCGAGCAGCTCGGCTGGCGGCTGCCCGACCAGATCGTGGTCCCGATCGCCTCGGGCTCCCAGCTCACGAAGATCGACAAGGGGCTCCAGGAGCTGATCAGGCTGGGGCTGGTCGAGGACCGGCCGTACAAGGTCTTCGGCGCGCAGGCCGAGGGCTGCTCGCCGGTGTCCGCCGCCTTCAAGGCCGGCCACGACGTGGTCCGCCCGCAGAAGCCGAACACCATCGCCAAGTCCCTGGCCATCGGCAACCCGGCCGACGGGCCCTACGTCCTGGACATCGCGCGCCGCACCGGCGGTGCCGTGGAGGACGTGACGGACGCGGAGGTCGTGGACGCGATCAAGCAGCTGGCCCGCACGGAGGGCATCTTCGCGGAGACCGCCGGCGGGGTGACCCTGGGCGTGACGCGCAAGCTGATCGAGAGCGGTCGGCTGGACCCGAGCCTCACGACCGTCGTGCTCAACACCGGCGACGGCCTCAAGACCCTGGACGCGGTGGCCGGGACCGGCCTCACCGCCACCATCCGCCCGAACCTGGACTCCTTCCGAGAGGCTGGCCTCGCATGAGCGTCACCGTCCGCATCCCCACCATCCTGCGCACCTACACGGGCGGCCGGGCCGAGGTCGCCGCCGAGGGGGCGACGCTCGGCGAGGTCATCGCCGACCTGGAGAAGAACCACACCGGGATCGCCGCCCGGGTCCTGGACGACCAGGGGAAGCTGCGCCGGTTCGTCAACGTGTACGTCAACGACGACGACGTCCGTTTCGAGCAGGGCCTTCAGACGGCGACCCCCGAGGGCGCGGGTGTCTCCATCATCCCGGCGGTGGCCGGAGGCTGACCGGCCCGCCCATTACCTTCGGTAACATCGGTTACCGGCTGTTCATCGGATTGCCCCCTCCGTAAGAGAAGCGGAGGGGGCAATTCTATGTGATTGAGCGCGGTAGAGTTGGGGAACACGGCCCCGGTCTTCCGGCCGTGAGCCCGTGAATCATGCCCGGTGACCCGACAAGAAGTAGCCAAAGTGTGCGGGTTTTCTGTGGCTTTTACGGCTTTTGCGGGGCCCGACTTGCCCTGAATTCGGGCGAATCCTCACCATTTTCCGGACCTTTCGCGTCCAGAATTCTCGTCCGATTGACCTGTTGCAGACGGCAGTTGGACAGATACATTCAGCCGCGGTCGACGCGTTCCGGCGCACGCCCCCCGGGCAATAGGGGGCGAGGTCTGACCCGGGTCCGCGAAGTGTGGATCTGTGCAAGGGCCAGTAATAGGGGAGTTAGGCATGGCTCAGGGCACCGTCAAGTGGTTCAACGCGGAGAAGGGGTACGGCTTCATCGCGGTCGACGGTGGTGCGGACGTCTTCGTCCACTACAGCGCGATTCAGATGGACGGCTACCGCACCCTGGAAGAGGGCCAGCGGGTCGAGTTCGAGATCTCGCAGGGCCAGAAGGGCCCGCAGGCCGACATGGTTCGCGTCACCGCCTGAACGTTTCTTGTCCGAAGGGCCCGCACCTCGCACGGGGTGCGGGCCCTTCGCCGTGCCCGGGCCGCGCTGTTCGCGGGCGGCTGACGCGGGGCCCGTACCCGCGCAGGCGCTTGCACTCGACCATGCCGAGTGCTAATCATTGCGTTAGCACTCTGAAGGTGAGAGTGACAGTGAAGGACCGGGTCGGTGAGGCCCGCAGGCCGTGTGGGGCAAGGAACCACGAGGCCGGCGAGCCGTCCGTCGCGGGCGCGGGCGCGGTCCGAAGGAATCACCCCCAGTCCTGGAGGGACCACTTCACATGGCCAAGATCATCGCGTTCGACGAGGAGGCGCGGCGCGGCCTCGAGCGCGGCATGAACCAGCTCGCGGACGCCGTCAAGGTGACGCTCGGCCCCAAGGGCCGCAACGTCGTCCTCGAGAAGAAGTGGGGCGCCCCCACGATCACCAACGATGGTGTCTCCATCGCCAAGGAGATCGAGCTCGAGGACCCGTACGAGAAGATCGGCGCCGAGCTGGTCAAGGAAGTCGCCAAGAAGACGGACGACGTCGCCGGTGACGGTACGACCACCGCGACCGTGCTCGCCCAGGCCCTGGTCAAGGAAGGCCTGCGCAACGTCGCCGCCGGCGCCAACCCGATGGCTCTGAAGCGCGGTATCGAGAAGGCCGTCGAGGCCGTCTCCGCCGCCCTGCTGGAGCAGGCGAAGGACGTCGAGACCAAGGAGCAGATCGCCTCCACCGCGTCCATCTCCGCCGCCGACACCCAGATCGGCGAGCTGATCGCCGAGGCCATGGACAAGGTCGGCAAGGAAGGCGTCATCACCGTCGAGGAGAGCAACACCTTCGGTCTGGAGCTGGAGCTCACCGAGGGCATGCGCTTCGACAAGGGCTACATCTCCGCCTACTTCGCGACCGACATGGAGCGCATGGAGGCGGTGCTGGAGGACCCGTACATCCTCATCGCCAACTCCAAGATCTCCTCGGTCAAGGACCTGCTCCCGCTGCTGGAGAAGGTCATGCAGTCGGGCAAGCCGCTGCTGATCATCGCCGAGGACGTCGAGGGCGAGGCCCTGTCGACCCTGGTCGTCAACAAGATCCGCGGCACCTTCAAGTCCGTCGCCGTGAAGGCCCCGGGCTTCGGCGACCGCCGCAAGGCCATGCTCGGCGACATCGCCATCCTCACCGGCGGCGAGGTGATCTCCGAGGAGGTCGGCCTCAAGCTGGAGAACGCCACGCTGGACCTGCTGGGCAAGGCCCGCAAGGTCGTCATCACCAAGGACGAGACCACCATCGTCGACGGTGCCGGCTCCTCGGAGCAGGTGGGCGGCCGGGTCAACCAGATCCGCGCCGAGATCGAGAACAGCGACTCCGACTACGACCGCGAGAAGCTCCAGGAGCGCCTGGCGAAGCTCGCGGGCGGCGTGGCCGTCATCAAGGCCGGTGCCGCCACCGAGGTGGAGCTGAAGGAGCGCAAGCACCGCATCGAGGACGCCGTCCGCAACGCGAAGGCGGCCGTCGAGGAGGGCATCGTCGCCGGTGGTGGCGTGGCCCTGCTCCAGGCCTCCCAGGTCTTCGAGAAGCTGGAGCTCGAGGGTGACGAGGCGACCGGCGCCAACGCCGTGCGCATCGCGCTGGAGGCCCCGCTGAAGCAGATCGCCGTCAACGCCGGCCTCGAGGGCGGTGTCGTGGTGGAGAAGGTGCGCAACCTGACCCCGGGCCACGGCCTGAACGCCGCGACCGGCGAGTACGTCGACCTGGTCGCCGAGGGCATCATCGACCCGGCGAAGGTGACCCGTTCCGCGCTGCAGAACGCCGCCTCCATCGCCGCGCTGTTCCTCACCACCGAGGCCGTCATCGCCGACAAGCCGGAGAAGGCCGCCGCGCCGGCCGGCGGCGGCATGCCGGGCGGTGACATGGACTTCTGATCGCCCCCCGGGTCGGTCGACTGTCCTTCGTACCGAGGGCGGTGCCCCCAGCTTCGGCTGGGGGCACCGCCCTCGGGCGTTTCCCGGCCCCGGCGGGGTGTCCGGTATCACGCGGGGGTCGGGCCCCGGAGCGGAACACGGGACCCGCGCCGGGTGTTTACTTAAGATGCTGCAACAATGCGCATGCACATACCACCTGGTACCGGTAGTCCAGGTCCCGCCGCACGAGGAGTCCCCCACGTGACCGACACGACCACCCCCCTCTCCCGCGCCGCCCGCGTCCTGTCCCGTCCGATCACCCTGAACGGCCTCACCGTGCCGAACCGGATCGTGATGGCGCCCATGACCCGCATGTTCTCCCCGGGCGGCATCCCCGGCGACGACGTCCGCTCGTACTACGCCCGCCGCGCCGCCGCGGGCGTCGGCCTCATCGTCACCGAGGGCACCTACGTCGGCCACGAGTCGGCCGGCCAGAGCGACCGCGTCCCGCGGTTCCACGGCGAGGAGCAGCTGGCGGGCTGGGCGAAGGTCGCCGAGGACGTGCACGCGGCCGGCGGCCGGATCGTCCCGCAGCTGTGGCACATCGGCATGGTCCGCAAGCAGGGCGACGCCCCCTTCCCGGACGCCCCCGCCGTCGGCCCCTCCGGCCTGGAGACCGCCGGTGCCGAGCCCACCGGCAGGGCGATGACCCGGCAGGACGTGGACGACGTCATCGCCGCGTTCGCCGAGGCCGCCGCCGCGGCCGAGCGCATCGGCTTCGACGGCGTGGAGCTCCACGGCGCCCACGGCTACCTCCTCGACCAGTTCCTGTGGGCCGGCACCAACCGCCGTACCGACGCCTACGGCGGCGACCTGGTGGCCCGCACCCGGTTCTCCGCCGAGATCGTCGCCGCCGTGCGCGCGGCGGTCTCGCCCACGTTCCCCATCCTGTTCCGCTACTCGCAGTGGAAGCAGCAGGACTACACCGCCCGGCTCGCCGAGACCCCCGAGGAGCTGGAGGCCCTGCTGACCCCGCTCGCCGCGGCCGGTGTCGACGTCTTCCACGCCTCCACCCGCCGCTACTGGCTGCCCGAGTTCGACGGCTCCGACCTGAACCTGGCCGGCTGGACGAAGAAGCTCACCGGCAAGCCGGTCGTCACCGTCGGCTCGGTCGGCCTCGACGGCGACTTCATCAACGCGTTCCAGGGCGAGGGCTCCCCGGTCAAGGGCATCGACAACCTCCTGGACCGCCTGGAGTCCGAGGAGTTCGACATGGTGGCCGTCGGCCGCGCGCTGCTCCAGGACCCCGAGTGGGCGGCCAAGGTGCTCGCCGACCGCTTCGACGAGCTGGAGCCGTACGACGCGGCGGCGGTGAAGACGCTCAGCTGACCCGCGCGCGGAGGTCGCGGCGGGCCGGGGCCCTCGGAGGCCGCCGTGGGCCCTCAGGACGTGCCGGGGGCCCTCAGAGGTTGCCCATCGGCTCGATGTCGACCCGTAGCGGCGTCCCCCACACCCGCAGCACCTCGTAGTCGGTGAACTCGTGCACGAGCCGGTAGGCCATCGCGGGCCGCGACCCGCGCCGCTGGGCCGCGAGATAGGCCTCCGCCTCGTGCCGGTCCCGCCTCGGTGTGCCGCACAGCTGCCACTCCTGCCCGGTCCACAGCTCGCACAGCCACCGCTGCTGCGGCTGCGGGCGGTCGCCGCGCACGCCGTACCGGGAGGGCGCGGTGCGCACCGGCTCGCCCGGCCGGGGCCTGCTGCCCTGGAACTCCGAACGGCGGGCGGCCCGGCGCCGGGTCTCGCACAGCAGGCACAGGTCGGGCGCGCTCTCGTCCACCGGGCCCTGCGGGTGCTCGGGGCACCGGGTGGCGGGCGGTCCGGCGGTGACGGTGTCGTCCAGCAGGTCCAGGGCCCGCCGCAGATCGTCCTTGATCTCGTGCAGCCGGGCGTCCGGCGTGTCGGCGGTCAGGGCCTCCCCGTGCTCTCCGAGCAGCCGGAGAGCCCGTCCGAGGGCGGTGAGCTGGGCGTGGTTCATAGCGGTGGGTGCCTCCTTGCCTCCATGGTGCCTGGCCCGGCGCCGGGTCAGCGGGGGGCCTGGGGCAGCGCGGCCCGCAGATGGCCGCCGGACTCCTCCAGCAGCCGGGCCGCCGTCGGGCCGTCGACGCCGGCGAGCAGGACGAGGATCGCGTGCTTGACCTCGCCGCCGGTCTCGGAGAGGGCCTTGTCGATCTCGGCGTCGCCCGCGCCCGTGGCCAGGGAGACGATCCGGTGCGAGCGGGCCCGGAGCTTGTCGTTGGAGGCGCGCACGTCGACCATCAGGTTCCCGTACGTCTTGCCGAGCCGGATCATCGTGATCGTCGACAGCATGTTCAGCACCAGCTTCTGGGCCGTGCCCGCCTTCAGCCGGGTGGAGCCGGTGATCAGTTCCGGGCCCACGACGACCTCGATGCCGTGCTCGGCGGCGGCGGCCAGCGCGCTGTGCTCGTTGCAGGCCAGGCCCACCGTGAGCGCGCCGAGCGCCCGGGCGTGCTCGACGGCCCCGACCGCGTACGGCGTACGACCGGACGCCGAGACGCCGACCACGCTGTCGTCCGGGGTGAGCCCCAGCGCGTCCAGGTCCCGGCGGGCCAGTTCGGCGGAGTCCTCGGCGCCCTCCACGGAGGTGACCATGGCCGCGGGGCCGCCCGCGATCAGCCCGACGACCTGGCCGGGGCCGGTGTTGAAGGTGGGCGGGCACTCGGAGGCGTCCAGGACGCCCAGCCGGCCGGCGGTGCCCGCGCCGGCGTAGACGAGCCGCCCGCCGCGGCCCATGCGTGCGGCGACGGCGTCGACGGCGGCGGCGATCCGCGGCAACTGCCGGGCCACGGCGCCGGGTACGCCGGCGTCCTCGCCGTTCATCAGCCGGGCGATGTCGAGGGTGGGCAGCCGGTCGATCCCGGCCAGCTCGGGCCGGAAGGCCTCCGTGGTCAGGGAAGCCAGCTCACTGCGCAGGTCATGAGAGGTCATGGGGGGTGGCCTTCTCCAGTACGGGGACGTGCTCTTCCCTACGGTTTATCGCGAAGCGCTGCGGTGCCGGTGGGCCAACGCCTCGTACGACGCGGCGAGCGCCGGCGCCGCGGTCTCGTACGTCCGCTGCGCCACCCCCACGAACAGGCAGTCCACCACCAGCAGCTGACTGGTCCGGGAGGACATCGCGGCGGGCCGCAGCTCGGTCTCCCGCGAGGTGGACGTGGTCAGCACGAGGTCGGCGTACTGGGTGACCGCGGAGTCGGGCCGCCCGGTGACGGCCACCGTCGTCGCCCCGCGCTCGAAGGCGGTCCGGAGCGGCTCGATGACGTCCCCGGTGGACCCGGAGTGCGTGATCGCGATCGCCACGTCACCCGAACGGAGCTGCACGGCGTTGGTCACCGCGAGGTGCGGGTCGGTGTGCGCGTGGGCTATGAGCCCTATGCGCAGCAGCTTCTGGGTGAGGTCCTGGGCGACGAGCCCGGAGGCCCCGATGCCGTACACATCGGTGCGGCGGGCGCCCGCGAGCGCGGTGACGGCGGCGTCGAGCTGGGCGGTGTCGAGTCCGGCGGCGGTGTCGGCGAGGGTCTGCTGCTCCTCGTAGGCCAGTTTGGCGACGACGTCGGCGATGGGGTCGTCCACCGCGATGTCCGTGGTGATCGCGGGGGCGCGGCCGGACTGCTGCTGGGCGGCGAGTCCGGCGAGGGCGAGCCGCAGGTCGCGGTAGCCCGGATAGCCGAGCAGCCGGGCGGTGCGGACGACCGTCGCCTCACTGGTGCCGGTGAGTTCGGCGAGGCCGGTGACCGTCAGGGCGGCGCAGCCGGCCGGGTCGCCGGCGACGGCCTCGGCGACGCGCTGCATGGACCGGGTCATGGACGGGGCGAGCGTCCGCACCTTGGCTGCGAGGGAGCCGACCGGACTGCCGAAACTTTCCTTCACGTCCTGGGTCACGTGATGAAAGATATTTTCGGTTCGGTGTCGCGGTCAAGAGTGCGCACAATGGGGGGCATGGACCCCATCAGCCCCCTGGAGCAGGCCCTGCACACGGCCCGCGCCCTGGTCCTCGCGGACCTGGTCGCCGGCCAGGTCGCGGAGGCGGACGTCGTCTCCCTGGTGGAGGAGTCCATCACACAGCGCCGCTGGTGGGTCGAGCAGTGGCCGGACGGCGTGACCTTCGTCGCCGGCCTGGTCGCCCAGGACGTGCAGGACGCGCTGCTGGAGCGGCACGGCCGCTGGCCGCTGTGCCCGGTGTGCGGCTCCGGGGACCCGCACGCGCTGGACGTGGAGCCGGAACTGGGCCCCGACCCGCACTGGGTGTGCCACAAGGCCGGTGTGAAGGTCGCCTCGGTGGGCTCGCTGGGCGCGGCCACCGGCGGGACGACGTCCTCGTGAGGCGCCGGTGACCCTCTACATCGACCCTCCCACCTGGCCCGGCCACGGACGCCTGTGGTCGCACCTGGTCAGCGACGTCTCGTACGACGAACTGCACCGCTTCGCCGCCCGGTTGGACCTGCCCCGCCGCGCCTTCGACGGCGACCACTACGACATCCCGTCCGACCGGTACGCGGACGCGGTGACGGCGGGGGCGGTGGAGGTCGGTTCCAAGGAACTGGTCCGCAGGCTCACCCAGGCGGGACTGCGCCGCCCGAAGGGGCGGCCGGCGCGCCCGCCCCGTCACTGAACCAGCCCTCCGCCAAGGGAGGTTGTGGCGACCTCTCACGGTCGGCGCACGTAGAGCAGGAGGCCGGTGTCTTCGTCGGGGGTGGGCTCGGTGGGGGCTTGCCCGTCGAGGGTGGCCCGGGTGAAGCCCGCGCGGGTCACCACGTGCCGGGAGGGGAGGTTGTCCGGTTCGATCGTGGCGATGACCGTGTCGACGTCGTCGCGGGCCAGGACCCACTCGGTCAGGGCGCGCAGGGCCTCGGTCGCGTAGCCGTGGCCGCGGGCGCCGGTGACGAGGTCGTAGCCGATCTCCACGCGGTGCTCCTCGTCCGGGGCGCCGTGGAAGCCGATGCCGCCGACCGCGCGGCCGTCCTCGGGGCGTACGAGGGCGAAGACGCCGAACTCGGGGCGGTGGACGCCGGTTTCGTACGCCTTCAGCAGGTGGGTGCAGGCCTCCCGGGTGCCCTCGTACGGGCCGTCGTCCAGCCAGTCGAAGCCGCCGTCGCCGCCGAGGGCGAGATCGCGGGCGGCGGCCGGGTGGATGCCGGTGAGGGTGACGGGGCCGGCGGGGATGACCAGGTTGTTGTACCAGGTCCAGTCGGTGACCGGGGCGCGGCCGGGCAGCTCGCCGCGGCCGGTCGCCCACAGCAGGGTCGGCCAGGGCTCGGGGCCGGGCTGGACGTGCGGGAAGAGCCAGGTGAGGACGGATTCGGCGAGGTCGGCGGGCGGCTCGTAGGCGATGCCGAGGCCGCGGGCGATGTCGTGGGTGTGCAGCAGGGCCTCGGCGACGCCCATCGCGGCGAAGCCCTCGCGGTCGGCGCTGCCGAACGGGGAGGGGTGGAAGGCGCGCACGCCCGGCGGCGCGGCGCGGACCGTCGCGGCCAGCAGGGCGCCGGTCGCCTCGATCACCTGGAGCAGTCCGGTGTTGTCGGTGCTCTCGGGGAGGGTGATCTGCAGCGGGAGGCGGTGCGGGGCGCGGGCGGCGAGCCGGCTGGCGTAGGCGATGAAGTCCTCGGCGATGTGGAACGCGGTGGTGCGGCAACTCCAGTCGAGGCCGGCCGCGTTCACCGTCTCCCAGTCGCGGTCCGCCGCCGTGCGCAGAGCCGTCGTGCAGCTCGCCGCGGCCGCCTCCACCTGGTCCCCGCTCATGGTCCGCATGCGGGCACAGTACGGCGGCCGCGTCCTTCAGGTCGACAGCATTTCCAGCTCGGCCGTGAGGTTGTAGCGCGCGGTGGCCTCCCAGTGCTCCCTGCCGTACGGGGTGCGGAACAGGCGGGGCAGGCCGAGCAGGTGCCGCAGGACCGCAGAACGTCCCTCGCGGAACGCCTCGTTGGGCACGAAGTGGTACTCCTCGCGGACCTCGGCGGTGTAGGCGGCGTACGCCGACGGGGGTGCGGCCAGGATCGCGAGGTCGGCGTCGCACAGCACCTGGCCGTCGCGGTCGTCGTCGGCCGGGTCGTGGGTGACGGTGAGCCTCACCAGCCGGGCCACCTCGGCCGTCTTGGCGTCCGGCAGGCCGGCCTCCGGCAGGGCGCGCTCGGCCAGCCGGGCGGACCGCTCCTCGTTCTCGGACCGCTCGGGGTGGTAGACGGCGTCGTGGAACCAGGCGGCCAGCCGGACCACGTCCGCGTCGGCCGCGTACGCCTGAAGGGTGTCGACGTGGTCGAGTACGGCGGTGAGATGGGCCACCGTGTGGTACCGGCGCTGCGGCTCCCGCCAGCGGGCGAGCAGGTTGTCCGCGTAGGGGGCGGGGTCGGGTCCGCCGCCGGGGGCGCGGGCTGCTTCCAGGGCGCGGACGAAGCGGGGGCGCAGGGCGTCGAGGTCGGCCATGCGGCCATTCTCCCGTGACACCGCGGGCCCTGTCGGCGCGGGGCGCCCGGGTACCCTTGAATTGGACTAGACCTGTAGGACGCCGACGAATGGGGTGCCATGAGCAAGCGTGCAGTCCTGGAGGTGATCGCCCTCGACGTCGAGGACGCGGTCGCCGCCCAGGCCGGAGGCGCGGACCGGCTGGAGCTGGTCACCGACATGGCGGCCGACGGGCTCACCCCCGCGCCCGCCACCGTCGCCGCGATCCGCGCCGCCGTCGACATCGACCTGCGCGTGATGCTCCGCCTCACGGACGGCTTCGCCGCCGGTGACGTGGACCGGCTGGTCGGCGTGGCCGGCGAGCTGCGGCAGGCCGGTGCGGACCAGTTCGTGCTCGGGTTCCTCGGCGCGGACGGCGGGGTCGACCTGGCCGCCGTGGAACGGGTCGCCGACGCGCTCGCCGGCTGCCGGTGGACCTTCCACCGGGCGATCGACCGGGCCGCCGACCGCGACGCCCTGCGCAAGCAGCTCGCCGACCTGCCCGGCCTGGACACCTACCTCACCGCCGGCTCCGCCTCCGGCGTGGACGACGGCCTGGACACCCTGCTCGCCGAGGCGGCCCACGACGGCGAACCCGGGTACGAGCAGCAGATCCTCGTCGGCGGCGGGCTCCGCCTCGACCACGTGCCCCGCCTCAGGACCGCCGGCATCCAGGCCTTCCACATCGGCGGCGCGGCCCGCCCCGACGGCTGGCGGGGCCCGGTCTCGGCGCCCGCGGTCGCGCAGTGGCGCACGACGCTGGACGGCGCCGCCGACTGACCCCAGCCGGGGCACGCCGGGCCGGCGGGGCGGCTGTGCGGCGGGGGTGTGGCGGGGGTGTGGCGGGGTGCACGGCGCCGGCCGGCACCGACCGGCCGGAGAGCCGCGGCGGCCGCGGTCGCCGTGTGCCGCGCGCCGCTGGAACGACCCCCCCCCGGCGGACCGAGCCGGCCGGGCTGCCCCGGCCTGGGCTGTGCCACGGGCCGGCGCAGGCTGTCGTTACCCCGCCAGCTGCTGCGGCAGGGGTGCCGTGTGGGTGATCGTCAGGCCCGATACCGCTCGGGTCAGGGCGACGTACAGGCGGCGCAGGCCGGTGCGTTCGTCCGGTTCGCCGTCCACCACCGCCTGCGGTTCGTCGAGGACCACGTAGTCGTACTCCAGGCCCTTGGCGAGGGAGGCCGGGACCAGGGTCAGGCGGGTCTCGCGGGTGGTCTCCTCGCCGGGGGCCAGGTAGGGGAGGCCGGCCGCCGTCAGGGCCTCGGCCAGTGCCGGGACGCGGGCGTCGGCGGCGATCAGGCCCGTCGAGCCCTCGTTGCGCAGCAGCTCCGCGCACGCGGCGACGACGTCGGCCGCCCCCGTGGCCGTACGCACCTCGAAGAACCCGGGGTTCTCCCGGACCGAGGCGACCGGGGTGAGGCCGGGCGCGATGTGCGGCAGCAGCCGGGAGGCGTACGCGATGACGTCCGTGGGGACGCGGAACCCGGCCGTCAGCTCCTCGACCACGCCCTGCTTGCCGAGGTGGGCCAGCGCCTCGTCCCAGCTCCGGGTCGCCCACGGGGTCGTCCCCTGCGCGAGGTCGCCCAGGACGGTCGCGCTGCCGGTGGTGCAGCGGCGGCCCACGGCCCGGTACTGCATGGGGGACAGGTCCTGCGCCTCGTCCAGCACGACATGGCCGAGCGAGTGCGTGCGCTGGACCAGGTCGGCCGCCTCGTCGATCAGCACGGCGTCCGCCGCCGACCACCTGGCCGACTTCACACCGCGCACCGGCCTGGCCCACAGGATCGTCTTCTGCTCGTCCTCGTCCAGGATCCCGTCCGCGTGCTCGGCGAGGAACTCCGCGTCGGTGAGCAGCCGCAGCACCAGCCTGGCCGGGTCGACGGCCGGCCAGCACGCCTTCACGGCCGCCTTCACCGCGCTGTTGCGGGCCACCGCGTCCTGCACCCGGTCGTCCGGCGCCTCCCCGGCCCGCTCCATCTGCACCAGCACCGCGTGCGCGACGCGCTGCGGAAGGGCCTCGCGGGCGGCGCCGTAGCGGATGTCCCGGGCCAGCAACTCCCGGACGATCTCCTCCAGTTCGTACGCCGGCACCCGCCAGCGCCGGGAGCCGCGCACGACCACGACCGGTTCGCTCGGCATGCTGACGTGGGAGTACAGGGCGCGCCTGAGGACCTCGGCCATCCGGGCGTCGCCCTTGACGATCGCGGCGGCGGCCTCGTCCGTGCCGCGCACCTCGACCTGCCCGACCAGGTCGTCCACGGTGGCCTGCTGCACGCTCAGCTCGCCGAGCGCGGGCAGCACCTGCTCGATGTAGTGCAGGAACGACCGGTTCGGCCCGATGACCAGGGTGCCGGTGCGGGCCAGCCGCTCCCGGTGGGCATAGAGGAGGTACGCGACCCGGTGCAGGCCGACGGCGGTCTTCCCGGTGCCCGGGCCGCCCTGCACGCAGACCGTGCCGCCGAGCCCGCTGCGGACGATCTCGTCCTGCTCGGGCTGGATGGTGGCGACGATGTCCCGCATCGGGCCGACGCGGGGCCGCTCGATCTCCTGCTGGAGCAGCTTGCTGGTGGCGGCCGTCTCCGCCGGGTCGGACAGGTGCTCGTCCTCGTACGCCGTGAGGTCGCCGCCGGTGTAGCCGAAGCGGCGGCGCAGCCCGATGTCCATGGGGTTCTTCCGGGACGCCCGGTAGAACGGCTGCGAGACCGGCGCGCGCCAGTCGATGACCATCGGGTCGCCGTCCGCGTCGTGCACGTGGCGCCGCCCGATGTAGAACCGCTCCCCGTCGGCCCCTTCGGCCTGCTCCGCGCCCGGCGCGCGCAGGTAGTCGAGCCGGCCGAAGAACAGCGGGGTGTCGCTCAGGTCGGCCAGCGCCCTGACGCGCTGCTCGATCTGGCGGGCGAGCACCTCGGCGTTGACCCAGTTCGCGGAGACGTCCCGGATGTCCAGCGCCTCCACGTCCTCCCGCATGGCCCGCAGGGCGGCCCGGGAGGCGGCGAGATGGGCTTGCTCCCGGGCGAGCGGATCCCCTGGCGGGGCGTCGAGCGGGCCGGGCCGGTCACCGAGCGGACTCCCGGCCCGGGCGTCGACGGGTTCTCCGAGTGGGGTGTGGGCGGGGCTGGGCAAGGGAGTGCCTCCGGTGGGCCTGCTGCGTGGGCGACGACGATGCCGCCCGGTTTCCGGCCGGACGACGGCACTCCGTGAGGGAGGCGGGCAAGGGCGGAGATTTTAGGGCGGCCCCACGGCCCCGGTCCAATGGATTTCCGCCCCCGTGTCGTTCCACCATGGAGACATGAGCGCAGCAGCCATCACCCCGGCGCCGATGCGGTCACCCTGCGGCGCCACCGCCGTCCAGGGCACCCACCACCACCGCCTGGGCAACGCACTGCGGGCCGTGCGGGTGTTCGCGGAGGCGGCCTTCCGCGTCCTGATCCTCGGCGAGTACGGCGAGGAAGCGGGCGTACGCCGCAAGTAGCGACATAGGGTCACGTGCGTGCGCAAACGGACGGTGACGCCCTGCCTGCCTGCCCTGCTCCTGCTCGTCCTCTCCCTCGCCGCGTTCACCGCGCTGTGCGCCCTGCGCGGCGCCCCCATGGCCGACCTCCTCGTCTACCGGGCGGAGGGCGCGGCCGTCGCCCACGGCACCGACCTGTACGGCTTCACCGTCACCCGGTGGCGGCTCCCGGCCACCTACCCGCCCTTCGCCGCGCTCCTGTTCGTCCCGGCCGCCTGGCTCCCCCTGCCGGCCCTGAAGGCGGCCGTCCTCGCGGCCAACGTCCTCCTGCTCGCCACCCTCGTCGCCCTCTCCGCCCGCCTGGCGGGCCGCCCGCTGTCCCCGGCCCCGTTCTGCACGGCCACCGCCCTCGCCCTCTGGCTCGAACCGGTCTTCCAGACGCTGCTGTACGGCCAGGTCAACCTGGCCGTCACCTGCCTGACCCTGTGGGACCTGACCCGGCCCCCGGGCGCCCGCGCCAGGGGGTTCGCCCTCGGGATCGCGGCCGGCGTCAAGCTCACCCCGGCCGTGTTCGTGGTCTACCTGCTCCTGCGGGGCCGCAACCGGCAGGCGGCGACGGCCGCCGCCGCCTGCGCCGCGACGGCCGCGCTCGGGGCCGTGCTGCTCCCGGCGGCGAGCGCCGACTTCTGGACCCGGCGGCTGTGGGAGATCGGCCGGGTGGGCAAGGCGTGGATCGTGGACAACCAGTCCCTGCGGGGGCTGGTCGCCCGGGTCCTGGGCGACCCCGCGCCGGGCCTCGCCTGGGCGCTGCCGGCGGCGGTGGTCGCGGTGGCGGGCCTGTCGCTGGCGGTCCGCGCCCGGCGGGAGAGCCACGGCGTCCTGCTGACCGCGTTCACCGCCCTGCTGGTCTGCCCGATCAGCTGGACCCACCACTGGGTGTGGTGCGTACCGCTGCTCGCCGTGCTGCTGGCGGAGGGGCGCACCCGTACGGCCGCGCTGGTGGCGCTCGTCTTCACCGCCCGCACGATGTGGCTGGTGCCCCACGAGGGCCCCCTGGACCTGGAACTGCCGTGGTGGCAGCAACCGTTGGCGGCCGCCTACCCCCTGCTGACGCTGGGGCTGCTCCTGGCGTACGACAGCGGGGTCAGCCGTTCTCCGGCCCTTGCGGCCGGTCCCGTCCCCGGTCCCCGGCGTCCTGCCGGGCCGAACCCGCGATGACGACGACCTCGTCCTCGGCGGTCCAGTGCCGGCGCTCGGACTTGGGCGGGTTGACGCGCAGCCCATGGCCGGGAGCGCACCCGGCCCCGGAGTGACCGGTCCCGCCGGGGCCGGTCCCGGCGTGCCCGCGGTACCCGATCGCGCACTCGCCCCGGTCGCGTGCCGCCGCGACGACCGTGGCGAAGGACGCCTCGTGGCCGGTCAGGACGTAGTCGGCGGCCGGCCGCAGATGGACCTGGGTGCCGCCGGCCGAGAACAGCTCGTCGAACACCGCCGCCAGGTGGCGGTTCTGGGAGATCTGGGCCAGCAGCAGCCCGATGAGCTTGCCACTGATGATCACGTCGGCTCCGGGGCCGAGCGGCGCGAGGGGCCGGTTGCCGTCGTCGGTCAGCTCGGTGACCACCGGCAGCTCCCGGCCGATCCGCTGTTCGAGGTGGCGCAGCACGAGCAGGGTGACGAGCGTGCGGGTGTCCGGCTCCTCCGGGGGCTCGCCGGGCCGTGGCTCCTGGCCGAGCACGATGACGCTGTCGTAGGAGGCGAGGTCGAGGCCGGACAGGGTCTCCGGCAGTGTGGTGTCGCCCCGGCGGGGCAGACAGGCCCAGTCGGCGCCGGTGTCGCACGCGGCCCGCACGGTGGCCTCGTCCTCGTCCGCCACCACGTCGGCGACGGAACCGGGAGGAGCGTTGCGGCCCCATTCCCGCAGGACGAGCGGCGCCCGGCGGTTCCAGCCCAGCAGCAGCACCCGCTCGGGCCGGGTGACCGGCGGCCGGGGGCCCGCCATGAGCCGCTCCTCGACGAACCCCGCGCAGTCGGCGAGTTCGGCGGTGTCGTCGTCGGCGGTGATGACGATGATCCGGTCGTCCGGTTCGATCACGGTCCGCGCCGGGGGGTTCAGCCAGGGCACATCGTCCCGGATCAGCCCGACCGCGCTGGCGTTGCCGTAGGCGAGCAGCACGGCACCGAAGTCCCGGCCGACCAGCGACGGGTGCGAGGTGGGGTAGAACTCGTCGCCGGCGAAGTCGAGGAGTTCGCGGTGGACGAGGGACAGTCCCGGGCGGCGCGCGGCCTGGGCGATGAGCCGGGCGGTGACCGTTTCGCTCTCCACGACGATGCCGCGGTCCCCGGCGGCCAGCCGGGCCGCCAGCAGGTAGCGGCTGTCGCGGACCGCGGCCACGACGGGCGGGGTCACGTCGTCCCCGGCCGCCGTCGCCCGCAGCGCCAGCAGGGCCTTGACCACGTCCGCGTCGCCGCGTGACTCGTCGGGCGGCAGCACGATCACCGAGTCGGCCGTCGCCGGACTGGCCAGGGCCAGTACGGCCGGATCGGCGGACGGGCCGCTGCGGCAGATCAGCCGGGTACGGCCGGTGGGGCCCACCTTGCTGTACAGGGCCTCCTCCATGGCCGTCTTGTCCCGGTCGGCCAGGACCGCCACGGCCGAACTCCGCTGGTTGGAGTTGGCCGCGACCAGCTCGCTCACCACCGTGAACACCTGCTCCGACCAGCCCAGGACCACCACGTGGCCGCGCTCCAGGAGCGTGGAGCGGCCGCGCCGCAGGGCGATGAGCCGCTCGGTCAGCCCGGTGGTGATGAGACCGACGAGGGTCGAGACGTACACCAGGGCGACCAGGGCCAGCAGCACCGACAGCACCACCCGCACCGGGGTGCCGGTGGTGCCGCCGAGGCGCAGGGTCTCCCCGGTCAGGTGCCAGACGGCCGCCAGCTTCCCGGCGAGGGTGGCGGGGGCGTGCCCGCTCGTCCACACCAGGACCGCGCTCGCGGGGACGACGACGGCCAGGCAGACCGCCACCAGCCAGCCGACCAGGGCCGAGGTGCCGCGCGCCAGGGTCGTGTCGAACCAGTACCGCGCTCGGGCACCCACCCCGGGGCGCCGCTGTTCCACCACCTTGTTCCCCCTCCGCACGCAGGTCCTGTAGGGGGCAGTGTCCTGACCCGGCACCCCGCTCCGGGCGGCGGGGAGCGCGGTTCACCCCTTCGCCGTAACCGGAGGCAACGCACCACACCGGCGTGCTTCCGCGCACCCCTCGTTACGGGTTTGAACTGCGGCTTTCCCCCGTCCGTGGCAATTCGCCGCAACCCCGCGCGCACCGGGCCGACGGGCCCGTAGAAGTGCGTCATGACCGAAGATCACCAGGCGGGCGCCGGCAACGGCGGCCTGACCAGGCGCACGCTCACGGCCGCCGCCGGTACCACCGCCGCGGCCACTGTCCTCGCCAGCGCCGCCGGCACCGGCCCCGCCGGCGCGGCCGCCCCGCCCGTCCAGGCACCCCCTCGGGCCCCCGCCCCGGCGGCCCCCGCCGCCCGGGGCGCCGACCACGCCCGCTGTCTCGCCGTCGCCCGCGCCCTGCTCGTCGTGGACTCCGGCGACCGGCCCCTCGTCCCCGGCTACCGGCAGGTGCTCAAGGACGGCCTGCCCCGGGGACGGGCGAGCCGGCCCAAGAGCGTCCTCGTCATCGGGGCGGGCCCGGCCGGCCTCGTCACGACGTGGCTGCTGCGGCGGGCCGGACACCGCGTGACCCTCCTGGAGGCCAACGGCAACCGGGCGGGCGGCCGCATCAAGACGTTCCGCACCGGCGGCCACGAGCAGGCCCCGCAGCCCTTCACCGACCCCCACCAGTACGCCGAGGCCGGCGCGATGCGGCTGCCCGGCAGCTACCCGCTGGTGATGGACCTCATCAGCCAACTCGGACTGAAGAAACGGCCGTTCTACTACGTCGACGTCGACGCGGGCGGACGTCCCGTCGCCCACACCTGGATCCACGTCAACGGCATCCGCATGCGCCGCGCCGACTACGCCCGCGCGCCCCGGCGCATCAACCGCTCCTTCGGCGTCCCGCGCGCCCACTGGGACACACCGGCCGCGACCATCCTGCGCTCGGTGCTCGACCCGGTGCGCGACGAGTTCAGCACGGTCGGCCCCGACGGCAGGCGGACCGACAAGCCGCTGCCCGAGCGGGTGCGCGGCTGGGCCCGGGTGATCCAGCGCTTCGGCGACTGGTCGATGTTCCGCTTCCTGACCGAGCACGCGGGCCTGGACGAGCGGACCGTCGATCTCGTCGGCACCGTCGAGAACCTCACCTCACGGCTGCCGCTGTCCTTCATCCACAGCTTCATCGACGCCTCCCTGATCAGCCCGGACACCGCGTTCTGGGAGCTGGAGGGCGGCACCGCCGTCCTGCCGGACGCCCTGCTGGCCAAGGTCCGCGACAGCGTGCGGTTCGACCGGCGGGTCACGCGGATCGAGTACTACGACCACGGCCGCGCCGGCGGCGACACACCGCACGTCCACGCCCGGGGGCCCCACGTGTGGGTGGACACCGTCTCCGAGGGGCGCGGGGGACCGGTCGTACGGGAGCAGTTCACCGCCGACGCGGCCGTGGTGACCGTGCCCTTCTCCGGCCTGCGCCATGTGCAGGTCAGCCCGCCGATGTCGTACGGCAAGCGCCGGGCGGTCACCGAACTGCACTACGACAGCGCGACCAAGGTGCTGCTGGAGTTCAGCCGCCGCTGGTGGGAGTTCGACGAGGCCGACTGGAAGCGGGAGCTGCACCGCATCGACCCCGGCCTGTACGACGCCTACCGCACCGGCCGCACCCCCGGCGACGGCCGCCTGCTCGGCGCTCACCCCTCGGTCCCGCCCGGCCACATCACCCCCGGCCAGCGCGTGCACTATGCGGCCAACCGGGCCGTCGCCCGCGACCAGCCGGAAGCGGCCGGTGTCGTCGGCGGCGGCTCGGTGTCGGACAACGCCAACCGGTTCATGTACCAGCCGTCCCACCCGGTGCCGGGCAGCGACGGCGGGGTGGTCCTCGCCTCCTACAGCTGGGCGGACGACGCCACGCGCTGGGACTCCCTGGACGACGACGCCCGCTATCCGCACGCCCTGTGCGGCCTCCAGGAGGTCTACGGCCAGCGGATCGAGGTCTTCTACACCGGCGCCGGCCGCACCCAGAGCTGGCTGCGCGACCCCTACGCCTACGGCGAGGCGCCCGTCCTCCTGCCCGGCCAGCACACGGAACTGCTCCCGTCCATCCCGACCCCCGAGGGCCCGTTGCACTTCGCGGGCGACCACACCTCGGTGAAACCGGCGTGGATCGAGGGCGCGGTGGAGTCCGCCGTGCGCGCCGCCCTGGAGGTCCACACGAGGTGAGCCGCGCCGGGGGCGCTCAGCTCTCGGCCAGGATGTCGTCCGCGTCCACGATCCGGTAGGCGTACCCCTGCTCGGCCAGGAAGCGCTGCCGGTGGGCGGCGAA
This sequence comes from Streptomyces sp. NPDC023481, assembly GCF_055560195.1. Classification (NCBI taxonomy): domain Bacteria; kingdom Bacillati; phylum Actinomycetota; class Actinomycetes; order Kitasatosporales; family Streptomycetaceae; genus Streptomyces; species Streptomyces sp. NPDC023481. The sequence continues at coordinate 156,659 of NZ_JBVHJE010000001.1, forward strand.
GTCCTGGTCGAGGGTGTCGCGGGCGACGACCGAGTAGAAGTGGGCCTGGTGGCCGTCGGCCTTGGGGCGCAGCACCCGGCCGAGCCGCTGGGCCTCCTCCTGCCGGGAGCCGAAGGTGCCGGAGACCTGCACGGCGACCGTGGCTTCGGGCAGGTCGATGGAGAAGTTCGCGACCTTCGACACCACCAGCACGCTGATCTCGCCCTCGCGGAACGCGTCGAAGAGCTTCTCGCGCTGCGCGTTGGAGGTCTCGCCCTTGATCACCGGGGCGTTCAGGTGCTCGCCCAGCTCGTCCAGCTGGTCGATGTACTGGCCGATGACGAGGATCTGCTGCCCGGCGAACCGGCGCACGATCGCCTCGGTGACCTTCCGCTTGGTCGCGGTGGTCGCGCAGAACCGGTACTTCTCCTCCGTCTCGGCGGTGGCGTACGCCAGCCGCTCGGCGTCGGTGAGGTTCACCCGGACCTCGACGCAGTCGGCGGGCGCGATGTAGCCCTGCGCCTCGATCTCCTTCCAGGGCGCGTCGAACCGCTTCGGCCCGATGAGCGAGAACACGTCCGACTCGCGCCCGTCCTCGCGCACCAGCGTCGCCGTCAGCCCCAGCCGCCGCCGCGCCTGGAGGTCGGCGGTGAACTTGAACACCGGCGCGGGCAGCAGGTGCACCTCGTCGTAGAGGATCAGCCCCCAGTCCCGGGAGTCGAACAGCTCCAGGTGCGGGTAGACGCCCTTCCGCCGGGTCGTCAGCACCTGGTAGGTGGCGATGGTGACCGGCCGGATCTCCTTCCTGGTGCCGCTGTACTCGCCGATCTCGTCCTCGGTCAGCGAGGTCCGCTTCACCAGCTCGTGCTTCCACTGCCGGGCGGAGACGGTGTTGGTGACGAGGATCAGCGTGGTCGACTTCGCCTGGGCCATGGCCCCGGCCCCGACCAGTGTCTTCCCGGCGCCGCAGGGCAGGACGACGACCCCGCTGCCGCCGTGCCAGAAGTTCTCCACGGCCTGCCTCTGGTACGGCCGGAGCGCCCAGCCGTCCTCCAGCAGGTCGATCGGGTGCGCCTCACCGTCGACGTACCCGGCGAGGTCCTCGGCCGGCCAGCCCAGCTTCAGCAGCGTCTGCTTGATCTGCCCGCGCTCGGAGGGGTGCACGACGACGGTGTCCGGGTCGATCCGGGCGCCGACCAGCGGGGCGATCCGCTTGGACTTCAGCACCTCCTCCAGCACCGGCCGGTCGGTGGTGGTGAGGACGAGGCCGTGCGCGGGGTGCTTGGAGAGGGTGAGGCGGCCGTAGCGGTCCATCGTCTCGGCGATGTCCACGAGCAGCGCGTGCGGCACCGGGTACCGGCTGTACTGCACCAGCGCGTCCACGACCTGCTCGGCGTCGTGGCCGGCGGCCCGCGCGTTCCACAGGCCGAGCGGGGTGACGCGGTAGGTGTGGATGTGCTCGGGTGCCCGCTCCAGCTCGGCGAAGGGCGCGATGGCCCGCCGGCAGTCGTCGGCCCGCTCGTGGTCGACTTCGAGGAGCAGGGTCTTGTCGGACTGGACGATCAGCGGACCATTCACGCGCGGCACACCCTTCCATAACGGCCAAACGTCCAGTGTGCCTCATTCGCCCGGGGCGCTCCACGGTCACGAGAGGCCGCGCGGCCCCGGGAGGCCGGGGGACGGCCGGGGGCCCCGGAGCGGGTGTCAGTCGTCCGTCAGCTCCGCGACCCCGGTGATCCGGTGCAGCGGGTAGGTGCGCACCTCGTCCGCCGTGTGGTCGTACGCCGTCACGAAGCCGCCCTCCACCCGGACCGGGGCGATGACCCGCTGGCTGGCGGCGCCGTCGGCGTTGACGTAGCCGATCCACACCGAGTCGCCGGTCAGGACGGCGGCCTGCATGGTGGCCAGGGTGTCGGCGGCGGAGGTACGGGGCAGCTCGCCGCCCGCCAGGGGGTCGCCGACGGGCTTGCGCGGGGCGGTGGCGGCCAGGTCACCGGCCCGGATCGCGCGGATCGCCGCCGCGAGCAGCGTGGCGTCGGGCGGCGGCGGGCCGTCCGGCACCGGCTCGGGCGCGGTGCGCGGCGGGCTGCGGTGGGCGTGCGCCCGGGTGATCAGGACATCTCCCTCGGCGGACTCGGCGGCGGGCGCGTACCCCATCGCGCGCAGCCCCTCCAGCAGCGTCGCCGGGTCGGTCTGCGTCGCCAGCACGGTCGGTGCGAGGCGGCGCAGGCGCAGGGCGGCGGCCCGCTTGTCGGCGAGGATCTCGTTCAGCAGCGCGTCGTCGTCGCACCGGACGTACGCCGAGGCCGCGCCGACCCGCAGCCGGCCGTGCCGGCGGGCCACGTCGTCGATCAGGTAGGCGAGCGGCTGCGGGACCGGGGTGCGGGAGTGCTCGGCGAGGAAGGCGTGCAGGTCGGTGGCGGTGCGCCCGGCGTCCAGGGCGCGGCGGACGGAGGCCGGTGTGAACCGGTACACGGTCGCGCCGCCCTTGGACTCCACGTCCGCGAGCACCCCGAGCATGTCCGCGAGCGGCCGTCGCAGCGGGCCGGGCGCGACCGCCGTCAGGTCCGCCTGGAGCAGGACGTGGTCCAGCGGCTCCGGCAGCAGCGGCGCGAGCAGCCGCGCCGCGGCGGCCCCGGCGACGGCCTGCTCGGCGGCGGAGAGGGGTACGAGCCGCTCGGGCGCCCGGTGATGATGCACCGGAAGCTTGTCCCCGGGCCCGGCGGGCGGCTCGGAGGGCTCGCCCCCCGGCCCGGCGTGCCCGGACGCGCCGCTTGCCGGCGCGGGAACGCCGGCCGGCGTGGGGTGGCCGGGCTGAGCGGTCGCGCCCGCCGGAGTACGGCCGCCTGTCCCCTCCGCGCCGCCGGTCTGCACGTGACCGCCGCCCGCGGCGGGCCCCCCGGGCTTCCCGGCCGGCGGTGCTTCCAGCAGCGCGCGGCCGTGGGCCGACAGTGCGCCCCGCCCTGTGACGCCCAGCAGTTCCGCCTCCGACAGGGTCCAGCGGGCCAGTCGGGAGCGCAGGTCGTCGTCGCCGCCTTGCTGGGCACCGCGCAGCGGGTGTTCCCAGCGGAGCCGGGCCAGCACCGACGCGGCGTCCGGGGCCGCGCCCCGCGGCAGCCCGGCCAGCAGGGACAGCACCCGGTGCCGTACCTCGGGTGCGGCGGACCGGTCCAGGCCCGGGCCGAGCGCCGACAGGCTCCGGTCCTTCGCGTCCCGCCCGCCGACCAGCCCCGGCGTCCGGGTGGCCGCCAGCCACGCCTGGGCGAGCCGGGACCAGCGCTCGGCGGGCGGCAGCTCCAGCCACTCGTCGTAGCCGGGGGTGGCCGCGTACCGCTCGTCGGCCTCGCCGTCGGAGGCGATGAGACCGGCCGCGTAGGCCAGCTCGGTCCAGAAGGCGGCGACCGGCTCGGAGACGTCCAGGGCCACGGCGGTCCGCTTCAGGTCGCGGACGCTCAGCCCGCCCGCCCGCAGCACCGCCGGGCCGCCCTCGTCCCAGTCCTTCAGCAGCTCCTCCACGGTGGCCAGCGCGGTGTACGCCTGTCCGGCCGCGGTGGCGTCCACCACCTGGGGGCTGTGCGTCGCGGCCGGCGCCACGGCGGGCGGCAGCGGCTCCGGCGCCCGGTGGGCGCGGCCCTCCCGCAGGTGCAGGGCGACCTCGCGGGGCAGCACGACCGTGCCGGGCGCGGTCGGCAGCAGCAGGCCGCGGTCCAGCAGCCAGCGCAGGTGCGCCGCCGGGTCCGCCGTGACCTGCCCGTACGGCGGCCCCCACACCAGCCGGGACAGCACCTCGCGGGACGCCTCCGGGGCCCCGGCGAGCAGCTTCGCCATCTTCCCGCGGTGGGTGAACAGCCCGGTCAGCGCGGTCACGGCGGACACCGTGTCGTGTGTCGACGGCAGCCCGGCCGCCGTCACGATGTCCTGGATCCGCCCCGGCGACATGCCCGAGGCGGCCTCCTGCACGGTCGGTCCGAGACCGGTCGGCGACGGGTGCTGCGGCGACGGCGCGAGCAGCTCGCGGGCGGTCCGCACCAGCCGTAGCCGGTCGTCTCCGCCCCACACCAGCGCCTGGGCGCGCAGGGTGCCGAGGGCCCGGGGCAGCGCGCCGGCCACCGTCTCGTCCCCGGCGTCCCCGGCCATCAGCCCGAGCAGGGTGTCGTACGACGCCGGGTCCGGGGCCACGGCCAGCGCCTCCGCCGTCTGCAACGCGAACCGGTCCAGCCGCTCCAGCGCCCGCAGCACCGAGGCCCGGGTGCCGGCGCGGGTGGCGAGCTGGGTGAGGTCGGTGGGGACGGGGGTGATGAGGTCGGGGCGGCTGCGCAGCAGCGCGGCCAGGGACGCGTCGTCCCGCGCGCGGAGCGCCTCCGCGAGGGACCGAGGGGCTGAGGGGGCCTCGGGGCTCATCCGGCCAACGTTAGCGGACTTCCCCTCGCCGGGGGCGGGCGCGGAAAGCGGTACCGTCCTCACCGGGGTATCAGTCGGCGCACCCCGGAGGGGTTCCGTGGGGATCGAGAGCGACCAGGTCGTCTACGAGTATCTGAGCCGCGTCGGGGACATCGCTCAGCAGCGGCAGCTGCCGTCCGCGACCCGGATGCGGCTCGTGTCGGAACTGCGCAACGAGATCGACCGGCACCGGGCGCAGACGACGGTGGACTCGCCAGCCGCCGTCCGCCGCATCCTGGACCGCCTGGGCAGCCCGGACGAGGTGGTCACGGCGGCCGGCGGCACCGGGGGCGGCCCGCAGCCGCCCCCCACCGCTGTGCCCGCCCAGCCCTCCCCGAGGGAGCGCGCGCCGGAGCCCGCTGAGCGGCAGCGGGCCAGGGGACTGCGCCGGGTCGTACCGCGCCCGCGCCCCGCCGAGCCGGAACCGGCCGCCCCGCGCGACACCGCGGCGCCGCCGCACCTGGCGCCCGCCCACGAACTCGGGGACGGCACGGCACCGCCCGACTGGTGGCGGACCGGCGGCCCGCTGGGCGACACCGACCCGGTGCCGGGGTTCGTCGGCGGGGTGGAGATCCCGGAACTGCTCAGGCGCCCGCCGCGGGAGGCCACCGAGAAGGCCGGGCAGGCCGAGAAGGCGGAGCCGGCGGCCGAGGCCGTGGAGGCCGTGCCGGAAGCCGTGCCCGTCCGGCGCCGCCGCCTGCTGCCCGCTCCCGCCGCCGGCTGGTCCAACCCCCTCCTGCTGCTGGCCGCCGCCGCCCTGGTCGCCGGTGCCGTGCTCGGCAACTGGTTCGCGCTGCTGCTGGGCTGGGCGATCGCCTACGGGTCCCGGCGGCTGACGGCCGCGGAGACCAAGTGGGCCGTGATGGTCCTGCCCGGCACCGCGGTCGCGGCCGGTCTGCTCTGGCTGTGGGGCCGCGACACCGGCCGCTGGGGCGAACCGATCGCCCAGGGCCACCTGAACGCCGCGGTCGGCGAGACCTGGCCGTGGGTGGTCAGGGGCGCGGCCCTGGCCTCGGCGACGTACCTGGTCTGGCGCTCGCAGAGGAGGGCCGGCTAGGTCCTTTCTTTCGGATCAGGTCGGCCGGGGTCAGGGGCGCGGGGAACTGCGCGACCGGCCGACCAGGCGTCCAGCCGTCCAGCCGACCAATCGGCCAGGCGCCCGCACCCGCGATGCCACCGTCACCTCCACGACGCGATCCGGCCGGACCCCCGGAGGGACCCGGCACAATGTCCCCCATGGCCTCCTCCACCCTCACCGTCGGTTTCGACCTGGACATGACCCTCATCGACTCCCGCCCCGGCATCCACGCGTGCTACACGGCGCTGGCCGAGCGGACGGGCACGTTCATCGACGCCGACCTGGCGGTGACCCGGCTGGGCCCCCCGCTCGCCCAGGAGCTGGTCCACTGGTTCCCGGCCGAGGAGGTGCCGGCGATGGCCGGTCTGTACCGGGAGATGTACCCCTCCATAGCCATCGCCGCGACGCCGGCGATGACCGGCGCCCGGGAGGCGATCGACGCCGTGCGCGCGGCCGGCGGCCGGACGATGGTGGTGACGGCGAAGTACGAGCCGAACGCCCGGCTGCACCTGGAACACCTCGGCATCGAGCCGGACGTGGTCGTCGGTGACCTGTGGGCCGAGCAGAAGGCGGCGGCGCTGCGCGAGCACGGCGCCGGCGTGTACGTCGGCGATCACGTCGGGGACGTCCGCGGGGCCCGGGCGGCAGGTGCGTTTTCGGTCGCGGTGGCGACCGGCCCGTGCCCGCCGGAGGAGCTGCGGGAGGCCGGCGCGGACGTCGTGCTGACCGCCCTGTCCGACTTCCCGGGGTGGCTCACCGGCTACCGCGGGGCACCCGGCGCCGCCTTCCTCGCCTGACGCCGTCCGGCGGCGACGGACCGCAGGACACCGGCCCCGGCCACCAGGAATCCGACGGCCATGAGCATGCTCAGGCCGTACATGTAGGTCGGAAAAGGCCGCGTTCCGAAGAACAGCGGGGTCACGGTGACGAGGGTGGCCACGGCACCGATGAAGAACACGACCGCACCGGCGCGGATCAGCCGATCACCGGGCGCGGCGGAATTCGTTTGGGTTTTGTCACGCACCGGACCAGGGTAGTTCCCTGCCCGAGAGAACAACCGGCGGACGTCTTGTCACCCGCCCCAAGACCATTAGCCTTGGCTGAGCAGTTTTCCCGACGAGTACGAGGACGAGGACAGACGTGCCTACCGGCAAAGTCAAGTGGTTCAACAGCGAGAAGGGCTTCGGCTTTCTCTCCCGCGACGACGGCGGTGACGTCTTCGTCCATTCCTCGGTTCTCCCCGACGGCGTCGACGCGCTGAAGCCGGGACAGCGCGTGGAGTTCGGTGTGGTCGCCGGTCAGCGCGGTGACCAGGCCCTTTCGGTGGTCGTGCTCGATCCGACCCCGTCGGTCGCCGCCGCCCAGCGCAAGAAGCCGGACGAGCTGGCCTCGATCGTGCAGGATTTGACGACTCTTCTCGAAAACATCACGCCGTCGCTGGAGAAGGGCCGTTACCCGGAGAAGGCGTCCGGCAAGAAGATCGCCGGCCTGCTCCGCGCGGTCGCCGACCAGCTGGACGTCTAGGGCCGGCGGAACCCGCCGAAGCCGTCACGCCGGACCCGTCAGGGAAACGCGAGCGCGTCCGGGCCGAGGGGTGGTACGAGCCCCTCGGCCGCCGCACGCGTGAGCAGCCCGCGCACGGCCGCGTAGCCGTCCTCGCCGAGGTCGGCGGTGAACTCGTTGACGTACAGCCCGATGTGCTGGTCGGCGACGGCCGGGTCCATCTCCTGGGCGTGCGCCATGACGTACGGCCGGGAGGCCTCGGGGTCGTCCCAGGCGGCCCGTACGGAGGCCCGGACGGCGTCGGCGAGCCGGTGGAGGGTCTCGGCGCCCAGCGACCGCCTGGCGATGATCGCGCCGAGCGGGATCGGCAGCCCGGTGGTCCGCTCCCAGTGCTCGCCCATGTCGGCGAGCTTGTGCAGCCCGTAGTCCCGGTAGGTGAACCGGGCCTCGTGGATGACCAGGCCCGCGTCCACCTTGCCGTCCCGCACGGCCGGCATGATCTCGTGGAAGGGCATGACGACGATCTCGCCGACCCCTCGGCCGGGCAGCACGTCCGCGGCCCAGAGGCGGAACAGCAGGTAGGCGGTCGACGTCTCGCTGGGGACCGCGACCGTGCGGCCCGTCAGGTCGGCGTCCGGCTCCCGGGTCAGCACCAGCGGCCCGCAGCCCCGCCCCAGCGCACCGCCGCAGGGCAGCAGCGCGTACGTGTCGAGGACGTACGGCAGGACGGCGTACGACACCTTCAGCACGTCGGACTCGCCGCGCTCGGCCATGCCGTTGGTGACGTCGATGTCGGCGAAGGTCACGTCCAGCGCGGGGGCGCCGGGCACGCGGCCGTGCGCGAGGGCGTCGAAGACGAAGGTGTCGTTCGGGCAGGGGGAGTACGCGATCTGCAGGGGCTCAGTGCTCATGGGGGTTCCAACTCTCCAGTGCGGGCGCGAGCTTCCCGAAGCCGTCGGTGAGGGCGGCGAGGGCGTCCCCGATGCGCCAGGCGGCGCGGTCCCGGGGGCCCACCGGGTTGGAGACCGCGCGGATCTCCAGCACGGGCACACCGTGCGCGGCGGCCGCCTCCGCGACCCCGAAGCCCTCCATGCCCTCGGCGAGCGCGCCGGGGTGCCGGGCGCGCAGGGCGGCGGCGCGGGCGGCGGTGCCGGTCACGGTGGAGACGGTCAGGATCGTGCCGGTACGGGCGCCGGTGGCCTCGGACACGACTCGTACGAGCGATTCCGGCGGGCGGTGGGTGACGGTGCCGAAGCCGAGCGCGGTGACCGGGAGGAAACCGTCGGCGGTCTCCGCGCCCAGGTCGGCCACGGTGATCGCGTCGGCGACGACGAGGGAGCCCAGGGGCGCCCCGGGCGGGAAGCCGCCGCCGATGCCGGCCGAGACGACCAGCCGGTAGGGGCGGCCGGCCAGCGCGGCGGCGGTGAGGGCGCTCGCGGTGCCGGCGGCGGCGAGCGCCGGGCCGACACCGGCGGCGAGCAGGTCCAGGCCGGCGGCCGTACGCAGCAGCGAGCCGCCGGGCAGGCGTACCTCCACGGGGGCCGCGTCCTCGGGCGGTGCGGGCAGCGCCCGCGCCACCGCGTCCCGCTCGGCGGGGACGGCGGTGGCGACGAGGACCGGGAAGGGGGTCGTGGTGCTCAGGCCTTCTTCAGCTTGAAGGTCCACAGGCCCTTCTTCGCCTTGTCGTCGCCCATCTGGATCGCGAGCGTGTTGGTCTCGCCCTGCGTGCCGTACTGGACGTTGAAGAACACGCTGCTCGGGATCGTGCGGTACGTCTCCTTGCTGAGGTCGCTGGCCGGGCGGCCGTTGACCAGCACCACCCAGCCCGCGTCAGCGATCTTCGGGTCGACGCCGATGCGGACGGTCTGGTCCTGGCCGACCTTGATCGACTTGGCGTCGGCGGCCTTCTTGACGCACTTCGTGAGCGACGCGGCGTCCAGCGCCTTGCCGTCGTTGTAGCAGAGGGCCTCGGCGTTGACCGAGTCCCGGCCGACGGTGATCGTCGCGACGGGCGTCGGCTTGTCGCAGGCAGACAGGACGAGCAGTCCGGCGGAAACGGCGCCGGCGACGGCGACGGCGCGGCGGCGTCGCACAGATTGCAGCGTGGTCATGGCCGAAGGCTATCGGGCCCCCGTGGCCGTCCGCCCACGTGGGGTGCGGCGTGCCCGGTTCGTTACGCCGGTCGACGGCCCTGGCCGGCCTCAGGCGGGCTGCGGCCGGGCCCGGCCGCCGTGCCGGGCGGAGGCGAGCAGCCCCCTCAGCGTGCCCAGCCAGCCGAGGGCCACGAACGCGGCGCCCACCAGCAGCCCGACCGTCCCGTTCAGCGGCATCACGATGCCGACCGCGCCGCCGAACACCCACGCCATCTGGAGCAGCGTCTCGGAGCGGGCGAACGCCGAGGTGCGCACCAGCTCCGGCACGTCCCGCTGGATCAGCGCGTCCAGCGCCAACTTGGCCAGCGCCTGCGCGAACCCGGCGACCGCGGCCAGACAGGCCACCAGGAACGCCCCGAAGAACACGGCGGCGACGACCGCGACCCCCAGCACGACGGCGACGACGGTCACGATGATGACCTCCGGGGCGCGGGAGCGCAGCCAGGCACCCACCGCCGTGCCCAGCGCGTTGCCCGCGCCCGCCGCGACCCCCACTATCCCCAGCGACACCGCCGCGCTCTCCCCGGTCAGCGGGTGCTCGCGCAGCAGGAAGGCGAGGAAGAAGATCAGGAAGCCGGACAGGCAGCGCAGGGCCGCGTTGGCGCCCAGCGCGTGCGTGACGGCCGGCCCGACCGTGCGCAGCCCGGGCCGCTTCACCTGCCCCCGGCACGGCCCGCGCAGATGCTGCTCGTCCGCCGCGAGCAGCGCGACGTCCTCGCCCTTCGCCGAGTCCACCCCGGGCGGCAGGGAGAACGACAGGAACGTACCGGCAGCGAAGATCACGAAGGCGCCGTACAGCGGCCACGGGTCGCCGAGCGCGTGCAGGGCCGCCCCGACCGGCGCGGCGGCACCGGTGGCCAGCAGCCCGGCGAGGGTGACCCTGGAGTTCGCCTTCACCAGCGAGAACCCCGGCGGCAGCAGCCGCGGTACGACGGCACTGCGCACCACGCCGTACGCCTTCGACGCCACCAGCACGCCCAGCGCGGCCGGATACAGCTCCAGGCTGCCGCTCGCCACCGCCCCGGAGATCACCAGCGCCAGCAGCGCCCGCGCCAGCATCGCCCCGGCCATCGCGGCCCGCCGCCCGTGCGGCAGCCGGTCCAGCAGCGGCCCGATGACGGGCGCGAGGACGGTGAAGGGGGCCATGGTGATGGCGAGGTACAGGGCGACCCGCCCGCGCGCCTCGTCCGTTGGCACCGAGAAGAACACCGTGGACGCCAGCGCCACGGTGACCATGACGTCCCCGGCGCCGTTCACCGCGTGCAGCTCGATCAGCTTGCCCAGGCCCGACTCGCCCGCGCCGTGCGCGTGCGTCGCCTTGCGGATGCCCCGCGCCGCACCGGTGACCGGGAGGTGCAGGGCACGGCCGACCGCGCGGACGGCGCCGCCCACCCGGCCCGCACCGCCGCCCCGACCACTCGCCCTGTCCGCGGCTGCCACGACGTTCATAGTGCCCCGAGATGCCGCCGGATAGTGCGGACACGGCGCGCGAGGCGGCGTACGGCCCCGGTACGGCCCAGGCGGGAGGGCGGGTGGGAAATTCCACGAATCCCGTCCGGTGTAGCGTGCCTATCTCAGCCATAACGCAGAATGGATGGCAGAGGTGCGCCCAGGCGCGCGGATGCAGACGTCGATGCGGTCCCCAGGTCCGCTCCGTCGGCGAAACCGCCTAAGGCAGCCGCACTCGACGAGACGGCGTAGGAGAGAAGCGATACCTGTGAGCGCAGCGACCACGCGAAGCCGCACCCCCGACCGCCTGTGCGCCGAGGCCGTCGACCTCGCCCGCGCCGCCGCCGAGGAGGCCGCCGCTCCCGGCGTGGTCGGCGAGCACGCCGGCCTGGTGTCCGAGGGCGACCGCGTGGTCACGCACTTCTTCGAGTGCGGGGAACCGGGCTACCGGGGCTGGCGCTGGGCCGTCACGGTCGCCCGCGCCTCCCGCGCCAAGATCGTCACCCTGGACGAGGTCGTCCTGCTGCCCGGCCCCGACGCCCTGCTCGCCCCCGAGTGGGTCCCCTGGAGCGAGCGCCTGCGCCCCGGCGACCTCGGCCCCGGCGACCTGCTCCCCACCGACCAGGACGACCTGCGCCTGGAACCCGGCTACACGGGCGAGGAGGAGCCGCCGCCGAGCGCGCTGGTCTCCGAGGGGATGCGCGAACTGGCGGAGGCCGAGGACGCCGACGTCACTCCCGGCACACCCGCCGTCCAGCCCACGATCCCCTCACGCGGCTCCATCGCCTCCGTCGCCGAGGAACTGGGCATGCGCCGCGCGCGCGTCCTGTCCCGCTACGGCCTGCACACCGCCGCCGACCGCTGGGAGGAGGCGTTCGGCCCGAAGACCCCGATGGCCCAGGCCGCCCCCGCCTCCTGCGTCAGCTGCGGCTTCCTCAGCCCCATCGGCGGCTCCCTCGGCCAGGCCTTCGGCGTCTGCGCCAACGAGTTCTCTCCGGCCGACGGCCGCGTGGTCTCGCTGGCCTACGGCTGCGGCGGCCACTCGGAGGCGGCGGTCATGCCCAAGCCCCCGCAGCCCGCCCCGCCGGTCATCGACGAGACCCGGGTCGACCCGTTCCCGCTCCGCCCGGCCCGCGACTCCGGCTCCGTCCCCGACACCGGCGACGACGAGACGGCGGAACTCGGCCACTCCTGACCCCGCACGCGCACCTCGGCCCACACCGTCTTGCGCGGCGACCGTCCGGGCGCCGTACCCCAGCGTTCCGCCAGCGCGTCCACGAGGAGCAGCCCCCGCCCGCCCTCGGCGTCCGGCGCGGGCTCCACGGCCCGCGGGAGGCGGTCACCTCGCGTGTCGGTCACCTCGACACGCAGCGTGTCCCCGACGGCGTAGATCGTCAGCCGGAAGTCCCGCCCGGCCACGCGGCCGTGCGTGGCGGCGTTCGCGGCCAGCTCGGCCACGATCAGCTCCGCCGGTTCCAGGGGGAGGCCCCACCGGCGGAGTTGCTCCCTCGCGAGCAGCCGGGCCAGCCGGGCGCCCCTGGGGGTCGAGGACAGGCGGACCGTGAAGTGCGGGACGGGGGTGGAGATGTGGGTGGAGATTTCCTGGTTCACATCACTCAGAGTGGCGGGGACTGCTACCTGTGAACAGTGACGGACGGGTTGCGTAGGGTCACTGTCCGTCGCTTGTCCTGTGGTGTCTGGACCTGTCGACAAGGGGGTGGTCCCGGGGTGAGTGAGGAAGAGGAGCCGGGGTGGGAGGTCGAACCCGATGACGAGTGGGGCGTAGCGGTCATCGCGACGGTCGGCCGCCAGTTGCGGCTGCGCCGCGAGGCGCTGGGCATGCGGGCGGCGGACTTCGCCCGGACGGTCGGCTACAGCGAGGACATGGTCTACAAGATCGAGTCCGGCAAGCGGATCCCGCGACCGGAGTACCTCGACAAGGCGGACAAGCTTCTGGACGCGGGTGGGTTGCTCGCCGCGATGAAGGAGGACGTGGAGAAGGTCCGCTATCCGAAGAAGGTTCGGGCGTTGGCGGAGCTGGAGGGCAAGGCGGTTGAGCTACAGCTCTACGATCCCCTGAACATCCACGGGCTCTTGCAGACGCCGGAGTACGCGCGGGCGTTGCTGCAGATGCGTCGGCCTTCTTACACCGACGACGTGGTGGAGCGAGGCGTTGCGGGCCGAGTCGCGCGGAAGTCCGTGTTCGACCGAGACCCCGCGCCGGAAATCAGCTTCATCCAGGATGAGTGGTCGCTGCGCCGCCCCCTCGGGGGTAGGAAGGTGCTGCGTCAACAACTGGAACACCTCTTGCAGCTCGGTCAGTTGCGCAACGTCGAGATCCAGGTGATGCCGATGGACCGTGAGGAGCACGCCGGAGTGGCGGGTGGGATCGAGGTGCTGAAGTTCGCTGACGGTTCGGCAGTCGGCAGGTCTCCTGCGGTGGCCAACGGCCGCCGGGTGGAGGACCCGAAGCACCTCCGTATCCTTGAGCTGCGCTATGGCATCATCCGGGCCCAGGCGCTCACTCCGCGCGAGTCGACGTCCTTTATCGAGCAACTGCTGGGGGCAACATGATCCGCTGGTTCAAGAGCAGCTACAGCAGCAGCAGCGAGGCCGACTCCTGCGTCGAAGTGGGCCTGGACTGGTACAAGAGCAGCTACAGCAGTGGCCCCGACGGTGACTCCTGCCTCGAAGTGGGCCTGGACTGGTACAAGAGCAGTTACAGCAGCAGCAGCGAAGGCGACTCCTGCGTCGAGGTCGCCCCCACCCCCGCCACCATCCACATCCGCGACTCCAAGCAGACCGGCGGAGCCACTCTCACCGTCGCCCCTTCCACCTGGACGGAGTTCGTCTCGTACGCCGCCCGGCGCTAGCCGGTGAGGCTCGTCTCGTGGACCGTGTCGAGGCGTGGCTCCTTGCCGGTGACCTCCAGGCGCAGGTGGGCCGAACGGCCCCGCAGCGTCAGCGTCATCAGCTGGTTGCCGAACCACGGTCCGCCCCGCTTGCGCCACCGCACCGGCAGCCGCGCACAGCGGCCGTGGCGGGCCAGCACGCGGCCGAGGAGGCGGGCCGGTGCGCTCCAGCCCGCGCGGAAGCCGACCCGCATCGCCGGCGGTACGGAGTTGTGGACCGGTGAGCAGGTGAGCTGGACGACGGGTATGCCGAGGTCGCCGGAGCGCCAGGTCGCCTCGGCGACGTACCCGTGGTGCACGTCCCCGGACAGCACGTACACGCCGGCCGGGGCGCCCGGCGCCGCGGCGACGTCGGCGATGAGGCCGGCGAGGTCGGCGAAGGAGCGCGGGAAGGCCGCCCAGTGCTCCAGGTCGGCCCGGCGGCGCAGCCACTCGCCGAAGCGGGCCCAGCGGTCGCCGCGTTCCCCGGCGCACAGGGCCGCGTCCCAGCTCTCGGTGTCGTGCACCAGGTGGGGCAGCAGCCAGGGCAGGGAGGTGCCGATGAGGAGGTGGTCGTAGGCCCCCTCGTCGGCCAGGACCTGTTCGCGCAGCCAGGCGTCCTCGCCCGCGTCCAGCATGGCGCGCCGGCCCTCCTCCAGGACCCGCGCGGCCCGGGAGTCGACCATCACCAGCCGGACCCGGCCGAAGTCGCGCCGGTAGCTGAACCGGACGGTGGCGGAGTCGGCGTCGGCCTGTTCGGCCAGGGCGCGCAGCGCCTTCGTACCGTCCGGGGTGGCGCGTACGGCGGCCCACGTGGGGTCGTCGGCCAGTTCGGCGGGGGAGAGGTTGCCCAGGTGCTGGTGGACCCAGTACGACATCAGGCCGCTCAGCAGGCGTTCCTGCCACCAGTCGGTGGTGCGCATGTCGGCGAGCCAGGAGGCGGAGGTGTTCCAGTCGTCCACGATGTCGTGGTCGTCGAAGATCATGAAGCTGGGCACGGTCGACAGCAGCCAGCGCACCTCCGGGTCGAGCCAGGACTCGTAGTAGAGGTGGCAGTACTCCTCGTAGTCGGTGACCTGGGCGCCGGGCGGCCGGTCGAGGTCGCGGCGGCCGGCCAGCCAGCGCCGGGTCTCCTCGGACGTCTCGTCGGCGTACACCTGGTCCCCGAGGAGCAGCAGGACGTCGGGGCGCTCGGCGCCGGGATCGGCCGCCAGGCGGGTGGCGAGGGTGTCGAGGGCGTCGGGGCCGACCGGGTCCGTGCCGTCCGCCGGGGGAGCGGCCCAGCGGCACGAGCCGAAGGTGACGCGGACGGCGTCGCCGGTGCCGGGCGTGCGGATGACGGAGGGCGGGAAACGGGAGTCGGGCAGGGGCCACACCGGGGTGTCGTCCAGGAACACCTCGTAGGAGGGCGAGGTGCCCGGTCGCAGTCCGGTCACCGTGACGAGCGCGTAGTGGTGCCCGGCCACCTGGAAGGTGGCCGCCGAGCCGGCCGCGCCGTCGGAACAGGACACCCGCACCGTGCAGGGCCGGCTCGCCTCGACCCACACGGTCGCGCGGGCGCCGTCGGTGTACCTCAGCAGCGGTCCCAGGCGTAGTTCGGGCATGTGAGCGCCTTCCTGTCTCGCACGGCACGGAGGAACGGACCCCAGCGACGGTACAGGCGTCTGGGACCGGGCTGGGCGGGCACGTGGGAGGAGACCGGGGTGGGCCCGGCCCCGGCGGGGCCGAGACGGAGAGGCGGTGGCGTGGCCGAGCACGAGCAGGCGACGGAGGCGGCGGGGACCCGCGGCCAGGTGCGCGAGGACGACCTGCTGCGCGGGTTCGAGGTGGACGACCGGCAGCCGGAGCGGCCGGTGCTGCTGGACGCCGGCGGCCGGCCCGTCGAGACCTGGCGGGAGAACCACCCCTACGACCACCGGGTCGGCCGGCGCGCCTACGAGCGGGACAAGCGGATCCTGCAGATCGAGCTGCTCAAGCTCCAGCGCTGGGTGAAGGAGACGGGGCAGCGGCTCGTCGTCGTGTGCGAGGGGCGGGACGCGGCCGGCAAGGGCGGCACCATCAAACGGTTCACCGAGCGGCTCAACCCCCGGGGGGCCCGCGTGGTCGCGCTGGACAAGCCGACCGAGCGGGAGGCCGGTCAGTGGTACTTCCAGCGGTACGTGACGCACCTGCCGGGCCGCGGCGAGATGGTCTTCTTCGACCGGTCCTGGTACAACCGGGCCGGTGTCGAGCGGGTCATGGGATTCTGCTCCGAAGACGAGTACCGGCAGTTCCTGCGGCAGGCCCCGCTGTTCGAGCGGCTGCTCACCGACGACGGCGTGCTGCTGGTGAAGTTCTGGTTCTCGGTGTCCCGCGCCGAGCAGCGCACCCGGTTCGCCATACGGCAGGTCGACCCGGTGCGCCGCTGGAAACTGTCCCCCACCGACCTGGACTCCCTCGACCGCTGGGACGACTACACGGCGGCCAAGGTCGACATGTTCCGGGCGACCGACACCGCGCACGCGCCCTGGACGGTCGTGAAGAACAACGACAAGCGGCGGGGCCGGCTGGAGGCGATGCGCAGCCTCCTGGACCGCTTCGACTACCCGGCCAAGGACCACCAGGCGGTCGGCACCCCCGACCCGCTGATCGTCGGCGCGGCGGACACCCTGCTCGAACCCGGTGAGGAACCCACCGCCCTGTCACCGACCCCGCTGGCCGGCCCCGGCGGCGGACCCGGCAACCACCCGGAGCCCGCGCCGCCCGCCGGCCACGGCACCCGGTGAGGAGGGGCACCGGCCATGGGCACGGTGGTGCACGTCCCGCAGACGCGGGACATGATCGGGGACGAGCTGTCCGGTGACGAGGCCTTCACCGCGCTGCGGCGCTACGGCGGCGTCCGGCTGCTGCTCGACGCCTTCTCCCGGTTCCGCTACGCCGACGGCTTCACCAACGCCCGCGCCCTCGGCTTCCAGATCGTGCTGGGCATGGTGCCCTTCACCATCGCGCTCGTCGGGCTGGCCACCGCCGCCCACACGGAGAGCATGGGCCGGATCATCGAGCTGACCCTCGGCAGGATCGTGCCCGGCGCCAGCGCCGACGTGATCCGGGACGCGCTGCGGGGCACCCGCCGCACCGCCGGCTCCGGCCCCTGGAGCACCGTGGCGCTCTGCCTGGGGCTGGCCTTCTCCGTGCTCAACCTGGCCTCGGCCATGGGCCAGGTGGAGCGCGGCGCCAACCGGATCTACGGCATCGAACGGGACCGGCCCTTCCCGCGCAAGTACGGCAGGGCCCTGCTGCTCGCCTTCGCCGCCGGTGTGCCCATGGTCCTGGGGTTCCTGGTGCTGGTCGCCGGCCACGCCGTGACCGCCGCGACGACCGAGGCGCTGGGCACGCCCCGGGCCCCGGCCTGGTTCGGCGCCCTGGAGGTGCCCGTCGGCACGGTCCTCGCCTGGATCGCCTCCGCCGTCGTCTTCCGCTGGTCGCCGCGCCGGAACCAGCCCGGGTACACCTGGCTGGCGTTCGGCTCCGCCGTCCACCTGGTGCTGTGGGTCACCGCGACCTGGCTGCTGACGCTCTACGTCTCCCGCAGCGGCTCCTTCGGCGCCGTGTACGGGCCGCTCACGGCCTTCGTCGCCCTGCTGCTGTGGGCCAACCTGACCGGGGTCGCCCTGTTCCTGGGCATCGCGTTCGCCGCGCAGCTGGAGGCGGCCCGGGCCGGCCTCGGCCGTGCCGTACGGCCGGATCCCGGGCCGGGCCCCTGAGGGCCCGGCACCGGCGCGGGGTCAGGACTCGACGATCGCGGGGTCAGGACTCGACGATGCGGCGCACGTTGTCGAGGGAGCCGCAGCCGTTCTTCAGCTGACGCTCACGCTCCTCCCAGAACTGCGCGCCCAGTTCCTCGCGCCGCTCCATGGCCACGTTCTCGCGGGCCCCGTTGAGGATGGTGCGCTCCTCCTCGTCGGCGTGGTGGGTGACGGCCTCCACCAGCGCCTCCAGCTTCTCGTCCCACTCCTCGGAGCCGACCTCCTCGACCTGGAGGAGGTCCAGGAGGGCCTGGTTGCCCTCGTCGTGCTCGTGCTCGCCGTGCTCGACCTCCTCGTCGTCGATGTTCTTGTACCGCTTGAGGGCGGGGTAGACCTTGGCCTCCTCGGCCAGCGCGTGCGCGACCAGCAGATCGGCGAACTCCTCCAGCGCGGCGGTCCGGTCGGCTTCCACGCTGCGCATCAGCCGGAACAGATCCTCCATACGCCGGTGGTCCCGGAGGATCAGCTCGACGACGTCCTGTGTCTCGGGCATGGCAGGGCACCACTTTCGTGCGACGGCACCTTCGTGCCAACGGATGGGTCACTACCGCATACCCTCCCCGTCCGCGTTGATTGCTTCACGGCAGCGCGCTGTACCTTCGGTCTCACGTCGTAGAGGAGAGTCAACGTGACCACCAAGTTCGTGCGGCCGGCGGCCGAGGGCGCCGACCCCTTCGGCACCGCCCGGCTGCGCCGTGGCGTGCTCGACGCCTGGGCGACCAGCCCCGCCCGGTTCCGGGAGGACGCCAACGCCGAGGAGGACCTGGTGCTCGGCGGGTACCGGGACCGGCTCGTCGTGGAGCTGGCGCAGAACGCCGCCGACGCCGCCGCCCGCGCGCACGTGCCGGGCCGGCTGCGGCTCACCCTCCGCGACGGCGTCCTCGTCGCCGCGAACACCGGCGCCCCGCTGGACGCGACCGGTGTCGAGTCGCTGTCCACGCTGCGGGCCTCCGCCAAGCGGGACGCCGAGGCGACACACAGCGCCGTCGGCCGGTTCGGCGTCGGCTTCGCCGCCGTCCTCGCCGTGACCGACGAACCGGCGATCGTGGGCCGGCACGGAGGCGTGCGCTGGTCGCTGGCCGAGGCCCGGGAGCTGGCCTCCGACGTGGCCCGGCACAGCCCGGGCCTCGGCGACGAGGTGCGGCGCCGGGACGGGCACGTGCCCCTGCTCCGGCTGCCGTTCCCCGCCGAGGGCACCGCCCCGGAGCCCTACGACACCGCCGTCATCCTGCCCCTGCGCGACACCGCCGCCGCCGACCTCGCCGAGCGGCTGCTCGCCGGCCTCGACGACGCCCTGCTCCTCGCCCTGCCGGGACTGACCGAGGTCGTCGTGGAGATCGGCGACGCGGCCCCCCGCACGCTCGTCCGGCGCACCGACGGCGCCTTCACCGTCGTGGAGGACTCCCGCGCCGGCATCACCCACTGGCGTACCGCGTCCGCCCACGGGCCGCTCACCCCCGACCTCCTCGCCGACCGGCCCGTCGAGGAACGGCTGCGCCCGCACTGGTCGGTCACCTGGGCCGTACCCGTCGACGCCTACGGCGCCCCGGCCCGCCCCCGCACCACCCCCGTGCTGCACGCCCCCACCCCGAGCGACGAACCCCTCGGCCTGCCAGCGCTGCTCATCGCGTCCTTCCCGCTGGACACCACCCGCCGGCACGCGGCCCCCGGCCCGCTCACCGACTTCCTGGTCCGGCGCGCGGCCGACGCCTACGCCGAGCTCCTCGCCACCTGGCGGCCGGTGAGCGAGGGGATCATCGACCTCGTGCCCGGGCCGCTGGGCAAGGCGGAGCTGGACGGGGCGCTGCGGCAGGCCGTGCTGGAGCGGCTGCCGCGCACCGCCTTCCTGCCCCCGGCCGCCGAGGCCGACGGCGACGACGGGCTGCCGGAGGCCCTGCGGCCCCGGGACGCCGAGGTCGTGGAGGGCGCCGGGGCCGACACCGTACGGGTGCTCGCCGAGGTGCTGCCCACCCTGCTCCCGGCCGGTCTCGAACGACGCGTGGAGCTGCGCACCCTCGGGGTCGCCCGGCTGCCCCTCGCCGACGCCGTCGACCGGCTCGCCGGGCTGGAGAAGGACCCGCAGTGGTGGTGGCGGCTGTACGACAGCCTCGCCGGGGTCGACCCCGAGCGGCTGTCCGGGCTGCCCGTGCCGCTGGCCGGGGCCCCCTCCCAGGGGTTCGGCTCCGGGGGCGGACGGACCACCATCGGACCCCGGCAGGTGCTGCTGCCCACCCCGGACGGCACCCGCATCGACCCGGACGTGCTGGGCCGGCTCGGGCTGAAGGTGGCCCACCCGGACGCCGCGCACCCGCTGCTGGAGAAGCTCGGCGCGCTGCCCGCGACCCCGCGCGCGGTGCTGACCACCCCGCAGGTGCGGGCCGCCGTGGCCGCCTCCCTGGAGGACGACGGCGGCCTCGCCTGGGAGGAGGACGCCCCGGACGCCGAGGAACTGGCCGACCTGGTGCTCGCCCTCGTGCGGGACGCCGGCCTGGAGCCGGGGGAGGAGCCCTGGCTGGGCGCGCTGGCCCTGCCCGACGAGGACGGGGAAGTCGCCCCCGCCGGTGAGCTGGTGTTCCCCGGCAGCCCCTTCGCCCGGGTCATCCGGGAGGGTGAACTCGCCGCCGTCGACGCCGAGCTGGCCGAGAAGTGGGGTGCGCAGCCGCTCGCCGCGTGCGGGGTCCTCACCGACTTCGCGCTGGTCCGCGCCACCGACGTGGTCCTCGACCCCGACGAACTGGAGCCCCGGGACGGCGACTACGCCGAACCCGACGACCCCGGCCTGCTGGACGCCGTCGACGTGTGGTGCGAGGACATCCTCGACCGGTTCCCGGACACCCCGGTGCCGCCGGTCGCCACCGAACTCGTCGCCGTGCGCGACCTGGACCTGGTGGACGACGACCACTGGCCCGAGGCGCTCGCCCTGCTGGCCCGGCCGCCGCTGCGGGACGCCCTCACCCAGCCCGTGCGGATCCTGCTCCCCGACGGCACCCACGAGGTCGTACGGCCGTACACCGCGTGGTGGCTGCGCGGGCACCCGGTGCTCGACGGGCGGCGCCCGGCCGGGCTGCTCGCGGCCGGCGGCGAGCAGCTGCTGCGCGGCCTGTACGACGAGGCCGACGCCACCGGGTTCGGGGACGAGCAGGTGCTGCGGGCCCTCGGCGTGCGCACCTCGGTCGGCGCGCTGCTGGACGAGCCCGGCGGGGCCGCCGAACTCCTGGACCGGCTCGCCGACCCGGACCGCCCGGTCACCCCGGCCCAACTGCACGGCCTGTACAGCGCGTTGGCGGAACTCGACCCCGGGCGGGTGACCCTCCCCGACGAACTGCGGGCCGTGGTGGACGGGCGGGTGGAGGTCGTGGACGCCCAGACGGCCGTCGTGGTCGACTCGCCGGACCTGCTGCCCTTCACCTCCGGTGTGCCGCTGCTGCCGGTCCGGCCCGCGCGGGCCGCCGAACTGGCCGAGCTGTTCCAGGTGCGGCGGCTGAGCGAGTCCGTCACCGGCGCGGTGGACTCCGAGGGCAGCGAGCACGACGTACCGGAAGCCGTGCGGGTGCTGCTCGGACCGCGCACCCCCGGGACGTACGTCGAGCACGAGGAACTCGTCGTGGACGGCGTCGGGATCGACTGGCGGCTGACCGGCGACGGCGTGCTGCACGCGGCCACCCTGGAGGGCGTCGCCGCGGGGCTGGCCTGGGCGGCCGGGCAGTGGCCGCGCCGGTTCGAGGTGGCCGCGCTGCTGGAGGACCCGTCCCGCACGGAGGAACTGGCCCGGGACCGCTGGTTCGACTGAGGTGGCGTCCCGCACAGCCGCGGAAAAAGTGAAGATCCCGTACAACCTCTGATGGGTGCCGTTGATCTGATCATGCGCAAACAGCTCATGATCACGGGGAGACACACCCATGCGTATGCGAGTCGCCGGTTCGGCCGTCCTCGGCGCCCTGGCGCTGTCCGTTCTGGCCGTTCCGGCCGCGCACGCGGCGGACGCCCACCGCGGTGACACCAAGATCTCGAACGTGGTGGTCAACGGCGGCAAGCCCGTCGTGGTCGGCGCGTCCGGGACCAAGACCTTCACGGTGTCCTTCACCGCCACCGACGACTCCGGCATCTCCTGGGCGCAGGCGATCCTGTACCACGGCAAGGACATCAAGCACGCCGACAGCGGTGCCGTCGCCAACACCGCCGACCAGCGCTCCGTCTGCACCAAGGTCAGCGCCACCAAGGCGAACTGCAAGGCGACGTACACGCTGGCGGCCCGCAAGAACCTCATCAACGAGGTGGCCGGCGGCTGGAAGGTCTGGGCGATCGCCCAGGGCAAGGACTCCGACTACGTCAAGAAGGAGAACGCCAAGACCTTCCAGGCGCAGCGGCTGGCCAAGCTGACGGTCGACGCCTCGCCCGAGCCCGTGAAGAAGGGCGGCACCCTCACCGTCACGGGCGCCCTCACCCGCGCCAACTGGAACGGCGGCACGTACTCCGGCTACGCCGGCCAGTCCGTGAAGCTCCAGTTCCGCAAGAGCGGATCGAACACGTACAGCACGCTGAAGACCGTCAGGACGGACTCCAAGGGCCGTCTGAAGGCCACGGCCAAGGCCACGGCCGACGGCTACTACCGCTTCTCCTTCGCGGGCACCTCGACCACCCCGGCCGTCCACGCCGCCGGTGACTTCGTCGACGCGAAGTAAGCGCACCACCCACACTCAGGGACAACACATGCGTATTCGCGCCACCGTGGCCGCCGTCTCCGGCGCCCTGGCCCTCTCCGCCCTCGCCCTCCCGGCCGCCCACGCGGCCGACGGCGGCCCGTCCTACCGCTCCGCCGCCCTCCAGGCCGCCGCGCACCACACCCCCGGCAAGGGACTCCGCGCCGCCACCGCCGCGCCGATCGGCGACCTGGACGTGTCGTTCTCCGACTTCCGGATCACCAAGTCGATCAAGGTCGGCACCACGAACAAGGTCACCACCACGGTCACCTACAAGCTGACCCACGGCGCCGACGTCGACATCGACCGCGACACGTTCCTCACCGGCCCGCTGATCTACCGCGGCCCCGCCGAGAACCCGGAGAACATCCAGGGCGGCGACGGGCCGGCCACCTGCGTCGCGACCTCGGCCACCACGGCCACCTGCAAGGGCCCGATCGACATCCGCCCGCGCACCAGCGACCAGGACCTGAAGCTGCGCAACACCCAGGCCGGCACCTGGCACGGCGCGGCCATCGCCTTGGACTTCGACAGCGAGAAGTCCTCCGTCCAGTTCGGCCTGGGCTCCACCCTGGTCCAGCGCAACTCCACGCTGACCGTCAACGCCGCCCCGGAGCCGGTGAGGAAGGGCGGGACCCTCACCGTCACCGGCAAGCTCTCCCGCGCCAACTGGGAGGACCACAAGTACCACGGCTACACCGGCCAGTCGGTGAAGCTCCAGTTCCGCAAGAAGGGCTCCAGCACCTACACCACGCTGAAGACCCTCAGGACGGACTCCACGGGCGCCCTGAAGACGACGGCCAAGGCCACGGCCGACGGCTACTACCGCTTCTCCTTCGCGGGCACCCCGACCACCCCGGCCGTCAGCGCCGCCGGTGACTTCGTCGACGTGAAGTAAGCGACACCGTTCCGGCCCCGGGCGCGCAGGCCGCACCCGGGGCCGGAACGTTTCTTCTCACTTGTGCCACGTACGGGTAATCGTCAGCCCAAATCCGGCCGGGAATCGATCTTGCGGTACAACCACCGGTGCGTCTCGCGGATCTGATCGCCTGAGTCGACCGACTCCACCATCACTTCTCCCACCAGGGAAACGCACATGCGCATACGTGCCACCGTGGCCGCCGTCTCCGGCGCCATGGCCCTCTCCGCCTTCGCCGTGCCCGCCGCCCACGCGGCCCCCGCGGCGCCGAACGTCACCTTCTCCGCCGTGAAGGTCAACAACGGTACGGCGATCAGCATCGGGGCCACCTCCACGGTCAAGGTCAAGGCGACCTACACCGTCACGCACCCCGCCAGCGTCTCCATGGCCACCATCGAGACCGGCCCGGTGCTCTACCGCGGCACCTCGGCCAAGGACGCCGACACCCAGGTCGTCAGCGACGACGCCGGCACCTGCACCACGGTGGACTCCACCACCCTGCACTGCACGGCCTCCCTCACCCTCCCCGCCGACGAGCTGTACAACTCGGACGCCGGCACCTGGAAGGAGGGCGGCGTCGCGATCGACACGAAGGCCAAGACCACGAACTGGCAGAGCGACCTCGGCACCCTCCCGGTCCGCCGCACGACCAAGCTCACCGCCGACGCCACCCCCGAGCCGGTCACGAAGGGCAAGACCCTCACCGTCACCGGCAAGCTGACCCGCGCCGACTGGGAGCACGGCACCTACACCGGCTTCAGCAGCCAGTCGGTCAAGCTCCAGTTCCGCAAGGCCGGCAGCACCACCTACACCACCGTCAAGACGATCACCTCGTCCTCCACGGGCGCGCTGAAGACGACGGTGACGGCCGGCTCCGACGGCTACTACCGCTACAGCTACGCCGGCTCGACCACCTCCTCGGCGGTCAGCGCCGCGGGCGACTACGTCGACGTGCGCTGAGGCAGGCCCACCCCACCGACGGCCGCGCCACCGGTCCCGCACCGGCGGCGCGGCCGTCGCGCTGTGCGGCTTCCACTGCGGTGCCGCCTGGGCAGGGAAGCGGCGGTCGACTAGTCGGGGCAGCGGCGGTCGACCCGTCGCCACAGGTACTCCAGGGCCGCCGACGCCACCACCGCCACGCCGACCGCCGTCCACGGCATCGCGAGTCCGACCAGCCGCAGGGCGAAGAAGCTCTGGAGGGCGGGGATCGCGAGGACGAGCAGGAAGGCCAGGGCCATCGCGGCCACCAGGGCCACCCGCCACCAGGTGTACGGGCGGGCGATGATCGCCAGCACCCACATGGAGATCAGGAACAGGGTCAGGGTGGCGGCGCTCGTCTCCGCCCCCAGGGCGCCGGGCCCGCTGTAGTGGTGGCGGGCCAGCAAATAGGTGACGAAGGTCGCGAGGGCCGCCAGCAGCCCGCCCGGGAGCGAGTACCGCAGCACCCGGCGGACGAAGTGCGGTCTGGCCCGCTCGGTGTTCGGCGCCAGGGCCAGGAAGAAGGCCGGGATGCCGATGGTCAGGGTGGACAGCATCGTCAGGTGCCGGGGCAGGAAGGGGTACTCCACCTGCCAGCACACCACCAGCACCGCCAGCAGCACCGAGTACACCGTCTTCACCAGGAACAGCGTCGCCACGCGCGTGATGTTGCCGATCACCCGGCGGCCCTCGGCGACCACCGACGGCAGGGCCGCGAAGCTGTTGTCCAGCAGCACGATCTGCGCCACCGCCCGGGTGGCCTCCGAACCGGAGCCCATGGCGACCCCGATGTCGGCGTCCTTCAGCGCCAGGACGTCGTTCACCCCGTCGCCGGTCATCGCGACCGTGTGCCCGCGCGCCTGGAGCGCGCCCACCATGTCCCGCTTCTGCTGCGGGGTGACCCGCCCGAAGACGGTGCCCGCGTCCAGGGCGCTCGCCAGCGCGGGCCCGTCGGCGGGCAGCCGCCGCGCGTCCACCGCCGTACCGTCCAGGCCCAGCTTCCCGGCGACCGCGCCGACCGACACCGCGTTGTCACCGGAGATGACCTTGGCCCGGACGTCCTGCTCGGCGAAGTAGCGCAGGGTGTCGGACGCGTCGGGCCGCAGCCGCTGCTCCAGGACGACCAGGGCGGTGGCGCGGGCGCCCCGGGCCGGCTCGGGGTCGTCCAGGTCGCGGCGCGCGCGGGCCAGCAGCAGTACCCGCAGCCCCTGCTCGTTCAGGTGCTCGGTCTCGGCCAGGGCCGGATCGCCGGGCGGGAGGAGGACGTCGGGGGCGCCCAGCAGCCAGGTGCTGGTCTCGCCGTCGCCCTCGCTGAAGGAGGCCCCGCTGTACTTGCGGGCGGAGGAGAAGGGCAGCGACTCCACGCACCGCCAGTCCTCGCTGTCCGGACAGGCGTCGATGATCGCCTGGAGGGAGGCGTTGGGCCGCGGGTCGGACTCGCCGAGCGCGCCGAGCACCTTGCGGACGTACGACTCGTCGGCCCCGTCCAGCGTCCGCAGCTCGCTGACGTCCATGCCGCCCTCGGTGAGCGTGCCGGTCTTGTCCAGGCAGACGGTGTCGACACGGGCCAGGCCCTCGATGGCCGGCAGCTCCTGCACCAGGCACTGCCGGCGGCCGAGCCGGATGACCCCGATCGCGAAGGCCACCGAGGTGAGCAGCACCAGCCCCTCGGGGACCATCGGCACGATCCCGCCGACCGTGCGGGCCACGGCGTCCTTCACGTCGTCGTTCTTGACGACGAGCTGGGTGATGACGAGTCCGACGGCCGCCGGGACCATCATCCAGGTGACGTACTTGAGGATGGTGGAGATGCCGCTGCGCAGCTCGGAGTGGACGAGCGTGAAGCGGGAGGCCTCCTCGGCGAGCCGGGCGGCGTAGGCCTCCCGGCCGACCTTGGTGGCCGCGAAGGCGCCCCCGCCCGCGACCACGAAGCTGCCGGACATCACCGGGTCGCCGGGGCGTTTGACCACGGGGTCGGCCTCGCCGGTCAGCAGCGACTCGTCGATCTCCAGCCCGTCTGCCTCCGCGCACACCCCGTCGACGACGATCCTGTCCCCGGGCCCGATCTCGACCAGGTCGTCCAGCACGATCTCGCTGGTGGCCACCTCGGCCGCGACCCCGTCGCGGCGGACCGTCGGCCGGGCCTCCCCGACCACCGCGAGCGCGTCCAGGGTCTGCTTGGCCCGCCACTCCTGGACGATGCCGATGCCGGTGTTGGCGAGGATCACGAAGCCGAAGAGGCCGTCCTGGATCGGCGCCACGACCAGCATGACCAGCCAGAGCACGCCGATGATCGCGTTGAACCGGGTGAGGACGTTGGCCCGGACGATCTGCCCCAGCGACCGGCTGCTGCGCACGGGGACGTCGTTGACCTGGCCACGCGAGCGCCGTTCCGCCACTTCCGCACCGGTCAGCCCCGACGGCCGGCTCACCGGCAGGGCCACGGGGTGGACGGGGTCCAGTTCGGCGCCCGCGTCTATATGGCTCATGCATTCGACGGTACGTGGGTCCGTGTCCGCCCGCCGCACGAACGCGCCGGGCCGGGTGTCAGGTCCCCGGCTCGGCCGCCGACCGCTTGATCGCCGCGTCCCGCCGGCGCACGTACCAGACCCCGATCAGCCCCAGTCCGCCCCCGGCCAGGCACGTCCACAGCCACCACAGGTGGCCGTGGTCCTCGAACCAGCCGTAGAAGGGGAGCTGGACCAGGAAGAGGACGAACCACACGATCGTGCCGCCGGTGATGGTGGCGACCACGGGCCCCTCAAGGGGCTCCGGCGCCTCGTGCTGAGGGGTCCACTTAGCCATGGGCCCAGCTTATGCGCCACCGTCGTCTACGCGCGGAGATAGCGATCTGTCCCTCATACCTTCATACTGATTTCGTTTGTCTCTGACCGCTTCTGATCGTAGGAAACTCCAACGGGGCTCGGGGGAACCCCCGCTGGGGATGAGGTCCTCCATGTCCACCTCGGCTCCCGCCAAGGTCCCCACCCCCGAGAAGCCGGGCGGCTCGCCCGCTTTCGGCGCCCTCGACCGCTACTTCAGGATCTCCGAGCGCGGCAGCAGCCTCGCCCGCGAGGTCCGCGGCGGTCTCGCCACCTTCTTCGCGATGGCGTACATCATCGTGCTGAACCCGATCATCCTCGGCAGCGCGAAGGACATGTACGGGCACCACCTGGACAACGGTCAGCTGGTGACGGCCACCGCGCTGACGGCCGCGTTCTCCACGCTGCTGATGGGCGTCATCGGCAACGTGCCGATCGCGCTCGCCGCCGGCCTCGGTGTGAACTCCGTCGTCGCGCTCCAGCTCGCGCCGCGCATGTCCTGGCCGGACGCCATGGGCATGGTCGTCCTCGCCGGTTTCGTGGTCATGCTGCTCGTCGCCACCGGCCTGCGCGAGCGCGTGATGAACGCCGTGCCGTTCGGCCTGCGCAAGGCGATCTCCATCGGCATCGGCCTGTTCATCATGCTGATCGGCCTCGTCGACTCCGGCTTCGTCACCCGGATGCCGGACGCCGCCCAGACCACCGTGCCGCTCCAGCTGGGCACCGGCGGTCACCTCACCGGCTGGCCGGTGCTGGTCTTCGTCCTCGGCGCGCTGCTCACCTTCGCGCTGATCGTCCGCAAGGTGCCGGGCGCGATCCTCATCTCCATCGTCGGCATGACGGTCCTCGCCGTGATCATCAACGCGGTCGCCACGATCCCCTCCTGGGGTCTGACCGTCCCGAAGTGGCCGGGCAATCCGGTCGCCAGCCCCGACTTCGGCCTGGTCGGCCAGGTCAGCCTGTTCGGCGGCTTCTCCAAGGTCGGCGTGCTGACCGGCATCCTGTTCGTCTTCACGGTCCTGCTGTCGTGCTTCTTCGACGCGATGGGCACGATCATGGGCATCAGCGACGAGGCCAGGCTCACCGACGCCGAGGGCTACATGCCCGGCATCAACAAGGTCCTCTTCGTGGACGGCCTCGCGGTCGCCGCGGGCGGCGCCGGCTCCTCCTCGGCCACCACCGCCTTCGTGGAGTCCACGGCCGGCGTCGGCGAGGGCGCCCGCACCGGCCTCGCGAACGTCGTCACCGGCGGCCTCTTCGCCGTGGCGCTGTTCCTCACCCCGGTCGCCACCATGGTCCCGTCCCAGGCGGCCACCCCGGCGCTGGTCGCGGTCGGCTTCCTGATCCTGTCGAACTCCGTCAAGGAGATCGACTGGGCGGACTACACCATCGCGGTCCCGGCCTTCGTGACGATGCTGATGATGCCGTTCACCTACTCGATCACGAACGGCATCGGCATGGGCTTCATCACCTTCGTCCTGCTGCGGCTGGCCGCCGGCCGGGGCCGGGAGGTCCCGGTGCCGATGTACGTCGTCTCGGCCGTGTTCGCCTTCTACTACCTGATGCCGGCCCTGGGCCTCACCTGATCCCCGGTGCCGGGAGCCCTCAGGTGACCCCGTAGAACCTCTCCGTCTCCTCGACGGCGGTCCGGAACCGCTGGTCGAAGTCATCCCGAATGAGCGTCCGGACGACATAGTCCTGGACGCTCATTCCTCTTTTCGCCGCGTGGTGCCGGAGCCGTTCGAGCAGCTCCCCGTCTATCCGCAGGCTGAGCACACTGGTCCCCATGCCTACGAGGGTCGCCACAGCAGGCCGCCCGGCGCGTCACTTTCCGGAACCGGCTCACTCATACGGGTGATCGGAGGGTGACGGGAGGGTTCAGTGGCGGGAGTCACGGCGACGCGGGCGCGCGCGACTGGTCTTTAGCGAGAGTAATGAGTTACGCTAAGGAACATGCCGGACCTTTCCCATGGCGACGACGCTGCCGCCGTGAACGCTCTCCGTTCCGCCGTGATGCGGCTGTCCCGTCGCCTCAAGCACCAGCGGGTCGACGAGTCGCTGAGCCCCACCGAGATGTCGGTGCTCGGCACCCTCTTCCGCTGCGGTAGCGCCACCCCGGGCGAACTCGCCCGCAAGGAGCACGTCCAGCCGCCGTCGATGACCCGCATCGTCGCACTGCTGGAGGCCAAGGGCCTGGTCCGGCTGGAGCCGCACCCCGAGGACCGCCGCCAGAAGGTCGTCACCCAGACCGAGCAGGCCGAGGCCATGCTGCTGGAGAGCCGCCGCAAGCGGAACGCCTTCCTGGCCGGCCTGATCGAGGGCCTCGACGAGGACGAGTGGGCCGCCCTGCGCGCCGCCGCCCCCGTGCTGGAGAAGCTCGCACACCTGTAAGCACCACCGAAGGAGGCGACCCGTTTGAGTACGGGACCCGGAGCACCTTCCGCCCCCGCACCGATACCTACCACCCCCGGCGTCACCCGTAGGTCCTCGATGTTCAGCTCGCTGAAGATCCGGAACTACCGCCTCTTCTTCCTCGGCCAGGTCGTCAGCAACACCGGCACCTGGATGCAGCGCATCGCGCAGGACTGGCTGGTCCTCAGCCTCACCGGATCCTCCGCGGCCGTCGGTATCACGACGGCCCTGCAGTTCCTGCCGATGCTGCTGTTCGGCTTGTACGGCGGTGTCCTCGTGGACCGGCTGCCCAAGCGGCCCACCCTGCTGGTCACCCAGTCCTCGATGGCCGTCACCGGTCTCGCGCTCGCCGCGCTGACCCTCACCGGCCAGGTCCAGGTGTGGCACGTGTACGTCGCCGCGTTCGCCGTCGGCCTCGCCACGGTGGTCGACAACCCCGCCCGGCAGTCCTTCGTCTCCGAGATGGTCGGCCCCGAGCAGCTGCAGAACGCGGTCAGCCTGAACTCGGCGAACTTCCAGTCCGCCCGGCTGGTCGGCCCCGCCGTCGCCGGCCTCATGATCACCGGAGTGGGCACCGGCTGGGCGTTCCTCGCCAACGGCCTGTCCTTCGCCGCGCCGATCACCGGCCTGCTGCTGATGCGCGCCCGCGAACTGCACGCGGTCCAGCGCGCGCCGCGCGGCAAGGGCCAGCTGCGCGAGGGCCTCAGGTACGTGGCCGGCCGGCCGGAGCTGATCTGGCCGATCGTCCTGGTCGGCTTCATCGGCACCTTCGGCTTCAACT
Source organism: Streptomyces sp. NPDC023481 (assembly GCF_055560195.1). NCBI lineage: Bacteria > Bacillati > Actinomycetota > Actinomycetes > Kitasatosporales > Streptomycetaceae > Streptomyces > Streptomyces sp. NPDC023481. The sequence continues at coordinate 186,549 of NZ_JBVHJE010000001.1, forward strand.
TCCCGGTGTGGCTGTCCGCCTACGCCGACGACGTCTTCGACGCCGGCGCCGGCGCCTACAGCCTCTTCAACACCCTGATGGCCGTCGGCTCCCTGGTCGGCGCCCTGCTGGCCGCCCGGCGCGGCACGGCCCGGCTGCGCGTCCTGATCGCCGCCGCGCTGGCCTTCGGCACGCTGGAGACCGTGGCCGCGGTGGCACCGTCGTACTGGCTGTTCGCGCTGCTCATGGTGCCGATCGGGATGTTCGGCCTGACGGTGAACGTCACCGCGAACACCGCCGTCCAGATGGGCACCGACCCGGCCATGCGCGGCCGGGTGATGGCCCTGTTCATGATGGTGTTCATGGGCGGTACGCCCCTGGGCGCGCCGGTGGTCGGCTGGATCACCGACACCTACGGCGCCCGCGTCGGCTTCGCGGCCGGCGGCCTGGTCTCGGCCGCGGCGGCCGCCACGATCGGCCTGATCCTGGTCCGCATCGGCGGCCTGCGCCTGTCCCTGGCCTGGCACCGCGGCCACCCCCGCGTCCGCTTCGTACCGCGGGAGAGGGAACAGCTGGCCACGGCGGCCTGACGGCTGCCTGCGGCGCGCGGGCGGTCTCGGCGGTGCGGCGTATGCCTCCGGCGCGCGGGCGGTCTTCGCGGTGCGGTGTTCGTCTGCGGCGCGTGGACCGGGTCGGGGGTGGCCGACGGCCGTCGGCGGCCGTCGGCGTGACCGTCGGGTGCCGGGCCGGAGGGGCGACCGGGGTGGTTCAGGAGCCGGTCTGGTCGACCCTTCGGGCCAGTACCTGGCCGGGCCAGTCGTGGGGGCCGTGGGTGTAGGTGTGCGTCGGGGTGAAGCCGTTGGCCTCGTAGTACGCGACGAGCCTGCGGTCGCCGCCCGCGTAGCAGTCCACGCGCAGCAGTCCCACGCCGGCCCGCCGGGTCACCTCGGCGGCGTGCGCGAGCAGGGCGCTGCCCGCGCCGCGGCCCTTGAAGCGGCGGTCGGAGGCGAGCCAGTGGATGTACCGCTCGGGCTCGCCGGGCGGCGGCAGGTGGGACAGGTAGGAGCCGGGCGCGTCGGTGAGGGTGAGCGTGGCCGCCGGTACGCCGTCCACCTCGGCGATGTACGTGGTGCCCGCGTCCATGGCCCGCACGACCGCCTGCACCGTCTTCTCGTGCTGCGACAGCGGCTCGGTGCCCCACTGCACGGTCCGCCCCTGGGAGACCAGCCACTCCACACTGCTGTCGAGCATGCCGAGTATCGCCGGCAGGTCGTCCGGACCGCCCTCTCGAATGATGATCGTCACGGCCCCATCATGCCGCCGGGATCTGCCATGGTGCACCCATGAGACTCTTCGCCGCCGTACTGCCCCCCGAGGACGTCGTCGACGAACTCGCCACCGAGGTGGTCCGGTTGCGGCGGCTGCCGGACGCCGGCCGGCTGCGCTGGACCGACCGCCCCGGCTGGCACTTCACCCTCGCCTTCTACGGCGAGGTCCCCGACGACGTCGTACCCGCCCTCGCGGACCGGCTGGCCCGCGCGGCGCACCGGTCGGCGCCCTTCTCCCTCGCCGTGGCCGGCGGTGGCCAGTTCGGCCGGGGGCGCGCGCTGTGGACGGGAGCCCGGGGTGACGTGGAGGCGTTGCGGCTGCTGGCCGACCGGGCGGAGGCGGCGGGGCGCAGGGCCGGGGTGCCGATGGCGGAGCACCGGCGCTACCGGGCCCACCTGACGCTGGCCCGCAGCCGGGACGCGGTCGACGTACGGCCGTACGTGCGGTTGCTCGCCGAGTTCGCCGGCCGGAGCTGGACCGTGGCCGACGCGGCGCTGGTGCACAGCCGTCTGCCGACGTCCGGGGTGCCGGGGGAGCAGCCGCGGTACGAGGTGGTCGACCGCTGGGCGCTGGGCGGGGCCGGTTAGTCTCGCTACGTGGACCCGAAAACCCGGAACCGGATCATGGCCGGTGTGCTTGTTCTCCTCTTCGTCGTGGTGGCCCTGGCGTCGGCGCTCAGGTAGCGCCCGTTCCGCGTGCTCGCGCTCCCGCGCGGCGAGGCCGCACTCGCACGGCGGCCGCACTCGCACGGCGGCCGTACCCGCGCGGCGGGCCCGCGCCCGCAAGGCGGCCGCACCGACCTGGCGGGGCCGCACGCCGCGTGCGGCCCCGCCGGGTGCGGCTCACGGGCGGCGGGGTCCGCGGCCCCCGCGCGGGTCCGTCCCGGCCGTTGCCCGGTGAGCTACCAGGCGAAGGCCTCCGGGGACGGCCCCGGACCCGGGAAGATCTCGTCCAGGCTCTTCAGCAGCTCCTCGCCCAGCTCCAGCTCCACCGCCCGGAGCGCCGACTCCAGCTGTCCGGCGGTGCGCGGGCCGACGATCGGGCCGGTCACGCCGGGCCGGGTGAGCAGCCAGGCCAGGGCCACCTCGCCGGGCTCCAGACCGTGCTTGTCGAGCAGGTCCTCGTACGCCTGGATCTGCGCGCGGGCCGACGGGTCGCCCAGCGTGTCGGCGGCCCGGCCGGAGGCGCGGCGACCGCCCTGGACCTCCTTCCTGATGATCCCGCCCAGCAGCCCGCCGTGCAGCGGCGACCAGGGGATGACCCCAAGGCCGTACTCCTGCGCGGCCGGGATCACCTCCATCTCGGCACGGCGTTCGGCGAGGTTGTACAGGCACTGCTCGCTGACGAGCCCGATCGTGCCGCCGCGCCGGGCCGCGACCTCGTTGGCCTGGGCGATCTTGTAGCCGGGGAAGTTGCTGGAGCCGGCGTAGAGGATCTTGCCCTGCTGGACGAGGACGTCGATCGCCTGCCAGATCTCCTCGAAGGGGGTGTTCCGGTCGACGTGGTGGAACTGGTAGAGGTCGATGTAGTCGGTCTTCAGCCGCTTCAGACTGGCGTCCACCGCGCGTCGGATGTTCAGCGCGGAGAGCTTGTCGTGGTTGGGCCAGGAGTCGCCGTCGGGGGCCATGTTCCCGTACACCTTGGTGGCGAGGACGACCTTGTCACGCCGGTCGCCGCCCTTGGCGAACCAGTTCCCGATGATCGACTCGGTACGGCCCTTGTTCTCGCCCCACCCGTAGACGTTGGCCGTGTCGAAGAAGTTGATACCCGCGTTCAGCGCCGCGTCCATGATGGCGTGGCTGTCGTTTTCGTCGGTCTGCGGACCGAAGTTCATGGTCCCGAGAACGAGCCGACTGACCTTGAGTCCCGTGCGTCCGAGCTGCGTGTACTCCATGGTCCCCCAGCCAACGACTTCGAGTGCCCTCTATGCAAGGGCTTTCGGGCCGGGTGGTCAGTCCCGGGGGAAGTCGCCGGTCGTGAGGACGAGGCCGACCACGGTGCCGGTCAGGTCGACGTCGGTGCCGAAATCCACCCGGGTGCTCACGGCGTAGTCGCCGTCCTTGGGGTCGGTGTGAACGTGGCACCGCCGCTGGTAGGGGTCGGCGATGAGGTACACAGGGACCTCGGCGGCGGCGTAGGCCGTCCGCTTGGGGCCGTAGTCGTTGTGCGCCGTTCCCTTGGAGATGACCTCCGCGACGAACTCGACGTCGCCGCAGCGCCAGAGCCCTCCGGGCGTCTTCTCGGCACCCTCGGCCACGAGAGTGACGTCGGAGCAGAATCCGTTGAGGTGACCCGGGTAGTCGATGCGGACGTCCGACTTGACGCGCCTGCGCGGGTACTTGGTGCGGAGCCGCTCGCAGATGGCGGCGATGATCTCCCAGTGGGTGTCCCGCTGCGACGTCATGAAGATGGCCCCCTCGACGATCTCGACCTTGTATCCCTCGGGGGTGGTCTGCTCAAGCGACTCGAACAGGGCGTCCAGAATCGGCTCGTCGCTCTCCTCGGCCATCTCGATCCTGTCTTCGAGGACGGTCATCGTGGCGCTCCTCCCCGGCTGGCCCACGGGCAGAGGCGGCCGCGCGGTACAACGACAGGCATCCCGGCCGGGAGACGCCGGATTCCGGTCAGCTTGTTCCGGACGCGTACCTCCGTCCGACTCCCCACGCCTCCCGCATCGCCCCCGCGAACGCCTCGGCGATCCGGTGCTCCCCGCGGGTGTTGGGGTGCGTGCCGTCGTAGGTGTCGGTGTGGATGTCGTACGACGAGGGCGGCGAGGCCAGCAGCAGGGGCGAGCGTGGTTCGTCCAGGTCGGCGGCCGTCTTGGCGAGGAGCACGTTGAAGCGGTCCACCTGCTCGGCGAAGAGCGGGTCCGCCGCCGCGCGGATGTTCGGGACGACCGGCAGCAGCACCATCCGGATGCGCGGGTCCGCCTCGCGCGCGCCCGCGACGAACGCCCGTACGTTCTCCGCCGTCTGCTCGGCGTTCGTGTAGAAGCCCAGGTCGATCAGGCCGAGGGAGACCAGCAGGACGTCGGGGCGGTGGTCGCGGACCGCCTCGCCGATCAGCGGGGCCATGTGCAGCCAGCCCTCGCCCCAGCCCGCGAGGTGGGAGCGCGGGAAGTCGGGGTCGGCGTACGCGAGGGACGTCGGGGCGTCGGCCTGCTGGTCGTACAGCGTCTCGCGCGGCCCGACGAAGGTGAACGGGCCGTCGTACGCCACGCACAGGTGTTGCCACAGCCGGTAACGCCATGTGTGGTCGCCCGCGCTCCCGATCGTCATGGAGTCGCCCACGGGCATGAACCTAAGCATGCGCTCATCATGGACGATCCCGGTGACGGGTGGGATCGGCGGGGCTTGTGAGGCGGACCACGTCTCCCTGCCGCGGCCCCTGAGTCACCGGTGGCCGTGTCTCCCGCGTCCCCCGAACCCCCGGAGGGAATGGCAGGCTTGGGGCATGCGTCGATCGTTCGCCGTTCTCGCCGGGGTGCTGCTCGCCGGTGCCTGCGTGCTCCCCGCCTCCGCCGCCGACGGAACCGCCGGAACCGCCGGGGGGACCGCCGACGGGCCGGGGGACCGGGGTTTCACCCTCAAGGACCCGCGGATCACCGAGTCCAGCGGACTCGCCGCCTCCCGGCTGCACCCCGGCGTCTACTGGACGCACAACGACAGCGACGACGGGCCGTACGTCTACGCCGTGGACAGCGCGACGGGAAAGACCGTCGCCCGGATCACCCTGCGCGGCATCGGCTCCCCGCGGGACGTCGAGGCCATCTCCATCGGGCCGCGCAACGAGATCTACCTCGGCGACATCGGCGACAACCTCGGCGGCAAGTGGCCGTACGTGTGGATCTACCGGCTGCCCGAGCCGAAGAAGCTGACCGACCAGACCGTCACGGCCACGCAGTACGTCGTGAAGTACTCCGACGGGCCGCGCGACGCCGAGTCGCTGCTCGTCCACCCGAAGACCGGGCGCGTCTACATCATCGACAAGAAGGAGGACGGCGGCCACCTCTACGAAGGCCCGGCGGTCCTCTCCACCTCGAAGGCGAACGTCTTCGAACCCGTCGCGCCCGTCGACCTGTGGGCCACCGACGCCGCCTTCTCCCCGGACGGCCGGCAACTCGCCGTACGCGGCTACTTCGGCGGCATCTACTACGACTGGAACGGCGGCCGCATCAAGCGCGAGGGGGCCCTGGACGTCCCGTTGCAGGGGCAGGGCGAGTCCCTGTCGTACTCCGTCGACGGCAGCAGACTCATGTACGGCAGCGAGGGCGCGAACAGTGCCGTACAGGCCGTGGGCGCCCCGGACCGCCCGGACGCGAAGTCCTCCTCCGTGAGCGGCGGTTCCGGCGACCCGGCCGGGGCCGGCGGCACGAGCCTGAAGGTCGGCGCCGTGATCGTCGTGGCCGGCGCGGCGGCCCTGTTCGGCCTCCTGCGGCTGCGGCGCCGCTGAACCGGGGGCGGTGGGGGCGGACGGAGAACAGCCCCTTCGGGTTCTCCTCCGCAAGTCCCGTTCCGTGTCCACCGGGAGAGGGAGCAAGTCCGCCCCGCAGAAGGATTCGTACGACCCCCAGAACACGAAATCGTCGTTCCGTCCCGTAAGTTGACGGAAAGGAACGGCCATCGTGCGGACAGGACGCCTGGCGCCCTTGCTCGCCGCGGGGATCACGGCAACGCTGCTCCCCGCCCTCGCCCCGGCGCAGGCCTCCGCGGCGGAAAACCTGACGAAGTTCGAGAGCCAGCGGCCCGCGTGGCACAGATGCGACGCGTCGGAGCCCGCCGCGTTCCAGTGCGCCACGATCAAGGTCCCGCTCGACTACAGCCGGCCCGACGGCAAGACCATCAAGCTGGCCGTCTCCCGGTTCAGGACCAGCGTGCCCGGCAAGCGGCACGGCGTGCTCCTCTTCAACCCCGGCGGCCCGGGCGGCGAGGGCCTGGACATGCCCGCCGGGATGAAGGGCCTCCTGCCCGCGAAGGTCCGCGAGCAGTACGACCTCGTCGGGTTCGACCCGCGCGGCGTGGGCCGGAGCACCCCGGTCACCTGCGGTCTCACGACGGCGGAGCAGAACACCCAGCACCCCTACAAGGCGCAGACGTTCAGCCGGGACGTCAAGTGGGCGCGGACCGTCGCCGACAAGTGCCGTACCAGGAACGGCGACAAGCTGCCGTACATCACCACCCGCAACACCGCCAGGGACATGGACGTCATCCGTGCCGTCCTGGGCGAGAAGAAGCTCTCCTACCTGGGGTACTCCTACGGCACCTACCTCGGCGCCGTCTACGCGCAGCTGTTCCCCGGGCACACCGACCGCTTCGTGCTGGACAGCTCCGTCGACCCGGCCCGGGTCTGGCGCGGCATGATCCAGATATGGGCGCAGGGCAGCGAGCCGGCGTTCACCCGCTGGACGAAGTGGACCGCGCAGCACAACCGCACCTACAAACTCGGCACCACCGCGGCCCAGGTGAAGAAGACGTTCTGGAACCTGGTCGCCCGGGCCGAGCGCACCCCCATCGACTACGGCGGCGAGAAGTTCACCGGCGACGACATCCGCTCCGGCCTGCGTCCCGCCTTCTTCTCACCCAAGTTCGCGGCCGAGGCGGTGGTCGACCTCAAGAAGGCCGCGGCCGGCCATGGTTCCTCCCACCACAGCCTCCTGCCGGCCGGCCCCCGGCAGTCCCCGCGCTGGTCGCCGGCGGCCGCGCAGCCTCCGGCGGACAACGGCTCCGCCGCCTTCTGGTCGGTGCTCTGCGGCGACACCGCGGCCTGGCCGCGCGACCCGGAGCAGTACCGGCGCGACGCGGTCCGCGACAAGGCCAGGTACCCGCTCTACGGCGACTTCGCCTCCAACATCACGCCCTGCGCGTTCTGGGACCGGCCGGCCGAGCCCGTCACCAGGGTCGACAACAAGGTCCGCCTGCTGACCGTCCAGAACCAGTGGGACTCCCAGACCCCCCTGGCCAGCGGCCTCGGCATGCACCGCGCCCTGCACGGCTCCCGGATGGTGTACGTCAGGGGCGGCGAGGGCCACGGCGTCTACAGCGGCAACCCCCACGCCTGCGCCGACCGCACGGTCGACACCTACCTCAGCACGGGCAAACTCCCGCCCCGGGACGTGACCTGCACACCACCGGCCGACCAGAACGTGAAGCGCCCTCTGCTGCCCCGCTTCTGACGCCCAAGTGAGCCAAGGGCGCCCGGTGTTCGTCACCGGGCGCCCTTCGTCGTCGTATCGCCGGGGACGGCTACAGCTTCTCGATCACGTAGTCGACGCACTTCGTGAGCGCCTCGACGTCCGCCGGGTCGATCGCCGGGAACATGGCGACGCGCAGCTGGTTGCGGCCCAGCTTGCGGTACGGCTCGGTGTCCACGATGCCGTTGGCGCGCAGCACCTTGGCGACGGCGGCGGCGTCGATCTCGTCGGAGAAGTCGATCGTGCCGATGACCTGGGAGCGCTTGGCCGGGTCGGAGACGAACGGGGTGGCGTACTTGGCCTCGTCCGCCCAGCTGTACAGGCGGGTCGAGGAGTCCTTCGTACGGGCCGTGGACCAGGCGAGGCCGCCCTGGCCGTTGAGCCACTCCAGCTGCTCGTTCAGCAGGAAGAGGGTGGCGAGGGCCGGGGTGTTGTACGTCTGGTTCTTGCGGGAGTTGTCGATCGCCGTGGGCAGCGAGAAGAACTCCGGGACGTGCCGGCCGGAGGCGTGGACCCGCTCGGCGCGCTCGATCGCGGCCGGGGAGAAGACGCCGATCCACAGGCCGCCGTCGGAGGCGAAGGACTTCTGCGGGGCGAAGTAGTAGACGTCGGTCTCGGCGATGTCGACCGGCAGGCCGCCCGCGCCGGAGGTGGCGTCCACTAGGACGAGCGCGCCCTCGTCGGCGCCGGCCACGCGCTTGATCGGCATGGCGACACCCGTGGAGGTCTCGTTGTGGGTGAAGGCGTAGACGTCGACGCCTGCCTCGGCCCGCGCCTCCGGGTGGGTACCGGGGTCGGAGGCGATGACGGTGGGCTCGGCCAGCCAGGGCGCGAGCTTGGCCGCCTTGGCGAACTTGGAGGAGAACTCGCCGAAGTTCAGGTGCTGCGACCTGTTCTCGATCAGACCGTGCGTGGCGATGTCCCAGAAGGCGGTGGAGCCGCCGTTGCCGAGGACGACCTCGTAGCCCTCCGGGAGGGAGAACAGCTCGGAGATGCCCTCGCGGACCTTGCCGACCAGGTTCTTCACCGGCGCCTGCCGGTGGGAGGTGCCCAGCAGGGACGTGCCGGTGGCGGCGAGGGCGTCCAGCGCCTCGGTCCGTACCTTGGAGGGGCCCGCGCCGAAACGTCCGTCGGCGGGCTTGATGTCAGCGGGAATCTGGATGTCGGCCACGGGACGAGGTTAGCCGGTGGGGTAGAGCGGGGTGGAGACGTGTCCGTTCGATGAGACGAGATCACCGCGACGCGGGCTTGTGGGGTTGTACGACGATAAGGGCGGGGTTGTGGAAAACTTTCGGTGACTGTCGGTGATCGGATGCATGCTGGTCGCATGACGGATCACGGGGGGACGGATCACGTGGGGACGGATCACATGGGTACGGATGACGTGGGTCGCGAAGCGGAGACGGACCACGCGGGTCACGGCCACGCGGGGTTCGATCGCGTGGGTCTCGAGGCGGAGCTGCGCGGCGCCGTGCGGGGCGAGGTCGGCTTCGACGCCACCGCCCGGGCCCTGGTCACCATGGACGCCTCCAACTACCGGCGCGTCCCGCTGGGCGTCGTCGCCCCCCGTGACACCGACGACGTGGCCACCGTGCTGGAGGTGTGCCGGGCGCGCGGAGTGCCGGTGGTGGCGCGCGGCGGCGGCACGTCGATCGCCGGACAGGCGACCGGCACCGGCGTGGTGCTCGACTTCACCCGGCACATGACCGGCCTGCTGGAGCTGGATCCGGGCAGCCGGACGGCCGTCGTCCAGCCGGGGCTCGTCCTCGACCGCCTCCAGGAGGCCGCCGCCCCGCACGGCCTCCGCTTCGGCCCCGACCCCGCCACCCACGGCAGATGCACGCTCGGCGGCATGATCGGCAACAACTCCTGCGGATCCCACTCGGTCGCCTGGGGGACCACCGCGGACAGCGTGCGCGAGCTGTCGGTCGTCACCGCGCGCGGGCAGCGGCTGCGGCTCGGACCGGACTGGGCGGGCGCCCCCGACGGGCTGCGTGAACTGGCCGAGGGCGAACTGGCCCGGCTGCGCACCGGCTTCCCCGACCTGCCCCGCCGCATCTCCGGGTACGCCCTGGACGCACTGCTGCCCGAGAAGGGCGCCGACGTCGCCCGCTCCTTCTGCGGCTCCGAGGGCACCCTCGGCATCCTCACCGAGGCCGTGGTCCGCCTGGTCGAGACACCCCGCGCGCGTGCCCTGGCCGTCCTGGCGTACGCCGACGAGAGCGCCGCCGCCGAGGCCGCCGCCGGCCTGCTGCCCCTGCGGCCGCTCACGGTGGAGGGCATGGCCGCCGACCTGGTGCCGCCCGGGTCCGGGCTGCCCGAGGGAGGTGCCTGGCTGTTCGTGGAGACCGGCGGGGACACGGCGGCGCAGGCCCGTGCGCGGGCCGAGGAGATCGTGCGCGCCGCAGACGTCGTGGCCGCCCTGGTCGTCACCGGACCGGCGGAGCAGCGGGCCCTGTGGCACCTCCGCGAGGACGCGGCCGGCACGGCCACCCGGATGCCGGACGGCACGGAGGCCTGGCCCGGCTGGGAGGACTGCGCGGTACCGCCCGCCCGGCTCGGCGCCTACCTGCGCGACTTCCGCGCCCTGCTGTCGGCCCACGGCCTGCGCGGCGCGCCGTACGGCCACTTCGGCGACGGCTGCATCCACGTCCGCATCGACTTCGACCTGCTCACCGGGGCCGGCGTCGGCCGCTTCCGGCGCTTCTCCGAGGAACTGGCCGACCTCGTCGTGGCACACGGCGGCTCCCTGTCCGGGGAGCACGGCGACGGCCAGGCCCGTGCCGAGCTGCTGCCGCGGATGTTCGGCACGGAGACGGTGGCGCTGTTCGAGCGGGCCAAGGCCGTCTGGGACCCGGACGACCTGCTCAACCCCGGCATGCTGGTCCGCCCGGCGCGGCTGGACGAGAACCTCCGCTTCTCCGTCCTGCCGAGCCGCCCGGTCGACGTGGCCTTCGGCTACCCGGCCGACGGCGGCGACTTCACCGCGGCCGTCCGCCGCTGCGTCGGCGTCGCCAAGTGCCGTACGACCACGGTGGCCGGCCCCGCCGTCATGTGCCCCTCCTTCCGCGCCACCGGCGACGAGCGGCACTCCACCCGCGGCCGGGCCCGGCTGCTGCACGAGATGCTCGCGGGCGAGGTGATCACCGACGGCTGGCGGTCCACGGAGGTCCGGGACGCGCTCGACCTCTGCCTGTCCTGCAAGGGCTGCCGCTCGGACTGCCCGGTCGGCGTCGACATGGCCACGTACAAGGCGGAGTTCCTCCACCACCACTACGCCGACCGCCCCCGCCCCGCCGCCCACCACAGCATGGGCCGCCTCCCGGAGTGGCTCCACCGGACCACCCGCACCCACACGGCCGCACTGTTCAACACCCTGGCGTCCGTGCCCCCGTTGGCCCACCTCGCCAAACGCCTGGCGGGAATCACTCCGGAACGCCGGCTCCCCCGCCTGGCGACCCGGACGTTCACGCGGTGGTGGCGGGGGCGGGGAGCCGCGCAAGCCCCGTCGACCGGCTCCGCGTATGGCCAGGCGACCGCCGACGCGGGGGAGCCGGCCGTCCAGGACGCCGGGAAGCTGGTCGTCCTCTGGCCGGACACCTTCACCGAGCACCTGGCGCCGTCCGTCGGACAGGCCGCCGTCCGCGTGCTGGAGGCGGCCGGGTTGCGGGTGGCTCTTCCGCCCGGCCGGGTGCCCGGCCGCGGGGCGATCGGGGACGGCAGGACGAGGGCGGTGACCGCGCTGCTCACGGCACGGCGGGCCCGGGTCTGCTGTGGACTGACGTACGTCTCCACCGGCCAGCTGGACCGTGCCCGCACGGTCCTGCGCCGCACCCTGGACCTGATGGAACCGGTACTGCGGGCCGGGGTCCCGGTCGTCGTCCTGGAACCGAGCTGCGCCGCGGCCCTCCGCAGCGACCTGCCGGAACTCCTGCCCGACGACCCGCGAGCCGCCCGGCTGTCCGCCGCGGTGCTCACCTTCGCCGAGACGCTGGAGCGCCACGCCCCGCACTGGACCCCGCCCACCGTCGACCGCCCGGTGGCCGGCCAGACCCACTGCCACCAGCACGCGGTGCTCGGCGACACCCCGGACCGCCGGCTGCGCGCCGCCGCCGGCCTCACCGGCGAACTGAGCGGAGGCTGCTGCGGTCTGGCGGGAAACTTCGGCTTCGAGAAAGGCCACTTCGAGGTCTCCCGCGCCTGCGCGGAAGAACAACTCCTGCCCGCGGTCCGCCAGGCACCCCCCGGCACGGTCATCCTGGCCGACGGCTTCTCCTGCCGCACCCAGCTCGACCAGCTCGCCGGGGTGAGGGGCCACCATCTGGCCGAGGTGCTGGCGCAGGCACTGGACGCGTCCGCGGGGGGCGGCGAGTGACCGACGAATACAGCCGTCTGGCGGTCCTCTCCGACATCCACGGCGTGCTGCCCGCCCTGGAGGCCGTCCTGGCGGAGCCCGACGTGGCCGCCGCCGACCGGATCGTCCTCACCGGGGACATCACGGCGGGCCCGCAGCCGGCCGAGGTGCTGGACCTGCTGCGGCAGCAGGGTGACCGGGTGCTGTGGATCAGCGGGAACGCCGACCGGGAACTGGTGGAGTACCGGCGCGGCGAGCGCACGGAGATCCCCGACCCCATCGGCCCCTACGCCGCCCAGGCGCTGCGCACCGACCAGGTCGACTTCATGGCCGCCCTCCCCAGAACCCGCACCCTGCGCGTCCGCGGCCTCGGCACGGTCCTCTTCTGCCACGCCACCCCACGCGACGACGAGGAGATCGTCCTGGTCGACTCGCGCCCGGCCCGCTGGGCCGAGGTCTTCGCCGGCCTGCCACCCGGTGTCGGCACGGTCGTCTGCGGCCACACCCACATGCCCTACGTGCGCCTGGCCCACGGCCGCCTGGTGGTCAACCCGGGCAGCGTCGGCATGCCGTACGGCCGTCCCGGCGCCCACTGGTGCCTCCTCGGTCCCGGCACCGACCTGCGCGTGACGCCGTACGACATACCCGCGGCGGTGGCCCGTCTGACGCGGGAGTGCGCCTACCCGGACATCGCCGAGTGGGCCGACTACTTCCCGCACGCCCGGGCGACGGACACGGAGGTACTGGAGGCATGGGGACCGGCCGAGTCCTAAGGGCACGCTCAGCTCTGGGTGGCTTCATAAGAGAACTCTCAGGTTCGGGCGGGTCTCTCAGGAAGCCCAAAGGTATTCACAGCAGGCCCTTGCCGAATTCGCCGTCGCGGCTCCCGGCCGGCGTGTAGGTTCTTCGATGTCGGGTTCCGGACGCGGAATTCCGCACCACAAGAACAGCACCGCAAGAACAGTGCGACCCAAGGAGTCGGAAATGAGTTTCAAGAAGCTGGCCCCGCTGCCCCCCAAGCCCAGGACGAAGCAGCTCCCCCCGCCGCCGCACCCGAAGCCGAAGAAGCACGGCCCGAAGCCGCTGCCCAAGCCGCTGCCCGGTCAGGACCGCTGATCCGACGCTGAGCTGAAAGGGGTCGATGGTGCACCGTCGGCCCCTTTTTTATTTCCCCTTCCGTAGGTAGGTGATTCAGAAAGGATCCCTGATGGCCGACGGTGGTGAAGAATTCGAGTACGAAACACCCACCATTCCCGCCCGGGTAGCGTTCCGTCGTTTCTTGCCGCTGACAAAAGGGCTCAGGAAATGGCTGCTGATCGTCTGGCTGTGCACGGTGCTCGCCGCGCTCGCCGAGACCGAGGCCATCCTGTTGTTCGCCGAACTCACCGACCACGCCCTGCAGAAGGGATCACTGGCCGCGTTCTGGAGCCCGGCCGTGCAGTGGCTGGGCATCGCGGTGGCCGGCGCGCTCGTCGCGTACGCGGGCAACTCGCTGGCCGCGTGGGCCACCGAGCGGTTCGTGATGCGGCTGCGCGAGCACGTCTTCGACCACGTCCAGCGACTCCCCCCGCACTTCTTCCAGCGCCACCGCCAGGGCGACCTGCTGTCCCGGCTGACCAGCGACGTCGAGGCGATCGAGACGATGGTCGTGTCCGGGCTGGTCGGCGCCGCCTCGGCGGCCTTCTCCGCCCTCTTCTACGCCGTCGCCGCGTTCTGGCTGCGCTGGGACCTCGCCGCCGCCACCTTCGTCCTCGCCCCCCTGTTCTGGCTGGCCGCCCGCCGTTTCTCCGGCTCCATCAAGGACGTCTCCCGCGAGGGCCGGGTCGCCGACGGCGCGATCACCTCCGTGGTGGAGGAGTCCCTCGGCAACATCGTGCTCACCCAGGCCTACGACCGCCGGGACGCCGAACGCCGCCGGCTGCACGAGGAGGCGAACGCCTGGTTCCGCGCCTCCGTCCGCTCCACCCGGCTGAACGAGGCCTACGAGCAGCTCGTCCAGGTCATCGAGACGGTCTGCGTGCTCGCCGTCATCGGCATCGGCGCCTGGGAGATCTCCACCGGCCGGATGACCCTCGGTCAGCTCCTCGCCTTCGCCGCCTTCCTCGGCTACCTCTACCCGCCCGTCCGCGGCCTCGCCCAGCTCGGCCTCACCGTCACCGCGGCCACGGCCGGCGCGGAACGGCTCATCGAGATCCTGGACGTACGGCCGTCGGTCACCGACCCCGTGCGGGGCGCGCAGGTGGGCCGCCCGGACGGCGCCGTCGAGGTGCGGGACGTCTGCTTCCGCTACCCCGGCGCCGACCGGACCGCCCTGGAGGGCCTCTCCTTCGCCGTCCGCCCCGGCGAGCTGGTGATCGTCACGGGCCCCAGCGGCGCGGGCAAGTCCACGGTGTCCAAGCTGCTGCTGCGCTTCTACGACCCGGACGCCGGCGACGTCCTCCTGGACGGCGTACCCCTGCGGGACTTCCCCCTGGCCCGACTGCGCGAGTACGTCACGCTGCTCCCGCAGGAAACCCTGGTGCTGCACGACACCGTGCGCGCCAACATAGCCTGCGGCCGGCCCGGCGCCAGCGACCAGGCGATCGAGGAGGCGGCCAGGGCGGCCGACGCCCACGACTTCATCAGCAGGCTCCCCGACGGCTACGACACCCGGGTCGACCCCCACTCGGCCCGGCTGTCCGGCGGCCAGCTCCAGCGCCTCGCCATCGCCCGCGCCCTGCTGCGCGACGCACCCGTCCTGGTCCTGGACGAACCGACGACGGGCCTGGACGCGATGGCCGCCCGCCGCGTGGTCAAACCGCTGCGCCGGCTGATGGCCGGGCGTACGACGATCATGATCACGCACGATCTGAACCTCGCCCCCGACGCCGACCGCATCATCGTCGTGGACCGGGGTCACATCGTGGAGACCGGCCGCCACGAGGAACTGCTCGCCCGGGGCGGGGCCTACGCCCGGCTGCACCGCTCGCAGAACAACGCGGTCCTGGACACCGGGGAGCTGCGCATGCCGCTGTGGGAGGAACGGCAGCCACCGGCACCGGCACCCGTACCCGCGGCGGCACCCGCACCCGCGCCGGCGTACGAGTACGGACAGTGGCAGGGGTACGGCGACGGACCCGCCTACGGGCAGGGGCAGGGGCACGGGTACGGCTACTGGACGGGCGGTTGATCCCAGCATCCGGGACAGTCGCATAAAGGGTTCACGCACCTGTCGAGGTCCACTACCCTGGACCTGGTAGTACATCGCGATGCACGCATCGATCAAGCGCACTCGATCAAGCACCAGGACCGCCCGTGACCGCCGCACCCCGCACCTCATCGCCGTCCCGAGCCACCCCCGCCCCCGCCCCGGCCGGAGGCAACCGCGGCGCCGGCTCGCTCGGACCGGTCGGGCTGGTGCTGGCCGGCGGTATCTCGGTGCAGTTCGGCGGCGCGCTGGCGGTGACCCTGATGCCCCGGGCCGGCGCGCTGGGCGTGGTGACCCTGCGCCTCGTCGCGGCGGCGGTCGTCCTCCTGCTGGTCTGCCGGCCCCGGCTGCGGGGCCACTCCCGCACGGACTGGGGCACGGTGATCGTCTTCGGTATCACCATGGGCGCGATGAACGGCCTGTTCTACGAGGCGGTGGCCCGTATCCCGCTGGGCGCGGCGGTCACCCTGGAGGTCCTGGGCCCGCTGGCCCTCTCGGTCCTGACCTCCCGCCGCGCGATCAACGCGCTCTGGGCCTGTCTGGCCCTCGGGGGCGTGTTCCTGCTCGGCGGCGGAGGCTTCGGCAATCTGGACCCCCTGGGGGTCGCCTTCGCCCTGGGGGCCGGAGCCATGTGGGCGACCTACATCATCTTCAGCGCCCGTACGGGTCGCCGCTTTCCGCAGGCCGACGGTCTGGCGCTGGCCATGGCCGTCGCGGCCCTGCTCTTCCTGCCCATCGGCATCGCCGACGCGGGCAGCCGGCTGCTGAACCCCACCACCGTCGCCCTCGGCTCGGCGGTGGCCCTGCTGTCCTCGGTCCTGCCGTACACCCTCGAACTCCTGGCCCTGCGCCGCCTGCCGGCCCCCACCTTCGCCATCCTGATGAGCCTGGAACCCGCCCTCGCGGCCACGGCCGGCTTCCTCGTCCTCGGCCAGGCCCTCTCCGCGACCGAGGCCGCCGCGATCGCCCTGGTCATCGCGGCCAGCATCGGCGCGGTACGCACCCAGGTAGGCCGAGGCAGGACCACCACGCCCTCCGCCCCCGTCAGCCCCTGACCGCCTCCCCACCCGAGAAGCCGTAACCGCCCGGCCCCCGGGCGCCCGCCTCTCCCGGGGACCGCTTTCGCCCGCCGCCCCCACGCCCAGCGCCTTACCTCCGCCCCCGGCCCCCCGCACCCGGCCCCCGGCACGCCTCACCCGGCCTCCGGCCCCCGGCACCCCGGAGTCGACCCCCGGCAAGCGGCACCCAGCCCCCGGCCCGGCACGTGGCTCCCGGCCCCCCCCGCCGTCCCGTCCACCCCCCTCCCCGCGGGCCGGCATGCACGCGAACCCCGCTTTGGGGAAACCCGGGATGTCGACGGAAAGGCGGATCCCATGACCGATGCTCATGTCACCACCCCCAAGCCGCTGAAGATCACCGCGCGCGGGCGGGCCGTGCTCGCCGACCACCGGATCAACCGGGGTACGGCGTTCACCGAGGAGGAGCGGCGGGCGCTCGACCTCGTCGGGCTCGTCCCGCCGCACGTGCTCACCCAGGACGAGCAGGCCGAACGGGCCTACGCCCAGTACCGGGAGCAGCCGAACGACCTGGCCAAGAGCGTCAACCTCACCAACCTGCACGACCGCAACGAGACGCTGTTCTACCGGCTCGTCGGCGACCACCTCGAGGAGATGCTGCCCATCGTCTACACCCCGACCGTGGGCACGGCCATCCAGCGCTACAGCTACGAGTACCGCCGCCCGCGCGGGGTCTACCTCTCCGTGGACGCCCCCGACGACATCGAGCGCTCCCTGCGCGCGAGCGGCCTGGGCGCCGACGACGTCGACCTGATCGTGGCCACCGACGGCGAGGGCATCCTCGGCATCGGCGACTGGGGCGTGGGCGGTATCGACATCGCGGTCGGCAAGCTGGCCGTCTACACGGCCGCCGCCGGCATCGACCCGCGCCGCACCCTGCCCGTCATGCTCGACGTCGGCACCAACCGCAAGGAACTCCTCGACAACCCCCTCTACCTCGGCAACCGGCACCCGCGCGCCGACCGCGACACCTACGACGCCTTCATCGACGCCTACGTCACCGCCGCCACCCGGCTGTTCCCGAACGCCCTGCTGCACTGGGAGGACTTCGGCACCGCCAACGCCCGCCGCATCCTCGACCGCTACCGCGACCGGGTGTGCACCTTCAACGACGACATCCAGGGCACCGGCGCCGTCAACCTCGCCGCCGTGCTGTCCGGCGTCCGCGCCACCGGCACGCCCCTGACCGAGCACCGGATCGTGGTCTTCGGCGCGGGCACCGCCGGGATCGGCGTGGCCGACCAGCTGCGCGACGCGCTGATCGCCGAGGGGCTGTCCGAGAGCGAGGCGCTCGCCCGGTTCTGGTGCGTCGACCGGTACGGCCTGCTCACCACCGACCAGGGCGACAAGCTCCGCGACTTCCAGCAGCCCTACGCCCGCCCGGCCGACGAGGTCGACGGCTGGCGCCGGGACGAGAGCCTGCCCGGCATCCCGCTGGACGAGGTGGTCCGGCAGGCCCGGCCCACCATCCTCATCGGCACCTCCGGCCAGGGCGGCGCGTTCACCGAGGACCTCGTCCGCGCGATGGCCGAGCACACCGAGCGCCCGATCATCCTGCCCATGTCCAACCCGACCGACCTGGCCGAGGCCACGCCCGCCGACCTGCTCGACTGGACCGACGGCAAGGCGCTGGTGGCGACCGGCAGCCCGTTCGCGCCGGTCGAGCGGGACGGCAGGACGTACGAGATCGGGCAGGCCAACAACGCGCTGGTCTTCCCCGGGCTCGGCCTCGGCGCGATCGTCGCCCGCGCCTCCCGGGTCACCGACCGCATGCTGCGCGCGGCGGCCGACGCGGTGGCCCGCCGTACCGGTGACACCGAGGTCGCGCACGCCGACGCGCCGGTCCTGCCGCCGATCGGGGACCTGCGCGCCACCTCGGAGGCGGTGGCCGTGGCCGTGGCTCGCGCGGCGGTGGACGAGGGGGTCGCCCGGGCCGGTCTGGACGACGTCGAGGCGGCAGTACGGGAGGCCCGGTGGGAGCCGGTCTACCCGCCCGTGGAAGCGGTGTGACCGTCCAGCAATTCATGCAAGCACGCTTGATTGTTTCCGGCGCCGCTGCCATGCTCCCCCCATGGCCGACCCGACGCCCGTCATCGACGACCTGCGTGCCGAGAGCGGTGAACTCGACCTGCTCGTAGCCGAGTTGACGCCGGACCGGTGGGCCCTGCCCACCCCGGCGCCCGGCTGGACCGTCGCGCACCAGATCGCCCACCTCGCCTGGACCGACCACTCGGCCCTGCTCGCCGTCACCGACGCCGGCGCCTTCCAGGCGCGGGTGGAGAAGGCGCTCGCCGCCCCCGACGCGTTCGTGGACGAGGGGGCGGAGGAGGGCGCCGCGCTCCCGCCCGCCGACCTGCTGGCCGCCTGGCGCACCGGCCGCACCGCCCTGGACGCGGCCCTGCGCGGCGCACCGCCCGGCGCCCGCTTCCCCTGGTACGGCCCGCCCATGTCCGCCGCCTCTATGGCCACGGCCAGACTCATGGAGACCTGGGCCCACGGGCTGGATGTCGCCGACGCGCTGGGTGTGGTGCGCCCACCCACCGACCGCCTCCGGCATGTGGCCCGGATCGGGGTGCGGACCCGGGACTTCGCCTTCGGGGTGCACGGACTCACCCCGCCGGCCGGGGAGTTCCGGGTGGAGCTCACCGCTCCGTCCGGCGAGGTGTGGGCGTACGGCCCGGAGGGCGCCCCGGGGCGCGTCACCGGCCCCGCCCTCGACTTCTGCCTGCTGGTCACCCAGCGCGCCCACCGCACCGACCTCGCCCTGACGGCCGTAGGCCCGGACGCCGACCGCTGGCTGGACATCGCCCAGGCCTTCGCGGGCCCGCCCGGCACCGGCCGCCCGCCGCGGGGAGCCGGCCGGTGAGGCCGCTGCGCATCGGCAACTTCTCCGGCTTCTACGGCGACCGCGCCGACGCCCTGCGCGAGATGCTCACCGGCGGCCAGCTGGACGTCCTCACCGGTGACTACCTCGCCGAACTCACCCTGCTCATCCTCGGCCGCGACCGGCTGAAGGACCCGTCCGCCGGGTACGCCCGCACCTTCCCGCGCCAACTGGAGGACTGCCTCGGCCTCGCCCGGGAGCGCGGGGTGCGGATCGTCACCAACGCGGGCGGCCTCAACCCGGCCGGACTCGCTGCTCGCATCCGGGAGTTGGCGGACCGGCTCGGGGTCCCGGCGCGGGTCGCGCACGTCGAGGGCGACGACCTGGCCACCGCCCACCCCGGCGCCCTCGCCGCGCACGCCTACCTCGGCGGGTTCGGCATCGCCGCGTGCCTGCGGGCCGGCGCCGACGTCGTGGTCACCGGCCGGGTGACCGACGCGGCCCTGGTCACCGGCCCCGCCGCGGCGCACTTCGGCTGGGCGGCCACGGACTACGACCACCTCGCCGGTGCCGTCGTGGCCGGCCATGTGCTGGAGTGCGGGACCCAGGCGACCGGCGGGAACTACGCGTTCTTCGGCGAGGGGGACGTACGCCGTCCCGGCTTCCCGCTCGCCGAGATCCACGCCGACGGCAGCAGCGTGATCACCAAACACCCCGGCACCGGCGGCTTCGTGGACACGGGCACGATCACCGCCCAGCTGCTCTACGAGACCGGCGGCGCCCGGTACGCCGGACCCGACGTCACCGCCCGGCTGGACACCGTCCGGCTGCGCCAGGACGGGCCGGACCGGGTGCGGATCGAGGGGGTGCGCGGGGAGGCGCCGCCGCCCACGCTCAAGGTCGGGCTCAACCGGCTCGGCGGCTTCCGCAACGAGGTCGTCTTCGTGCTCACCGGACTCGACATCGAGGCCAAGGCGGCCCTGGTGCGCGAGCAGCTCGCCGGTGCCCTCGCCAAGTCGCCGCCGCGGGAGGTGCGGTGGGAGCTGGTGCGGACCGACCGGGCCGACGCGGACACCGAGGAGACGGCCAGCGCGCTGCTGCGGCTCGTCGTCCGCGACCCGGACCAGCAGGTCGTGGGGCGCGCGCTGAGCGGGGCGGCCGTGGAACTCGCCCTCGCCAGCTACCCCGGCTTCCATGTGCTGTCCCCACCGGGAAAGGGCGCCCCGTATGGGGTGTTCGAGGATGTGTACGTGCCCCATGGGGAGGTGGACCACAGGGCCGTCCTCCATGACGGGCGCCGTATCCCTGTGCCGGCGCCCCAGGAGACGCGGTCCCTGGACGCCGTACCGCCCCCGCCGCTGCCGGAACCCCTGCCGCCGGGGCCGACCCGGCGGGCGCCCCTCGGGCTGGTCGCCGGGGCGCGCAGCGGGGACAAGGGCGGGAACGCCAACGTCGGGGTGTGGGCGCGGACGGACGAGGCCTGGCGGTGGCTCGCCCATACCCTGACCACCGACAGGTTCCGGCAGCTGCTGCCCGAGACCCGCGCCCTGCCCGTCACCCGCCACCCGCTGCCGCACCTGCGCGCCCTCAACTTCGTCGTCGAGGGCATCCTCGGCGCCGGTGTCGCCGCGCAGGCCCGTTTCGACCCGCAGGCCAAGGCCCTCGGCGAATGGCTGCGCTCCCGCCACCTGGACATCCCGGAGACCCTGCTGTGACGGTTCTGCAGACAGCTCTCGACCCCACCGGACCCGACTACCGGGCCCACCGCGAGGCCATGCTCGCCAAGCTCGCCGCACTGGACGCCGAACACGCCAAGGCGCTCGCGGGCGGCGGCGAGAAGTACGTCCAACGGCACCGGGGGCGCGGGAAACTGCTCGCCCGCGAGCGCGTCGAGCTGCTGCTGGACCCCGACACCCCGTTCCTGGAGCTGTCCCCGCTGGCCGCCTGGGGCAGCGACTACCCCGTCGGCGCGTCCCTCGTCACCGGTATCGGCGTGGTCGAGGGCGTGGAGTGCCTGATCACCGCCAACGACCCGACCGTACGCGGCGGCGCCAGCAACCCCTGGAGCCTGAAGAAGGCCCTGCGCGCCAACGACATCGCGCTCGCCAACCGGCTGCCCTGCATCAGCCTGGTCGAGTCCGGCGGTGCCGACCTGCCCTCCCAGAAGGAGATCTTCATCCCCGGCGGCGCGATCTTCCGCGACCTGACCCGGCTCTCCGCCGCCGGCATCCCGACCATCGCCGTCGTCTTCGGCAACTCCACCGCCGGCGGCGCCTACGTCCCCGGCATGTCCGACCACGTGATCATGGTCAAGGAGCGGGCGAAGGTGTTCCTCGGCGGGCCGCCGCTGGTGAAGATGGCCACCGGCGAGGAGAGCGACGACGAGTCCCTGGGCGGCGCCGAGATGCACGCCCGCGTGTCCGGCCTCGCCGACCACTTCGCCGTGGACGAGCCCGACGCGCTGCGCCAGGCCCGCCGCGTCGTGGCCCGCCTGGGCCACCGCAAGGCCCATCCGGACCCCGGCCCCGCCGAACCGCCCGAGTACGACCCCGAGGAGCTGCTGGGCATCGTCCCGGGCGACCTGAAGATCCCGTTCGACCCGCGCGAGGTCATCGCCCGGATCGTGGACGGCTCCGACTTCGACGAGTTCAAACCGCTGTACGGCACCAGCCTGGTGACCGGCTGGGCCGCCCTGCACGGCTATCCCGTCGGCATCCTGGCCAACGCGCAGGGGGTCCTGTTCAGCGCGGAGTCGCAGAAGGCCGCCCAGTTCGTCCAGCTCGCCAACCAGCGCGACATCCCGCTGCTGTTCCTGCACAACACCACCGGCTACATGGTCGGCAAGGAGTACGAGCAGGGCGGCATCATCAAGCACGGCGCGATGATGATCAACGCGGTGAGCAACAGCCGCGTGCCGCACCTGTCGGTCCTCATGGGCGCGTCCTACGGCGCCGGGCACTACGGCATGTGCGGCCGCGCCTACGACCCCCGCTTCCTGTTCGCCTGGCCCAGCGCCAAGTCCGCCGTCATGGGCCCGCAGCAGCTCGCCGGCGTGCTCTCCATCGTCGCCCGGCAGTCGGCGGCGGCGAAGGGACAGCCCTACGACGAGGAAGCGGACGCCGCCCTGCGCGCCCTGGTGGAGGAGCAGATCGAGGCCGAGTCGCTGCCCCTGTTCCTGTCCGGGCGGCTGTACGACGACGGCGTCATCGACCCGCGCGACACCCGCACCGTCCTCGGCCTGTGCCTGTCCGCCCTGCACACCGCGCCCTACGAGGGTGTGCGCGGCGGCTTCGGCGTCTTCCGGATGTGAGGGACCACATGATCTCCCGAGTGCTCGTGGCCAACCGGGGCGAGATCGCCTGCCGGGTCTTCCGCACCTGCGCCGGACTCGGCATCCGCACGGTCGCCGTGCACTCCGACGCCGACGAGAACGGGCTCCACGCGCGCGTGGCCGACACGGCGGTACGGCTGCCGGGCGCCACACCCGCGGAGACCTATCTGCGCGGCGACCTCGTCGTGAAGGCGGCCCTCGCGGCCGGCGCCGACGCCGTGCACCCCGGGTACGGCTTCCTCTCCGAGAACCCCGGCTTCGCCCGCGCGGTCCGCGACGCCGGCCTGGTCTGGATCGGCCCGCCCCCGGAGGCCATCGAGGCCATGGCGTCCAAGACCCGCGCCAAACGGCTGCTGGGCATCGAGCCGCTGCACGAGGTGACCGAGGCCGACCTGCCCGTGCTGGTGAAGGCGGCGGCGGGCGGCGGCGGGCGCGGGATGCGGATCGTACGCCGCCTCGAAGAGCTGCCGGCCGCGCTGGAGGGCGCGCGCGCCGAGGCCGCGAGCGCCTTCGGCGACGGGGAGGTGTTCGTGGAGCCGTACCTCGCCCACGGCCGCCATGTGGAGGTGCAGATCCTCGCCGACACCCACGGCACCGTCTGGCCGCTCGGCACCCGCGACTGCTCCCTCCAGCGCCGCCACCAGAAGGTGATCGAGGAGGCACCGGCGCCCGGGCTCACCTCGCAGCTCACGGACGAGCTGCGCACGCTGGCCGTACGCGCCGCCCGCGCCGTCTCCTACACCGGTGCCGGCACCGTCGAGTTCCTGGTCGCCGACGGCCGCGCCCACTTCCTGGAGATGAACACCCGCCTCCAGGTGGAACACCCCGTCACCGAGGCCGTGTTCGGCATCGACCTGGTCGCGGAGCAGATCCGGATCGCCGAGGGCCACGCGCTCGGCACCGAGCCCCCGCGCGCGCGGGGCCACGCGGTCGAGGCCCGCCTCTACGCCGAGGACCCCGCCCGCGACTGGGCCCCCCAGACCGGCACCCTGCACCGCCTCGCCGTACCGGACGGCGTCCGCCTGGACACCGGCTACACCGACGGCGACACCATCGGCGTGCACTACGACCCGATGCTCGCCAAGGTCGTCGCGCACGCCCCCAAGCGCGCGGAGGCGATCCGCAGGCTCGCCGGAGCACTGGAGTCCGCCGCGGTCCACGGCCCCGTCACCAACCGGGACCTGCTGGTGCACTCCCTGCGCCACGCGGAGTTCACGGCCGGCCGCATGGACACCGGCTTCTACGACCGCCACCTCGGCGAGCTCACCGAGCCGGCCGCCGACCCGTACGCGCCGCTGGCCGCCGCCCTCGCCGACGCCCACGGCCGCTCCCGGTTCGGCGGCTGGCGCAACGTCCCCTCGCAGCCGCAGGTGAAGCGGTACGAGCGGGACGGCGAGGAGCACGAGGTCCGCTACCGGCACACCCGGGACGGCCTCGCGGCGGACGGCGTCCGGGTCGTCCACGCCGACGCGTCTCTCGTCGTCCTCGAAGTCGACGGCGTGCGGCGCAGGTTCGAGGTGGCCCGCTACGGCGACCAGGTCCACGTGGGCGCCACCCGCCTCACCGCCCTGCCCCGCTTCCCCGACCCCGCCGCCCAGCTCGCCCCCGGCTCCCTGCTCGCGCCGATGCCCGGCACGGTCGTACGGGTCGCCGAGGGGCTGGCCGAAGGGGCGCGGGTCGAGGCCGGGCAGGCCCTGATCTGGCTGGAGGCGATGAAAATGCAGCATCTGGTCTCGGCGCCGACGGCGGGAACGCTCACCGCCCTGCACGCCGAGCCGGGCCGGCAGGTGGAGCCGGGCGCGTTGCTGGCAGTAGTGCAGGAAACCTCCTCATCGCAGGAAACCTCTTCCTAGGAGCCCCATGACCGCCGTCATCGAATCCGAAGAGCACCAGGCCCTGCGGTCCGCGGTGGCCGCCCTCGGCGGCCGCTACGGCCGCGCCTACCTCACCCGCACCGTCGCCGACGGCAAGCCGCCCACCGAACTCTGGTCCGAGGCGGGCAGACTCGGCTACCTCGGCGTCAGCCTCCCGGAGGAGCACGGAGGCGGCGGCGCGGGCATAGCCGAACTCGCCATCGTCCTCGAGGAACTGGGCGCCGCCGGCTCACCCCTGCTCATGCTCGTCGTCTCCCCGGCGATCTGTGGCACCGTGATCGCCCGCTTCGGCACCGAGGAGCAGAAGCGCGCCTGGCTGCCCGGCATCGCCGACGGCACCCGGCTGATGGCCTTCGGCATCACCGAACCCGACGCCGGCTCCAACAGCCACCGCATCACCACCACCGCCCGCCGGGACGGCACCGACTGGCTGCTCACCGGCCGCAAGGTGTTCATCTCAGGCGTCGACCTCGCCGACGCCGTCCTCGTCGTCGGCCGTACCGAGGACGCCCGCACCGGCAGGCTCAAGCCGTGCCTGTTCATCGTCCCGACGGACGCCGAAGGCTTCCACAAGCGGCCCATCGACATGGAACTGAACGCCGCGGAGAAGCAGTTCGAGCTGGTCCTGGACGACGTACGGCTCCCCGCCGACGCGCTCGTCGGCGACGAGGACGCCGGCCTCCTCCAGCTCTTCGCCGGACTCAACCCCGAACGGATCATGACGGCCGCGTTCGCGATCGGCATGGGCCGCTACGCCCTGTCCCAGGCCGTCGAGTACGCCCGCGACCGCACCGTGTGGAAGGTCCCCATCGGCGCCCACCAGGCCGTCGCACACCCCCTCGCACAGGCCCACATCGACCTCGAACTGGCCCGGCTGATGACACGGAAAGCCGCGTACCTCCACGACAGCGGCGACGACACCGGCGCGGGCGAGGCCGCCAACATGGCCAAGTACGCGGCCGGGGAGGCCTGTGTGAAGGCCGTCGACCAGGCCGTGCACACCCTCGGCGGCAACGGGCTCACCCGCGAGTTCGGGCTCGCCTCGCTGATCACGGCCGCGCGCGTGGCCCGTATCGCCCCGGTGAGCCGGGAGATGATCCTCAACTACGTCTCCCACCAGACCCTGGGCCTGCCCAAGTCCTACTGAGCGGCCCCCGCGAGGAGGAACCGTGTTCCGCAGCGCGTACGCAGACGTCCCGCCCGTGGAACTGCCCATCCACGAGGCCGTCCTGGGCCACGCCGCCGCCTTCGGCGACCTGCCCGCCCTCATCGACGGCACGGACGGCACCACCCTCACCTACGAACAGGTGGACCGGTTCCACCGGCGCCTGGCCGCCGCCCTCGCCGAGACCGGCGTCCGCAAGGGCGACGTCCTCGCCCTGCACAGCCCCAACACGATCGCCTTCCCGACCGCCTTCTACGCCGCCACGCGCGCGGGCGCCGCCGTCACCACCGTGCACCCGCTCGCCACCGCCGAGGAGTTCGCGCGGCAGCTCACCGACAGCGGCGCCCGCTGGATCGTCACCGTCTCCCCGCTGCTGGAAACCGCCCGCAGGGCCGCCGAGATCGCCGGCGGCGTACGGGAGATCCTCGTGTGCGACAGCGCGCCCGGCCACCGCTCACTGATCGACCTGCTCGCCACCACCGCCCCCGAACCGCGGCCCCGCATCGACCCGGCCGAGGACATCGCCGCGCTGCCGTACTCCTCCGGCACCACCGGCACCCCCAAGGGCGTCATGCTCACCCACCGGCAGATCGCCACCAACCTCGCCCAGCTGGAACCCGCCGTCCCCGCCGGACCCGGCGACCGTATCCTCGCCGTCCTGCCGTTCTTCCACATCTACGGCCTCACCGCCCTGCTGAACGCCCCCCTGCGCAAGGGCGCCACCGTCGTCGTCCTGCCCCGCTTCGACCCGGAGACCTTCCTCGCCGCGATCGAACGGCACCGCGTCACCGGCCTGTACGTCGCCCCGCCGATCGTCCTCGCCCTCGCCAGGCACCCGGCGGTCGGCCGCTACGACCTCTCCTGCCTGCGGTACGCCATCAGCGCCGCCGCCCCCCTGGACGCCCGGCTCGCCCACGCCTGCGCCGAACGCCTCGGCCTGCCCGCGATCGGCCAGGCCTACGGCATGACGGAACTGTCCCCCGGCACCCACGTCGTCCCCCTGGACCGGCTCCGCGAGGCCCCCGCCGGCACGGTCGGCCGGCTCGTCGCCGGCACCGAGATGCGGATCGTCTCCCTGGACGACCCCGGCAAGGACCTCGGCACCGGCGAACCCGGCGAGATCCTCATCCGCGGCCCCCAGGTGATGAAGGGCTACCTGGGCCGACCCGACGCCACCGCCGCCCTGATCGACGCCGACGGCTGGCTGCACACCGGGGACGTCGGCCGCGTCGACGCCGACGGCTGGCTATTCGTCGTGGACCGCGTGAAGGAACTCATCAAGTACAAGGGCTTCCAGGTGGCCCCCGCCGAACTGGAGGCCCTCCTGCTCACCCACCCCGGCATCGCCGACGCCGCCGTCGTCGGCGCCCGCGACGACAACGGCAACGAGATCCCGCACGCCTTCGTCGTCCGCCGGCCCACCGCCGGCGACCTCACCGAGAACGACGTCCTGCTGTACGTGGCCGAACGCGTCGCCCCCTACAAACGCGTCCGCCGGATCACCTTCACCAGCGCCGTCCCGCGCGCCGCCACCGGCAAGATCCTGCGCCGACAGCTCAGGGAGCACACATGACCGAGCAGGCCCCGCCGATCGGCCGCACACGCGCGCGCGGCGTCGAGACCCTCAGCCTCGACGCCACCGGCAGCCGCAACGCCCTGTCCGCGGCACTCGTCACCGCACTCGCCGACGCCCTCACCGACTGCGCCGCGGACCCGGACGTACGCGCGGTCGTCCTCACCCACACCGGTACGACGTTCTGCGCCGGCGCCGACCTGCGCGACCCTCCCGAACCCGGCGCCCTGGTCGCCCTGCTCCGGCAGATCGTGGAACTGCCCAAGCCGGTCCTCGCCCGGGTCACCGGCCACGTCCGCGCCGGCGGTCTCGGCCTGCTCGCCGCCTGCGACATCGCCGCCGCCTCCGCCGCCGCCACCTTCGCCTTCACCGAGGTACGCGTCGGCGTCGCCCCCGCCGTGATCTCCCTGCCGGTGATCCCGCGCACCGACCCCCGCGCGCTCGCCCGCTACTACCTCACCGGAGAACGCTTCGGTCCCGCCGAGGCCGTACACCTGGGCCTGCTGACGACGACGGCCGACGAGGTCGACACCGCCCTCGCCCCCGTCCTCGACGGCCTGCGCCGCTCCGCCCCGGAAGCCCTGGCCGAGACGAAACGGCTGCTCACGGCTAGGGTGCTGGAGACATTCGACCGGGACGCGGCCGAACTGACCGCGCTCACGGCCCGGCTGTTCGCCTCCCCGCGGGCCCGGGAGGGAATGACCGCCTTCCTGGAAAGACGTGATGCGGCATGGGTGGTGTGAGTACGACCGAACGCGAACGCGTTCCCAAGCAGGACCGCAGCCGGGCCACCCGGCAGCGGCTCCTGGAGGCCGCCGTGGCCTGCCTCGCCGAGCACGGCTGGGCGGGCTCCACGGTCGCCGTCGTCGCCGAACGCGCCGGCGTCTCCCGGGGTGCCGCCCAGCACCACTTCCCGACCCGCGAGGACCTCTTCACCGCCGCCGTCGAGTACGTCTCCGAGGAACGCTCCCGCGCCCTGCGCGCCCTCTTCCCCGACGGCCCCGCCGACCGCCGGGCCGTCGTCGCGGCCCTGGTCGACCTCTACACCGGCCCGCTCTTCCGTGCCGCCCTGCACCTGTGGGTCGCCGCCGGCGACGAGGACCAGCTGCGCCCGCGGGTGACCGAGCTGGAGGCCCGCGTCGGCCGCGAGACCCACCGCATCGCCGTCGAACTCCTCGGCGCCGACGAGTCCCGCCCCGGCGTCCGCGAAACCGTCCAGGGCCTCCTCGACATGGCCCGCGGCCTGGGCCTCGCCAACCTGCTCACCGACGACACCGCCCGCCGCGCCCGCGTCGTGGCCCAGTGGGCGGACCTGCTGGACGGGGCCCTGGGCTGAGGGAGCGGGCACGGCCGGGGCACGGCCAAGGGAGGCGGGCGCGGGGGCGCGTTACCCTTGGCCCATGCTGTTGATGCTCGTTCGCCGACGCCACGTGGACTACGTGCGCGTCACGAGCATGGGCTGTCGTCACCTCTGCGTCTGACCAGCCCCCCCAGCACCCTTCTCTTCCTCACTTTTCCGGCACCCGGGGGCCCGCCCCACCCCGGCGGGCCACCCGTGCCCCGTACACCCCGCGGACGCACCATGACCACGCATACAGCGACGCCGTACGCCCAGCTCCCGATCATCGACCTGTCGGCCGCCGACCGCGGCCCCCAGGCCCGGACCCTGCTCCACGCCCAACTGCACAGCGCCGCCCACGACGTGGGCTTCTTCCAGCTCGTCGGACACGGTGTCACCCGGGCCGAGACCGACGCGCTGGTCACCGCCATGCGCGCCTTCTTCGCCCTTCCCGAGGCAGACCGGCTCGCCCTGGACAACACCGGCTCCCCGCACTTCCGCGGCTACACCCGCACCGGGGACGAGCGCACCGGCGGCAGCCGCGACTGGCGCGACCAGCTCGACATCGGCGCCGAACGCCCCGCCCGTGTCCCCGGCCCCGGCGAGCCCCCGTACTGGTGGCTGCAGGGCCCCAACCAGTGGCCGGCCGCCCTGCCCGGACTGCGCACGGCCGCCCTCGCCTGGATCGACCGGCTGAGCGGGGTCGCCCACCGCCTGCTGCGCGAACTCCTGACCGCCATCGGCGCACCGGCCGACTTCTACGACCCCGTCTTCGGCCCGGACGCCCACCCGCACCTCAAGCTCGTCCGCTACCCCGGCAGCCCGGACGACGGCACCGGCCAGGGCGTCGGCGCACACAAGGACTACGGCTTCCTCACCCTGCTCCTCCAGGACACGGTCGGCGGCCTCCAGGTCCAGCGCGAGGACGGCCGCTTCCACGACGTGCCGCCCCTGGAGGGCGCGTTCGTCGTCAACCTCGGCGAACTGCTGGAGGTGGCGACCGACGGCTACCTGCTCGCCACCAACCACCGCGTGGTCAGCCCGCCCGGCGCGACGGAACGCTTCTCGGTGCCGTTCTTCTACAACCCCCGCCTGGACGCGCGGATAGCCCCGCTCCCGTTCCCGCACGCGTCGACCGCCCCCGGCGTCACGACCGACCCGGCGAACCCCCTGTACGCCGAGTACGGCTACAACGAACTCAAGGGCAAGCTCAGGGCCCATCCGCTGGTCGCCGAGCGGCACCACGGGAACCTGCTGACACCGGCGGCGTGACGCCCCGGGGGGGCGCGGGAGCGTCCGCGGGCGGCCACGGTCGCCCCGCAGCCGCCCCGGCGCCCCGCTCGACGGGCGATCCCTCAGTGGGCGATGTCCCCGTGCCCGGGGATGTCCTCGGGCCGCCGCGGACCCGGCCCCACATAGCGGGCGGACGGCCGCACCAGCCGCCCCGTCCGCTTCTGCTCCAGGATGTGCGCCGACCACCCGGCGGTCCTCGCACACGTGAACATCGACGTGAACATGTGCGCCGGCACCTCGGCGAAGTCCAGCATGATCGCCGCCCAGAACTCCACGTTCGTCGCCAGCACCCGGTCCGGCCGCCGGTTGTGCAGCTCCTCCAGCGCGGCCTTCTCCAGCGCCTCGGCCACCTCGAACCGCGGAGCACCCAGCTCCCGCGCCGTACGCCGCAGGACCCGCGCCCGCGGGTCCTCCGCCCGGTACACCCGGTGCCCGAAGCCCATCAGCCGCTCACCGCGGTCCAGGGCCCGCCTGACGTACGCCTCCGCGTCGCCCGTGCGCTCGATCTCCTCGATCATCCCGAGCACCCGCGACGGCGCACCGCCGTGCAGCGGCCCGGACATCGCGCCCACCGCACCCGACAGCGCGGCGGCGACGTCCGCACCCGTGGAGGCGATGACCCGCGCCGTGAACGTGGACGCGTTCATGCCGTGCTCGGCGGCCGACGTCCAGTAGGCGTCCACGGCCGCGACATGCCGGGGGTCCGGCTCCCCGCGCCAGCGGATCATGAACCGCTCCACCACCGAGTGCGCCTTGTCGATCTCCCGCTGCGGCACCATCGGCAGCCCCTGCCCGCGCGCGGACTGGGCGACGTACGACAGGGCCATGACGGCGGCGCGCGCCAGGTCCTCGCGGGCCTGCCGCTCGTCGATGTCCAGCAGCGGGCGCAGCCCCCAGACGGGCGCGAGCATGGCGAGCGCCGACTGCACGTCCACCCGGATGTCACCGGAGTGCACGGGGATCGGGAACGGCTCGGCGGGCGGCAGCCCGGGGTTGAAGGCGCCGTCGACCAGCAGCCCCCACACGTTCCCGAACGAGACGTGCCCGACCAGGTCCTCGATGTCGACGCCCCGGTAGCGCAGGGCACCGCCCTCCTTGTCCGGTTCGGCGATCTCCGTCTCGAACGCGACGACTCCCTCGAGCCCGGGTACGAAATCGGACATCAGGCGGCTCCTCGTGATCAGTGGGCGGCGGTCACCCCGGTGATGCCCCGATCTGCCGGTGGTCACCCGTGGTCAACCCAACCGCAAAGGGACCAGCACGATAACCCCCGGTGCCACGGTTGGGGAGACCACACGACACCGGGTGCCATAGCCGTTCGATACGGCAAGATGACCGCGTGACCGACCGCGAACCGCTTCCGGATCCCGTCCTCGACCCCGCCGCCATGCGCAAGCAGTACCGGGCCGAAGGCCTCGCCGAAGAGGACCTCGCCGGCCATCCCATGGACCAGTTCGCCCGCTGGTTCGAGGATGCCGCCCGGGCCGCCCTGCACGGCACGCTCTACGAACCCAACGCGATGGTCGTCTCCACCGCGGACGCCACGGGCCGCCCCAGCTCCCGCACGGTGCTCATGAAGCAGTACGACACCGAGGGCTTCGTCTTCTACACCAACTACGCGTCCCGCAAGGGCCGCGACCTCGCCGAGAACCCGCACGTCGCGCTGCTCTTCCCCTGGCACCCGCTCGCCCGCCAGGTCATCGTCACCGGCACCGCCCGGCGCACCGGCCGCGACGAGACCGCCGCCTACTTCCGCACCCGCCCGCACGGCTCCCAGCTGGGCGCCTGGGCCAGCGCCCAGTCCGCCGTGATCGCCTCCCGCGGCGAACTCGACACCGCCTACGCCGAACTCGCCGCCCGCTACCCCGAGGACGAACAGGTCCCCGTCCCCCCGCACTGGGGCGGCTTCCGCGTCAGCCCCGAGGCGGTCGAGTTCTGGCAGGGCCGCGAGAACCGCCTCCACGACCGCCTGCGCTACGCCGCCCGGGCCGACGGCACCTGGCACGTCGAACGCCTCAGCCCCTGACCGCGGACGCAGACGACCCGCGGGCTGGGTTCCTCCGAGGAGGAGCCGGCCGGACGTACCGGCAGCCCGCGGGTCGGGTGACTGCTTGGGATTGGGCCGGCTGCGTGCTTCTCACACGCTGGTCCGGCACCGCACATGGTGTGGGGACGGGCCGCTAGCCCGCAGCCACCTCACGCGTCCGGTATCCATACATCTGCCGAACCACCTCCCTTCTCGTGTAACCGACACCTTAGGAAGCCGGCGGGGAGGGCTCAACCGGTTTTCTTGCGGGAACAGTATGTGGGGTGGGTCACGTTCCAGTTGAATAAGGGCCAGTGAGCGGACCGAGCGCCGGGTGGGCGCCGACGTGGCTTCCAGGGGGTCGAGGTGAGTGCTTCGCGGCGGAGTGGGACCACGGACGAGCTGGGGCCGGACGAGCCCGGTGAGTCCGGGGGATCCGATCTGCTCGCCGCGCTGCTGGACGGCATGGACGCGGCCCTGTGCGCCTTCGACGCCGACGGGGTCGTCACCCACTGGAACCGGGAGGCGGAGCGGATCCTCGGGTGGACGGCCGCCGAGGCCGTCGGGCGGCGCGGGTTCGCCGGCTGGGCGGTGCGCAGCGCCGACGCCGAGGAGGTGCAGGCCCGGCTGCTGTCGGCGATGCGGGCGCCGGGTCGGCAGGTGCACGAGTTCGCGCTGGTCACCAAGGCCGGCGGGCGGGTGCTCGTACGCACCCAGTCGGCCGCCGTGCGCGGGCCCGACGGGAAGCCCGCCGGGGTGTACTGCGCGTTCAGCGAGGTGCACGCGCAGATCGATCTGGAGCGGTCGATCGCGCTGAGCGAGGCGCTGTTCGAGGACGCCTCCTGGGGTGTCGTCCTCGTCGACGCCGATCTGCGGCCCGCGGTGGTGAACCGGCACGCGGCCCGGGCGCTGGAGGTGGGGCGCACGTCCGTGCTGGGGCGTCCGCTGGGCGAGCTGCTCGCCCAGGGGGTGGAGGAGCTGGAGGCCGCGCTGACCCATGTCCTGGCCGAGGGCGCGCCGCCCGCGCCCGCCGAGATGTGGGTGAGCGTCCGTACCCCGGAGGGCGAGCGGCGGCGCTGCTGGCGCAGCGGGTTCCTGCGGCTGGCCTCGCCGCTCGCGGAGGAGCCGGTGCCGCTGGGCGTGGCCTGGCTGTTCGAGGACGTCACCGAGGCCAAGCAGGGCGAGCAGGAGGCGGCCCTGCTGCGGTTCCGGACGAACCAGTTGCACCGCGCGGCCAGGGCCGCCGCCGAGTGCGAGGACCCGGCGGAGGCGGCCACCGTCCACCTGGACTTCGCCCTCGCCGGCTTCGCCGACCACGCCCTCGTCGACCGGGTGGCGGGCGGCCCGCGCGCGGAGGGCGAGGGCGCGGGGCCGGTCCGGCTGGTACGGCTCGCCGCCACGCCCGCCGGGACTCCGGGGCCGAGTCTGCTCACGGGCGCGGCCGGGCTGCCCGTGCGCTATCCGGAGGGGCATCCGGCGCTGCGGTGCGTGGAACGGGCCGGGACCGTGCGCGCGGACGCCGGGCCGGTGCCGGCCGAGCGGGCGCGGGAGTGGGCGCTGGAGCGGCAGTGGCCCGGTGACGCGGTGCACGCGCTGTGCGCGGTGCTGCGCAGCCGGGGGCGCACGCTGGGCGTGGTGACCTTCCTGCGCGCCGCCGGCCGCAGCCGCTTCGAGCGCCTGGACACGGCCTACGCCGAGGACGTGGCCGTACGGATCGCGACGAGCCTGGACCTGGCGGAAGCGGTGCGGGACCGGTAGCGCCCCGGTGCCGGGGAGGCGTCAGCGGCGGTAGAAGATCCGGTCGCCGTACTCGGTCAGCACCCGGTCGTTCCACTCGTGGCCGCCGTCGACGTTGCCGGAGCGCAGCAGCGGGGGTTCGATGCCGCGGTCGGCGAGGACGGCGGCGGTGGTCGCCAGGACGGCCTGCATCAGGGCGCTGGTGACGACCGTGGAGGCGGGGGCGAACGGGGCCGGGATGGTGTCGAGGGCGAGTTCCGCGTCGCCGACGGCGATCTTCGAGTCGAGGACGATGTCGCAGTGGTCCTTGAGGAAGGTGCCGGAGACGTGCCGGGGCGTGGTCTCGGCGGCGTAGGCCACCGAGGTGACGCCGATGACCTTCACGCCGAGGTCGCGGGCGCGCAGGGCCATCTCGACGGGCAGGGCGTTGCGGCCGGAGAGCGAGATGATCACGAGGGCGTCGCCGGCGCGGACCGGGGAGGTGTCCAGGACGGCGCTCGCGAGGCCGTCGACGCGTTCGAGGGCGGAGCCGAGGGTGGCGGGGGTGACGTCGACGCCGACGACGCCGGGTACGGAGAGCAGGTTCATCAGTGCGAGGCCGCCCGCGCGGTAGACGACGTCCTGGGCGGCCAGCGAGGAGTGTCCGGCGCCGAAGGCGAACAGGCGGCCGCCGGCCGCGACGGTGTCGGCGAGCAGGGTGCCGGCCGCGGTGATCGCCCCGGCCTCCTCCGCGCGGACCCGGCGCAGCAGGCCGATGGCGGCGTCGAGGAACAGGTCGGCAGGCGTGCCGTCGCTCATGCGGTGCCCCTTCGCGGCGTCGGTGTCGCGGATCACCGTGCGGTCCGGACCATCGCGGTGTCAATACGGCGGCGGCACGACGGGCGCTCCGGGAGTACCCCCGCGCCCCCGGGGCCGGCGGCCGTCCCGTCCTTCCCGCCGGGTGCCCCTTTCCCCGCTACCGCCCGCTTGTCAGTGGGATCCGGCAGAATTGGTGCCAGGGCCGGCGCACGTGGCCGTCGGCCGGCAGAGGTAATCGAGGGGCACGTATGTCCGGACTGATCGACACCACGGAGATGTATCTCCGCACCATCCTCGAACTCGAAGAGGAAGGCGTCGTCCCCATGCGCGCCCGCATCGCGGAGCGGCTCGACCAGAGCGGGCCGACGGTCAGTCAGACCGTGGCGCGGATGGAGCGCGACGGTCTGGTCTCGGTGGCCAGCGACCGGCATCTGGAGCTGACCGACGAGGGCCGCCGGCTGGCGACGCGGGTGATGCGCAAGCACCGTCTGGCCGAGTGTCTGCTCGTGGACGTGATCGGACTGGAGTGGGAGCAGGTGCACGCGGAGGCGTGCCGCTGGGAGCACGTGATGAGCGAGGCCGTCGAGCGCCGCGTGCTGGAGCTGCTGCGGCACCCCACCGAGTCGCCGTACGGCAACCCGATCCCGGGCCTGGAGGAGCTGGGCGAGAAGGACGGGGCGGACCCGTTCCTGGACGAGAGCATGGTGTCGCTGGCCGACCTGGACCCGGGCGCGGACGGCAAGACGGTCGTCGTGCGCCGCATCGGCGAGCCGATCCAGACGGACGCGCAGCTGATGTACACGCTGCGGCGGGCGGGCGTGCAGCCGGGTTCCGTGGTGAGCGTGACGCAGTCGCCCGGTGGTGTGCTGGTGGGCAGCGGCGGCGAGGCGGCCGAGCTGGAGGCGGACATCGCCTCCCACGTGTTCGTGGCCAAGCGCTGACAAGGAGAGGGCCCCGGCGCTGAGCGGCGCCGGGGCCTGTCCTCCCCTGTGCTGACCCGGAGCCCCGAGCTCTCAGGGTCATCCCCTCGGACCGGCTCTTCCCCGAGCGGTCCGCCTCCTGCCAGAAAGATCCCCTCGGCTGCGGCGATCATTCCTGGTGAGGTGTCACTCGAATGAGGGGTGTTGTCCGCGCAGACGCAATTCTCGAATGGATTTTCGATAGCCTGAAGCAGCTGGGACGACGAGGCAGGCGGAGCACTGGGGGGTGCCAGGCCGATGGCACGGCGTATCGATGTGACGGGAGCGGGCGGGCTGCGCCTGGCCGCCTGGGAGTTCGCCGACCCTCCGAAACCGGAGGCGGGGCCGGGCGGCGCGGCGGGGCCCGGCGCGCCGGGGGTGCTGTTACTGCACGGGCTGATGGGCCGCGCCTCCCACTGGGCGTCCACCGCCCGCTGGCTCGCCGGCCGTCACCGGGCCGTGGCGCTGGACCAGCGCGGCCACGGCCGGAGCGACAAGCCCCCCGAGGCCGCCTACACCCGCGAGGCCTACGTCGAGGACGCCGAGGCCGCCGTGGAACAGCTCGGTCTCGCCCCCGTCGTCCTCGTCGGCCACGCCATGGGTGCGCTGACCGCCTGGCAGCTCGCCGCCAAGCGCCCCGAGCTGGTGCGGGGTCTGGTCATCTGCGACATGCGGGCCTCGGCGCTGGGCGGCGCCTCGCAGCGCGAGTGGGCCGACTGGTTCCGGTCCTGGCCCGTCCCGTTCGCCAGCCTCGCCGACGTCCGCAAGTGGTTCGGCGAGGACGATCCCTGGGTGGAGCGGCCCAGCCCCGCGCGCGGCGCGTTCTACGCCGAGGTGATGCACGAGTGCGAGGACGGCTGGCGGCCGGTCTTCGAGCCCCGGCACATGCTCGGCTCCCGCGAGACATGGGTCTACGACGCCCACTGGGAGGAACTGGCCCAGGTGCGCTGCCCGGCCCTGGTGGTGCGGGGTGTGGACGGCGAACTGGGCCGGGCGGAGGCCCAGGAGATGGTGCGGGTGCTGCCGCGCGGGCAGTACGCGGAGGTGCCGGACGCGGGGCACCTCGCCCACTACGACCGGCCGGAGGCCTGGCGGGCGGCCGTGTCGCCGTTTCTCGACGGCCTGCTCGCGGACTGAGGGCCTACTCGTCCGCCGGGGCCCGTCTCATCGGCCGGTGGGGTTGCGCCGTGGCCGGTCGCGCGGTTCCCCGCGCCCCTGCGCGGGTCAGCGGTCCCGGCCGCAGGCGTAGGACAGGGGGGAGATCAGTTCCTCCGCGTCCGGCAGCCAGCGGTTCGCGGGGGTGGGGCGGCGGGCCCACTGCACGGCACCCCGCGAGCCGAACCGGGTGGGCGGCGCGGCCACGTACGCGCCCTCGCCCTGGGGCACCAGGTCCAGTGAGGCCGGCGACCACCCGATCTTGCGCACCAGGTCCGGCACCTTCGCGCAGGCGCCGGGCAGGACGAAGAAGTGCATCCGCCGGTCCGGGGTCAGCGTGACCGGGCCGAGCGTCAGCCGCATCCGCTCCATCCGGGCGAGCGCCAGGAAGCCCGCGCTCTCCGGGACGGACAGCGCGTCGAAGGTCCGCCCGGTCGGGAGCAGGATCGACGCCGCCGGCTGCTTCTGCCACATCCGGCGGGCGACGGTCGCACTGCCGGTCGCCTGCGTCGCCCAGTCGGGGCGCGCGGGGTGCGCACCCGGCGCAGGGCAGGAGGCGTCGCCGCACGAGCAGCGCTGCGTCCCGTCGACGGCTTCCAGCCAGGTGCCCGGGAAGACGTCCCAGTGCCGTTCCTCGGCGTACCGTACGGCGGTCTCCAGCAGCGATTCCCCGCGCTGCTGCGGAATGTGACCGGCCATCTGACTGTCCTGGGCGCCCGCGATCGTCTCTTCCACGCTCACTCAACTCCCGCACCCACCTGGAGTTACGGCTGTACCGCGCGCGGGGGAGGAGCATCGATTCGCCAGTCGGGGCGCACGGGTGCACGGCCGGGGGCGCGCGGGAGGAGGCAGGGCGTGCGATGGGTAGCCAGGGAGGGGGTGGCATCCGCTGGTACCCCGGCAAACCGCACATGTCGTGCATTGACGGTATGTCAGCGGGGCAGTGATCTTCCCGAACGGACCGTCTCGGCCGGATCCTCCCGACCGGAAATCCACGCTCCAGGGGATCGCAACGCAGGGGGTAAGCACATGGCCGCAAGGCCTCTCGTGGCGAGGCAGCCGAACGAACGGCTGCAGGCACTCATCCAGGAAGCGGGGTGTTCGAACGCCGGGCTGGCCCGGCGGGTCAACATGTGCGGCGCCGAGCACGGTCTCGACCTGCGCTACGACAAGACGTCCGTGGCCCGCTGGCTGCGCGGCCAGCAGCCACGGGGCCGGGCCCCGGCGATCATCGCCGAGGCGCTCGGGCGCAAGCTCGGCCGGACGGTCACGATCGACGAGATCGGCATGGCCAACGGCAAGAACCTCGCCTCGGGCGTGGGTCTCCAGTTCTCGCCGACGGTACTGGGGGCCATCGAGCAGGTCTGCGAGCTGTGGCGCAGCGACGTGGGGCGCCGGGACTTCCTGTCCGGCTCCTCCGTCGCCGCCTCCGCGCTGGTCGAGCCCAGCCGCGACTGGCTGATCTCGGTCCCGGACGCCCAGGTGGCCCGGCAGGCGGGCCCGCGGGTGGGCCAGTCCGACGTGGCCGCCGTACGGTCCATGACCCAGGCGCTGGTGGACCTCGACCACGAGTACGGCAGCGGGCACGTGCGCCCGGTCGTCGTGCACTACCTCAACAGCGTCGTCTCCGGGCTGCTCGCGGGATCGTACCGGGAGGCGGTGGGCCGCGAACTGTTCGCCGCCGTCGCCCGGTTGACGGAGCTGGCCGGGTACATGGCCATCGACACCGGCCAACCGGGCCTCGCCCAGCGGTACTACATCC
The DNA here is from genome assembly GCF_055560195.1 of Streptomyces sp. NPDC023481. Classification (NCBI taxonomy): domain Bacteria; kingdom Bacillati; phylum Actinomycetota; class Actinomycetes; order Kitasatosporales; family Streptomycetaceae; genus Streptomyces; species Streptomyces sp. NPDC023481. The sequence goes on from NZ_JBVHJE010000001.1 coordinate 224,500, forward strand.
AGGCGCTGCGGCTCGCCCAGGCCGCCGGGGACCGCGGGTACGGCGGCTATGTCCTCGCCGCCTCCATGAGCCACCTGGCCGCGCAGCTCGGCAACCCGCGGGAGATCTCCCAGCTGGCCCGGGCGGCGCAGGAGGGGGCGCGCGGGCATGTGACCCCGCGCGCGGAGGCGATGTTCCACGCGGCCGAGGCGCGCGGACACGCCCTGGTCGGCGATGTCCGCGCCGCGCAGGCGGCGGCCGGGCGGGCGGTCGAGGCGATGGAGCGGGCGGACGGCGCCGCCGGGAGCGACCCGGTGTGGATCAGGCACTTCGACGAGGCCTACCTGGCCGACGAGCTGGCCCACTGCCACCGCGACCTCGGGCAGGCCGAGCAGGCGGCGCGGTACGCCGAGCAGGCGCTGGCCGGGCACCCCGGGTCCCGGGCCCGCCGGCGCGCCATCGGTTATGTGCTGCTCGCCACGGCCCAGGTGCAGCAGCGGGAGATCGAGCAGGCCTGCAACACCGGTATGAGAGCGGTGGAGTTGCTGCAGACGCTCCGCTCCAACCGGGGCGCCGAGTACCTGGACGACCTGCAACAGCGCCTGGAGCCCTACCGGGAGGAGGCGGTGGTGCGGGAGTTCGGCGCACGCCTCGACCTCCAGCAGGCCGCCTGAACACCGGCTCCCGGTGCTGTTACCGCTGTCACAGGGAAGGAGGTCGCGTTCCGAGCGGCGTGGCACGCGGCTCGGGGGACCCGGTAGCGTGAGCCGACGATTCACAAGGTCCCCCATTAGTAGGAGTCCCGGTGACGCAGAGTGGACAGGGCGAGGAGCCCTCGGCGCGGACCGCGCGCGAAGGCATCGTGCTGCCTTCCGACGGAGGCGAGCCCCTGCTGCCGGGCATGACCGCCACGCCCGCCCCCGCCCCTCCGGCCGGCGGGCAGGCCTGGCACGGCTCCTGGGGCCCCGGGCAGCAGCCGCCCCAGCAGGACCAGCACCAGCACCACGGTCAGGACCAGCACCAGGGCCGGCACTACGGTCAGGACCAGCACCAGGGCTGGGCCCCGGAGCCGCAGTGGGGTGGCCAGGAGCAGGCCCCGCCCGCCGCGAACCCGGGCCCGCTGCCCCCGGAGGGCGCCCCGTCCTACGGCGGCCAGGCACCGTCCTACGGCGGCCAGGAGGGCCCCTACGGCGGCTACGGCGCCCCGCAGCAGCCGGGCTTCGGGCCGCCCGACGCCTACCAGCAGCACCCGCAGGCGCCCCAGCACCAGCAGCCGTACCCCGGAGCGCAGCCCCAGTCGGCCTACCCGGGCGCCGGGGCCCCGCTGCCCCCGACCGCGGACGGCGCGACCCAGTACCTGCCGCCGGTGCCGGCCGGTCCCGCGGACGAGGGCGCCACCCAGTACCTGCCGCCCGTGCAGGCCGCACCGGCCGACGGCGCCACCCAGTACCTGCCGCCCGTCCCGGGCGGCCCCGGCGGCGAGGCGGCCACCCCGTACATACCGCCCGTCGCGGCCGGCGCGCTGCCGCCGGAGTCGGGCGGCGAGGAGACCCGGTACCTCGGCCAGGTGCCCCGGCAGACCGCGCCCGCGCCCTCCGACGCGGAGGCCACGCAGTACATCCCGCCCTACGCCGCCCCGACCCAGGCACAGCCCCGGGTCCAGGCGCAGGGGGGCGACCGGCAGCCGCCCGCCGAGTTCGACAACCTCTTCCGCGGCGGCCCGGGGGGCGACGGCCCGGCCGGGGCCACCCAGCAGCTCCCGCGCGTCCCGCAGCCGGACGCCTACCCCGGCCCGGCGCAGACGTCGTACCGCCCGCCGCAGCCGTCGTACGACGCGGGGCCCGACGACGACGGTGGCCGGCGCGGGGGCCGGTCGCGGGTGCCGCTGCTCGCGGCGGCCGGTGTGGGCATCGTCGTGCTCGGCGTGGGCGCGGGCGCCCTGCTGAGCGGGGGCGGCAAGGACAAGGACAAGGCCGGTGCCGACCAGACGGTCGCCGCCGCGTCCCCGGCCCCCAGCGAGGGTTCCGCCTCGCCCGGCGCCGACCCGGCCCGGCAGCAGGCGGTCGAGTTGGACAAGCTGCTAGCGGACAGTGGCAGCAGCCGCTCCTCGGTGATCCAGGCCGTCGCCGACGTCAAGCGGTGCGACAACCTGGACCAGGCCGCCTCGAACCTGCGGGACGCGGCCGGGCAGCGGGGCGGGCTGGTCACCCGGCTGGGGAAGCTGTCCGTGGACAAGCTGCCGGGCAACGCGGATCTCACGGCCGCGCTGTCCAAGGCCTGGCAGGCGTCGGCCGCGGCCGACAACCACTACGCGGCCTGGGCCGAGCAGGCCAAGAACCGCAAGATCTGCCGCAAGGGGCACGCCCGCACGACCGGGGAGACCCAGGCCGGCAACCGGGAGAGCGGCACCGCCACCGCGCAGAAGTCGAAGGCGGCGGCGCTGTGGAACGCGATCGCGCGCAAGTACGGCCTGACCGAGCGCCAGCCCACCCAGCTCTGACCGGCCGCCCGTCGGCGGACCCCGCCCGCGGGGTCCGTCACGGCACGTCAGCGCGCTCCAGGGTCGAGGTCATGTCGGCGATCCCGTCGGCGCCGCCGATGACCCCCGGGGCCGCGACCAGCCTGCCGCCGCGCACGACCTGGAGCGTGACGTCGGCGTTGACCAGCCGCGGGAAGCCGACGCCGGCGAGCCTGCCCTCGTAGGGCCAGTGCAGGGCCGGGGTGAGCCCGCCGGTGGAGACCCGCAGGCCGCCGTCGAGGGTGTGGCGCACGGTGTCGGCGCTCACCTCCCCGTCGCCGATCCGCTCCAGGACGGCTCGCAGGACGGTGTAGGCGATCCACGTGGTCTGCACGCCGGCGTCCGCGGGGTCGATGCGGTTGTCGCCGAACGCCTCCTCGTTGATCACCTTCTTCATCGGGTCCCAGCGCGGGTCGGAGGCGACCGGGTACCAGCCGGTGATGTACGACCCCTCGTACGGCCCCGTCGCCCCGCCGGTGGCGTTGATCACGGTCTGGTCGACGCTGCCGAGCACGGTCGCGGTCCGCACGTCCGGGAAGCTCGCGCGGGTCCGCCGGAAGGAGTCCATGAAGGTGTCCGTGCGGTCCCCGAGCGCCGGCACCACGCAGCCCTTGTGGGTCACGGCCCCGGTGCCGCCCCTGGTGGCGTACCGCAGCGCCCGCTCGGCCTGGCCGCCGTACTCGGTGGCGTCCTCCGCGGCGAGCTGGTCGCCGGCGTCCGGGTGGCCGCCCGACTTCAGCCCCGAGTCGAGCATCGCGGGCAGCTCGTCGCCGGCGATGCTGTCGGGGCGGACCAGGGCGACGTGGCCGCACTCGGCGGCGAGGGCCTTGCCGAGACCGGCCAGCAGGGCGGGCTGGCCGCCGTTGACCGGGTAGGACATGGCGCCGGTGAACTCGTCGTTCGTGACGCCGTAGCCGCCGATGTAGGGGATGCCGGCGCCTTCCAGCGGGGCGAGGTAGGAGTCCGCGAACTGGCTGTAGGAGCCGACGACCGCGACCACGTTCTCGGCCGCCGCGCGCCGGGCGCACCTGGCGGCGCCCACGCTGTCGTTGTGGTCGTTGCAGGTCATCACCTGGAGCCTGCGGCCGTCGATGCCGCCGTGGGAGTTGACCCACTTCGCGTAGGCGCGGGCCATCGCGGGCATGCCCGGCTTGTTGGTCGCGTCGGTGTCCTGCGGCGCCCAGGTCATCACCTTGACCGGGTCGTCCCCGGAGCCCCCCGTGGTGCCGGGGACGACCCCGCACGCGGTGGTGAGCGACGCGCACAGGGCCACGGCGGCCGCGGCGAGGGCGGCGGCTCCGACGGGCCGGGGAAGGGCGGGGAAGGGGGGACTGCACGTGCGTCGCCTGCCGGTCATGCGCACACACGATTCCCTCACAGCACCAACCCGGGAGTGACCCTCGGTCAACGGAACGTGACGCGTGGGTGAATTACAGGGTCCGGTGGGGTTCGGGGGACGGGGAACGTACGATCGATGACCGTGCAAGGTTCGGAGAACACTTCCCGTCGCGGCCGTCGCTCCTCCACCATGGGCGGCATGCCCTTGAACGACATGCCGTGGTGGCGGTGGCGCGGCAACGTGCGCTCGGCGCTGCACATGCTCTCCGACCCGGTGTTCCAGCGGGACGTCTGGCTGGCCGGCGCGGACGGCTACGGCGACGTGACGGACGCCGTGTACCGGCTGGTGGAGGACACCTGGCTGGACAACTGGTCGGCCGAGAAGTACGTCGGCACCATATTCAGGGACTCGCAGGAGGCGGCGCTCGTCGACACCGCCGTGCTGCGGGTGCTGCGGATCATGCACCAGGTCGGCCCGGACGCGCCGGTCGCCGTGTACATGGAGCACCCCGGCTGGCCGGACGCGGTGCGGGCGGCGCGGGACGCGCACGTGCGGATGTCGGTGAGCGACGGGGAGGACCCGGACGCGCCGCCGAAGAGCCTGGAGGTGCTGCGGATCCTGACCAGGTCCGCGTAGCGGACGGCGGCCCGCGCAGGTGGGCCGGTGTGGGACCCTGTGGTGCATGACCGACCAGTCCGTCTCCCCCGCCGCCGCCCCGGCCGACCAGTACGTCCTCACGCTGTCCTGCCCGGACAAACAGGGCATCGTGCACGCCGTGTCCAGCTACCTGTTCATGACCGGCTGCAACATCGAGGACAGCCAGCAGTTCGGCGACCACGACACGGGACTGTTCTTCATGCGGGTCCACTTCTCGGCCGAGCCGCCGGTGACGGTGGACAAGCTGCGGGCGAGCTTCGCCGCGGTCGGTGACTCCTTCCACATGGACTGGCAGATCCACCGGGCCGACCAGAAGATGCGCATCCTGCTCATGGTCAGCAAGTTCGGGCACTGCCTGAACGACCTGCTGTTCCGGGCGCGGACCGGCGCGCTGCCGGTGGAGATCGTGGGCGTGGTCTCGAACCACACCGACTTCGAGGAGCTGGTGGGCTCCTACAACATCCCCTTCCACCACATTCCGGTGACGAAGGACACCAAGGCGCAGTCCGAGGCCCGGCTGTTGGAGATCGTGCGCGAGGAGCAGGTCGAACTGGTCGTCCTCGCCCGTTACATGCAGGTGCTCTCGGACGACCTGTGCAAGCAGCTGAGCGGCCGGATCATCAACATCCACCACTCGTTCCTGCCGAGCTTCAAGGGCGCGAAGCCGTACCACCAGGCGCATGCGCGGGGCGTGAAGCTGATCGGCGCGACGGCGCACTACGTCACCGCGGACCTCGACGAGGGGCCGATCATCGAGCAGGAGGTCGAGCGGGTCGGGCACGGCGTGACGCCGGACCAGCTGGTGGCCATCGGGCGCGATGTGGAGTGCCAGGCGCTGGCGCGGGCGGTGAAGTGGCACGCGGAGCGCCGCATCCTGCTCAACGGCCGCCGCACGGTGGTGTTCGCCTGAGCGGTACGTCTCCCCGGGCGCGGTGGACCGGCCCGGGACCGGTGTTCAGGCCGACAGGGGGTCCGCGTCGTCTTCGGTGACGGCGGACTCCACGTCGGGGCGGACGTCGAAGAGGCGGCGGACGCCGAGCGCGCCGAGGACGCGGTTGACGTGCGAGCCGTCCTCGGCGCCCCGGTCCGGCAGGATCAGCCGCAGCCGGCCCTGACAGGAGCGGATCAGCCGGCGGGCGGCGATGAGGACGCCGACCCCGCTGGAGTCGCAGAAGAACACGTCGGAGAGGTCCACGACGAGGCTGTGGTGCCCCTCCGCGACGACGTCGTGCACGCGGTGGCGCAGCACCGGAGAGGTCATCAGGTCGAGTTCCCCGGACACCCGGAGCACGGCCCACTCGCCCCGTTCCACGCCGGTCACGTTGAATGTCACGGCCATGCCCCTCCGCTCGCCGGTTCCCGGAACCGCCCGGATGCGGAAGCAGTTCCTACGTTTCTTTCCGCGCGGCTGCCCAGCGGCCGTTCCCTGAAACTTGATGCGGCAAACGGTCGGCGATCGTCAAGGGACTTGTTTCGGTCACTAGTGATCCTGTTCGATCAGAGATACGCACCCCCGGTGTGAAGGTTGTGTGAAGGGGGCACTATCACCTGCGGCCCTTCCAGGGGCGCACATTGACACAAAGGGGCGTGCGCTGTCAGAGGTGCCGACTACATTCGAGAGGACAGGACCGACAGGCTGGACGCGCCGGACAGGGGGAGGGGAGGGGACCGCATGGCCGGAAAGGACGTACCGCCCCGCTGGGACCGCAAGATGCAGCAGCGGCTCGCCCGCGGTGAGGCGGCCGCCCTCGGCGAGCTGTACGACCGCTTCGCCTCCCTGGTGCACAGCCTCGCCCACCGCGTCCTCGGCGAGGAGCCGGCCGCCGACGCCGTCACCCGCGAGGTCTTCACCCACGTCTGGGAACACCCCGAGACCTACGACCCCCGGCAGGGCACCCTGCGCTCCTGGGTCGCCGCCGTCACCCACCGGGTCGCCGTGCAGCGGCTGCGGGACCGGGAGGAGCGGGACGAGCCGCGGCACGAGGAGCGGGAGAGCACGGTCCGCCGCGCCTCCGTCGCCGCCCGCGCCGACTACATCGTGCACTCCATGCCGGCCCCGCTGCGCGCCGCCCTGGACCTGGCCTACGTCCAGCGCCGTGACTACCGCCAGACCGCGGCCGACCTCGGCGTCACCGAGGACGAGGCCCGCCGCCGGCTCCGCCTCGGCCTCCAACTCCTGTCCAGCGCCCACGACACCGGCACACCGCCGGGATACCGGGGTGCGGTGTGAAGGGGGCGGACCGGTTCGACTCGGATGACGGGCCCGACGGGTACGACGGGCCGGACGGACGCGAGAGGTACGACGCCCCCGGCGGGGGAGACGGCCACGGGGCGGGCGGCCACGGCGGAGGCTCCGGGGACGTCCCGCGCGGTGCAGGCGGCCCCGGCCCGGGACCGGCCCCGCGGATACCCACGCCCCGCGCCTCCGTGGAGGACAGCGGGCGCGCGCTGCCCGACCTCGCCGACCTGGGGGACCTCGCACCCGTGCCGCTAGACCTGTCGCACGACGTCCTGAAGTCGCTGCTCGGCGCCTGGGCGCTGGCCGCCTGCTCGGCCGCGGAGGCGACGGCCGTCGAACACCACCTGGGCGGCTGCGGTGACTGCGCCGACGAGGCACGCCGGCTGCGCGAGGCGGTCGGCCTGCTCCAGCAGCCGGAGAGCCTGGACCTGAACCCCGGGCTGCGCACCCGCGTCCTGGAGAGCTGCCTGAACCGCCGGCCGCCGCGCATCCCGGTGCCCGACTGGGCCGCGCCCTACGACGCCGAGACCGCGCGGCTGGACGCGCTGCTCCAGGACTTCGGGGACGCGGAGTGGCACGCGCCGGTGCGGCTGCGGTGGTTCGAGGCGGACGCGCCGACGAGCCGTCGTACGACCGTCGCCGGGGTGATCGCGCACCTGCTGTCGGTGGACGGCCTGATCGCCGGCGCGCTCGGCCTGGCGGACCCGCTGGCCGGGGTCGCCGGAGCGGCGGAGGACGCCACCGGCCCGGCCGGGCGGACGGAGGCGTACTGGCGGGCCTCGCACTTCCCGCCGACGCGCTCGGTGCGCGGCCCCTGGCGGGAGCAGAGCCACGGCCTGGTGCGGACGGTGTCCTTCACCGGCGGCCACGCCGGCGGACTGGAGGTGTCCTACGGCGACTTCGCGCTGCCGCTGCACGACGCCATGCTGGACCGCGCCTTCGAGTGCTGGGTGCACGCCGAGGACATCGCGGAGGCGGTGGACTACCCGTACGAGCCGCCGGCCCCGCGCCACCTGAACCGGATGATCGACCTCGCGGCCCGGCTGCTGCCGACGGTGCTGGCCGCGCGCCGCCGGGCGGGCCTGTCCGTGCCGGGCCGCCGCACCCCGCACCTGGTGCCGGCCGGCGCGCCGGGCCGCAGCCTGCGCCTGGAGATCGAGGGCGCGGGCGGCGGCGAGTGGCTGATCCCCCTGGACTCGCCGGCGGCACGCGGCTCCGCGGACCTGGAGGTGGCCCATGTCGCCCTGGACGGCGTGGAGTTCTGCCGGCTGGCGGCGGGCCATGTGCCGCCCGCGGAGGCGGCGGCCGGGCAGCTCGGCGACCGGGAGGCGATCAGCGACGTGCTGCTCGCGGTGGCGTCCCTCAGCCGCATGTGACCGCAGAGGTGGAGGAGTTCTAGGGCGCCGGGCGCGAGAACCGCTCCCGCAGCCGGTACTTCAGTACCTTGCGCAGGGTGTCGTTGCGTGGGAGGGCGTCCACCACCTCCAGCCGTTCCGGCAGTTTGTGCACGGACAGGCCCTTCGCGCGGAGGAAGGACACCACCTCGGGCAGGGTCAGGCGGGCCGCGCCGGGCGGCTGTTCGAGGACCGCGCAGAGCAGTTCCCCGCGGTCGGGGTCCGGCAGGCCGATGACGGCCGCGTCGGCGACCCCGGGATGGGCGGCGAGCAGGTCCTCGATCTCCCGTGCGGAGATGTTCTCCCCCTTGCGGATGATCACGTCCTTGAGGCGTCCGGTGAGCACCAGGTGCCCGGACGGGGTGAGGTGCCCGAGGTCCCCGGTGCGCAGGAAGCCGTCGGCGTCGAAGGCCGCGGCGGTCTGGGCGGGGTCCAGGTAGCCCTGGCAGACGGCCGCGCCGCGCAGCCGCACCTCGCCGTCGACGATCCGGATCTCCATGCCCTCGGGGGGCCGCCCCTCGGTCGTCGCCAGGTTCTCCGGGCTGTCCTCGGGGTCCCCCATGGTGATCATCGGGACCTCGGTCATGCCGTAGCCGTGGGTGAGCTGGACGCCCAGCTCGCGGACCACGGCGTGGTACAGCTCGGGCGGCTTGGGGGCGCCGCCGCCCGCGAGGAGCCGCAGGGAGGGGATCAGCCTCTCGCCCGGCCGCTCGCGCTGCGCGGCCAGGAACAGGGAGTAGAACGCCGTGGAGCCGCCGGCCACCGTCACCCCGTGCCGCCGGTACTCCGCCAGCGCCTCCGGCAGCGCGAAGTGCTCGGACATCACCGCCGGGAAGCCGTACAGCAGGAGCATCACCGTGTAGTCGGGGCCCGCTATGTGGGCGTACGGGAAGGCCATCGAGCCGACGTCGGCCGGGGTCAGGCGCAGCGCGTGGGCGAGGCAGGAGCCGCCCGCGAGCAGTGAGCGGTCGGTGTGCAGGACGCCCTTGGGGTCGGAGGTGGTGCCCGAGGTCCAGTAGATCCAGCGGACCGAGGTGCCCTCCGCGGGCGGCGGCGGCAGGACGGACGGGTCGCCGTCGGGGAGGGTGTCGTAGGCCTCGAAGACGCCCCTGGCGCCGAGGCGGTGCGCCATCCGCGTGTGGTCGTGGCCCCGCCAGACACCCGGTACGGCGAAGAACTCCGCCTTCGACTCGCGCAGCGCGAAGCCGACCTCCCGGTCCCGGTAGAAGGGGATCACCGGGGACTGCACGGCGCCCAGGCGGGCCAGCGCGAAGGACAGCAGCGCGGTCTCGATGCGGGTGGGCAGCTGCCAGGCGACCACCGTGCCGGGGCGCACCCCCATGCCGTACAGGCCCGCCGCGACCCGTTCGGCGCCCTCCCGCAGGCCCCCGAAGGTGAGCGTCCGGTCGCCCTGGAGCAGTACCGGGCGGTCGGGGGTGAGGGCGGCGCGCCGGTCGACCAGCTCCCACAGCGTGCGGGCGGAACTCAGGGCGTGCGGGGTCTGGTCCACGGGTGCCCCCCTGCTTGGCTGACGACTCGTCAGCTGTCATGCTATCTGACGGACCATCAGATAAGTACCGTCCGGCGGAGGGGACCATGGCGACCGAACTGCCCCGCATCATCAGCGTCGACGACCACGTGATCGAGCCCGCCCACCTCTTCGAGACGTGGCTGCCCGCCAGGTACCGGGACCGGGGACCGAGGCCGCTGACCGCCGGCATCGGGGAACTGGCCTACGTCGGCGGGAAGTACCAGATCACCATGGACCCGCAGGGCCAGCCCACCGACTGGTGGATCTACGAGGACCTGAAGTTCCCCTACAAACGGAACATCGCCGCCGTCGGCTTCGACCGGGACGAGATGACCCTGGAGGGCATCACCCGGGAGCAGATGCGGCCGGGCTGCTGGGACCCGGTCGAGCGGCTGAAGGACATGGACCTCAACCACGTCGAGGCCTCCCTGTGCTTCCCGACCTTCCCGCGTTTCTGCGGGCAGACCTTCGCCGAGGCCCACGACAAGGAGGTCGCCCTCGCCTGCGTCCGTGCCTACAACGACTGGATGGTGCAGGAGTGGTGCGGGGACAGCGGCGGCCGGCTGATCCCGCTGTGCCTGATCCCGCTGTGGGACGTGGAGCTGGCGGTCGCCGAGATCCGGCGCAACGCCGCGCGCGGGGTGCGGGCCGTCACCTTCTCCGAGATCCCCACCCACCTGGGGCTGCCCTCCATCCACTCCGGCTACTGGGACCCGTTCTTCGCCGCCTGCCAGGAGACCGGCACGGTCGTCAACATGCACATCGGCAGCAGCTCCCAGATGCCCGCCGCCTCCCCCGACGCACCGCCCGCCGTCCAGGCGTCGTTGAGCTTCAACAACGCCATGGCCTCGATGATGGACTACCTCTTCAGCGGGGTCCTGGTGCGGTTCCCCCGGCTCAAACTGGCCTATTCCGAGGGCCAGATGGGCTGGATCCCGTACGCCCTGGAACGCGCCGACGACGTGTGGGAGGAGCACCGCGCCTGGGGCGGGGTCAGGGACCTGATCCCCGAACCGCCCTCCGCGTACTACTACCGGCAGATCTACTGCTGCTTCTTCCGCGACAAGCACGGCGTCGCCTCGCTGGACGTCGTCGGCCGCGACAACGCCACCTTCGAGACCGACTACCCGCACGTCGACTCGACCTTCCCGCACACCAAGGAGGTCGCCCTCGACCATGTGAAGGGCCTCGACGAAGAGACCGTGTACAAGCTGATGCGGGGCAACGCCATCCGGATGCTCGGCCTGGACCTGGACCGCTAGTGGACCTCTCCTGCACGCCCGAGGAGGAGGAGTTCCGGGCCCGGCTGCGGGACTGGCTCGGCACGGTGCTGCCCACCCTGCCGCCCGCGCCGGCCCCGGACGACTGGCCCGGCCGCCGCGCCTACGACCTCGGCTGGCAGCGGATGCTGTACGACGCCGGGTACGCCCACGTGCACTGGGACGCCTCCCCGACCCTCCGGCTGATCTTCCTGGAGGAGACCGAGAAGGCGGGCGCGCCCTACGTGGGCGCCGGCTTCGTCGGGCTGCTGCACGCCGGGCCGACGATCGCCGCCGAGGGCACGCCCGGGCAGCGGGCGCGCTGGCTGCCGCCGATCCTGCGCGGTGAGGAGGTCTGGTGCCAGGGGTTCAGCGAACCGGACGCCGGCTCCGACCTCGCGTCGCTGCGCACCCGCGCGCGCAGGGACGGCGACGCCTACGTGGTCACCGGCTCCAAGATCTGGACCTCGCACGCCGAAGTCGCCGACTGGTGCGAGTTGCTGGTCCGCACCGACCCGGACGCGCCCCGGCACCGGGGTATCACCTGGCTGGCCCTGCCGATGGACGCCGAGGGCGTCACCGTGCGGCCGCTGCGCACGCTCGCCGGGTCGGCGGAGTTCGCCGAGGTGTTCCTGGACGAGGTGCGGGTGCCGGTCGCCAACCGGGTGGGGGAGGAGAACGACGGCTGGCGCGTCACCATGGTCACCCTCTCCTTCGAACGCGGCACCGCGTTCGTCGGCGAGGTCGTCGCCTGCCGCCGGGTCCTCGGCGAACTGGCGCGCACGGCACGGGAGAACGGCCGCTGGGACGATCCCGGGCTGCGCCGGCGACTGGGCCGGCTCGACGCGGAGTTCCGCGCGCTGTGGCGGCTGACCCAGTGGAACGTGAGCGCGGCGGAGGCGAGCGGCGGGGTGCCGGGCGTGGGCGGCTCGGTGTTCAAGCTCCGCTACTCGCACGCCCGGCAGGAGCTGTACGACGCCGCCGCCGAGGTCCTCGGCCCGGACTGCCTGGACCTGGACCGGCCCTGGGTGCTCGACCGGCTGTCCTCGCTGTCGTACACGATCGCCGCCGGCACCTCGCAGATCCAGCGCACCATCGTGGCCGAGCGGATCCTCGGCCTGCCCCGGGGGAGGTGACCGTGCGGTTCCGGCTCACCGACGACCAGGCGGCCCTGCGGGCGGGCACGCGCGAACTGCTGGGGCGGTGCTTCGGGCGGGAGGCGCTGCGCGCGGCCGTCGACGCGCCCGGCCGGCTCGACCGGGCCCTGTGGCGGACCCTCGGCGAGGCCGGGTTCTTCGCGCTGCGGCTGCCCGAGGCGGACGGCGGGGTCGAACTGGGCCTGCCCGAGGCGGTCCTGGTCTTCGAGGAGGCGGGCCGGGCGCTGCTGCCGGGGCCGCTGGTGGCCACGCACCTCGCGGCCGGGGACGTACCCGGCGCGGCGCGCGGGGAGACCGTCGTGGCCGCCGTCGACGGGGAGCTGGCGGAGTGGCTGGACGCGGCCGACGTGGTCCAGGGGGACCCCTCCGGCGCCGTACCGCTGCGCTCGGTGGACCCGCTCACCCCACTGCACCGGGTACCGTCCGCCGGGCCGTCCGGCTTGGCTACGGGGCCGTCGGAGTTCGCTGCCGGCTCGCCGAACCTCCCCGCCCAACGTCTTGGCCCCGCTGACGGCTCGCCGAACCTCGCTGCCGGTCCGCCTGGCCCCGCTGCCGGGCCGCCGCACCTCGCTGCCGGGCCGCCGAACTTTGCCGCCGGGCCGCCGCACCTCGCCGGAGCGCTCGGTCCCGCCGCCGCAACGCCGGACCCCGTCGCCGTCCTGCTCACCGCCGCCGAACAGCTGGGCACGGCCGGGCGCGTGTGCGAGCTGGCCGTGGAACACGCCCGGCGGCGCACGCAGTTCGGGCGGCCGATCGGCGCCTTCCAGGCCGTCCAGCACCTGTGCGCCGACCTGCTGGTGCGCGCCGAGACCGCCCGGGCCGCCGTCTACGCGGCCGCCGTCACCGCCGACCCCGCCGACATCGCCGCCGCCCGGCTGCTCGCCGACGAGGCTGCCGTGCAGGGGGCCCGCGACTGCCTCCAGGTGCACGGCGGCATGGGCTTCACCTGGGAGGCGGACGTGCACCTGCACCTGAAACGGGCCTGGGTGCGGGCCCGGCGCGGCGGCGGGAGCGCACAGGGCGCGGAACTGCTCGCCGCAACGCTGGCGGACTGGACCGGCGGCGGTGTCCCGGGCCCCTGAACCCGACAAGCTTTGGCCTACGATGTCGCGGATCGTGGCGTACCGGAATCACTGAGCGTTGATACCGGGTTGTGTCCTGGTCGAGACTCGTCACGGCCCGGAGTCGGGCGGGTGCTCGGGTACCTTGTGTGGGATGCGAGTGGCTGCGCGTACGAGCCGGGCCGGCGGTCCCCCTGGGACGGTGCCGGGCCGCGGGGTGTGCGCCGCTGCTCGCGGGGCGGTCGCGGCCGCGACCGCCGTTTGTTCGACTCCCCGGCACGAGCGTCGCACAGTATGCCTCACGCGTACTCCTTCGCGCGGGAATATGCCCGAAGCGCTTGTTGGGGTGACTGTACGTCAACCATGCTGTCTCGCAAGGGAGTCACAGACCGTGACCCCTGCTCTGGCCGTTGTTCTGGCCATGCAGAAAATGGCTACGATCGTGGCCCTCGTCGTGATCGTCGCCACGGCAGACGCCGTGGCGCGCGGTCGGCGTGGGGTCATGTGTCCGCCGGTTCGGATGGTGTGAGCGGTGCAGGTGCTTCAAGTGCAGCTGGAGATCCGGCCCGACCCCGCGGAGGTGGGGAGAGCCAGGAGGTGGGCCCGCTCGCGGCTCGCCGGATCGGGGATAACGGCCGACGAGCCACTGGCCGAGACCCTGATCCTGCTCGTCTCGGAGCTGGTGACCAACGCCGTGGTGCACACCGGCCGGCCGGCCGTGCTACGGCTGTGTCTGCCGGCCCCGGCCGCCGGGGAGTGTGCGTCGGCCACGGTCCGGGTCGAGGTCGCGGACGGCAGCTCACGCGCCCCCGTGCCCCGCTGCGCCGACGACGACGCCACCGGCGGCCGGGGCCTGGCCCTCGTGGACTGCCTGGCCGACCGCTGGGGCTGGAGCCCCGACGGCACCGGCAAGAGCATCTGGTGTGAGCTGGACCGCTGTTCACCGCCCCGACAGAGCGCGGCGGTGGCGTACGGGGGCGGACTGTCCGCGTACGAGGGTCTCGCCTTCGAAGCCGTGTAGCCACCGGGAGCGGTGATGCGCCGGGGCGTGCAACCGTGCGCGGGTGCCGCGAGCAAGGTGTCGCAACACGACCCCGTACCGGCGTTGACGTCCTCTGGACGGCTGATCAGGCTGGGGTGCGTCGATTCGCCGCGAGGGGACGGCGAGGGCCGCCCGGGGGTTCGGTGGTCCTCGTCGAGGGTGGGTCGCAGCGGAGGGCGGCGCGTGACCGTGGGGGGAGGCGCGCCGCCCACCGCGACCGCACCCTCGCCGCTGCCGCCGTCGTACCTCAGAGGATCGCCACCGGAGCCACCGGCGTGCCCGTCGCGCCCACGAACGGCTCGGGCATCGCCGACAGCAGGAACGTGTACCGGCCCGTTTCTCCACAGGCTGTGGACAACTCTTCCAGATTCCAGTTCTGGCCCTGCAGCATCCCCATCTCCACCAGGTGCAGGGCGTGCACGGGCAGCCACAGATTCTCGATCTCGGGCGGAAAGATCTCGAACGTGAGCGTGTCGTTCGCGACGGCCGCCGCATCGCGCGCGTGGAACCACTCCGGGCAGCGCACCGACAGCCCCGGCGACGGATGGCCGTACCCGTGCCTGTCCCCGGCCAGCAGAACCCGCACCTGCCCGGTCCGTACGAGCACCACGTCACCGGCGCGCACCCGCGCACCCGCGAACTCCTCGGCCGCCTCTAGGTCCTCCGGCGTCACCGCGTGGCCGCCCGCCAGCCGGTCCACCCCCCGCGCGCGGGCCACGTCCAGCAGCACCCCGCGCGAGACGAGGTGGCGCACCTTGTCGATGCCGCTGAACTCGGCACCGCCGTGCGCGGTGACCGTGTGCGCCGGGCGCCCGTTGTAGAGCCGCCCGGAGTGCGAGACATGCGTCAGCGCGTCCCAGTGGGTGCCGGCCTGCAGGCCCATGGTCACCACGTCGTCGCTGCACGCCACCGTGCCCGGCCCGAACAGCTCCTGGTTGAGCTGCACCATCGCGTGCAGCGGATCGACCCGGCCCGGGATCACCCCCGTCTGCACCCCGTCCTGCCGCAGTGGGAGCGCCAGCGGCACACGGCGGCCGGTGCACACCTCGGCGGCGGCCGCGCGCACCACCTCGTCCGTGATCAGGTTCAGGGTGCCGATCTCGTCGTCGGCACCCCAGCGCCCCCAGTTGTTCACGCGCCCCGCGATCTCGTGGAACTCCTGCGCCAGCGGCATCCGGTGCCTCCCCGGGGCTTGTGCCCGCACGTGCGGCGGGCCATAAAATCTAACGGACCGTCAATCTAACGAACCGTCAGAAACAGCGGGAAGGGGCCGGGCATGGGGAACTTCCTGGCAGGCAAGGTCGTCGCCGTGACGGGCGCCGGACGCGGCATCGGGCGGGCGGTGGCCCTGGCGGCGGCGGCCGAAGGGGCCCGGGTCGTCGTCAACGACCACGGTGTGGCGGTGGACGGTGCCTCGCCGAGCAGCGAGGTCGCCGAGGCCGTCGTCAAGGAGATCGAGGCGGCGGGCGGGGAGGCCGTCGCGGTCGCCGACGACATCTCCACCATGGCGGGCGGGCAGCGGGTCGTGGACACGGCGGTGCGGTCCTACGGCCGCGTCGACGGGGTCGTGTGCGTGGCGGGCATCCTGCGCGAACGCATGCTGTTCAACATGACCGAGGAGGAGTGGGACCCGGTCGTCGCCACCCACCTGAAGGGCACGTTCACCGTGTTCCGGGCCGCGTCGGCCGTCATGCGCGGGCAGCGGTCCGGCACCCTCGTCGGCTTCACCAGCGGCAACCACCAGGGGTCCGTCTCACAGGCCAACTACAGTGCGGCCAAGGGCGGGATCATCTCCCTGGTCCGCAGCGCCGCACTGGGTCTGCACAAGTACGGGGTGACCGCGAACGCGGTGGCGCCCGTGGCCCGTACCCGGATGTCGGCGAACGTGCCGACGGAACTGGCGGAGATCGGCGAGCCGGAGGACGTGGCCGCGCTGGTGGTGTACCTGCTGTCCGAGAAGGCCGCCGCGCAGGGCGTCACCGGGCAGGTGTACACGGTCGCCGGGCCGAAGATCGCGGTGTGGGCGCAGCCGAGGGAACTCCGTTCCGTCTACGCCGAGGGCGCCTGGACGCCGGAGCGGATCGCCGGGGTGCTGCCGAGGTCGGTGGGGGTGGATCCGATGCCGATGCTCTCCGGGCTGGGGGCGATGGAGGAGGCGGCGCGGCGCCGGTCCCGGCCGAACGCCGGATGACCCGGGACGCGGGAGGAGGACGCCGTGGACTTCGGGTTCACCGCCGAGGACGAGGAGTTCCGTGCCGAGGTCCGGGACTGGCTGGGGGAGCACGTCGACGCCTCGGTGGGGAAGCGGGCCTGGGAGCGGACGCTCGGTGCCGCCGGCTGGATCGGGCTCGGGTGGCCGGAGCGGGGGTACGGCAACCGCACCGCACCCCTGACCCGACAGGTCGTCTGGGCCGAGGAGTACGCCCGGTCGGGGGCGCCGCCGCGCTCCGGGCACATCGGGGAGAACCTGCTCGCGCCCACCCTCCTCGCCCACGGCGACGAAGGGCAGAAGCGGCGCTTCCTGCCGCCCGTCGCGGCCGGCGAGGAGCTGTGGTGCCAGGGCTACAGCGAACCCGGCGCCGGATCCGACCTCGCCGGGGTGCGGACGGCGGCCGTGCGGGAGGGGGCGTCCTACCGGATCAGCGGGCAGAAGATCTGGACCTCGCTCGCCCACGAGGCCGACTGGTGCTTCGTCCTGGCCCGGACCGACCCGGACGCGCGACGGCACCACGGGCTGAGCTTCCTGCTCGTGCCGATGGACCAGCCCGGCCGGATCGAGGTCCGGCCCATCCGGCAGCTGACCGGCACGAGCGACTTCAACGAGGTCTTCTTCGACGGGGCGTACGCGCGCGTGGAGCACGTCGTCGGCGGGGAGGGCAACGGCTGGCGGGTGGCGATGAGCCTGCTGGGCTTCGAGCGCGGGGTGTCGACGCTGGCCCAGCAGATCGGCTTCGCCCGGGAGCTGGCGGAGGTCCTCGACACCGCCGTGGCGACCGGGGCCGTACACGACCCGGTGCTCCGTGCCCGGCTGGTGCGGCAGTGGGCGGGGCTGCGGGTCATGCGCTGGCACGCCCTGCGCACCCTCGGCGGCCCGGCCGGACCGGGCGCGCCCAGCGTCGCCAAGCTGCTGTGGGCCGACTGGCACCAGCGGCTCGGCGAACTGGCGGTGGAGGTCCGGGGCGCGGCGGCGGCCGTGGGGCCCGCGGACTGGTCACCGGCGTCGCCGTACCCGCTGGACGCGGCCCAGCACCTGTTCCTGTTCTCCCGGGCCGACACGATCTACGGCGGCTCGGACCAGATCCAGCGCACGATCATCGCCGAGCGCGTGCTCGGTCTGCCGGCCGAGCCGAAGGGGGCCGTGTGATGCGCGGTGTGGTGTTCGACGGGAGACGGGTCCGGGTGGTCGACGACCTGGCGGTACGGGAGCCCGGGCCCGGCGAGGTGCTGGTCGCCATCGCGGCGGCCGGGCTGTGCCACAGCGACCTGTCGGTGGTGGACGGCACCATCCCGTTTCCGGTACCGGTGGTGCTCGGCCATGAGGGTGCCGGGATCGTGGAGGCCGTGGGTGTGGGCGTCACCCATGTCGCGCCCGGTGACCATGTCGCCCTGTCCACGCTCGCCAACTGCGGTACCTGCGCGGAGTGCGACCGGGGCCGGCCGACCATGTGCCGGCAGGCGATCGGGCGCCCGGGGAGGCCGTTCACGCGGGGCGCGGAGCCGGTGTACCAGTTCGCCGCGAACTCGGCCTTCGCGGAACGTACCGTCGTCAAGGCCGTGCAGGCGGTGCGGATCCCCGAGGACGTCCCCCCGGCGTCGGCCGCGCTGATCGGGTGCGGGGTGCTCACCGGGGTCGGCGCGGTGCTGAACCGGGCGCGGGTGGACCGCGGGGACAGCGTGGTCGTCATCGGCACGGGCGGGATCGGGCTCAACGTCCTCCAGGGCGCGCGGCTCGCGGGCGCCCTCCGGATCGTGGCCGTGGACGCCAACCCGGCCAAGGAGGAGGCGGCCCGGCGGTTCGGCGCCACCGACTTCCTGACGTCGGCGGAAGGGGTGCGGGAGCTGCTGCCGACGGGGGCCGACCACGTCTTCGAGTGCGTGGGCCGGGTCGAGCTGGTCCGGCAGGCCGTCGACCTGCTCGACCGGCGCGGCCAGGCGGTCCTGCTCGGGGTGCCCCCGGCCACGGCCGAGGCGTCCTTCCTGGTCTCCTCCCTCTACCTGGACAAGTCGATCCTCGGCTGCCGCTACGGCTCCTCCCGGCCCCAGCGGGACATCGCCCTGTACGCCGAGCTGTACCGGCAAGGGCACCTGCTGCTGGACGAGTTGGCGACCGCCGCCTATCCGGTGGAGGACTTCGAGAAGGCCCGGGCGGACGCGGAGGCGGGGCGGGTGGCGCGGGCGGTGCTGACGTTCTGAGCCATCGCCGGAAACCGGCCCTTGTCCTGGCGGCCTGGCAGGCGCGGTGGCCGGAAGTTGTCCACAGGCCCGGGATATCGGGTCGGTGATTGTCGGTGCCGCCCCCTACCGTCGAGGCATGAGCTACCGCGATGTCGTCTCCCCGCGGGTCCTGACCTGGGCCCTGGTGGCCGTCGGCGCCCGGATGCCGGTGGCCATGGCCCCGCTGGCCCTGGTCTTCCTGGTCCGCGAGCGCCCGGGCGGCTACTCCCTGGGCGCGGCCCTGGCCGCCGCCTACGTCATCGGTGAGATCCTCGGCGCCCCCGTGCTCGGCATGCGCCTGGACTCCCGGCGGGCCCGTCCGCATCTGGCCGCCGGACTCGCCGCGGGCGCCGCCGGTTTCGCGGGCCTCGGCGTGTTCCCGGGCGCGCCCGGCGCGATACTCGCCGCTTTCGCGTTCCTCGCCGGGGCGGGTCCCGCCGCGGCGCCCGGCGGGCTGCGCGCACTGCTCACCTCGTTGGTTCCGGGGCAGGCGGCGCCCCAGGCGCTGTCCCTGGAGTCGATGCTCACGTTCGCCGTGTGGGCCGTCTCCCCGGCCACCGTCACCGGCCTCGCCCTCGGTGTCGGCCCCCGCTTCCCGCTGCTGCTCGAAGCCGCCCTGATGGCCGCGTCGGTGGCGGGCCTGTGGCTCCTGCCGGCCGGCTGGGCGACGGACGGACAGGACGAGCAGGGCGCACACGGGGAGTCGGCGGGGAAGGCCGGGAAGGGTGCGTCGCGGCTGCGTCTGCTGGCCGGGGCCTGGCCGGTGTACGTCACGGGCGCGGCCAGCCTGTCGCTGCTGGCCCTCGCCGAACTCGTGCTGCCCGCCCTGCTCGAACAGCGCGGCATCGGTGTCGGCTGGGCGGGCCCGCTGCTGACGGTGATGTCGGTGGCCTCCGCCGCCGGCGCCTTCCTGTACGGCCTGCGGTCCTGGCCCGGGCTGCTCAGGACCCGCAGCGCGGTCCTGATGGCGGGGATGTCCGCCGCGGTGGCCGCGGTCGCCCTGATACCCGGCGCGCCGGGCATCGCGGCCGCGCTGGGCGTGGCGGGGCTGCTCCAGTCCGGCGCGATGCTCACCCGCAACCTGTCCCTGCGCGAGGTCCTCCCGCCGGGAGCGCTGGCCGCCGGCTACTCGGTCATGTACGCGGCCGTGGGCGCCGGTTACGCGGCCACCGGCTCCCTCGCCGGCGCCCTGCTGCCGCTCGCCGCGCCCTCGACGGCGATCCTCGCCGGGGTGTCCCTGACCCTGCTGCTGACGGCGGTCGGCTGGTGGGGTGAGACACGCGCGGCCCGGTCAGCGCGGGCCGGCGCCACCGTGCCCGCCGACGGCGCCGACGGCGCGGAAGGTGCGCCGGTAGGCGGTGGGCGTAACGCCGAGCGCCGTCTGTAGGTGCTGGCGCATCGACTGGGCCGTGCCGAAGCCCGCCTCCCGGGCCACCTGGTCCATCGGCAGGTCGCTGGTCTCCAGCAGCTGCCGGGCGCGCTCCACGCGCTGCTGGGTGAGCCACTGGCCGGGGCTGACGCCGACCTCCTCGCGGAAGCGGCGGGTGAAGGTCCGTACCGACATGGCCTCCCGCTCGGCCAGGTCGCGCAGCTGGATCGGCTCGTGCAGCCGGGCGAGCGCCCAGGCGCGGGCGGCGGTCGTCGTGGCCAGCTGGGGGTCGGGGACCGGGCGGTGGATGTACTGGGCCTGGCCGCCGTCGCGGTGGGGCGGTACGACCGTGCGGCGGGCCACGTCGTTGGCGACGGCCGTGCCGAAGTCGCGGCGGACCATGTGCAGGCACAGGTCGATCCCGGCGGCCACGCCGGCCGAGGTCAGCACGTCACCGTCGTCGATGAACAGCACGTCCGGGTCCACTCTGATCCTCGGGAACATCCGCTGGAAGCGCTCGGCGTCGGCCCAGTGCGTGGTGGCCGGGCGGCCGTCCAGGCGGCCGGCGGCGGCGAGGACGTAGACGCCGGTGCAGATGGAGGCGAGCCGGGTGCCGGGACGGATACGGGCGAGGGCGGCGGCCAGGTCGTCGGTGAGCCGGCCCTCGTCGTAGAGCGGGCCGAGTTCGTACGACGCCGGGACGATCACCGTGTCCGCGGTGGCCAGCGTCTCGGGGCCGTGGGCGACGTGCACGGCGAAGTCGGCGTCCGTCTCGACCGGGCCCGGCGGCCGTACCGAGCAGGTCACGACCTCGTACAGCCGCCGGCCCCGGGGGTCCCGGGGGCGGCCGAAGATCCGGTGCGGGATGCCCAGTTCGAAGGGCAGCAGACCGTCCAGGGCGAGGACGGCGACGCGGTGCGGCCGGAATTCCCGTGGAGTCATGTCCCGATCGTAGTGGCCCGATCGTAGCGAAGGCTGTCCTTCGGGCCACTCGATGCGCGGGCCCCTGGACCGGAGGCTGGGTGACGTGACCCAGACCCGTCCCGCTCCCGCTCCCGTCCAGGGCCCGCCCGGCCGGCGCCACCGTGTGCACCGCGCCTGGTTCGTCGCCGCCGTCACGTTCGTCACGATCACCGGCGCGGCGGCCTTCCGCTCCCTGCCCGGCCTGCTCATCGACCCGCTGCACCAGGAGTTCGGCTGGTCGCGCGGCACGATCGGCGCGGCCGTCTCCGTCAACCTGGCGCTGTACGGCGTCACCGCGCCGTTCGCCGCCGCGCTGATGGACCGCTTCGGCATCCGCCGGGTGGTCGCCGCCGCGCTCACCGTGATCGCGGTCGGCTCGGGCCTGACCGTGTGGATGACGGCGGCCTGGCAGCTGCTGCTGTGCTGGGGCCTGCTGGTGGGACTCGGCACCGGTTCCATGGCGCTGGCCTTCGCCGCGACGGTCACCAACCGCTGGTTCACCGAGCGGCGCGGCCTGGTCAGCGGCATCCTCACCGCGGCCTCGGCCTCCGGCCAGCTGGTCTTCCTGCCGCTGCTGTCCTGGATCGTCGAGCGCCACGACTGGCGGCCCGCTGCGGTCACGGTCGCCCTGGCCGCGTTCGCCGTGGTCCCCTTCGTCTGGCTGCTGCTGCGCGACCACCCGGCCGACGTGGGCGTGGCGCCCTACGGCGCGCGTGCGTTCGTACCCAAGCCGCCCCCGGTCACCGGGGCCGCCCGGCGCACGCTCGGGGTGCTGTCCACCTCCGTCCGCACCGGCACCTTCTGGCTGCTCGCCGGCACCTTCGCGATCTGCGGCGCGTCCACCAACGGCCTCATACAGACCCACTTCGTGCCCGCCGAGCACGACCACGGGATGCCCGTGACGACGGCGGCCTCGCTGCTGGCGGTGATCGGCGTGTTCGACGTCGTCGGCACGATCGCCTCCGGCTGGTTCACCGACCGCTTCGAACCGCGCCGTCTGCTCGCCGTCTACTACGCCCTGCGCGGGCTGTCCCTGCTCTTCCTGCCGATGCTGCTGGGCCCCGCCGTCCACCCGCCGATGCTCTTCTTCATCGTCTTCTACGGCCTGGACTGGGTCGCCACCGTCCCGCCCACGCTGGCGCTGTGCCGGGAGCAGTTCGGTGAGGACAGCGCCATCGTCTTCGGCTGGGTCCTCGCCTCCCACCAGATCGGCGCGGCCCTCGTCGCCTACCTCGGCGGCGCCGCCCGGGACGTCTTCGGCTCCTACGACGTCGTCTGGTACGCCTCCGGCACCCTGTGCGCGGCGGCGGCCCTGATGTCCCTGGTCATCCGGCGGTCGACAACCGGGATGGTTCCGTGCCCGAGCTGAACTCCTGGCCGGCCGCCGTCCCGCTCCAGGGGGAGCGCCTGCGGCTGGAACCCCTGACCGTCGCCCACGCCGAGGAGGCGGTGGCCGTACTCGGCGACCAGCGGCTGCACGAGTGGACCGGAGGGACCGCGCCCACCCGCGAGGAACTGCGGCGGCGCTACGAAAGGCAGGTCGCCGGCCGGTCGCCCGACGGGCGGCAGGGCTGGCTGAACTGGATGCTCCGGGAGAAGGCCGGCGGCCGGCTGGTCGGAACGGTCCAGGCGACGCTCTACCGGCCCCGCGCCGGCCGCGTCGAAGCCGAGCTGGCATGGGTCGTCGGGCATGCCTTCCAGGGGGCCGGCTACGGCAGGGAGGGCGCGTCCGTCATGGCCGGATGGCTGTACACCCAGGGGGTTTCCGGGTGTGTGGCCCATGTGCACCCCGGCCATGGGGCATCGGCCGCCATCGCGAGGGCCCTGGGCATGGAGCCGACCGGGGAGGTCCACGACGGCGAGGTGCTGTGGGCCGGCTCCGCCCCGGTCAGTCGGTGCGGAGCCGGGTGAACCGACCCCGGTGGAAGAGCAGCGGGTCCGGCGTGTCGCTCGCGCCGAGTGCGGTCACCCGGCCCACGACGATGAGGTGGTCACCGCCGGTGTGTACGGCGTGGACGGCGCAGTCGATCCAGGCGGCGGCGCCGGTGAGCCGCGGTGAGCCGGAGACGGGTGCGGGGTCGTACGCCACCCCCGCGAACTTGTCCGCGCCGCTCACCGCGAAGGCCCGGCACAGGTCGTCCTGCCCGGCGCTCAGCACGTTGACGCAGAAGACGCCGGCGCGGGCGATGCGCGGCCAGGTGGCGGAGGTGCGGCTCACCATGAAGCAGACCAGGGGCGGTTGCAGGGAGAGGGACGAGAAGGACTGGCAGGCGAACCCGGCGGGGCCGCCCGTCCCGTCCGTGCCCTCCGTGCCGGGCGCGGTGATCACGGTGACCCCGCTGGCGAAGCCGCCCAGCACCCGCCGGAACTCCGCCGGCTCCACGGGCGGCGGCTCGTCGTCGCGGACGCACCGCAACTCCGGCCGTGGCAGCGCCTCGACGGGCCGTGGCCCCAGATACCGGACGGCGGCGGCCGCCGCCCCTGCGTGTCCCATCACGAGCCCATTGAAACTGACGGTATGTCAGATGGGAAGGGGCGTGGTCCTCAGCGTCCGCGGAACTCGGCGTCCCGGCGTTCCGCGAACGCCCGCAGGCCCTCCTGGGCGTCCGCCGTCGTCATGTTGATCTCCTGGGCCCAGGCCTCGGCTGCGAGGGCGGAGGCGCGGTCGGTGTCCAGCGAGCCGTTCAGGAGGTGCTTGGCCAGTGCCAGGGCCCTCGTCGGGCCGGCCGCGAGGCGGGCCGCCCACGCGTGGGCCGTCTCGGGCAGGTCGGCGTCCGGGACGACCCGGTTGACCAGGCCCAGGCGGTACGCCTCCGACGCCGGTACCGCGTCGCCGAGGAACACCAGCTCCTTCGCCCGCTGCGGCCCGACCAGCCGGGGCAGCAGGTAGGCGCCGGCCGCGTCGGGGACCAGGCCGCGGCGGACGAACACCTCGATGAAACGGGCCGATTCGGCGGCCAGCACCAGGTCGCAGGCGAGGGCCAGATGCGCGCCGAGACCGGCCGCCGTGCCGTTCACCGCGGCCAGGACCGGCTTCTCGCAGTCCAGTACGGCGCAGACCAGCCGCTGCGCGCCCAGCCGCAGCACCCGCGCCACATCGCCCGGGACCCGGTCACCCGGACCGGCCCCGCCCCGCAGGTCCGCCCCCGCACAGAAGCCCCGGCCGGTGCCCGTGAGGACCACCGCCCGGACGACCGGGTCCGCGGAGGCCTCCGCCAGCAGGTCGACGAGCCGGTCGCGCATGCCCGGGGTGAGGGCGTTCAGGGACTCCGGCCGGTTCAGGGTGAGGTACGCGACCCGGTCGCGGATCTCGTGCCGTACGGCCTCGCTCATCGGCACACCACCAGCGCGTCCAGCGCCACCGCGCCCTGCCCCCGGGGCAGCACCATCAGCGGGTTGATGTCCAACTCGGAGATCGAGTCGCCGAGTTCCAGCGCCATCCGCTGGACCCGCAGAATCACCTCCACCAGCGCGTCCGCGTCGGCCGGCGGACGGCCGCGGACACCCGAGAGCAGGGCCCGGCCGCGCAGTTCGCCCAGCATCGCGCGGGCCTGGTCCTCGCCGAAGGGCGGCACCCGGACCGCCGCGTCGTGCAGCACCTCCACCAGGATCCCGCCGAGCCCGACCGTCACCGTCGGCCCGAACAGGTCGTCGTGGGTGACGCCGGCCATCATCTCCACGCCCTGCTCGACCATCTGGCACACCAGGACCCCGTCCAGCCCGACACCCTCGTAGCGGGCGATGTCGGTCAGTTCCCGGTACGCGTCGCGGACCTGGCTCGCCGAGGTCAGGCCGATCTTCACCAGGCCCAGCTCGGTCTTGTGGGCGATCTGCGCGCCCGACGCCTTCATCACCACCGGGTAGCCCACCTGCCCGGCCGCCCGTACGGCCGCCGCCGCGCTGGTCACCAGCTGCTCGCGCGGCACCCGGATGCCGTAGGCCCGCAGCAGCTGCTTGGCCGCGTGCTCGCTCAGCTGCCGGCCGGGCTGCATCAGCGCCTCGGCCTTGCGGAAGGAGGGCGACGGGGTGCGCGGGGCCTCGTCGAAGGGGGAGCGGTAGCCGCTCACGAAGCGGTGGTGGTCCAGCCAGGCGCGGACCGCGGTGAGGCAGTTGCCCACCGTGCGGAAGGTGGCCACGCGCGACGAGCCGAGCAGCACCTCCCGGTACGCCGCCTCCGTGCCCACCGGCGAGCCCCAGACCACGCACACCAGCTTGTCCGTCTCCTCGGCGGCGGCCACCAGGTCCGCCACGAGCCGGTCGCTCAGCGGCGGGAAGGGGCCGGTCACCGGGCAGACCAGCACACCGACGGAGGGGTCGGCGAGGATCGCGTCGATGATCTTCCGGCCGCGCGCGTCGCCGACCGGATGGCCGCCGTTGTCCACCGGGTTGGCCACGTGCAGGTACTCCGGTATCCACTGGTGCAGCTCGGCCTGCTTGCGCGCCGACAGCCTCGGCAGCCGCAGCCCCGCCCCGGTGGCCAGGTCGGCGACGTGCGCGCCGGTGCCGCCCGAGATGGAGTAGACGGCCACGCCGTCCGCCAGGGGCGCCCGCGCCCGCGCCAGCAGGGCCGCGGTGTCCTGGAGTTCGTCCAGGGTGTCGACGCGGATCACGCCGTACTGCCGCATCGCCGCGTCCACCACGTCGTCCGCGCCGGTGAGCTTGCCGGTGTGCGAGGCGGCCGTACGGGCGCCGGTCTCGGTGCGGCCCACCTTCACGGCGACCACCGGGACCCCCCGGCGGGCGGCCCGGTCGGCGGCCAGCAGGAAGGCCCGGCCGTCCTTGAGGCCCTCCACGTAGCAGGCGATCGCGCCGACCTCGGGCTGCTCGGCGAACCAGGAGACGAAGTCGGCGCTCTCCAGGTCGGCCTCGTTGCCGGTGGGCGCCCAGTGCGAGAGCCGGACGCCGAGTTCCTGCAGGGCGAAGACGGGCCGGCCCTGGTGCCCGGACTGGGTGATCAGCGCGATGGCCGGCCCGGACAGGTCCTCCCGGAACCGTTCGAAGGCGTTGAGGTTGGTGTTGGGGCCGAGCAGCCGCAGCCCCGAGCGCCGGGCGGCCTCGGCGAGCCGCTCCTGCGCCTCGGCGCCCGCCGGCCCGGTCTCCGCGAACCCCGAGGCGAAGGCGACCGCGAACCGCACCTTCGCCTCGGCGAGTTCCTCGATCAGCGGGAGCGGGTCGGCCACCAGCAGGACGGCCAGGTCGACCGCCTCGGGCAGCTCGGCGACGCGGGACACGCAGGGCAGGCCGAAGACCGAGGGCCGGGCCGGGTGCACCGGATGCACCCGCGCCCCGACGCGCGCGGCCCAGTCCAGCAGCTGCCGGGTGATCCCGGTGTTCGGCCGGCCCTCGGCGTCCGAGGCACCGATCACGGCGACCGACTCCGGCCGGAACAGACGGGTCAGGTCGGGGACGTCCGCGTGCAGCGGGCGCCCGCTGACATCGAGGTCCGCCACCCGGTCGTGGACGGCGGGGCCGGGCCGCTCAACGCCGCAGGCGATGACCCGGGCCCGGCGGGCGTCGGTGGTGAGGGTGCCGTGGGTCGATCCGAGCATCGTTCCGCCCGCCTCCTCATGAGACAGCCATGACAGCCAGCTCCAGCTGACGCTCTGTCAGATTACTGAACTGACAGAGCGTCAGGAACCGGTCGGAACGGCAAAGTTACCGACGGGTGGGAAATCCTCTGGCGACCGCCCGCGCGATCTTCCCCGCGTCGATCGCCAGCTCCCGCAGCATCCCGCTGATGGGATTGGTGAACCCGGTGAAGTACAGGCCGGGCGCCTGCGCGGGCGTCCGGCCGCCGTGCACCACCGGCCGGCCGCGCCCGTCCAGCACCCCGAGGTGCCCGACGAGTCCCTCCAGCGCCCGCACGTACCCGGTCGCCGCGATCACCGCGTCCGGCGCGATCCGGCTGCCGTCGGCGAGGACCACCTTGCCGTCCTCGAACGCCTCCACGGCGGCCACGATCTCCACCTTCCCCGTGCGCACGGCGTCGACGAGACCGACGTCCTGCACCGGGATCGCGCCCTGCCGCACCCTGCTGTACAGGCCGGTGTCCGGGCGCGGCAGTCCGTGCGCGGACAGGTCCGGGGTGCTCAGCCGCCCCACCGGCCCGGCGAGCCGGTCCACCAGCCGCACCGGCAGCCGCCGGACCAGTACGCCCGTGTACTGGGAGGCCCAGCCGAGGGTCGACCGGCGCAGGATGTGCGGCGGGGTGCGCATGGCAAGCCGTACCCGCGCGGCCCCGCCCTCCACCAGGTCCACGGCGATCTCCGCGCCCGTGTTGCCCGTCCCGACGACGAGCACGTCACGGCCCCGGTAGGGCGCGGCGTCGCGGTAGCCGCCGGCGTGCAGCAGCTCGCCGGCGTACTCCTCGCGGCCGGGCCAGTCGGGCAGCCGGGGGGTGTGGTTGAAGCCGGTGGCGACGACCACCGCGCTGCCGGTCAGCTCCCGGCCGCCGGAGGCGTGCAGCAGCCAGCCGGTGCCGTCCCCGGTCCGCTCGACGCGGTGTACCTCCACCCCGGTGACGATCTCCAGCGCGTGGTGCTCGGCGTACTTCTCCAGGTAGCGCACGACGTCGTCCCGGGACACCCAGCGGCCGAACCTCCGGGGTATGCCGAGGCCGGGCAGCGCCGACAGCCGCCGGGTGGTGTGCAGGTGCAGCCGGTCGTAGTGGCCCCGCCAGGAGGCGCCGACCCGGTCGGACTTCTCCAGGACCACGGCCCGCACGCCCCGCGCCCGCAGCGCGTACGCGACGGCGAGACCGCCCGGACCGGCGCCGATGACGTAGACCGGGCGGTCGGCGGGGGTGGGCGAGAGGTGGACGGGGGTGGGACGGGAGGCGGCCATGAGCGGGAGCGTAATCACCCACCCGGTTGATGGGTCTCGGTCAAGACCGGAATTGGTTGCGGATTGATCACGGGTGCACGGAAACGGTGTTCCGGCCGTGAAGAACGCGACCCCGGGGGGAGCGCGTCCCCCGGCGGCGGACGCACCGGTGGGCATCCGACGCGATCTGACGTACCGTCAGATCCATGGACTCGATATGGCTCGACGGCGCGCAGTGGCTGGCGGTGCTGCGGATCGGTCTTGGCCTGTGGTGGCTGGAGAGCTGGCGGCACAAGGACAAGAAGGCCTGGTTCGGGCGGAACAGCGGCATCGCCTGGGCGGCACAGGTGGCGGCGGAACACCGGTGGGCCCCGGTCCGGGCGGGCTTCGAGACGGTGGTCGCACCCCGCCCGAGGCTGATGGCGTACGTGGTCGCCTACGCCGAACTGGCCCTGGGGCTCGGCTTGGTCGCCGGCTTCCTGACCCCGGTCGCGCTGGTCGGCGGCCTGCTCCTCAACGCGGTCTACTTCGTCCTCATGATCCACGACTGGGCGGAGCAGGGCCAGAACTCGATGATGGCCCTGATCTCCCTGACCGGCCTCTTCGGCATGTCCTGGCAGACGTGGTCGCTGGACGCGGCGCTGGGGTGGTTCTGATGGACGGCCCCCGCCACGACGTCCCCGAGACCGACGCCCTCAGCCGCCCCTACTGGGAGGCCGCGGCCCGGGGCCGGCTGCTGATCCGCCGCTGCGGCGCCTGCGGCCGGACCCACCACTATCCCCGGGAGTTCTGCCCGCACTGCTGGAGCGAGGAGGTGACCTGGGAGGAGGCGAGCGGCCGGGCCGTGCTCTACACGTGGTCCGCGGTCCACCACAACGACCTGCCCCCGTTCACCTCCCGCGTCCCCTACCTGGCCGCGGTCGTCGACCTGGCCGAGGGCCCCAGGATGATGACGGAACTGGTGGACTGCCCGGCGGACACCGTGCGGGCCGCGATGCCGCTGGAGGTGGCCTTCCGGGACGGCGTCCCGGTGTTCCGGGCGGCCCCGGCCGGCGGCGGTCCGGACCCGGACGCCCCGGGCCCCACGGCCCGCTGAACCCCTGGAGTCACGGCCACAGCAGCGTCCGGCTCCAGCCGAACCCGGTGCTGCGGTACTCCAGGCGTACGTGCCGCCGCTGCGGGTCGCCCTGGAAGAACTCCACGGTCTCGGGGCGCAGCCGGTACAGCGTCCAGGTCGGCGACGGCTCCTCGGGGTGGGCCCGGGCCCGCTCCCAGGCCGCCTCCGAGGCCCGGCGCAGCTCCGCCACCGATTCCAACTCCTCGCTCTGCCGGCCGGTCAGCGCGGCGGCCAGCGCGCCGGTGGACCGCGCGTGCAGGTCGGCCTGGCTCTCCTCGGACGGCGCCGAGGTCACCGGGCCCCGGACCCGCACCTGGCGGCCCAGCACCGGCCAGTAGAAGGCGAGGGCCGCGTGCGGCCGGGCACTCAGCGCGCGGCCCTTGCGGCTCGTGGCGTGCGTGGCGAAGGACCAGCCGTCCGGGTCGGCGCCGTGCAGCATCACGATCCGGACGTCCGGCCTGCCCTCCTCGTCCGCGGTCGCCAGTGACATGGTGTGCGGCTCCGGCTGGCCCGCGGCCGCCGCGTCCGCGAACCAGTTCGTGAACAGGGCGAGCGGGGTGGGCGGGGCCGTGTCGGGGTCGAAGGGCGGCAGCCGGGTCACCTCGGGGTCCCAGACCCGCAGCGAGCGGAGCAGTGCGTGAAGGTCGTGCTGTTCCATGGGGCGAGTATCACCGCCCGCGCCCCGCTCAGTCCTGCCCCAGCACCACCGTTCCCGAGGAACAGAACCAGCCCCCGGTCCCGGACGCCACCGCCAGCCGGGGCAGACCGCCGTCCCGGCGCCGGACCTGGCGCTCACCGGCCTCCCCGCGCAGCTGCCGGACCGCCTCCACGAGCAGGAACAGCCCCCGCATCCCCGGGTGCTGCGCACTGAGGCCTCCCCCGTCCGTGTTCACCGGCAGCTCCCCGCCCCGCACCAGCAGCCGGCCCTTCCCGACGAAGGCCCCGCCCTCGCCCTTGGCGCAGAAACCCAGGTCCTCCAGGGTCACCAGGGTCATGTAGGTGAAAGCGTCGTAGATCTCCGCGAAGTCGATGTCCGCCGGGCGCACCCCGGCCCGCTCGAAGGCCAGCCGGCCGCTCACCGCCGCCGGGGACACGGTGAAGTCCGGCCACTCGGACAGGGTGGCGTGGGAGACGTACTCGCCGGTGCCGAGGATCCAGACGGGGGCCGTACGGCAGTCCCGGACGTACTCCTCGGCCGCCAGCAGGAGAGCCGCTCCGCCGTCCGAGCGCAGACAGCAGTGCAGCCGGGTGAACGGGTCCGCGATCACCGGCGCGGACAGCACGTCGTCGACCGTGACGGGGTCGCGGAACATCGCCTCCGGGTTCAG
The DNA here is from genome assembly GCF_055560195.1 of Streptomyces sp. NPDC023481. NCBI lineage: Bacteria > Bacillati > Actinomycetota > Actinomycetes > Kitasatosporales > Streptomycetaceae > Streptomyces > Streptomyces sp. NPDC023481. The sequence continues at coordinate 254,709 of NZ_JBVHJE010000001.1, forward strand.
GGCCGCGTTCGCCCGTGTCTGGACCGCCACCTCGGCCAGCTGCTCGATGGTCGTGCCGTGCTCGATCATGTGCCGGCGGGCCGCCATCGCGTACTTCGCGATCAGCGTGTGGCCGTACGGCGCCTCGAACTGGAGGGGGCCGCGGGCGCCGAAGGACAGGGTGCCCGTGCGGCGGCCCGCCCTGACGTCCGCCCGGGCCGTGGAGCCGTACACGAGCAGCACGGCGTTCGCGTGGCCCGCAGCGATCGCGTCCGCCGCGTGCGCCGCCATGACCTCCCAGGTCGCTCCGCCGACCGAGGTGGAGTCGACCCAGGTGGGGCGCAGGCCCAGGTACTCGGCGACCTCCACCGGGGCCAGCGTGCCGAGGCCCGCCGAGGCGAAGCCGTCGACCACCGCGCGGTCCAGGCCCGCGTCGGCGAGCGCCCTGCGGGCGGCCTGGGCGTGCAGGGCGTACGCCGTCGCGTCGGCCACCCGCCCGCAGTCGGACAGCGCCGCGCCGACCACGGCGACCTTCCTGGTCCCGCGCTTCATGAGCGGGCTCCTCCCTCTGGGCATCTGGTTCGGGCCTCCCTAATATGACGCTCCGTCAGAAAAGGAGGAAGGCCATGGACACGCGCCTCACCGCCGAGCAGGACGAGATCCGCCGGACCCTGCGCGAGGTGCTGCGCGCCCGCTGCGGCCCCGCCGAACTCCGGTCCGCCGCCGGCACCCCCGCCGGGTACGACACCCCGCTGTGGTCCGCCCTCGCCGAGCGGCTCGGCCTGCCCGGACTCGCCCTCCCCGAGCGGTACGGCGGCGTCGGCTGCTCCGCCACCGAACTGGCCCTCGCCTGCGAGGAGACCGGACGCGTCCTGGCCCCCTCCCCGCTGCTCGCCACCTCCGTGCTCACCGCCCCGCTGGTCCTCGCCCTCGGCACCGAGGCCCAGCGCGCCGCGCTGCTGCCGCGCATCGCCGCCGGGTCGCTCACCGCCGCCCTCGCCGTCGCCGGGCCCGCGCTCGCCACCGCCCTCGCCCTGACCGGCCCGAACACCGGGTACGGCGCCGGCGGCGGGCGGGCCGGCGGGGTGCAGGCCCGGCGCGCGGACGGCGGCTGGCGGCTGTACGGGGAGGTCGCGCAGGTGCTGGACGGGCACAGCGCGGGGATGCTGCTCGTCGCCGCGCACACCGGGGGGTTCGCCCGGTCGCGGACCCTGCTGTTCCTCGTGGCGGGGGACGAGCCCGGGCTGGTCCGCACCCGGCAGTCCGCGCTGGACGCCACCCGGCCGCAGGGGCGCGTGCAACTGCGAGAGGTGCCCGCCGAGTTGCTGGGCACGCAGGACGCCGACGTCCTGGCCGCCCTCGCCGCCACCGGGGACACCGCGGCCGCCGTGCTCGCCGCCGAGGCCGTGGGAGCGGCCGGCCGGGTGCTGGAACGGACCGTGGAGTACGCCGGGCAGCGCAGGCAGTTCGGCCGCCCCATCGGCTCCTTCCAGGCCGTCAAGCACCGGCTGGCCGACGTGTACGTGGCCGTCCAGGCGGCACGGTCGGCCGCCTACTACGCCGCCTGGGCGGCCGGACGCGGCGAAGGCGCCGGCGCGCTGGCCCTGGCCCAGGCGCTGGAGGCGCTGCGGTGCGCCGCCGCCGAGGGTGTCCAGCTGCACGGCGGGATCGGCTTCACCTGGGAGCACGACGCCCACCTGTACTTCAAACGGGCGGCCGGCGACGAGCTGCTGTTCGGCCCGGTGCACCGGCTGCGCGACCGGGCCGCCGAGACGGCGGGACTGTTCACGGGCGGGGAGGTGGCCGTCTGATGGGCGGTACCCGAGCGGCGCGCCCCCGGGGTGCCGGGATGCTGCGGTTCGTGCAGAAGGTGTCCTCGACCCGGACGTTCGCCAGGGTGGCCCCGCGGGTGATTCCGGCCCTCGACCGGGCCGTGCACCGGCTCACCCGGGGCCGGGTGCTGCCGAGCGCCCGGCTGCTGCCCGGCGTGATCCTCACCTCCACCGGCGCCCGCAGCGGCCGGCCCCGCCGGACCCCGCTGGCCTGCATGCCCGAGCGGGACGGCGACGGCTGGATCCTGGTCGGCTCCAACTTCGGGCGCCCCGGCCACCCCGCCTGGACCCACAACCTCCTCGCCCACCCGGACGCCACCGTCAGCCGGCAGGGCCGGGACGTCCCCGTCACCGCCCGCCTCCTCACCGGCGACGAACGGGCCGCCGCCTGGCAGGCACTGCTGGTGTTCTGGCCGCCGTACGCCGTGTACCAGGAGCGGGTGGAGCGCGAGATCAGGCTGTTCCGGCTGACCCGGAGGCCGGGGGGCGCGTAGGCGGCGGGCGCCGGCTCGGAGGGGCTGCGGCCGGCTGTGATGGCTGACGCTGACGTCCACCGGGTGGGGCACCGCCCAGGACCAACCGGCCGCCGCCCGGGGGGTGTTGGCTCCCCGCCCCCGCCCCCGCCTCCTCAGAGCGTGACCAGCCGTTCCGCCAGCAGCAGCGCGCCGATGCCGAGCATGGCCGCGCCCGAGGTGCGGGTCACCGCGCGGGCCGCCGCCGGGCGGGCGGTGAGGAGGACGCGGGCGAGGGCGCCGACGGTGAGGTAGACGGCCGCGCAGCACGCCATGTGGAGCAGACCGAGGGCCGCCGTCTGGACCGGTACGGGCAGGTGGGCGCCGGTGAGGCTGAGGAACTGCGGGAGCACCGAGAGGTAGAGCAGCAGGCCCTTGGGGTTCAGGCCGCTGATCGTGGCGCCGCGCAGGAAGAGCCGGCCGTCGGGCGGCGCCGCCCCGTCCGCGCCCGGGACTGCCGGGCGGCGCAGCACGCCCCAGCCCAGCCACAGCAGATAGCCCGCGCCCGCCACCGTCAGCGCCGTCAGCAGCCGGGGCGAGCCGGCCACCAGCACCGCGAGGCCCGCCGTCGCCAGAACCGTGTGCAGGGCGTAGCCGCAGACCAGGCCCGCCACCGCGCGCGCCGTCGAGCCGCCGCGCAGGGCGGTCGCGATGGCGTACGCCCAGTCGGCGCCCGGCACGCACACCAGCAGCAGGTCCACGGCGAGGAAGGAGAGGAGCAGTTCCGAGTCCATGCCGGGGACATTAGGCGCGAATGACCCGAAAGTGTTCCCGAAGTTTGCCCATGATCGCGAGTTCTGGGCAAATATCTTCTTCATGGACGACGTGGACCGGAAAATCCTTGCCGAGCTGCAACAGGACGGGCGGCTGACCGTGACCGAGCTGGCCGCCCGGGTGCGCCTGAGCGTCTCGCCCTGCCACCGGCGACTGCGCGAGCTGGAGCGCTCCGGCGCCGTCCAGGGCTACCGCGCGGTGGTGGACCCGGCCGCGCTCGGCCTGAACTTCGAGGCACTGGTCTTCGTGTCGATGCGCCAGGAGGACCGGGACACGGTCGCGGAGTTCGAGCGGGCGGTCGGCGAGCTGGAGCATGTGCTGGACGCCCAGCGGCTGTTCGGCGAGCCGGACTACCTGCTCCGGGTGGCCACCGCCGACCTGGCCGCCTTCCAGCGGCTCTACGACGAGCGGCTGGCGACCCTCCCGGGGGTGCAGCGGCTGACGTCGACCCTGGTGATGAAGCACGTGGTACGGGACCGCCCGCTGCCCGCGTAGCACGACAGGCGGCGGCTCACTCTGGTGAACCACCGCCTGCCAGACAGGACTTGGGTGCAGCGCGGACGTGCGGCCTACTTGCTCGGTTTCTTGCCGGTCACGCCCAGGTGCACCAACAGCGCCAGGTTCGGCTTGAGTTCGGCCTGCTTCACACCCCAGGAGGTGAAGCCCTTCTGGTGGGCCGCCACCGCCGCGAGCATCGCGACCAGCGAACCGGCCACCGCCGCCGGGTTCACGTCCTTGTCCACCCGGCCCTTCTCCTGGAGCTGCGCGATGGAGTCCGCGAGGGAGTTGTTGACCGAGTTCAGGATCTTCATGCGGATCTTGTAGAACCGTTTGTCACCCTCGGCCGCGCCGAGGTCCACCACCCGCAGGATCGCGTCGTTCCGGCGCCAGAACTCCAGAAAGCCGTCCACGAGTTCCTGTGCCGTGGCCCAGCCGGACTTGCCGGCCCAGCTGCGCCCCTCCAGCAGCTCGGTCAACCCGGCGCCCTCGGCCGCCATCCGCTCGGCGATCTCCAGGACGGCGCCCTCGACGTCGGGGAAGTACTGGTAGAAGGTCGCGGGCGACGTCCCGGCCTTGCGGGCGACATCGATGACCTTGACGTCCCGGTAGGGGGAGGAGCTGAGCATCTCGCTGAGGCAGTCGAGCAGCTTCTGCCGGGTCGCCTGCCCACGCCGGCCGGCCACGCGGCCGTCGACGGTACGCACTTGTCCTGTCATGTCGTCAGCTTACCGAGGGGTGATCGGAGCGCGATTCGGCCGACTGCAAATGGGGTGCGCGGGGCTCCCGGGGATGGTGTGCCTGGTCTGCGGGGTGCGCGCGACCCGGTTACCTTGACGGCATGGCCGAAAACAGGGCATCCGCGAACGAAGAGACATACGGGGAGGGCGTTCCCTGCTGGGTGGACGCCGAGCTGCCCGACGTGGAGGCGGGCAAGCGGTTCTACGGTGAGCTTTTCGGGTGGACCTTCGAGGCGGCGTACGGCTCCTCCGTGTGGGCCTTGCTGGACGGCGACCCCGTCGCCTCGCTGGCCCCCAAGACGGACGGCCGTATGCCCACCGTCTGGACGGTGTCCTTCGCGACCTCGGACGCCGAGGCCCTCGGCCGGCGGATCACGGCGGCCGGCGGCCAGGTGGTCATGGCCCCCTTCCCGGTCGGCGAACTCGGCACCGCCGCCCTGGCCGCCGACCCCGAGGGCGCCGTCTTCGGCCTGTGGCAGCCCGGCACCCACACCGGGTTCGGGCGGCGCCGCGAACCGGGCACCTTCGTCTGGGCCGAGCTGTACACCCGGGACACCGCCGCCGCCAACGCCTTCTACGGCGGCCTCTTCCACACCGCCCTGTTCGGCTCCGGCGCCGAGCCCGACTTCGGCCGCGCGGACGTCACCGACGTCTTCCCGGCCGAGATGCCCCCGCACTTCCTCGTCCACTTCCGGGTCGGGGACCTGACGGACGCGCTGGGTGCCGTACAGCGGCTCGGCGGGCGCGTCCAGGCGCCGCCCTTCAAGACGTCGTACGGACGAGTGGCCGTCGTCACCGACAATCAGGGGGCGTCGTTCGCCCTGCTCCAGCGCTGACCGGCCCGCTCCGGGCCACTGCGGGCCGCCGCGGTGGTCCGTTTCGTGGTGTTACGGCATGAGACACCCCGAATGTCACCGGGTTCGCAACCAGCCGCCCGGCCAGGAAGAATCGGGGTGCGTGCCGCCAGGGCGGTGCGGTGGTGAGACGCTGCACTCCGGTCGCGTACATATATGGAGAGTGGCGCGGCTCGTACGGGGAGGTGGCAGGCAAGTGGTGGATCAGCTGACGCAGCACGATCCGCGGCGGATCGGGCCGTTCGAGGTGCTGGGCCGGCTGGGCGCCGGCGGCATGGGGCTGGTCTATCTCGCGCGCTCGGCGTCCGGCCGGCGCGTGGCGATCAAGACGGTGCGCACCGAGCTGGCCGAGGACCAGCTGTTCCGCGTCCGCTTCACCCGCGAGGTGGAGGCGGCCCGCGCGGTCTCCGGCTTCTACACCGCGGCCGTGGTCGACGCCGACCCGCGCGCCGCCGTGCCCTGGCTGGCCACCGCCTACGTCCCCGCGCCCTCGCTGGAAGAGATAGTGAACGACTGCGGGCCGCTCCCGGCCCAGGCCGTACGCTGGCTCGCCGCGGGCGTCGCGGAGGCCCTCCAGTCCATCCACGGCGCCGGGCTGGTCCACCGCGACCTCAAGCCCTCCAACGTGCTCGTGGTCGAGGACGGCCCCCGGGTGATCGACTTCGGTATCGCCTCCGGCGTCTCGAACACCCGCCTGACGATGACGAACGTCGCCGTCGGCACCCCCGCCTACATGTCCCCGGAGCAGGCCAAGGACTCCCGCAGCGTCACCGGCGCCAGCGATGTCTTCTCCCTCGGCTCCACCCTCGTCTTCGCGGCCACCGGCCACCCGCCCTTCCACGGCGCCAACCCGGTCGAGACCGTCTTCATGCTGCTGCGCGAGGGCCCGGACCTCACCGGGCTGCCCGACGAGCTGCGCCCGCTGATCGAGGCGTGCATGCAGATGGAGGCGACCGGCCGCCCCAGCCCCGCCGACCTCCAGGCCCAGCTCGCCCCGCACCTGTTCGGCTCCGGCTCCGACGACAGCGGCACCGCCTCCGCCTGGCTGCCCGAGAAGGCGGTCGCCCTCATCGAGGGCCGCCGCGGCGGACGCCCCGCCGCCAAGCCCGCACCGGCCCCGACCGGCGGCCCGCGCAGCGGCGACCGGCAGGCCGCCGTCCCCCCGCCGCCGCCGTACGACCCCCCGGTCCCGGCCCGTGCGCCCGTCCCGGTCGGCGCCCCCGACACCGGCCCGGTCCGGCTGGCCGGCGCGGCGGTGCCCATCGGCCCCGGCCCCCGGGTCGCCGACGCCCGCGCCGCCGCCGTCAAGGCGCCCCCGCCCGAGGCCGGCCTGGTGGCCGGCTGGTCCCGGCCCCGCCCCGGCGTGGCCGGCGCGGACCCCGCCGTACCGCCCGTACCGCCCACGCCCCCCGAGACGGCGGGCGGCTGGCGCCCCTGGCGGTTCCGCATGTCGAACGACGTGTGGGGCACCCCGTCCGTCGACGGCGACCTGGTCTACGTCACCTCCTTCGAGGTGCACGCCCTGGACGTGGGCACCGGCCGCCGCCGCTTCAAGACCCGGGACGTCGCCTGGTCGATGGCGGTCGCGGACGGCCGTATCCATGCCTCCGACGGCCCCACCCTGTTCGCCCTCGACGCCCGCGAGGGCACCGACCTGTGGCGGCTGTCCACGGACGCCTGGGTGTACTCCCTCAAGGCCGACCGCGGCACGGTCGTCACCGGCACCCGCGGCGGCGGCGTCCAGGCCTGGGAGGCCGCGGGCGGGCAGAAGCTGTGGGAGATCACCGGCTGCCAGACCGACTTCGAGTCCCCGGAGGCCGGTCCGGTCGTCCACGACGGCACCGTGTACGTCTGGCAGGACGCCCGGCTGCGCGCCCTGGAGGCCCGCACCGGCGAGGAGCGCTGGTCGTACCCCATCGGCGACGCGGCCTCCTGCGGCGGCGTCCCGGTGCGGCTCGCCCCGGCGCCCGACGGGTACGTCTACGTCTCCGCCGGCACCCGTGTGCTCGCCGTCGAGGCGGTCAGCGGCCGGGTCCGCTGGCACTTCGAGGCCCCGGCGGTCTTCCTGAGCCCGCCCGCCTTCGCCCCGGGCCCGGCCGTCACCGGCGGTGGTGTCTACCTCGCCGACTACCTCGGCACGGTCTACGCCCTCGACGCCACCGACGGCCGCGACCGCTGGCGCATCGCTACCGAGGCCCGCGCCTCCATCGACCCGGTCCTGGTGGCCGCCGGGCACGTGCACGTCGGCAGCGGCAAGGGCCTCTACACCCTGGACGCGGTCACCGGCACCCCCAAGTGGCGCTTCCAGGCGGGCGGCGACGTCGTGGGCGCGCCGGCGGTGGCGGAGGGCCGTATCCACTTCGGCTCCACCGACCACCTCCTGTACACGCTGAAGGCCGACGACGGCCGGCTGCGGTGGAAGCTCGCCACGGGTGGCGAGATCACCGGCTCCCCGGTGGTCAAGGACGGCGTGGTGTACGCGTGCAGCAAGGACCGGTGCGTGTACGCGCTGGACGCGGAGAAGGGCACGGGGACCGCGCGGACCGCGTGAGCGGGTGCCCGGCGGTCCCCTAAAGTGCTGGGCATGCATCGACGGGGACACATACTCAGGCTCACGGCGGTCTCGGCTCTCGTGGTCCTGGCGCTGACCGGGTTCAAGAGCCACGGCCACGGCCACGGCCATGGCGGCGGCGGATGCAGCAGCTCCAGCCAGGACCACGACGGCTCCACGTCCACGTCGTCGGGCGGACGCTACGGCTCCGTGACGCACCACGACTACGACGATGACGACGGCCACGGCGGGAGCTCCTCCGGCGGCTCGTCCGGCGAGCCCTCCGGCCACCAGGACGGCACGGCCCGGCTGGTGAGCTGCGCGACGGTGAAGAAGCCCTACGCGACCATCGAGGTCACCAACCCGAACGCCGCCCGGAGCGGCTTCGACGTCGGCATCACCTTTGAGGACGCGGACGACCAGACGGTCAGCGGCACCATCAAGGAGGTCACCGTCCCCGCGCACGGCACGAAGACCGTCCGGGTGCCGTTGGACAACGCCGAGGAGAGCGCCCCGCAGGTCGACCACTGCGACCTGGACAAGGTGGCCTCCTACCACTGGTGACCCGGGCCGCGGGCCTCACCGCGTCCGGAACCCCGCGCTGCGGGCGGCGAACAGCTCCGCCTGCCGCGCGGCCGGCAGACCGCCCAGCGCGATCAGATGCGGTGCCTGCGCGAACGCCGGCGCCAGAGAGGCCTCCCGGGCCGCCCACAACGCCCGCACGGTCCCCTGCACGGCCTCGGCCGGATGCCCGGCGATCACGGCGGCGCGGTCGGTGGCGGCCGCCAACGCCGCACCGCTTCCGGTGAGTTCCGAGACCAGGCCGACGTCGTACGCCCGCCGGGCCGACAGCCGCTCGGCGCTCCCCATCAGCACCATCCTCGCGACCTCCCCGTACGGCATGCGCTGGGCCATCAGCATCGACTCGTAGGCGCTGACCATGCCATAGGTGGTGTGCGGGTCGAAGAAGGTGGCGTCGGCCCCGGCGACGACGAACTCGCACTCCCCGAGCAGATAGAAGGCACCCCCGCAGGCCATCCCCTCCACGGCGGCGACGACCGGCTTCCACAGGTCGTTCGCCTTCGGCCCGACGCCCAGCAGCGGATCGTCCTGCATGTACGGCGACGAGGGCTGCGGTACGACGGCGTCCCGGTCGATCCCCGTACAGAACGCCCGCTCCCCACTCCCGGTGAGCACGACGGCCCGTACCGCGTCGTCGAACCGTAACTCCCGCCAGACCTCGGCGAGTTCCCGGACCATGGTGAGGTCGATGGCGTTGAGCCGCGCAGGCCGGTCAAGGGTGACGACGGCGACCCCCGTCCCCCGGTCGACGTCCAGGCGCACGGTGTTCACGCGAGGACCCACTGCGGCAGCCCGCCGGAGAAGACCACCCGCACCCGGGCGCCGATCCGCAGCCGCGCCGGGTCGACGGAGTCCAGCGGCGCCCCGGCGGACGCGACCACGTTCCCCACCAGCCGGATCCGGGGCGCCTCCTCCAGCTCCACGACGACCACGTTGTACGGCGCCTGCGCCGCGTAGTCGGGCAGCAGCGGCGGATGCGGCACGACGTACGACCACACCCGCCCGCGCCCCGACACCGCCCGCCACTCGGACGCGAACGACTGGCAGTGCGGGCAGCAGGGCCGGGGCGGGAAACGGGGTTCACCGCAGTCGCCGCACGCCTGGACGCGCAGCTCACCGCGGGCCGCGTACTCCCAGAAGGGCGCGCCGTCGGTGTCCGTGACCGGACTGAGCATGCCGGATCAACTCCTCAGCAGCAGGGCGGAGGTGGGCACACCCTCGCCGGCCGTGACCAGACAGGTGGCGGCGCCGGGCACCTGGGCGGTACTGGTGCCGCGCAGCTGCTTCACCCCTTCGTTGATCAGGTTGAAGCCGTGCACGTAGGCCTCGCTCAGCCCGCCCCCGCCGGTGTTCAACGGCAGCCGCCCGCCGATCTCCAGGGCGCCCTGCTCGGTGAACGCCCCGCCCTCACCGCGGTCGCAGAAGCCGTAGCCCTCCAGGGACAGCGGGACGAGGGCGGTGAACGCGTCGTAGATCTGCGCCACGTCGACGTCCTGCGGCGTGAGGTCGGCGTGCTTCCACAGGTGCCGGGCGGCGGTCCAGGCGGGGCCGGTGAGCGGGTCGTCGTTCCAGTAGTTGACCATCCCGTGGTGCTGCGCGGGCAGGCCCTGCGCGGCGGCGTGGACGTACACGGGCTTCCTGGCGCAGTCCCGGGCGCGCTCCCTGCCGACGACCACGCACGCGAGCGCGCCGTCCGTCTCCAGGCAGTTGTCGTAGAGGCACAGCGGCTCACTGATCCAGCGGGAGGTCATGTACATCTCGCGGGTCAGCGGCCGTTCGTACATCACGGCGGCCGGGTTCTGGTTGGCCCGGTTGCGGCAGGCCAGCGCCACGTGGAACAGGTGGTCCCGGGTGACGCCGTACTCGTGCATGTACCGCCGGGCCAGCATGGCGATCTCGTCGGCGGGCCGGAGCAGCCCGAAGGGCCGGGTCCACTGTCCCGGCGTGGGCAGCTGGGCGACCGTGTCCGTCCACGGCCGGGGCCCGCTGCCCCGCTTCCTCGACCGCCACGCCACCCCCACCGTGGCCTGCCCGGAGGCGATGGCGGCGGCGAGGTGCGCGACGGTCGCGCAGGAGCCGCCACCGCCGTACCCCACCTTGCCGAAGAAGGTCAGATCCCCGAAGCCGACGGCTTTCGCCAGCTCCACCTCGTCGGTCGCCTCCATCGTGTAGGAGGCGAGCGCGTCGACCTCGCCGGGCGCGATCCCCGCGTCGTCGAGCGCGGCCAGCACGGCCCGGCAGGCGAGCGTCCGCTCGTCCTCGGCCAACCGCCGGGCGAACGCGGTCTGTCCGATCCCCACGATGGCGGTGGCGTCCTTGATCCCTGCTCCTGCCATGTACGGCCCCCTCTCCTGACAGTCCGTCAGATTACCGCTAACCTGACGGTCAGTCAGCTGCTCGTGCGGAGGAGGCCGGCCGTGACGGCGTCGTGGGAGACCATCCCGGAACTGGTGCGGTGGGCGGCCGCGCGGTACGCGGACACCGAGGCCGTGGTCGACGGCCGTACCCGGATCGACTACGCCGAACTGGGCGCCCGGATCGAACGGGCGGCCGCGGCCTGCCTGGCCCGCGGGGTGCGGGTGGGCGACCGGGTGGCCGTCTGGGCCCCCAACACCCTGGACTGGATCGTCGCCTCCCTCGGCGCGGTGTCGGCGGGCGCGGTCCTGGTGCCGCTGAACACCCGCTTCAAGGGCGCGGAGGCGGCGGACGTGCTGCGCCGCAGCGGGGCCAGGCTGCTGTTCGTGACGGGCGCGTTCCTGGGCACCTCGTACGTGGCCTCGCTACGGCGGGCGGCCGGCGCCGGGTCCCCGGCCGACGGGCTGCCGCTGCCCGCCCTGCCGGCCCTGGACCGGGTGGTGGTCCTCTCGGACGACGCCCCGCCCGACTTCGACACCTGGAAGGACTTCCTGGCGGCGGGCGACGGCGTGCCGGCCCCGGCCGTGCGGGCCCGCTCGGGGGCGCTGACCGGCTCGTCCCTCTCGGACATCGTCTTCACCTCCGGTACGACGGGCCGCCCCAAGGGCGCGATGACCACCCACGGCCAGACCCTGCGCGCCTACGAGACCTGGGCGGACCTGGCCGGGCTGCGCCGCTCCGACCGCTACCTGATCATCAACCCCTTCTTCCACACCTTCGGCTACAAGGCCGGGGTGCTCGCCTGCCTGATGCGCGGGGCGACGATGATCCCGCAGCCGGTGTTCGACGCCGGTACGGCCCTGGCGAACATCGCGGCGGAACGCGTCTCCGTCCTCCCCGGTCCGCCGACCCTGCACCAGCAGCTCCTGGACCACCCGGCGCGGCACACCCACGACCTCTCCTCCCTCCGCCTGGTGGTGACGGGCGCCGCGGTGGTCCCCCTCCGCCTGGTGGAACGCCTGCGCGAGGAACTCGGCGTAGGTACGGTCCTGACGGCCTACGGCCTCTCGGAGGCGTCCGGAATCGTCACGATGTGCCGCCGCGGCGACGACCCGGCCCTGATTGCCTCCACGTCCGGCCGCGCGATCCCCGGCACGGCGGTCAGAGTGGCCGCGCCCCCCGGCACGCCCGGGGAGGTGCTGGTCCGCGGCTTCAACGTCATGCGGGGCTACTACCAGGACCCCCGGGCCACCGCCGAGGCGATCACCCCGGACGGCTGGCTGCACACGGGCGATGTGGGCGTCCTGGACGAGACGGGCAACCTGCGCATCACGGACCGCCTGAAGGACATGTTCGTCGTCGGCGGCTTCAACGCCTACCCGGCGGAGATAGAGCAACTGCTCGCCGCCCACCCGGACGTCACCGAGGCGGCCGTGATCGGCGTCCCCGACCCCCGCCTCGGCGAGGTGGCCAAGGCCTACGTCGTCCGCCGCCCCGGCTCCCCCCTGACCTCCGACGACCTGATCGCCTGGTCCCGCCGGGAGATGGCCAACTACAAGGTCCCGAGAACGGTGGAGTTCGTACCGTCCCTGCCCCGCAACGCCAGCGGCAAGGTGGTCAAGGGGGAGTTGAGGGCGGACCGGACGTCCTGACCCGGCGCCGAGACGGTCCCGGCCGGCGTCACCGGCCGGGCCGCTCGGAGTACGCCGCTTCCCTGGGGCTGGCCATGTCCAGCAGCAGCATGGCGTCGTGGTCCGGGGTGCCGGGCACCGCCTGGTAGGTGACGAGACGCTGGCCGTCCGTACGGAAGATCGCCATCACCTCGAAGTGCAGGCACATCGCCCCGACCTCCGGATGCTGGAAGTGCTTCTCGCCGCCGCCTCGCGCCTGGACGTCGTACCGCTCCCACAGGCGGGCGAACTCCGGGCTCCTGACCACCAGTTCGCCCACCAGCTGGGCCAGCTCCGGCATGTCCGGGTCGGCGCCCGCCATCGCCCGCAGGTGGGCGGCGCTGTGCGCCGCCATCCGCTCCCAGTCGCGGTACAGCTCGCGGCCCATGGGATGCAGGAACATGTAACGGGTGATGTTGCGGTGCTCCGGCGGCCAGTCCGTGATGCCGGGGAACAAACGCAGCCCCGGCCGGTTCGCGGCCAGCAGACCGTTGACCCGGCTCACGACGTACGCCGGTGCCGGGCGCAGCGTCTCCAGCAGGAGCCAGACCGACTCCCGTACGGTGTGCGCTGGGTCGGGGGACGGTGCCGGAGCCTGCCCCGCCGCGAGCGCCGTCAGCTCGTGCAGCCGTTGCAGGGCGTCACCGGACAGCCGCAGCGCCTCACCGAGCGCGGTGACGACGGCGGGCGACGGCCGTGTCTCACGGCCGCGCTCCAGTCGGGTGTAGTAGTCGACGCTGACCCCGGCCAGGGTCGCCAGCTCCTCGCGGCGCAGTCCCGGAGTGCGGCGGATGCCGGTGCCCGCCGGCAGCCCCACGTCCTCCGGCCGGACCTGGCCCCGCCGAGCGCGCAGGAAGCGTCCCAACTCCGTACCTTCACTCATCCCCCCATTGTCCCGAAAGGTTCCGCCGCGAGGGGGGCCCTGTCACAGCCAGGAACACCGTTCCCCCGCATGGCGCGGTCTGCCGCGGGCCGCGCGTACCGGGAAAGCTGTGGCCCACCTGGATGTTCCGTCCGCCCGTCGTACGGCGTCGACCCCCTGCTCCGGCAGGGGCGGCGCAGTGAGGAGCAGTGCACGATGAGCTTGACGCGATCCGGGGAAGGCGCCGGACCGGCCGGCGGTGAGCGGGTCCGGAGCGGCCCGGACGCGACCGGTTCCACCACCGCGGCCCTCGCCGCCGCCGTCCTCGGCTTCTTCGTGATCACACTCGACGTCTCCGGCGTCAACGTGGCGCTGCCCGCCCTGGGAGACGATCTCGGCGGGTCCCTGTCGGGCCTGCAATGGGTCGCCGACGGCTACACCCTCGTGTTCGCGGCGCTGATGCTCTCCGCGGGCGCGCTGTCGGACGCGGTCGGCGCGCGCCGCGCGTACGGCTGGGGGCTCGCCGTCTTCACCCTCGCCTCGCTGGCCTGCGGCGCGGCGCCCACGCTCGGGGCGCTGACGGCGGCACGCGTGGTGCAGGGGAGCGCGGCCGCCGTCATGGTGCCCGCCTCGCTGGCCCTGATCCGCCAGGCGTTCCCCGACCCCCGGGCGCGGGCGCGCGGGATCGCCCTGTGGACGGTGGGCGGCGCGGTCGCCGTCGCCGCGGGACCCCTCCTGGGCGGACTGCTCACCACGGAGTGGAGCTGGCGTGCGGTGTTCTTCCTGAACGTGCCCGCCGGGCTCGCCGGGTTCCTGGTCCTGCTGCGGGCGGCGCCCTCCCCGCGGCACCGCGCCGTGTTCGACCCGCCGGGGCAGCTCACGGCGGTGGTGACGCTGGCCGCGCTGACCTTCGCCGTGATCGAGGGCGGCCACGACGGGCTCACCGGCAGCGTCCTGGCCGCGGCCGGAACCGCGGTGCTGGCAGCGGCGGGCTTCGTGGCCGTGGAGGCACGGCGGCGCACCCCCGTGCTGCCGCTGGAGCTGTTCCGGCAGCGCGGCGTCAGCGTGCCCGTCGTCGCCGGTTTCGCCTGCAACGCCGCCTTCTACGGCGGGGTGTTCGTGCTGAGCCTGTTCTTCCAGGAGCAGCGGGGGCAGTCGGCGTTCTCGGCCGGGCTGATGTTCGTCCCGATGGCCGTGATCACCGCCCACTTCAACTACTTCTCCCCGCGGGCCGTCGCCCGCTACGGCCCGCGGGCGGTGATCGTCGCGGGGCTGCTGGTCGGCATGGCCGGCTGCTGCGGTCTGGCCGCCGTCGGCGCCGGCACACCGTGGTGGCTGATCGTCCTGCCCATGGTGCCGCTGGGCATCGGTGGCTCTCTCGCCATGCCGGCGCTGACCTCCCTGATGCTCGACAGCGTCGCCGCCGAACGGGCCGGCACGGCGGCGGCGCTGCTGGGCACCAGTCGCCAGACGGGCGGCGCGCTCAGCATCGCCGTCTTCGGTGCGCTCCTCGCCGGGGACTTCATGCCGGGCATGCGGGAGAGCCTGCTGCTGGCCGCCGCCCTGCTGGCGGCCAACGCGCTCGGCGCCGCCATGCTGCTACCGCGTCGATGAGCGAACGACCTCGGTGACCTCCGGACATGCCTCGGCCGCGGCGGCTCCCCCTCCGCGCCGCCGCGGCCGATCCCCCGTCGGGGTGGTGGCTTACCTACCGTCCAGGTCCAGGGCGGGCGGGGCCGGCATGTGGCTGTCCATCGTGGTGATGGTGTCGTCCTTCGGCGGGACCGGCATGTGGCTGTCCATCGTGGTGACGGTCTCGTCCTTCGGCGGGGCCGGCATGTGGCTGTCGAGGGTGGTGACCTCGTCCGCGTCCTTGGCCTTTTCGGTGTTGCTCATCAGTACTCCCCTGTGGCTGAGCTGAGGGGAACGCCCGCTCGGAGACTCCCCCGCAGGTTGTCGAACGGGCGTTCCGGGGCGCTTACCCTATCGGGGCGCCCATGGCGATCCGAGCGCTTCCCCCCGCACGACGGATCGTTGAGTCGAGGATGGCAGCCACCCATAAACGTTCGATGAACGCGGTGACGGGTGCGGTCAGAGCAGGGCGACGGACGAAAGACGGCGGCGTAGTTCCTCGGCTTCGATCGAGCCCGCGGACGCGTGGATGGTGAGCGCCTCACGCCAGCACGCCTTCGCCCGGTCCGTCTGCCCCAGGCTCTCCAGCGAGTCCCCCAGCAGGGTGAGGATGTTCGCCTGCATCCACTCACCGCCGATGTAACCGGTCGTCAGTGCCTGCTCCGCGTGCTGAGCGGCCCGGGCCGGGCGCTGGGCGGACAAGTGGACCTGGGCGATGCGGAAGTGGGTGGTGCCCTCCCAGAGGCGCTGCCTGTTCACCGTGAACGTCGACAACGCCGCGTCGAGTTCTCCCAGGGCCTCGTCGTGGTGCCCTCCGTGGCCGAGAGCGATGCCCAGGGCATAGCGGGCGTTGGCCAGGCGGAAGGTGAGGCCGAGTTCGTCGTAGATGGCGATTCCCTCGCGCACCAGGTCGATCGCGGTCGGGACGCGCTCCAGGGAGACCAGGACACGGGAGAGGTTGCACAGGGCGCTCGCCTCTCCCGGGCGGTTGCGGTCGGCCCTGAACGCGTTGATCGCCTCGAGGAGGTGTGTCTCGCTCAGCGCGCGCTGGTTGAGGCAGTTGGCGACGATGCCCTGTTCGTTGTGGGCGTTGCCGTAGGTCCACGGGTCGCCCGTGCTGCGGCCGAGCTCTATGGCGCGCTCCGCCTCGACGCCGGCCTCCTCGAACCGGCCGGCGTGGCTGAGCACTTGCGCCAGTGTCGTCCGCGCCCTGCCCTCGGCGTGGGCGTCACCCAGCGCTGCCGCGGCGTCACGGGCGGCCCGGGTGGCAGCGCCGTAGCGGAGTGCGCTCGCCCCGGATTCGGCCAGGTCCTTCGAGGCGAGCAGCAGATCGACGGCCTTGCGCAGGGTGGCAGCGGCAAGCGACTGCTGCACGCAGGCAAGGATGCTGGCGGCCTCCGCGTGCAGCCAGTCCAGGGCCTTGGTGTCGTCCTCGAACTCCCGGCCGGGACGCTCCGTCTGCTCGAGGTGGTCCACGGTCCGGTCACCCGGACGTTCTATGGCGTACACCCGTGACGCCGTGGCCAGATAGAAGTCCAGCAGCCGGGACAGGGCCGCCCCCCTCTCCGCGCCCGGCTGCTCGTCCCTTTCCGCGCAGGCCCGGGCGTAGAGGCGGACCAGGTCGTGGAAGCGGTAGCGGCCGGGGGCCGCCGACTCCAGGAGCGACGTGTCCACCAGGGATTCCAGGAGGTCCTCGGTGTCCTCCGCGGGGAGGTCCAGGACCGCGGCCGCGGCGGACAGGGAGATGTCCGGGCCGTCGGCCAGGCCCAGCAGCCTGAAGGCCCGGGCCTGGGCGGGCTCCAGTTGGCCGTAGCCCAGTTCGAAGGTGGCCTTCACCGCCAGGTCGCCGGCCTGCAGTTCGTCCAGGCGGCGGCGTTCGTCCGCGAGCTTGGCCGCCAGGACGGAGACCGTCCAGGTGCGGCGGGCCGCCAGGCGGGAGGCGGCGATGCGGATGGCCAGGGGGAGGAAGCCGCAGGCCGCCACGACGTCCAGGGCGGCTTCCCGTTCCGCGGCGACCCGTTCCTCGCCCACGACCTTCGTGAAGAGGGCGAGGGCCTCCTCGGGGGACATGACGTCCAGGTCGACCAGGTGGGCCCCGGCCAGGTCCAGCATCCGGACGCGGGACGTGACCAGGGCGGCGCAGCCCTCCGTGCCGGGCAGCAGCGGTCGTACCTGCGCCGCGTCCTTCGCGTTGTCCAGCAGGACCAGGACCCGGCGGCCGTCGAGGACGGAGCGGTACAGGGCCGAGCGTTCCTCCAGGGAGTCGGGGATGGAGGCGTCCGCCGTGCCCAGGGCGCGCAGGAAGGAGCCGAGGACCGTCTCCGGTTCCGCGGGGCGGGGGCCGGCGCCCTGGAGGTCGACGTACAGCTGGCCGTCCGGGAAGGCCGCCCTCGCCCGGTGGGCCACGTGCACCGCCAGGGTCGTCTTGCCCACGCCGCCGATGCCGGCCAGGGCGGAGACCGCCATGACCCTGCCCTCCGCCTCGGACGCCGAGGACAGGACCTCCGTCAGTTCCGAGACGAAACCGGAGCGGCCCGTGAAGTCGGGCACCGAGGCGGGGAGCTGGGCCGGGCGGACCGGGGTCGCGGTGGGCTCCGCCGTGGGTGAGGAGGGTTCCGCCAGGGACGGGTCCGCCTGGAGGATGCGCTGCTGGAGTTCGCTCAGGCCGGGGCGCGGGTCCACGCCCAGTTCCTCCGCGAGCAGGCGGCGGGTGTCGGCGTAGACGGCCAGGGCCTCCGCCTGGCGGCCGCTGCGGTACAGGGCCAGCATCAGCAGTTCGCGGAGGCGTTCCCGCAGGGGGTGCGCCGCGGTCAGGGCGGTCAGTTCCGAGACCGCCTCCGCGTGGCCGCCCTGTTCCAGGTCCAGGTCGAGCCGGGTCTCCAGCAGGCCGAGGCGCCATTCCTCAAGGCGCGCCCGCTGGGCCTCGGCGTAGGGGCCGGGGACCCCGGCCAGGGGTTCGCCGTCCCAGAGGGCGAGGGCCTGGTTCAGTACCGTACGGGCCCGGCCCAGGTCGCCGGCGCCGCGCGCCTTCTCCGCCTCGGCCGCCAGGTCCTGCGCGACCGCCAGGTCCAGGGCGCCCTCGCCCAGGCCGCGGACGGCGTAGCCGCCGGACTCGCTGACCAGGACGCCGGTGTCGAGGACCTTGCGGAGCCGGGAGGCGTAGGTGCGCACCGCCGCCAGGGCCTGGGAGGGCGGCTCGGATCCCCACAGCGCGTCGATCAGCTCGGCGGCCGTGGCCGTACGGCCCTCCCGCAGCAGCAGCGCGGCCAGCAGGGCCCGCTGCTGCGGGGAGCCCGTGGGAAGCGCTTCGTCACCGCGCCAGGCCCGCACCGGCCCGAGCACACCGAAGCGCAGCGGCCCTGGCACGCCGGAGCGCGGTGAACCGGGCACGCCGGCCCCCACCGGCCCGGTCTCGCCGGCCAACACCGGCCCGGTCTCGCCGGCCCGCACCGGATCGGGTTCGTCCGAGCGCGCCGAACCAGGCTCGTCGGAACGCGCCGGCCCGGCCGCGCCGGTCCGCCCCTTCCCGGCCTCGCCGGCCCGCACCGGATCGGGCTCGTGGCGCACCAGACAGGGCTCGTCGGAGCCCACCGGCCCGGGCAGGCCACCCCGCACCTGCCCAGCCTCGTCGGAGTGCCCCTGCCCCGCCACGCCAGCCCGCCTCGGCCCGGCCTCACCGGCCCGTACCGGATCGGCCTCCTCGGAGCCCACCGCCCCGGCCACGTCACCCTCCACCGGCCCAGCCGCGTCAGCGCTCGCCGGGGCCGGGGCCGCGACGGGCCCGGACCCGGCACGCCGCTGCTCGGGTACTCGCGGCCCACCGTCCATGCGTTCGCCCCCTCGGCATCACGAACAACCCCGTCAGTTTGCCTTGTAAAGGGCGGTTGCGTCAGCCGTGGGAGACGCCGGTCACAAGGCAACGGTTGCGGTGCACAGAGTCCTCACATCCTCTTCGCACGCCGGTCGTCCGACGCCGACAGCTGACGGGCCGTCAGATCGGCGCTACCGTGCACGATATGGAGACCACACAGTTCCCGCTGATCATCTCCGTCGACGACCACACCGTCGAGCCCGCCGGCGTGTGGCAGGACCGGCTGCCGAGGAAGTACCGGGACGTCGGGCCCCGGATCGTGCGCGCCCCGCTGAAGGAGATGACCTTCCTGGGCGGGCGGTTCAAGCCCGTCATGGGCACACCGGGCGGTGACGAGGGCCCGCTCGGCGACTGGTGGGCGTACGAGGACCTGCGCCGGCCGCTCACCCGCCTGGACACCGCCGTCGGGTACGCCAGGGACGAGGTCAGGCTGGAGGTGATCACGTACGAGCAGATGCGGCCGGGGTCGTACGACGTGTCCGCCCGGCTCGCCGACATGGACGTCAACCACGTCCAGTCGGCCGTCTGCTTCCCCACCTTCCCCCGCTTCTGCGGGCAGACCTTCACCGAGGCCGCCGACAGGGAGCTGGCCCTGCTGTGCGTGCGCGCCTACAACGACTGGATGGTGGAGGAGTGGTGCGGTCCCCAGGCGGGGGGCCGGCTGATACCGCTCACGCTGATCCCGCTGTGGGACGCGGAGTCGGCGGCGCGGGAGGTGCGGCGCAACGCCGCGCGCGGTGTCCGGGCCGTCGCCTTCTCGGAGATACCCCCGCACCTGGGCCTGCCGTCCGTGCACACCGACGACTGGGATCCCTTCCTCGCCGCCTGCGACGAGACCGGAACCGTCGTCGCCATGCACATCGGCTCGTCGAGCCGGATGCCGTCCACCTCCGCCGACGCGCCGCCCGCCGTCGGCTCCACGATCACCTTCGCGAACTGCTGCTTCTCGATGGTCGACTGGCTGATGAGCGGCAAGTTCGAGCGCTTCCCGAACCTCAGGGTGATGTACGCGGAGGGGCAGATCGGCTGGATCCCGTACATCCTCGAACGCGCGGACGTGGTGTGGGAGGAGAACCGCGGGTGGGGCGGGGTCGCCGACAAGGTCACCCGGCCGCCGTCCGAGCTGTTCGCCGAGCACGTGTACGGCTGCTTCTTCGACGACGCCTTCGGGCTGCGGAACCTGGACGCCATCGGGGTCGGCAACGTCCTGTACGAGACGGACTACCCGCACTCCGACTCCACCTGGCCCAAGTCCCGCGAGGTCGGCGAGGCCCAGATGGGGCACCTGCCGGCCGACGTGGTCGAGCGGATCGTCCGGGGCAACGCCATCGAGCTGCTGGGGCTCACCCCGGAGGGGCTGTGGCGGGCGTGAGCGCCCTGGCGTACGGCATCCAGCTGCCCGTGCAGTCGCAGAGCACCCTCTACACCGAGCCGTGGGAGGCCGGGGGCGGGCCGCGGGACCTGGTCGCCGTGGCGCGCGCGGCCGATGCGGCGGGATTCGCGTACGTCGCCTGCTGCGACCACGTCGCCGTGCCGCGCCGCCTCGCCCCGGCCATGAGCACCGTCTGGTACGACCCGGTGGCCACCCTCGCCCACCTCGCCGCCGTCACCGAACGGGTACGGCTGCTCAGCCATGTGGCCGTGGTCGGGCTCCGGCACCCGCTGGTGAGTGCGAAGCAGTACGCCACCCTCGACCACCTCTCCGGCGGGCGGCTGGTCCTCGGGGTCGGCGCCGGGCACGTGCGCGAGGAGTTCGAGGCGCTCGGCGTCGACTTCGAGCGGCGCGGGGATGTGCTGGACGAGGCGATGGACGCGCTGCGGGCCGCCCTCGGGCCCGAGGAGTTCCCCGAACACCACGGCAAGCGCTACGACTTCGCCGGCCTGGGCCAGCGGCCGCGCCCCGCCCAGCCGAACGTCCCGCTGTGGGTCGGCGGTTCCTCGCCGGCCGCACTCCGCCGGGCCGCGCTGAAGGGGGACGGCTGGCTGCCGCAGGGGGATCCGCGCGAGCGGCTGCCGGCCGCGATCGCCCGCCTGCGGGCGCTGCGGGTGCAGGCGGGCGTCGAGGCGCCCTGCACCATCGGCGCGATCACCGAGCCCCTGTACGTGGGCACGCCCGCCTGGGAGGTCGGGCGGCGCACGCTCAGCGGCTCCCCGCGCTCGCTCGCCGAGTCCCTGCGCGCGTACCGCGTGATGGGCGTGGACCAGATCCAGGTGCGGTTCCGCAGTCGTGGTCGCGGCGAACTCGTCGACCAGATCGCTGCGTTCGGCGCCGAAGTGGCCCCTGAGCTGTGAGGAGTACGGCATGGGAAAGCTCGACGGGCGGGTCGTCCTCGTCACCGGGGCGGCACGCGGGCAGGGCGAGCAGGAGGCGCGGCTGTTCCGGGAGGAGGGCGCCCGGGTGGTCGTCGCCGATGTGCTGGACGACCGGGGGGAGGCGCTCGCCGAGGAGATAGGGGCGCTCTACGTCCACCTGGACGTGGGCACGGAGGACGGCTGGCGGGAGGCCGTCGGGGTGGTCAAGGAGGCGTACGGGCGGATCGACGGGCTGGTCAACAACGCGGGCATCCTGCGCTTCAACGCCCTCGTGGACACCCCGCTGGACGAGTTCATGCAGGTCGTGCAGGTCAACCAGGTGGGCTGTTTCCTGGGGATGAAGGCGGTGGCGCCGGAGATGGCCGACGGGGGCACGATCGTGAACACCGCCTCCTACACGGCCCTCACCGGTATGGCGGCGGTGGGCACGTACGCCGCCACCAAGCACGCGGTGCTCGGGCTGACCCGGGTGGCCGCGCTGGAGCTGGCGGCCCGGCGGATCCGGGTGAACGCCATCTGCCCGGGCGCCATCGACACCGCGATGTCGAACCCGGCCCGGCTGGACCCGGACGCCGACCCGGAGGAGATGAGCCGGGCCCTGGACGAGCTGTACCGCAAGCTCGTGCCCCTCGGGCGGGTGGGGCAGCCGGAGGAGGTGGCCCGGCTGGCGCTGTTCCTGACCTCGCAGGACTCCTCGTACATCACCGGGCAGCCGTTCGTGATCGATGGCGGCTGGCTGGCGGGCGTCAGCCTCATCTGACGAGCCGTCAGCTATTGACGGTGGTCGCGGCCGGTGCGACAGTCGGCCGACAGGCAGGAACTGACGGATCGTCAGAAATCTTGAGGACGGTGAACCGCCGTGGAATTCGGGCTCTTCGTACAGGGATACGTGGGCAAGCGCGCCGAGACCGACCCGCTGGCCGAGCACAAGGCGCTGATGGAGGAGACCGAGTACGTCATCCAGGCGGACAAGTCCGGCTTCAAGTACGCCTGGGCCTCCGAACACCACTTCCTGGAGGAGTACTCGCACCTGTCCGCGAACGACGTGTTCCTGGGCTATCTGGCGCACGCCACCGAGCGCATCCACCTCGGCTCCGGGATCTTCAACCCGCTCGCCCAGGTCAATCACCCGGTGAAGGTCGCCGAGAAGGTCGCCATGCTGGACCACCTCAGCGAGGGCCGCTTCGAGTTCGGCAGCGGGCGCGGGGCCGGGTCCCACGAGATCCTCGGGTTCATCCCGGGTGTGACCGACATGAACCACACCAAGGAGATCTGGGAGGAGACCATCGCCGAGTTCCCCAAGATGTGGCTCCAGGACGAGTACCCCGGCTTCCGGGGCAAGCACTGGCAACTGCCGCCGCGCAAGGTCCTGCCCAAGCCGTACGGGAAGTCGCACCCGGCGATGTGGTACGCGGCCGGGTCCCCGCCGTCGTACGCCATGGCCGCGAGGAAGGGGCTCGGGGTGCTCGGCTTCAGCGTCCAGAAGGTGTCCGACATGGAGTGGGTGCTGGAGCAGTACAAGACGGCGATCGTGGACGCGGAGCCGGTGGGGGACTTCGTCAACGACAACGTGATGGTGACGACGACCGCGATCTGCGCGCCCACGCACGCGGAGGCCATCGAGATCGCCGTCAGCGGCGGCCTGCACTACCTGCCGTCGCTGGTGTTCCGGTACCACGACACCTTCCCCCGGCCGGAGGGCTTCCCGGTGTGGCCCGAGACGCTGCCCCCCTACACGCCGGAGTTCGTGGAGCTGCTGATCGAGGAGGAGCTGCTGATCTGCGGCGACCCGGACGAGGTGCTGCGCCAGTGCGAGCGGTGGGAGCGGGCCGGGGCCGACCAGCTGAGCTTCGGGCTGCCGGTGGGGGTGCCGAAGGAGGAGACGCTGCAGACGATCCGGCTCATCGGTGAACGGGTGATCCCGAAGATCGACACGGATCCCGTGCACCGCACGTCCCGGTTCCGGCAGGCCGGGTGAAGGGGGGCTCCGGCATGTTGGACCACCTCGTCAAGGGCGCCACCGTCGTGGACGGCACCGGCGCGCCCGCCCGCACCGCCGACGTCGGCATCCGCGACGGCCGCATCGCCGCCGTCGGCAGGATCACCGAGGCCGCCCGCACCACCGAGGACGCCGCGGGCCTGGTCCTCACCCCCGGCTTCGTCGACCCGCACACCCACTACGACGCCCAGCTCTTCTGGGACCCGTACGCCACGCCCTCCCTCAGCCACGGGGTGACCACCGTGGCCGCCGGGAACTGCGGTTTCACCCTCGCCCCGCTGCACCCGGACCGCCCCGAGGACGCCGACTACACCCGGCGGATGATGTCCAAGGTGGAGGGGATGTCCCTGGTGGCGCTGGAGGAGGGGGCGCCCTGGAACTGGCACTCCTTCGGGGAGTACCTGGACGCCCTGGAGGGGCGGATCGCCGTGAACGCCGGGTTCATGGTGGGGCACTGCGCACTGCGGCGGTACGTGATGGGCCCGCGGGCGATCGGGGGGCAGCCGACGGCCGGGCAACTCGACGCCATGACCCGGCTGCTGCACGAGGCCATGGACGCCGGCGCCTGGGGGCTGTCCACCACCCAGTCCGGTACGCACTCCGACGGGGACGGCCGGCCGGTCGCCTCCCGGCACGCCGGGCCGGCCGAGCTGCTGGCCCTGTCCCGGGCCGTCGGCGAGCACGAGGGCACGCAGATCGAGGCGATCGTCGCCGGCTGCCTGGACCAGTTCGGCGACGACGAGATCGACCTGCTGGTGGAGATGAGCACGGCGGCCGGGCGGCCGCTGAACTGGAACGTGCTCACCATCGACGCGGCCGTACCCGAACGCGTCCCACGCCAGCTGAGCGCGAGCGAGCGGGCCCGCAAGGCCGGCGGCCGGATCGTCGCGCTCACCATGCCCATCCTGACCCCGATGAACATGTCGCTGGGCACGTTCTGCGCGCTCAACCTCATCCCCGGGTGGGGGCCGGTCCTGGGCCTGCCCGTGCCCGAGCGCATCGCCCGGCTGCGCGACCCGGCCGTCCGGGAGGAACTGCTGCGCCGGGCCCGGTCGAAGGAGGCCGGCGTCTTCCGGCGGCTCACCGACTTCGGCCGGTACGTCATCGGGGACACCTACAGCGACGCCAACCGGGGCCTGACCGGCCGGGTCGTGCGGGACATCGCCGCGGAGCGCGGGCAGGACCCGTTCGCCTGCCTGGTGGAGATCTGCGCCCAGGACGGGCTGCGGACCGTGCTGTGGCCCATGCCCACCGACAACGACCCGGCGTCCTGGGCGCTGCGCGCCGAGACCTGGGGGCACGAGGACGTCCTGCTCGGCGGGTCGGACGCGGGCGCCCACCTGGACCGGATGTGCGGGGCGCCGTACACCACCCGGTTCCTCGGGGACTGCCTGCGCGGCCGGAAGCTGGTCGGCCTGGAGCGGGCGGTGAGGATGCTGACCGACGACCCGGCCCGGCTGTTCGGGCTGCGGGAGCGCGGGCGGGTGCAGGAGGGCTGGCACGCCGACCTGGTGCTGTTCGACCCGGAGCGGATCGACGCCGGCCGGGCCCGGCTGGTGCACGACCTGCCGGGGGACAGCCCCCGGCTCCACTCGCGGGCGCTCGGGGTGCGGGCCGTGTGGGTCAACGGGGTCGAGGCGATCCGGGACGACGTGGTGACCGGGGCCGTACCGGGCAGGGTGCTGCGGTCCGGGCGGGACACCCGGACGGTGGGCACCCGGTGAGCGAGGGGCAGCCGCTCTTGGTCGGAGGACGGTGGGTGGCGCCGGACGGCGGGCACTACCCGGTGACCGACCCGGCCACCGAGGAGACCGTCGGCTGGGCGCCCGAGTCCTCCCCGGAGCAGGCCCGGGCGGCCTGCGCGGCGGCCCGGGAGGCGTTCGGGGCGTGGTCGCGGACCCGGCCGGAGCGGCGGGCGGCGCTGCTCGGGCGGGCCGCGGAGCTCATCCGGGAGCGGCTGGTGCCGTTCGCCGACCTGGCCCGGGCCGAGACCGGCGCGACCACCGGGACGGCCCGCGCGATGCAGGTCGGGGTGGCCGCGGCCCGCTTCCGCCGGTACGCGAGCGTGGAGCCCGCCGAGTGGCCGATCGCCCCGCAGATCAACGAGGCCGGGCCGATGGGCGGGGCCGCCGTGCTGGGGGCGCTGGCGGTACGGCAGCCCGTCGGCGTCGTCGCCTGCGTCACCTCGTACAACAACCCGTGGGCCAACCCGGCCGGCAAGATCGCCCCGGCGCTGGCCATGGGCAACACGGTCGTGGTCAAGCCCGCCCCGCAGGACCCGCTGTCCGTGTACCGGATGGCCTGGGCGCTGGAGGCGGCCGGGGTGCCGCCGGGCGTGGTGAACGTCGTCTCCGGGCGGGACGTGTCGGTGGGCGAGGCCGTCGTGGCCTCGGGGGACGTCGACATGGTGAGCTTCACCGGGTCCACGGCCGTCGGGCGGCGCATCGCCGAGGTGTGCGGGCGGGACATGCGGCGCCAGCTGATGGAACTGGGCGGCAAGGGGGCCGCACTCGTCTTCGACGACGCCGACCTGGCCTCCGCCGTCGCCGGCATCGGCACCACCTTCTCCTTCTACAGCGGGCAGATCTGCACGGCACCCACCCGGGTGCTGGCCCAGCACGGGGTGTACGACCGGCTGGTCGAGCAACTCGCCGGGTACGCCAACCGGTTGAGGGTCGGCGATCCGCGGGAGCCGGACACGGTGGTGGGGCCGGTGATATCCGCCGCGCACCGGGCGCGGGTGGAGTCGTACGTCGAACTCGGCCGGAAGGAGGGAGCCGTGGTCGTGGCGGGCGGTGAACGGCCGCCGCTGGAGCGGGGGTTCTACGTCGCACCCACCGTGCTCGCCGACGCCGCGAACGACATGCGGGTGGCCCGGGAGGAGATCTTCGGGCCCGTGGTGACGGTGATCCCGTTCGGGGACGAGGACGAGGGGGTGGCCCTCGCCAACGACTCCGAGTACGGGCTCATCGACTACGTCTGGTCCGGTGACGTGGCCCGGGCCTTCCGGGTGGCACGGCGGCTGCGGGCCGGCGGCGTCGGCGTGAACACGGTCGGCCGCAACATGGAGGCCCCGTTCGGCGGGTTCAAGCGCAGCGGGGTCGGCCGGGACGTCGGCGTGTACGCCCTGCACGCCTACAGCGAGGTGCAGTCGATCGTGTGGCCGGGGTGAACCGTCACCCCTCCAGGTCGACGCGCACCGTCAGCAGGTCCGTGCCGAACGCCCGTACCGCCATGCTGTTGAACCGGGACAGGCCGCGCAGGCGGGCCACCGGGTCGTCGTCGGGCAGCAGGTGGGCGGTGCCGTGGTGCCAGCGGCCCGCGACGCGGACGCGCACCCGCGGGTCGGCCTGGATGTTGCGGACGTACTGCGAGCGGTAGCCGAACTCCGAGACCAGCCAGAAGGAGTCGCCGACCCGGCGCCCGCCGACCGGGGTCCGCCGGGGCAGGCCGGAGGTGCGGCCGGTCGTCTCCAGCAGCGTCTGGAACGGCAGACGCCGGTTCAGCGGGTTGGCGACATACCGCTGGAGGCGGGTCATGACGCGTTGCTTACGGCCGGTGCTGCCCGACATCTCGTCCCTCCCGGTGCCGAGGCCATCATGCCCCTTCCGCGGGCCACCCGTCGCCGGGGCGCCCGAGGAAGACCGGGTTGGTGAACGCGGCCATCGCCCCCGGCACCGGCCCCAGCGCCGTCTCGTGCCGCACCTCGGCCCGGACGTAGGCGGCGCGGGCCGGGGTGGTCCGCCACTCGACGCTCCCCGTACCGGACACCGGCAGCGGACCGTCGGTGAACAGCACGCCCTGGTCGGTGACGAACCGGACCGAGCAGCGCGGCACACCGGACGCCTCCAGCCGGACCGTCACCGGGGTGTCCGGTCCGACCGCCAGCCGCTCCCCGATCCCGGCCCGTTCACCGCCCTCGGCCGTCACGGTGAACGCCAGCGACACCTGCCGGGACTCGGCCACGTACGACCGCCCGGCCCGCAGCCCCTCCTGGATCGCCTCCCTGGTCAGCGCGTCGGCGAGGACGACCGTCTGGGGCAGCCCGACCACGTCCGGATCGCGGTGGGCGTCGCTGTCGCCCATCGCCGGCAGCCACCCCCGCCCGCCCCGCGCCGCCGCCAGCGTGGCGTCCCAGGCGGCCAGGGTCACCTCGTCGTCCGGCGTCCAGGGCCCGTTCCACACCTCCACGGCGTCCGCCTCGGCGAACCCGAACCGCCAGCCGCAGCCCACGCAGTCGGCGTGCGGATGGGCCGGCACGACCAGGCCGCCGGCCCGGTGGACCTCCCGCGCGAAGTGGGCCCAGCGGCCGTCGCGGGCCCGGTAGCGCCAGTCGACGAAGGTGCCCGGCTCGGTGCCGAGCGCCAGGACGTGCCCGTTGCGGGTGGTGATCTCCTCGCCGAGCAGCACCAGCAGGTCGTCGCCGGCCGCGTCGGCCCAGTGGGCGTGCGAGGCGTTCGTGTTGTGGTCGGAACTGTTGACGAAGTCCAGCCCGGCCGCACGGGCCAGCGCCGCGATCTCCTGCGGGGTGCGGCGCCCGTCGGAGTGCCAGGAGTGCAGATGGCAGTCGCCCCGGTACCAGTCCCGGCCCCGCCCCCGGGCCCGGTCCGGCGGATACACCGCCTCGGGCGTCTGCCCGGCCGGCCCCTGGGTCAGCGTGACCGTCACCTCGTACGACAGCCCCTGCGGCGCCACGGTGTAGGGGCCGAGCGCGATGTGCCAGGTGCCGGGCGTCAGCGGCCCCGGGAGGTAGCCCGGCGTGGCCTCGTCGGCCCGCACGGAGAACTCGCTCCGCGCACCCCCCGACCACCCCCGGAACCCCCGGCCGCCCAGGCCGGTCCCGCGCGGGTCGAAGAGCCCGATGTCGAGGGCGTTGCCGGGGGTGCCGGGCGGGACGGAGGGTTTGCCGTAGGAGTACGAGACCTTCAGTTCGGCGATTCCGGGCGGGACTTCGAAGGGGAGGTACACGAAGTCGGGCGCGCCGGGTCCGATGGTGCCGCGCAGAGTCGTCACAGCAGCCACGGTAGGCGCCCCGAAGGGCCCTGGGAACGACGTGACAAGCCACAGCGGACCCGCCGCGCCCCCTGACAGGCGACCGACCAGTCGGTACGATGCCTCATGCGCATCTCCGTCACGATCTTCCTCACCGACGAGACCATCACCCCCGTCCGGCTGGCGCAGGAGCTGGAAGCCCGCCGCTTCTGCGGTCTCTACCTCCCGGAACACACCCACATCCCCGTGGAGCGCACCACCCCCTACCCGGCCGGCGGCGACCTGCCCCCCGAGTACGGCCGCACCCTCGACCCCTTCGTGGCCCTCGCCCAGGCCGCCGCCGTGACCGGGCGGCTGGCGCTCGGCACCGGCATCACCCTGGTCGCCCAGCACGACCCCATCGACCTGGCCAAGCAGGTCGCCACGCTGGACCACCTGTCCGGCGGCCGGTTCACCCTCGGTCTCGGCTACGGCTGGAACGTGGAGGAGGCCGCCGACCACGGCGTGACCTGGCGGACCCGGCGGGAACTGGTCCGGGACCGGATGGCGCTGATGCGCGCGCTGTGGAGCGAGGAGCCGACGGAGTACGCGGGGGAGTTCGGCGGTGTGCGGGCCAGCCTCGCCCACCCCAAGCCCGTACAGAAGCCGCGCGGCCGGGTCGTCGGCCCCCGCACGCTCGTCGGCGGGGCCGCGGGCCCCAAGCTGTTCGCGCACATCGCCGAGTTCGCCGACGGCTGGCTGCCGATCGGCGGCCGCGGGCTCACCGAGGCGCTGCCCGCGCTGCGCTCGGTGTGGGCGGACGCGGGCCGCGACCCGGCCGCCCTCCAGGTCGTCCCGTACGCCGTCCAGCCCACCCCCGGCAAGCTCGCCCACTACGCCGAACTGGGCGTCGAGGAGGTCGTGGTGCAGCTGCCGCCGGCCGGCGAGACGGAGGTGCTGCGCGCCCTCGACGGCTACGCGGCCCTGCTGCCGGGCGGGACCGCACAAGGCTGATCAAGGCAAACGTATGCTCAAGGAATGACGACTTCCGCGACCTCCGGAACCGGCCCGACCGAGAACTCCATGCGTCGCGCCCTCAAACGCGCCCGGGACGGCGTCGCCCTCGACGCCGGTGAGGCGGCGGTGCTCCTCCAGGCACGCGGTGCGGATCTGACCGCCCTCGCCGCCTCCGCCGCCCGGGTGCGGGACGCGGGCCTGGAGGCGGCGGGCAGGCCCGGCGTCATCACGTACTCGAAGAGCGTCTTCATCCCCCTGACCCGGCTGTGCCGGGACAAGTGCCACTACTGCACGTTCGTCACCGTCCCCGGCAAGCTGCGGCGCGCCGGGCACGGGATGTTCATGTCGCCCGACGAGGTGCTGGACATCGCCCGCAAGGGTGCCGCCCTCGGCTGCAAGGAAGCCCTGATCACCCTCGGCGACAAGCCGGAGGACCGCTGGCCCGAGGCGCGCGAGTGGCTCGACGCGCACGGCTACGACGACACCATCGCCTACGTCCGCGCGATCTCCATCCGCATCCTGGAGGAGACGGGCCTGCTGCCCCACCTCAACCCGGGCGTCATGACGTGGACGGACTTCCAGCGGCTGAAGCCGGTCGCGCCCTCCATGGGCATGATGCTGGAGACGACCGCGGAGCGGCTGTGGTCCGAGCCCGGCGGCCCGCACCACGGCTCCCCGGACAAGGAGCCGGCCGTACGGCTGCGGGTGCTGGAGGACGCCGGCCGCTCCTCCGTGCCGTTCACCTCCGGCCTGCTCATCGGCATCGGCGAGAGCTACGAGGAGCGCGCGGAGTCGCTGTTCGCGCTGCGGAAGGTCTCCCGGGCCTACCACGGCATCCAGGAGCTGATCATCCAGAACTTCCGCGCCAAGCCGGACACGGCGATGCGCGGCATGCCGGACGCCGAACTGGACGACCTGGTCGCCACGGTGGCCGTCGCCCGGCACATCATGGGGCCCTCGGCCTGCCTCCAGGCCCCGCCGAACCTGGTCGACGCCGAGTACGAGCGGCTGATCGGCGCCGGCATCGACGACTGGGGCGGGGTCTCCCCGCTGACCATCGACCACGTCAACCCCGAGCGCCCCTGGCCGCAGATCGAGGAACTCACCGAACGGTCCCGCGCGGCCGGCTTCGAGCTGCGTGAACGCCTGTGCGTGTACCCGGAGTTCGTCCGCCGCGGCGAGCCCTGGCTGGACCCGCGGCTGCGCCCGCACGTGGCGGCCCTGGCCGACCCGGAGACGGGCCTCGCCCGTGCGGACGCGGTCGTGGCGGGCCTGCCCTGGCAGGAACCGGAGGAGGTGTTCACCGCCACCGGCCGCACCGACCTGCACACCGCCGTCGACACCGAGGGCCGTACCGGCGACCGGCGCGCCGACTTCGACGAGGTGTACGGCGACTGGGAGGCGCTGCGCGAGGCGGCGGCCCCCGGGATGGCCCCGGAGCGCATCGACGCCGACGTCCGCGAGGCGCTGCGCACGGCCGCCGACGACCCGACCCGGCTGACCGACGCCGAGGCCCTCGCCCTGCTGCACGCGGACGGGCCGGCGCTGGACGCGCTGTGCCGGGTCGCGGACGACGTGCGCCGGTCGGCGGTCGGTGACGACGTGACGTACATCGTCACCCGGAACATCAACTTCACCAACGTCTGCTACACCGGCTGCCGGTTCTGCGCCTTCGCGCAGCGCCGCACGGACGCCGACGCGTACACGCTCTCCCTGGAGCAGGTGGCCGACCGCGCGCAGCAGGCGTGGGACGTGGGCGCGGTCGAGGTGTGCATGCAGGGCGGCATCCACCCGGACCTGCCGGGGACGGCGTACTTCGACATCGCCAAGGCGGTGAAGGAGCGCGTCCCGGGCATGCACGTGCACGCCTTCTCCCCGATGGAGGTCGTCAACGGCGCGAGCCGGACCGGGATGTCGATCCGGGAGTGGCTGACCGCCGCCAGGGAGGCGGGCCTGGACTCCATCCCCGGTACGGCGGCGGAGATCCTGGACGACGAGGTCCGCTGGGTGCTGACCAAGGGCAAGCTGCCCACGGCCACCTGGATCGAGGTGGTCAGGACCGCGCACGAGCTGGGCGTCCGCTCGTCGTCCACGATGATGTACGGACACGTGGACCAGCCCCGGCACTGGCTCGGCCACCTGCGCACGCTGGCCCGCATCCAGCGGGAGACGGGCGGCTTCACCGAGTTCGTGACGCTGCCGTTCATCCACACGAACGCGCCGGTGTACCTGGCCGGGATCGCCCGCCCGGGCCCGTCCCTGCGGGACAACCGGGCGGTGACGGCGATGGCCCGCCTGCTCCTGCACCCCTGGATCCCCAACATCCAGACGAGCTGGGTCAAACTGGGCACCGAGGGGGCGGCGGAGATGCTCCGCTCCGGCGCGAACGACCTGGGTGGGACGCTCATGGAGGAGACGATCTCCCGCATGGCGGGCTCCTCCTACGGCTCGTACAAGTCGGTCCGCGACCTGGTCGCGGTGGCGGAGGCGGCCGGCCGCCCCGCGAAGCCGCGCACCACGCTGTACGGCGAGGTCCCCGAGGAGCGGCAGCGGGCGGCCGAGGCGTCCGACGGCCACCTGCCGGACCTGCTGCCGGTCCTGGACTGAGCCGTCTCCCCGGACCGAACCGTCTCCGCGAACTGAGTACGATGATCCGACCCCCCTGCCGAGGAGGGGACCCGTACCGGAGGAGATGCGTCCCGTGGCTGCCCGACTGCCCTCGTGGGCCTGGGTCACCGGTCTGACGGCGGGGGCGACCGCGGTCGTCGTCGCCCTCGCCGTACAGGCGAACCACGGGCCGCAACCCACGGCCGCCGTCGCCCGGACCGGCGCCTCGGCGTCCGCGAGCCCGCACGCGACGCCGAGCCCGAGGACCCCGTCCGCGCCCGCCCTGCCGGACGGTTCCGGCGAGGGCCGGCGGATCGTGTACTCGCTGGCCGAGAAGCGCGTCTGGCTGGTCGACGCGACCGGCAGGGCGACCCGCACGTTCACGGTGTGGCCGGGCACGGTCAGCCCGCAGCCCGGCCGCTACTCGATCACTCTGCGCACCCAGTCCCTCAAGGGCTCGGACGGCGTGGAGATCGAGCACGTCATGTACTTCACCAAGGTGGACGGCGTGAACGTGGCCTTCTCCAACGCCCTCGACGGCGCCTCGCCCCCGCCCGCGGGCGGCCAGAAGCTCGGCGGCATCCGCCTCCACAAGGCGGACGGGACCGCCCTGTGGTCCTTCGGCGACCAGGGCACCCGGGTCGCCGTCGTCAACTAGGCGGACGGCTCCGGCCGATTCGGCGTCTCCCGGGAGCCGCCCGGCAGCAGGTTGACGATCAGCGCGACGCCGCTCAGCAGGAGCACCCGGGTCGCCGCGTCCAGGCCGTTCCAGGACTTCGACTGCCACATCGCGAACCACTCACCGCCGATCGCGATGAACCCGGCGCCGAAGAGCAGCAGCATCATCAGCAGCCCGTACGTCGACCAGCGCCGGGCCGTCTCGTCCCGGCGCCGCGCCCACAGGACCGTCCCGCCGACCAGCACCGCGGCCGTCACGCTCTCCCAGACGATGATCAGGACGTACGCGGTGTCCTCCAGGGCCGTGCTGGTCACGGCCCGCCACATCAGATGGTCGTCCTTGAACGTCGTGTCCATCGCCAGCACATGCCGGACGAACTGCTGGTTGGTCCCGAAGTCGGTGATGTTGCCGAGCGCGACCAGGGCGATGTAGAGCGCGAGTATGCCGGTGAGCACACCGGCGGCAAGCCTGAGCCCCGTGGGGCGTGTGGGGGTGGTGGTCATGGCTGGGATTCTCCCCGACGCGCACCGGCTCTTCCCAGGGGCCTCCCTCCGGAATCCGGCCGGGCTCCGGCGAACGGACCGTTCCCGGTCGATTACAGTGCTGGGCGTCGTACAGGCGGACGGTGCCGCGGGGAGGTCTGGTGGGCAGGACATCCGGTGCCGTCTGGGGCCGTGCCGAACAGCAGGACTTCCGCAGCCGGGTGCGCGGCACCCTCCTCGGGGCCGCGGTCGGCGACGCCCTCGGGGGGCCGGCCGATCCGCTGTCCCTGACGGAGATCCGGGCCGCGTACGGCGGTGAGGGGCTGCTCGACCTGGCCTTCGGACACGGGCGGCGCGGCACGGTCACCCACCACACCCAGCTGGCCCTGTTCACCGTGGACGGGCTGATACGCGCCCAGGTGCGCCGCGACACCGGCGCCTGGCACCCGCCGACCGACCTGCACCGGGCCTATCTGCGCTGGGCGGCCACCCAGCGGGACTGGGGCCCCGACGAACGCCGAAAGGAGGACGGCTGGCTGGCCCGCGAGGAGTGGCTGTACGCCCGCCGGGACCCGACCCGCGCACTGCTCATCGGGTTCGGCGACCAGACCATGGGCACGCTGGAGTCCCCGAAGAACCCCGGGGAGCTGGGCCCGGAGGCGGTCGCCCGCTCGGCGCCCTTCGGTCTGCTCGTCGGCTGGGAGCCCCAACTGGTCGTCCAGCTGGCCGTGGAGTGCGCGGCCCAGAGCCACGGCCACCCCCTCGCCTACCTGTCGGCGGGCGCGTACGCCGTGATCGTGCACGGGCTGGCCCGCGGCGACAGCCTGGACGGCGCCGTGCAGCAGGCCCTCGCCCTGATCGCCGCCCGCCCCGGCCACCAGCCGGTCTCCGACGCCCTCCAGCACGCCCTGGGCGCCGTACGGCAGGGCATGCCCACCCCGGCCCGGGTGGAGGAACTCGCCGGCGACGGCACGGCGGACGGGCTGCTGGCCGCGTCCGTGTACTGCGCCCTGGTCGGGGAGGACGTACGGCACGGGCTGTGCCTGGCGGTGAACCAGAGCGGGCCGTCGGCGGCGGCGGGGACGCTGACGGGCGGCCTCCTCGGCGCCCTGCACGGCGAGACGGCCCTCCCGCCGGCCTGGCTGGCCGAACTGGAGGGCCGCCCCACGATCCTGGAACTCGCCGACGACTTCGCCATGGAGATGACCCAGGGCCCCGCACTGCACGGCCCGGCGGGCGCGTCCCCGGGGTGGCTGGCACGGTATCCACGGGCCTGAGCGAGCGGCTACGGAGCTTCCCGGGCCACGCCGTCCCCTGCCCCCGCGGGAACCGGAACGGCAGGCGCGGCATCCTCGTCCGTGTTGACCCGCTCGATGACCGCCAGCCGTTCGGGCGTGTCCTCCGGCTTCAGGTAGCCGATGGCGATGTAGAGCACCAGGGAGACCGCGAGCGGCACCGAGACCTGGTACTGGAGCGGGACACCGCCGTCGATCTCCCAGCTGATCGGGTAGTTGACCAGCCAGAAGGCGAGCAGGCCCAGCCCCCAGCTGACGAGCGCGGCCGTCGGACCGGAGCGGCGGAACGGGCGGAGCAGACCGAGCATCATCGGGATCGCCATCGGACCCATCAGACCGGCGACCCACTTGATGACGACCGTGATGATGTCCTTGAACGCGGGGGAGTCGACCTGCGTCGCGGCCGCCATCGACAGACCGAGGAAGACCACCGTGGTGACGCGCGCCGCGATCAGCCCGGTACGCGTGCTCCACGCCCGCGCCCGCGCCGAGAGCACCGGCGCGCAGTCCCGGGTGAAGACGGCCGCGATGGCGTTCGCGTCGGAGGAGCACATGGCCATGGTGTGTGAGAAGAAGCCGACGATGACCAGGCCCAACAGGCCGTGCGGCAGCAGCTGTTCGGTCATCAGGGCGTAGGAGTCGGAGCCGTCCGGCTTCTGCGCACGGACCAGCAGCGGGGACATCCACATCGGGAAGAACAGCACCACCGGCCAGACCAGCCAGAGGATCGCGGACAGCCGGGCGGAGCGCTCGGCCTGGCGGGCGCTGCCGGTGGCCATGTAGCGCTGGGCCTGGTTGAGCATGCCGCCGTTGTACTCGAAGAGCTTGATGAACAGGAACGCCAGCAGGAACACCGTGCCGTACGGGCCGACGAGGGGCTTGCCGTGGCCGTGCAGCGCCGGCTCGTCCCAGGCGCCGAGGAAGCCGATGCCCTTGTCGTTCAGCTTCATCACGACCGCGACGAACATCGACACGCCGGCCAGCAACTGGATGACGAACTGGCCGAGTTCGGTCAGCGCGTCCGCCCACAGTCCGCCGATCGTGCAGTACACGGCGGTGATCGCGCCGGTGATGAGGATCCCCTGGTTCAGCGACATCCCGGTGAACACCGACAACAGGGTGGCGATCGCCGCCCACTTGGCGCCCACGTCCACGATCTTCAGCAGCATGCCCGACCAGGCGAGGGCCTGCTGGGTCGGCAGGTTGTAACGGTTCTTCAGGTACTCCAGCGGGGAGGCCACGTGGAGCCGGGAGCGCAGTCGGTTGATGCGGGGCGCGAACAGCTTCGAGCCGATGGCGATGCCGAGCGCGATGGGGAAGGACCAGGTGATGAAGGAGGTGACGCCGTAGGTGTAGGCGATGCCCGCGTACCCGGTGAACATCACGGCGCTGTAGCCCGACATGTGGTGCGAGATGCCGGAGAGCCACCAGGGCATCCTGCCGCCGGCCGTGAAGAAGTCCGAGACGTTGTCCACGCGTTTGTGCGACCAGACGCCGATCGCGACCATCACACCGAAGTAGCCGATGAGCACGGCCCAGTCGAGACTGTTCATGTGCCCGATCGTGAGTGCGAGCACATGAACACGACAAGCAAGAGTAAGGTCAAGTGAGGGTAAAATAGTTCTGCTTGATGACTCACGTTCACTTACCTGAACGGAAGAAGAGGTGCCCCACTCCTCCGTCAGCGCATCAGCTCGCCCGCGTTGACCAGCAGCGACTGACCGGTGATCGCCCGAGCCCGGTCCGACGAGAGGAACACCGCCGCGTCCGCCACATCCCCGTCGGTGGCCAACTCGGGCAGTGCCATCCGCTCGGTCAGCCGCGCCAGCACCTCGCCCTCCGGCACCCCCTCCGCGTCCGCGGCGAACCGGATGTACGCCTGCACCGGCGGCCCCCACATCCAGCCCGGCAGCACCGAGTTGACCCGGATCCGGTCCGGGCCCAGCTCCCGCGCCAGCGAGTACATCGCACTGGTCAGCGCCCCCTTCGACGCGGCGTACGCGGCCTGCCTCACCTGTGAGGGCGCGGCCACCGCCGACTGCGTCCCGATGAACACCACCGACCCGCCCCCGCCCGCCCGCAGCGCCGGCAGACAGGCCCGGGTCATCCGCAGCGTCCCCAGCAGGTTCACATCGAGGACCGACCGCCAGGTCGTGAAGTCCGCGTCCTGCAGCCCGCCGAAGTACGAGTCCCAGGCGGCCACATGGACCACCGCGTCGATCCCGCCGAACCGCTCCCGCGCCAGCGCCGCCAGCGCCTCGCACCGCCCCTCGTCCGTGACGTCGGTCGCCCGGTACGCCGTGTGCGTGCCGTCCGGATCGATCACGGCCGCACTCCGGGCCAGGTTCGCCTCGGTGCGCGCCCCCAGCACCGCGTTCCCGCCGTCCCGTACGACGGCCGCCGCGACCTGGTGGCCGAGCCCGGCCCCGACACCCGAGACGACGACGGTCTTGCCCGCGAGCAGGGCCACGGCCCCTCCTTCGGTCCGGTGCTTCATCGGTATGGCGCTCCACCTGACGGAGCGTCAGAGTATGGGCGAGCGCAGGAAAGGGGAACCGCGTGAGCGACGACACCCGCAGTGAGACGTACGCCGAACTGGCCGCCGTCGGCCCGTACGGCGTCCGCCCCGGCCACGCCCTGATCACCCTGGTCGAGCCGCACCCCGGCCACGAGTACGCCTACAACCGCTGGTACGAGGACGACCACTACTACGCCGGCGCGATGGCCATGCCCTGGATGTACGCGGGCCGCCGCTGGGTGGCGACCCGGGACCTGCAACTCCTGCGCTACCCGGCGGAGTCGGCGGTCGCCCGGCCGGTCACCGCCGGCTGCTACCTCTCCACCTACTGGATCACCGCCGGCCGCTACGACGACCACATGAAGTGGACGGTCGCCATCAACAAGCGCCTCAACCGGGACGCCCGCGTCCACCACGAGCGCACCCACGTCCTCACCGCCTTCCAGGACCACGAGGCGACGGTGTACCGCGACGGCGCCGCCGGGCCCCGGGACGTCCACGCCCTCGACCACCCCTACGCCGGCCTGGTCCTGGAGGTCCTCGACACCGACTCGCCCGGGCAGCGCGCCGCACTCCTGCGGTGGCTGCGCGACCGCCACCTCCCGCGCCGCCTCGCCGGCTCCCCGGCCGCCCTGGTCACCGTCTTCCGGCCGACCCCGCTGCCGGGCGACCGCATGACCTACGTCAAGCAGGTCGAGGGCGTGGACACCCGGCTGACCCTGCTGTGGTTCCTGGAACGGGACCCGCGGGAGTGCTGGGAGGAGCATTTCCGGGGGCTGGACGAACAGGTGGCCGCATCCGGCCTGGGCCGGGTGGAGCTGGTCGCGCCGTTCGTCCCGACGGTGCCGGGCACCGACCGGTACGTGGCCGAACTGCGGTGAGCGCGGACCCTCACCGCAGCCCGTCGGGACACGGCGTACCGCGCGGCAGCTGGTAGGGGGACGCCAGCCGGTACGTCCCGGCCTTCGGCGCCAGCAGCACCGTCCACCGGTCCCCGTTGGAGTCCTCCGGGGTCTGCGTCAGGCACCCGTAAACGTTCCGGTACGTCTTCGGGGTGCCGGACGACGGCTGCGGCGGCTTCACACTCCTGCCCTGCTCGTCCACGACGCTCAGCCAGGGCGAGTACGGGACCCGGATCAGGATCCGTCCCGCCTTGCTCACCCGCAGGGTCATCTCGCCCTGCTCGGCCCGGTCCACCACCGCGTTCGGCTCCGCCAGCTGCGTCGGATCGGTCACCTTGAACAGCTGCCAGTTGGCGTCGCCCCAGACCTGCGTCAGATACGGCATCCCGCGCTGCAACAGCGCCCGCTCGCGCTGACCGCCGTCCCCGTCCGGGTTGTCCTTGGGCAGCACGACGTAGTGCACGGCCCACCGCTGGAGCCACTCGTGGTAGTTCGCCGAGTTGAGGGTGTCGTCGTAGAAGAGCGGATTGCGCTCCATGTCGGCCTGCCGGTTCCAGCCGCGGGCCAGGTTGAAGTCCGGCGCCAGCGCGGAGGCCTCCCGGTGCGAGCGGGCCGGGACCACCTCGACCCTGCCCTTCTCCGCGCCCTGCTTCTGCAGCTGGTTGATCAGCGGCGCCAGCTCCCGCGCCCAGGACGCGGCCGGGGTGGTGTGGATGATGTCGTCCACCGACTTGTAGCCGATCCAGCCGGCGAAGCCGAGCAGGGCCAGCACGGCCACGTACCGGTCACGGGTCTTCGGCTCGGTGTACGGCAGGATCGCGACCAGCGTCGCACCCGCGAACAGCATCGGCAGCCGCGAGATGTTCGACCCGATCTGCGAGCTGATCAGCCACACCAGGACGACGGCGAGGCTGTAGACGGCGGCCGTCAGCCGCACCGTCACCCACTGCCTCGGCGCCAGGAACAGGCAGAACAGCCCGTACAGCAGCGGCATGACCACCGAGCCGAATCCCATGGGCTGGGTGCCGGAGAACGGGAACAGCCAGGCCGACACCGCGACCACCGCCGACGGCGCCAGACCCAGCGCCCACGCGCCCGGCCGCCGCTTCTGCAGGAACAGCGCCACCGCGACCAGGCCCACGAACAGCCCCGCCACCGGCGAGGCCATCGTGGCGAGCGCGGCCAGCGGGGCGGCGGTCAGCGCCTTGGCCCAGCGCTTGTACCGCCACCGGTACGGCCAGCAGAACACCGCCGCGACCGCGCCCAGCGCGAACATCGTGCCGAGCCCGAAGGTCACCCGGCCGGAGATCGCGTTGGCCAGCAGCGCGGCGACCCCGCCGAGCGCGGCCCACAGCGGGTTGCGCACCGACCGGCTGCGGATCAGGACCAGCGTCAGCAGGCCCGCCGACACCGTCCCGGCGATCATCATCGTCGTACGGACGCCGAGGACCGACATCAGATACGGCGACACCACGCTGTACGACACCGGGTGCATGCCCCCGTACCAGGCGAGGTTGTACGCCGAGTCCGGGTGCCGGCCGACGAACTCCGCCCACGCGTCCTGCGCCGCGAGATCGCCGCCGCTGTTCGCGAACGTGAAGAACCAGATGATGTGCAGCACACCGGCGAGCACCGTGACCGACAGCACGGGGTGCCGGAGCATCCGCTGCCGGAGGGGTTCGAGCGCGGCGAGGGCACGCGCGCGGGCGCCGGGGCGCACCTCCGGGGTACGACTGTCCGCGTCAGCCGCGGACGGCCGTATTCGCGGGTCCACTCCCGGGCCCGGATCTGCGTTGTCGGCGCGTGTCGGCTCCGCTGTGGCCACCTGAAGGCACTCCCCGTGATCCCGTCTTCTGTTCTCGGCCGCGTCCCCCGGTGGTCCCGGCCGCTTCCCGTCCCGGTCCGCGGTCCTGTCCCCGGACCGGCGACCTGCCCCGATTCGTGACGCTAGCACGCACCCCGCCACGGGGCTCCCGGGCGGGGGTCCTGAGGCGGGGTGCGCGGTCGTACGGGGCGGGCCGGGCCGCGGCGGGGCGGTCAGCCCAGCCGGGTGAGCCTGGCGCCGAAACCGGGCTCGGCCAGATCCTTCTGCAGGGCCACCGGAACCTTCACCGCGCCGGACGTCCCGTCACCCACGGTGAGCGTCCCGACCCGGGTGCCGGCCTTCGCGGTGTGCGGCACGGTCCCCGGCGCGAAGGACAGCCGCACCTTCAGACCGGACCAGCCGGCCGCCGTCACGTCCTGCGTGACCACGACCGGGGTGTGGCCGCCGAGCCGGTCGTCCACATAGCCGACCACCTGGCCCTTCTTCAGGACCTTCGCCGAGGTCAGCGCGTCCTGCGCGGCGAGCAGCGCGGTCTTGCTGACCGTGTTGACCGTCTCCAGGATCTTCGGCTTGTGCTGGCCGAGGATCGCGCCGACCAGGGTGACCGTGCGGCCGTCGACCTGCTTGCGCGAGGCGAAGAGCAGATTGCCGCCGGCCGCCGTGGTGCTGCCGGTCTTGATGCCGATCGCGCCCATGCGGTACGGCAGCTCGTTGTAGTTGGTCCAGTACTGGCCGGAGGGGTCCGTCCAGCTGGCCGCGCTGCTGATGGCCACGAGGGCCGGCACCTTCACGAACGCGCGGCCGAGCTTCACCTGGTCCTCGGCCGTGGAGACGGTGCTCTCCATCAGGCCCGAGGGGTCGGTGTACTTCGTGTCCCTCATCCCCAGCTGCCTGGCGGTGGCGTTCATCTCCTTCACGAACGCCGCCTCCGAGCCCGCGTCCCAGCGCGCGAGCAGCCGGGCGATGTTGTTGGCGGACGGGATCAGGACGGCGGACAGCGCCTGCTTCTCGGTGAGGTGGTCGCCGGCCTTGACGGTGTTCAGGGTGGACTCGCCCGCCTTGTCGTAGCCGCCCTCCTTCTCCGCCTTCGCGTCCACCTTGATCTTCGGGCCCTCCTGCCCCGGCTTCAGCGGGTGGTGCCTGAGGATGATGTACGCGGTCATGGTCTTGGCGACCGAGCCGATCGCCACGGGGGTCTGCTTGCCGAAGTGGCCCATCGTGCCGACGCCGTCCGCGTCGATCCAGCCCTGGCCCTCCCCGGGCCACGGCAGGGTGGTACGGCCGCCCTCGAACGTGTAGGTCTCCGCGCCGGTGAGCGCGAGGGTGGTGGAGGGCAGGGGGCGCACGGCCTGTACGACCGCGAAGACGACCACCAGGAGCAGGACCAGGGGGGTCCAGATCTTCACCCTGCGCACCAGCGTGCGGACCGGGGTCTCCGGGGGCGGCGGCGTGTTCGTCAGCTCCGCCAGCAGGTCCAGCGGCGGCTTCGGCGGCAACGGCTGCTGCGTGGTCCGCTCGGGGCCGACCTGGGGGACGGGGGTGGTGGCGTCGGCCGGCTGCGGCTTGTGCAGGTCGTCCTTCAGCGCGACGAACTTGCTGGTGCGCTCGGCGTCGGACTCCGGTGCCTTCGGCTTGCCGCCGAGCTTCAGCATGGTCGTCGGCTGGTCCACGTCGGTCTTCTTGGGCCGGGGGGCCTTGAAGACGGCGGTGGGCTGATCGACGGGCGCGGGGTCGGCGTCGGCGTCAGCGGCCTCCGCGTCCGCCTCGGCTTCGCGGGTCGCCTGCGGTGCCTCGGTGGTCGCGGCCTCCGCCTCGGCTTCGCCGTCGGCGTCCGTGTTCCCACCCGCACCACCCGTGCGGCTCTCGTCGTCGTCCTCGGGTGGCCCCTGCGGGACGCCGTCGGCGGCCTCGGGCTCGTCCCCGGTCTCCTCCGCCTCCCCCGCGTCCTCGCCACCGGCGCTGTCCTCGTCGTCCGCGACAGCCTCGGCGTCCTTGCCGGCCTTTGCGTCCGTGTCGGTCCCGGTCTTCGCGGTGGCGTCGCCCTTCGCCTCGCCCTCGGAGTCCTCGCCGGCGGCCGGCTCGACGTCCGCGTCGGCCTCACCGTCGGTGTCCGCCTCCGCGTCGGACGACTCCTCGGACTCCGCCTCCGCGTCGGAAGTCTTCTCCGGCTCGGCCTTCGCGTCGGAAGCCTTCTTCGGCTTCGGCTCCGCCTCCGCGTCGGAAGTCTCCTCGGGCTCCGCCTCCGCGTCGGACGAGTCCTCGGACTTCGCCTCCGCCTCCGCGTCGGAATTCTTCTCCGGCTCCGGCTCCGCCTCCGACGAACTCCCCGTCTCCGGCGAACCCTTCGGCTGGCCCTTCCCCTCCGGCGGAACCTCCGTCCCGCCGTCCGTGTCGGACGGTTCCGTGCCGGAGGTGTCCGTGTTCGCGGTGCGTACCCACGTGGAGGCCGCCTCGTGCAGGGCGGTGTCGGGGCGTACCGTCAGGATCTTCGTCGCCGTGTCCCCACCGCCCGCGGAATCCTTTTCGCGGGACACCACGAGACGCGGATCGCGCGCCTCGGGAACCGAACCCCCGCTCCCCGACGTCGGTTCCGCCGACGACTCGCGCTGCTTCGACCTGTCGGGGGACTCGCCCGCCACCGATGCCTCCTCATGCGCCGCGCGCTCACCCGCGCGCCCTGTCCGAACCATGTACCAGTGTCCTGTGTGCGGACCCGGCCCCTGCGCTAGACGAGAACGACATACCTGCCGGTTCCCTCACGAACCGGTCACGCGCCCTCGACAGACCAATGTGAGAGGGGTCACCCTGTCATTCATCCACGCGGGGAGGCATGGATGGGCAGGAGCCGCAGAACACTTCCGGAGGAGCTTCTGTTGCTGGCGCTGGACCCGACCACGGGTACCACCGCACAGCCGCAGTCGCTCGACCTCGGTCTGGCCGGTGCACAGCTAGTGGAGCTGGCACTGGCCGGACGGATAGCCCCAGACGGGGATCGTATCGCCGTGGTGGTACCACGGCCGACAGGAGATCCGACCCTGGACTGCGCGTTGGAGTTGCTGCGAAGGCGTGGCGCTCCTGTGCGTGCCGTCCACTGGATCGGCGGGCCCCGACTCGGGCTCCGCCAGACCTACCTCTCGCATCTGGAGCGGTGCGGCATGGTCGCCGCCGTACCGGGCCAGATGTGCGGGGTGTTGCCGACGACGCGCTACCAGTCGACGGACAACGACATCAGCCGGGAGATCCGTGCCCGGCTGGACTCCGCGATCCGCACCGGCGTACCGCCGGACCCGCGGACCGCGGCGCTCGCCGCGCTGGCGCACGCCGTCGGGCTCGGCAAGCACCTGTATCCGGGGAACGAGGGACGCTCGTCCCGGTCCCGGCTGCGGGACCTGATCCGGCACGACCCCATGGGCGGGCTGGTCGCCCACGCCGTGATGGACGTGCAGAACGGTGCGGCCGCCCAGCCGCGCCGGGGCCCGGCCACGGGCGGCCGCCCGGCCGCGCCCGGCGCCAGGCCCGCGCCGGAGCCCGCGCACGGGGTTCCGATGCAGCCGCGCCGCGGGTCCATGGCACGCGCCGTGGCCCACTGAACCGTCGCCCCCGTCCCCACAGACCCGGTTCGGGAGCCGCTGGTCCGAGCGGGGCGGTGAGACCCCCGTAGTCTCACCGCCCCGCTCGACTGCGTCCAGGAGTTCGAGCCGGCGCCGCATATCCCTCGTTTTCCAGCGGTAGAAAGCACCTTGGTGGCAGTCTGCTCAACAGCAGATACGCAAAGTGCCAGGTACAGGCAGGCAGCCGGAGGTGCACGTCCCGTGGCGTCCAATGTCAATCCCACCGTCAGGCGGCGCCGGCTCGGCCAGGAGCTGCGCAGGCTCCGCGAGCTCAAGGGCATGACGGCCGAAGAGGTGGCGGAGCGGCTGCTCGTGTCGCAGTCGAAGATCAGCAGACTGGAGAACGGCCGCAGGAGCATCAGCCAGCGCGACGTGCGCGACCTGTGCGGGGTGTACGAGGTCGAGGACCAGCGGATCGTCGACTCGCTGATGGAGATGGCCCGCGACTCCCGGCAGCAGGGCTGGTGGCACACCTTCGGGGACATCCCGTACAGCGTGTACATCGGGCTGGAGACGGACGCGGAGTCGCTGCGGGTGTACGAACCCCAGCTGGTGACCGGCCTGTTGCAGACCCACGCCTACGCGGAGGCCCTGGTGCAGGGTGCGTTGCCGGAGACGTCGACGGCCGAGATCGAGAAACGCGTCCAGGTGCGGATGCGCCGACAGGAACGTATCACCGCCGAGAACAACCCGCTGCGGCTGTGGGTGGTGCTGGACGAGGCGGCCCTGCGCCGGCTCGTGGGCAGCAGGCTGGTGATGCGGGAGCAACTGGAGCACCTGATCGAGATGTCCCAACTGCCGCACGTGACCGTGCAGGTGCTGCCGTTCGAGGTGGGCGCGCACCCCGGGCTCAACGGCCAGTACGCGATCCTGGAGTTCGCCGACGCGGCCGACTCCAGCGTGGTCTACCTGGAGGGCGTCACCAGCGACCTGTACCTGGAGAAGGCGCAGGACGTGCAGAAGTACGCCGTGATGTACGAGCATCTGCGGGCACAGTCCCTCAATGTGGAGGCTTCCCGGCAGTTCATCGCGAACATGGCGAAACAGTACGCGGAATGAGCCCGAGTCGCATGGGGCGCGGGATCGTACACCGCCGGTCGGCTCCAGTGGAAGGCTCGCCTGGAATATGCCATCCGGTCGAGTGAACGGCTCCTCCGGCCGAGGCAGTTGCCCGGTAGCGTCGATCACGCCAGTCAGACGACATGGTTGGCGTGAACCGCACTATCGCAACTCGCAACAGGAGTGGACATGGCACTGATTCAGGGCGCTTCCGGGACGTGGATGAAGTCCTCCTATTCCGCGGGCAACGGCGCCTGCGTCGAGGTCAAGTCGCCCACCGCCGCCGAACTCGCCGTCCGCGACTCCAAGACCCCCGAGGGTCCGGTCCTGGCCTTCCCCGCCGACGCGTGGAACGCCTTCGTGTCCTCGGTCAAGGCGTGAGGGGTTCTCCCTGACCCTGACCCGGACGACAACTGCACAAGCACCACCCCGGAGAGCCCTCTCGACCAGTCGCCGTCCTTGCCGAGAGGGCTCACCGCCCGGTCCGGGACCGGGCGGTGAGCGGTGGTCGGGGCTCAGCCCAGCTGGGCCTCGATCGCGGAGACCACCTCGGCCGACTCCGGCTCGGTCTGCGGCGAGAACCGCGCGGCCACCCGGCCGTCCCGGCCGATCAGGAACTTCTCGAAGTTCCAGCGGATGTCCCCGCTGTGCCCCTCGGCGTCCGCGAACCCGACGAGCCGCTCGTACAGCGGATGCCGGCCCTCCCCGTTCACCTCCACCTTCTCGGTCAGCGGGAACGTCACGCCGTAC
This sequence comes from Streptomyces sp. NPDC023481, assembly GCF_055560195.1. Classification (NCBI taxonomy): domain Bacteria; kingdom Bacillati; phylum Actinomycetota; class Actinomycetes; order Kitasatosporales; family Streptomycetaceae; genus Streptomyces; species Streptomyces sp. NPDC023481. The sequence goes on from NZ_JBVHJE010000001.1 coordinate 299,449, forward strand.
GTCGCCGAGCAGAACTCCGCGATCTCCTCGGCGGTGCCGGGCTCCTGCCCGAGGAACTGGTTGCAGGGCACGCCCAGCACGGTGAAGCCCCGCTCGGCGTACCGCTCCTGCAGCTTCTCCAGCCCGGAGTACTGCGGGGTCAGGCCGCACTTGGAGGCCACGTTCACGAGGAGCACGGCCTTGCCCGCGTACTGCGGCAGGTTCGCGGAGCCCCCGGTGAGCGCCCCGATCTCGACATCCAGCACGTTCTGGTCAGTAGTCGTCATGCCCGGATGCTAGCCCCGCCGGGTCACGCTCTCCTCGCCCGGCCTCGACCAGCACGTCACCGGCCGGCGTCCGCACGTACAGCACCGACCGTCCGGCCCGCCGCCGCTCCACCAGCCCCGCCTCCCGCAGCACCCGCAGATGCCGGCCGACCGAGCCGAGTCCCTGCCCGGTGACGGCGGTCAGCTGGCTGGTGCTCATCGGGGAGCCGAGCAGCACCAGCACCCCGGCCCGGGCCGCCCCGAGCAGCGCGCCCAGCCCCGCGGGCACCGGCCGCCCGCCGTCCCCGGCCAGGACACCGGTGCAGGGGTACACCACGGCGTACCGCTGCCCCTCATCCCAGGACACCCAGCCGGTGCGCTGTGCGGTCACCGGCACGAACAGCAGCGCGGCGCCGGAGATCGCACGCGGCGGGTAGGCGTGCAGATTGACCTGGAACCGGTCGCCCCCGAGCCAGCGGGTGCCGCCCGGCCGCAGCGAGTCCAGCACGCTCGCCCAGCCGTCCCGGCTCGCCCGCGCGGTCCGCGCGACCACGTCCGCCTCCAGCACCCGCCGGCGCCGCTCCCAGTACGGCCGTACGGTCTCCCGCCACACCCACTCCAGCAGTCCGGCCGCCCGCTCCGGCAGGTCGTCCCGGTCCAGCTCGGCCGGGAGCGGCCCGGCGAGGGAGAGCCGCAGATGGGCGCGGGCGGCGCCGGGGGCGGCCGCGCGCACCCGGGCCACCTCCTCGGCGAAGCCCTCCCCGGCGCGGGGCGCGGGCGTGAGGAAGTCGGCGATCCAGTCGTGGCCCAGCCCCGCCCGCACCAGCCGGGCCGTCACCGGGTCGGCCGCGAGCCGGGCCCGGTAGCCGGGCAGATGGGCGCCCAGCCAGGCGTACTCACCGGGGTGCGTGCCCTGCCCGGCGTGCAGCAGCTTCAGACAGGCGAAGGTCTCGGCGAGCGGCGAGATGACGAACCGGCTGTGCGCGAGGGTGTCCGCGTCGACCTGCCACCACCCCATGCGCCCCCCCTGTACGACCTTTCGCGTGAGGGCGAAACAATAACGAGCCGTCCGCGGCCCCGCCGAGACTCCGGGACATGCCCGGTTACCGATCCCTGCTCCGCACCCCGGAGTTCACCCCGCTCCTCCTCGGCGCGGCCGCGCAGACCGCGGCCCAGACCGTCGGCGGACTCGCCCTCGGCGTCCTCGTGTTCCGGGCGACCGGCTCCCCGCTGCTGTCGGCGCTGAGCATGTTCGGCTCGTCGCTCGCCCAGGTGCTGGGCGCCACCTTCCTGCTGTCCGGCGCCGACCGGCTGCCCCCGCGTACGGCCCTGTCGGCGATCGCGCTGGTCTTCGCGGCCGGGACGGCGGTGCAGGCACTGCCCGGCCTGCCCGCCGGCGCCCTCCTCACCGTCGTCCTCCTGCTGGGCCTGGTCGCCTCGCTCGGCGGCGGGGTCCGCTGGGGGCTGCTCAACGAGATCCTCGCCGAGGACGGCTACCTGCCGGGGCGTTCGCTGTTCAACATGATGAGCGGGCTGATGCAGATCACCGGGTTCGCCACCGGCGGCGCCCTGCTCGCCGCGCTCTCGCCGCGCGCCTGTCTGCTGGCGGCGGCGTTCCTGTACCTGGCGGCCGCGCTCGTCCTGCGGTGCGGCCTGACCGCCCGGCCGCCCCGCGCCACCGGCAGGCCCTCGCCGTCGGCGACCTGGCGCACCAACGCCGCACTGTGGTCGTCCCGGCCGCGCCGCCTGACCTACCTGGGCCTGTGGCTGCCCAACGGCATGGTCGTCGGCTGCGAGTCGCTGTACGTGTCGTACGCCCCGCACGCGGCCGGCACCCTGTTCGCCTGCGCGGCGCTCGGCATGTTCGCCGGGGACGTGACGGTCGGCCGGCTGCTGCCCGCCGCCGTCCGCACCCGGCTGGCCACCCCGCTGCTGCTCCTGCTGGCCACGCCGTACCTGCTGTTCGCCGCGCACCCGCCGGTGCCGGTGGCCGCGGTCTGTGTGACCGTGGCCTCCGTCGGCTTCGGGGCGGGCCTGGTGCAGCAGGAGCGGCTGATGCGCCTGACCCCCGCCGCCATGGCCGGTCAGGCCCTCGGCCTGCACTCGGCGGGCATGCTGACCCTCCAGGGCGTCAGCGCGACGGCGGCGGGCACGCTGGCCCAGTTCACCTCGCCCGCCGCGGCGATGGCCGTGATGGCGGCGGGCTCGGCCGCCGTGACCCTGGCGCTGGTCACGGCTGCTCGACGGGGCCCGGCTCTGCCGTCGGCCGAGCCGGCGCCGCAGCGGTCTCCGTCGTGACCTCGGCGTCGATCTTCTTCACGGCCCGGTCGAAGTAGCGCAGCAGCTCCACCGGGAACGGCATGACCAGCGTGGAGTTCTTCTCGGCGGCCACCTCGACGACGGTCTGCAGCAGGCGCAGCTGCATGGCCTCCGGGGTGTCCGACATGATCCGGGAGGCGTTGGCGAGCTGCTGCGCTGCCTGGAACTCACCGTCCGCGGTGATGACCCGGGCCCGCCGCTCCCGCTCGGCCTCGGCCTGCCGCGACATGGACCGCTTCAGCGACTCCGGGAGCTGTACGTCCTTGATCTCCACCCGGTCGATGTGGACGCCCCACCCGGCGGCCGGGCTGTCGATCATCAGCGCGAGCCCCTCGTGCAGCCGCTCCCGGTCGCTCAGCAGGTCGTCCAGGTCGCTCTTGCCGATGATGGACCGCAGGGAGGACTGGGCGACCTGCCCGACGGCGAAGACGTAGTCCTGCACCTCGATGGCCGCGCGCACCGGGTCGGTGACCCGGAAGTAGACGACGGCGTCCACCTTCACCGACACGTTGTCCCGGGTGATGCCCTCCTGGGTGGGCACCGGCATCGTCGCCACCTGCACGTTCACCTTGCGCATGCGGTCGGCGAACGGGATGAGGAAGGTGACGCCCGGCTGCCGGTAGCTGGGCAGCGCCTTGCCCCACCGGAACACCACCCCGCGCTCCACCTGGTTGACGACCCGCATCCCGCTCTTCAGCACGAGCAGCAGGAGGGCGGCGACGGCCACCACTGCGACGACGGTGCCTTCCATGGCACTCCCCTTCTCCGACACGATCCGCACGACCGGACAACGAGGAGGACACGGGAAGCGGGGCCCGCGGATCCGGCCCCGGCGTCAGGGAAACGTAAAGAAGTGGCGCCGCGCCGGGGCGGGACCGTCAGAGCGGGTTGAGGCGGGCCTTGAGGAGGCAGAACTCGTTGCCCTCGGGGTCGGCGAGGACGTGCCACTGCTCGTCGCCGGTCTGCCCGATGTCGGCGGGGCGCGCGCCGAGCTCCAACAGGCGTCGGAGTTCGGCGTCCTGGTCGCGGTCGGTGGGGTTCACGTCGATGTGCAGCCGGGACTTCCCGGGCTCCGGCTCGTCCCGGCGGCTGAGGAAGAGCGTCGGCTGCGCGCCGCCGAACCCTTCGCGGGGGCCGATCTCGATGCTGCCGTCGTCCTCGCGGCCGAGCACCACGAAGTCCAGCACCTCGCACCAGAACCGCGCCAGCACCTCGGGTTCGCGGCAACCGAGCACGAGTTCACCGATACGACACGCCATGGACGGAACCTTCTCTCAGCGGGGTGACTGCGGGGGCCGCGCGGAGCGGTGGGGCTCGGCGCGGCGGGAACACGGGGGAGACCGTACCGGGCGGGGCGGGCCGGGGCGACGGGGTTTCCGGGACCTGCGGCGACGTCACGGCCCGGCCGGGGCCCGCGGCGACGTCACGGCCCGGCCGGGGCCCGCGGCGACGTCACGGGCCGGTCGGTGTCACGGGCCGGTCGGTGTCGCGGGCCGGTCGGTGTCGCGGGCCGGTCGGTGTCGCGGCCCGGTCGGCGTCACGGCCTGGCCGGTCGCGGGTGATCGGTCGCCTGGGCCCACTCCTCTCCTTCGGGTCCTGCCGGCGCACCGGGCCGGCCCCTGTCACGCACCTCGGTACGCGCCCGGCTCGTCCTGTCCGTCTCCCGCGGTCAGCCCCGCACGTGCAGCCCGAAACCCGTGCGGCCCGCGGGCTCCAGTCCCTCCCTCAGGTGCAGCGAGGGAATCTCATAGTCACCGAAGTTCTGCCGCCGGAAAGGGATCGGCTCGGTCGACTCCAGGGTGAGCAGGCGCTGCTTCCACGCCTTGGCGACATCCGGGTAGTCCTCGTCGGTCATCCGGTCGGTGCCGTACAGCACGAACGGCGGCAGCACGTCGATGCCCGGGTAGTAGAGGATGCCGTGCTGAATCGGGAACAGCAGGTCGTCGATGGGGCCGTTGATCCCGCGGGCGGCGTAATGCGGCTCCGGGCCGCCGGTGGTCACCGACAGCAGGGCCCTGCGGCCCGCGAGGACCCCTTCGCCGAAGCGCTCGCCGTACTTGCTGTCGCTGTGCTCGCCGACGCCGTACGCGAAGTGGAAGGTGAACACCCGGTCCACCCAGCCCTTGAGGATCGCGGGCATCGTGTACCACCACAGCGGGAACTGGAAGATGATCGTGTCGGCCCACAGCAGCTTCTCCTGCTCGGTGCGGACGTCCGGGGTGAGCGCCCCGGCGTCGAAGGCCCGGCCCGAGTCCCGCGCGACTTTCAGCGGACTCGAGGCATGGGGGCCGTAGTCCGCGGCGTCCACGACCGCCTTCCAGTTCATCGCGTACAGATCACTCACCTGCACCTCGTGCCCGGCGTTCTCCAGTGTGTCCACCGCGAGGTTCTTCAGCGAGCCGTTGAGCGACTCCGGCTCCGGGTGGGCGTAAACGATCAGCGTCTTCATCGGAACTCCTTCGGATCGGATGCCGTCGATTCTGGGCGCCGCGGCGCCCGGCGTTCAGGGACGGCCCTTCCCTCCGACTGGACTTCCTGGTAACGGCAGTACCACCTCCACGGGCCACGGCGAGGCCATACTGGGAGGCATGGACGATCTTGCGAGCTTCCTGCGGACCCGGCGCTCCCGGGTCGACCCGGCAGCCGTCGGCATCCCCACCGACAGTCGCCGCCGGGTCGCAGGGTTGCGCCGCGAAGAGGTCGCGCACCTGTCCGGAGTCAGCGTCGACTACTACGTACGCCTGGAGCAGGGCCGCGCGACCCAGCCCTCCGAGCAGGTCCTCGACGCGCTCGCCCGCGTCCTCGGCCTCGACGAGACCGAACGCGGACACCTCTCCCGGCTCGCGCGGCAGCGCCGGCGTCGCGCGAAGGTACCGGGCGGGCGAGTGCGGCCCGAACTGCTGCGCGTCCTCGACCTGGTCGCCGACGCACCCGCGCTGATCATGGACCCCCGCCTGAACGTGCTCGCCGGGAACCGCCTCGCCGGGCTCCTCTACGGCCGGCCTGTGCCGGGCCTGAACACTGCCCGGCACATCTTCCTCGAGGAGACCGAGCGGGGCCTTTACGCGGACTGGGAGAACTGCACCCTCGACGTGGTCGGGCATCTGCGCCTGGCCGCCGGCAAGTACCCCGAGGACCGCCACCTGGCCTCGCTCATCGGCGAGCTGGCGATGGGCAGCGAGCGCTTCCGACGCCTCTGGGCCCGCGCGGACGTGCGCGCCCGCACCCATGGGCGCAAGGCGTACCGGCACCCGCTGGTCGGACTGCTGGAGCTGCACCAGGAGAACTTCGCACTGCCGGACGCGTCCGGCATGGAGCTGCTGGTGCTGTCCGCGGCCCCCGGCAGCCCCTCCGAGGACGGCCTGCGCCTGCTCGCGGCCCTGGGCGCGGACCGCGGCGACACGCACCCCAGAGTGAACGCTCAGTCCCCCGGCGAGTAACACCGACGGCTCCCGGTCCCGGGCCCGGCTGAACCCCGGAGCGACTTCAGGGGCTTCGGCCTGACGCGGCTCAAGGGCGCAGTCCCGCTCACCACCCTCGGCGCCGGGGCCTGAACCCTGGGCGGCGCGATCGCCCGGGAGAGCAGCAGCTTGTGCGGGTCGATCTCGGACGTGACAGCCGACCTTGACGGTGTGGCAGGGTGGGGTACAAGGTCGCCGGCATGGTGCGGACCCGTCTGCGGGCCACCTGTGCGACGGCCCGGATGCCGTCCTTTCACCGGGAACGAGAGGTCAGCCGCGCCACTCCACCATGAGCAGTGTCGCGTCGTCGCTGGTCTGTCCGCCCCGCGCCCGTTCGAGTGTGTGGGACAGGGTGCGCGTCACCGCCCGGATGCCGCGGCCGGTCCTCTCCAGCTGGTTCACACAGTCGATCAGCTGGTCCTCGCCGAACTCCTCCCCGCCGCTCCTGTGTTCCTCGACCACTCCGTCGGTGAAGCAGAGGACCCGGTCCCCGGGCACCAGCCCCAGTTCGCTCACCCGAGGCTCCGAACCGCCCATGCCGACGGGAAGGGTCGTCGGGGCGTCCAGACGCTGTGCGACGCGGTGGTCGCGGACGAGGATCGGCGGTGGGTGCCCGGCGTTGACCCACTGCACCCGCCCCGTCGTCGTGTCCAGCTGCAGCATCTGCGCGGTGGCGAAGTGCTCGGGACCGAACTGCTCGGCCACGGCGCGGTCCATGAACTCGTAGATCTCCGACAGTCCGATGCCGGCGCGGCGGGCATGGCGGTAGGCGCCGATGGCCACGGTGGCCATCGTGGCCGCGTCCAGTCCGTGGCCCATCGCGTCGATCATGACCACGTGGAGGACATCGCCGTTCAGCGCGTAGTCGAAGCTGTCGCCGCCCACGTCGTAGGCGGGTTCCAGGATTCCGGCCACGGCGACCCGGGGCATGATCATGGCCAGCGGTGGCAGCAGGGACCACTGGATCTCCGCGGCGACGCTCATGGCCTCATCGCGTCGGACGTCGAAGAACAGGTCGGAGTAGCCGTGCTTGGTCACCAGCAGGTCGGCCACCAGGCCGGAGATCCTGAGCAGCAGGCGGCGGTCGTCGTCATCGACGCTGTCCAGCGTCACCGCCATGACTCCCACCTGGTCACCGCCGTCCAGCAGAGGCAGATGGACCCGGACGCCGTCCTCCTGGGGCACCTCGACAGGGACGGCGTCGAGAAAGCAGCGGCCCGCCTCGGAGTCGTCGATCACCTGGGGTTCCCCGCCGGTGAGGCCCTCACCGGGCAGCGGTACGAGCACCAACTGGCCGTAGTCCTGCAACAGCACCTGCGGACGGCGGCCACCGAGCCGGTCCACCACGTCGGCGACCACGGGCCCGATGAGATGGGGCGGGAGTTCGTGCGCGCTGTCGAGGATCTTTCCGAGGAGCGCCTCCCCGAAGCTCTCGGACCGGTCCGGGCGCCGTCCTGCCGTCATCCGCTCACCTTCCGCGGTCAGGCGTCGGGCAGGCGCGGACCGGGATGACAACGGATCCGTCGGTGCCATGGCTCCATCATGCGGTCGTGGATGCCCAGCCCGCCGGTCGGGCGGAGCCGGGCTGCTCACCTGGGTCCGGCTCCGCCTTCCGACTCCCCTGCGTCCTGTCCGTCGGGCCCGCTCCCGGCGAGTGCCGGCAGGCGCGGAGCCGACAGGAGGTTCGCGGGATCGGCGGCGGCGGTCAGCAGCCGGGTGGCCACTCGGGCCGGCTCGTCCGCGGGGATCACCAGCAGTTCCCAGCTCCCCACGGTGCCGCAGTCCACGGTGATGGCATGCGCCTCGGCGGCGGAACCGGTCAGCACCACCTCGATCACGTGGCCGGGCGCCATCACCTGCTGCGGGGCATCGGGCCAGACGGCCGTCCCCACGGTCACGCGGATGACGGTGCCGATGCCCGGATCCAAGGAGCCGACCAGTACGGGCAGCTCCAGTTCCAGTGCGTCGCAGCGTGGCCACCACGCGCCGTCCAGGGGGCCGTGACTGGCGTCCGGCGTGAGGCGCAACCGGGGCAGGGGCATCCGGTAGGAGTGTCCGTCACCCGGGGCCGTACCTTCGGCGGGCTTCGTGGTGGCGTTCATCGTGCGATCCCGTTCCGGGCCGTGCGGTTCCCGGCTGCCCGCGTCTATCACTCGCCGGGAACGGCGCCGTCGTCATCGTGCGCCCGGAAGTTCTCGGTATGCCCAGATTACTCCCGGCTGTGACGGGCGGCGTGGCGGCCGGCCGTCGCGCTGCCACATCACCGGCATCATCGGCGTGCCAAGGGCTGCCCTCCGGCGGACAAGGTCAGCACGCAGGGGGCGACGGGGCCGGGCAGCCCGACGACCTCACCCATGTTCTGTCAGCCCCAGGACGCGAAGGCGGCTCGTGCTCCCCGGTCGGCAGGATGAAGCAGGGTGACCCCGAGGGAGGAGTGCAGGTCTGCGAGGAGACGCTGTTGCAGGCGGTGGGCGATGTCACGGTGCTGAACGTGCGGACGGGCCACGATCTGGGTCAGGACGACGAACCGCGCGCAGGAGGTGAGCCGCAGGATGATCTCCTGGAACGTCCCGTCGCCCTGCCGGCCGTCGGAGCCGTCGGAGCCGTAGGAGCCCACCGGAAAACCGAAGGCGCACCCGACCAGCACCGTCGTCTCGGCGACCAACAGGGCGAAGCCGGGGCGGTGGGCGGTGACCGCCAGGCGGTGCAGGAGGTCTCCGCGGTCGTGGTACGCCTCTCCGACGGTGCCCGCGACGGACTCCGCAGCCAGGTCGGCGATGTCCTCGCGCATGTCTTCTGCCTGCCGGCGGGTCAGCCGGCGCAGGCGGATACCGTCCCTGAGGACCGGCTGGTCCGGCCGACGAGCGGGGTCCTCGGGCGCCCGCGTCGCGGTACTCGTGAGGTCGCTGGATGCGGTGGGCGGCACGGGACACACGGGGGCCGTGAGGAGCAGCGAAGCCGATCCGGTGGCATCGAGGAGCCGGGCGATCTGAGCGCACGGATGATGCAGCCGCAGGCGAGCGTGGACCCGGCCGGCGCGCCGCGCTGCCGACAGGAGGACGGCCAAGCCCCTGGCGTCGCAGGAGCCGACCGTGGTCAGGTCGATGTCGATCTCGGTGACGCCGTCCAGCAGACACTGCTCCACCGCGGCCCGCAGCAGCGGGGTGGTGGCCGGCCCGATGTCGCCGGCGAGCGTGACGAGCGTTCGCTCTCCTCGGTTCCGCCGATGGATGTCCAGCCGGGAGAGGGCCGACCTGCGCGGGCGCCCCGTCAGCTGCTCTGCCGTGCCCGGCTCGGCGCGGCTCCTGCCGTGATCGGCTCGCTGAGTCGCTTCGACCGCGGCGGACATGGTGCCGACCCGTCTCCGCGCCGACCACGGGGGGGGGGGGGGGGCGGCCCGGATCCACTCGTCTCTCGCCGAGGACGACCCGGCGTGGTGGCCGGAGTGCGTGATGCCCTCGGTACTTCCACCGTACGTCGGCCGCAACCGGAAGCGGCCGCGCCGGCGGACGCGCACCTCACAGCCGAGGACCGGCGGGGCAAGGGCAGGGGCGCCACCCGGCCTCTGCCCTGTCGCGGCTGATGCCCCCAGGACGCGCACCGGCTCTGGACCGGCACTGGCCGCCGCGCAGCCCCCTGAACGCAGCGCTGCCGCCCGCGATCGAAGCCGGACGGCAGTGCGGGTGGACGAATTGAATGCCAGCTCACTTCCGAACCCGCACGCGACGCGACCTCCGCTCACCGGGTCTCCGAACCCGCCCGAGCGAAACGTCCCACGCAGGAGGATCCGGTCGGCGTCACCGCTGTGTTGTGCTGGACAGCGGCGAGTGCCGGCGGTGCATCTGCGGTCAGTACTGGGTGTTGAGATCCGTTCCCTTGGGGGCACGCCAGCAACCGGAGACGATGGTGATCGCGAGAAGCGGGTCCTTCTCGTGCGGATTGGTCGGGGTGGACACCATGAGTACGGCGTTCACCGAGAAGCGGTCCGTCTCCGAATCGGCTGTGAGAGAGAGGGACTTGGCCTCGCTGTTGTCGGGGCCGTAGTCGACGATCTTCCAGCCCCTCTTCGGCAGCTCCGCCCGTAGCCGCTGGAAGCCCGCCTTCAGCTCGTCCTCGGAGACGTCGTAGACCGACCAGGGATGCCGCGTCATGTAGAAGTGCTGGGGGCCCTCTCCATCGCAGGTCGAGACGGCGGGACCGCGCTCGGTGACCTTGTCCTTGCGGATCCCGATCATCTTGTAGATCGCGCTGGAAGCGGCCTTCGCCTTGTCGCGGGCTTTCCCCACGTCCAGCGTGGGATGCCCGGAACCTGCCTGCGAGCCGGATGCCTGCGGCGTCGAGGGGGAGTGTCCGTTGTTGTCCACGGTCTTCGAACGTCCTGCTGGCACCCTGGCCTATAACTGCCGTACGTCATTCAGGAGGCACGAGTCAAAATTGTCGGAGACCGTGCGGGCTTCGGAAGTGGTGCATGAGCCTCAGAGTGAGTTCTTCGGCGATCGTCGGCACCGCGGTGCCGATAGTCGCGGCGTCCCAGACCTCATCGGGCATGATCTGCACCGGGCCGCCGCGTCCGCTGCGTGCCAGGACCGCACTGGTAGACATTCTGGCGGCATCCAAGCTCATTACGGTCAGGATCTCGGCGGGATCGATAGCCAATGCTGGGGCGAATCGGGTTCGCGGGGCGTCGTGGAGGCGCAGCAAGAACCGGAGCAGGTCAGCAACGCGTTCTTGGGTGTGCTCTGAGTCCAGCACGGGCATGTGCAGGCTAGGGGATAGGGGCAGTGACTCCCAGCAGGTTCGCTGGCCTGACTGAGTAATCACCAGACCGACGCTGCGACCGTGCCTCGGATCGCGGACATACGCAGCGGCGAAGTCGGCTTCGAGGATGCTGGACACCTCTTCGGTGGCTGTGAAGAACGCCTCCGACCGCCCCCGGGACACGAGGTCGTCCTTCAGCTGATTCATCTGGCGCATGGGCAGCCGAGGGCTGTCCTCCGGGATCAGGTGTACTTCCATCGTGGCGCTCTCGCTGTAGCCCAGCGGTAGCAGCTTTTTGCGCCAGGAGACCGGCAGCGGTTCCTTGAGCTGCTGCCCGATGAGTGCGCTGGCGATGACAGGGGTGTCGACGATGTCGGGGTGTGGAGACGACGGCTCGGCGTCGACTGCTCCGGGGGAGGCCAGGGCCTTGATGACGGCGATGGTGAGGGCTGCGGCGTTGTCGGCGGCGATGAGCTGGAAGCCGCCGATATCTGTGTGCTGCTTGCTGCCGTCAGCCCGGTCACTGATTCCACGGATGACCAGAGCCGGAACCTGGTCGGCCATGGACGCGGCGCCTGCGAAGCCTGCTCCTTCCGTCTCGATCGCGGCGACGCCGTTGTAGTGCTCGTCTAGAAGCTCCTGCAATGCAGACGCCCGGGCGTTCACCACCACCTCGCCGGCGGCGATCGGTTTGAAGTGGACTTCGGGGGCCTCCCTGCCCGCTGGCAGTAGGGCCTGTGCCCAGTGCGGGTCCAACACGGCAAAGCGAGCTGCCTGTTCAAGGCGGTGCGATGCTGGCCACGTCTCGGGCCGGGTCTTGAATGTGCCTTCCTGCTTTCCCCCGTGGTAGGCGAAGACCCGGGTCGCGACGACGACGTCGCCCAGCGCAATGTCGTGCTTCATGCCGCCAGCGATGCCCGTGAAGAAAACGGCATCTGGTCCGATCATGCGGATGGCACGCTCAGTGAGAATGGCTGCGCCCTGGTTCCCTTGGCCGACCTGAGCGAGGTAGACCTCCCAGCTGGTTCCCGGGATCCGGCCACACTCGAAAATCGTCCCCGCCTCGTGGTCGACCCGCTGTGGGTTTGGTACCCGCGTCCGCACGGCTCGGTACTCCAGCGGCAGCGCGGTGAAGACAACGATCTTTCCGCTGGATGGACGCACGTAGCACCTCACGAAGACTGGCTTTCCTGCCCGAGCCCGAGCGACCGTGCAGTCCTGCACTGATACGCATGGGGCGTTCATCAACAGCGTAACTCTTGGTCGGACAACTCTGGTCAGGGGCAAGGCGATTGAATGTAGATTCGATCCCTGCTCGGTCTTTCGAAAGGTGGATGGTGTGGCCGCCCCCGAGGACGTCACCGAGAGTAAACTGCTGCTGGCTGAGTACGACCGTATCAAGGAGGAGCAGAAGGCTCGGATTGGATTCCGCGACAACCTGCTCTACTTCACGCTCGCCGCTTCAACCGCGGTCCTGGCGATCACCGTCCAGAACAGACGCGCCCAACTGTTGCTCGCCGTTCCCGTGATCTGCCTGGTCCTGGGCTGGACCTACGTGGTCAACGACGAGAAGATCTCGGCGATCGGCCGCTACATCCGCGACCAACTCGGGCCTCGGTTGGCCGAGCTCAGTGGGGCCCGTGGCGCTGTGTTCGGCTGGGAGATCTACCACCGTGAGGACACGAGCCGCACCACGCGCAAGCGCCTGCAAACCGCTGTCGATCAATTCACCTACTTGGCATTGCCGATGACCTGCCTGGTCGCATTCTGGAGCTCTCGCGCCGTCGACCCTCTGCTCCTGATTGTCTCCATCGTGCAGACGCTTGCTTTAGGCATGCTGGGCTGGCAGTTCCTGCATTACGCCGAGCGCTAGAGCAGCGTTCCGGACTGGTGACTTCTCCTGCTATAAGCCATCTGGGTGCCGAACGGGAACGAGGAGACCTACAGCCCCTCGCCGAGGATATGCCCGAGCGTCGCCGCCTGTTTCGCCATCCTCCGCTTCCACGGCGTCCCGTCCTCCGCGGCGATTTCCCGCCACAGTGCCGCGGTGGCCGCGCCGAACGCCGCGAGGGCTTCCGGTTCGGCGTCCCGCCATGACGGGAAGCGGCCCGCGAAGGCGACCGCCTCCGCCACCGGGTGGCCGGCGCCCATGAGTCGCAGTGTCAGGGTTCCAGGGTCGATCCATGCTGCACCTCGCGTCGGCCACGCCCAGTCGACAAGCCGGGCCTGTTTGCCGACGATCAGTACGTTATCCGTGGCGAAGTCGGTGTGCAGGAGGGTGTCGCCGCTGAAGTACTGCAACGTCCCCGGCGGGGCGTAGTCCGCCCACCGGTCGACAGCGTCCTTGATTTCGATGCCGGCCGGGGCCGTGACGGCTTGTAGTTCGGTGAGGGCGGCTTCCACGAGCGGCAGGTCGGGTGAGCCGGGCGCGTAGTCGGCATGGCGGCCGTCGACCACCTCGTAGCCAAGAAGGCTCCAGCCATCGAGCTCCAGGTGCCAGTACAGGCGTGGGCAGGACGCCGGAAGATGCGGGGAGATCGCCGCCTCGCGGCGCTGCGCGCCGACCTGGGGGTGGTCGGTCGGGATGCCCTTCACGAAGACCCTGCCGCTTTCGGTCTCCAGGACGGAGGCGATGCCGGAGTTCATGCCGGCCGGCGCGGTGGCCGCCTGATGGACGGCGCCGGTTTTGTCGGCGATGGCCCGTCGGATGCCGGCGGGAAGCTGCTCGAACGGGATACGGGACATGGACACGCGCGGTTCCTCAAGGGTGCTCGGGCACGGGGAATGCCGCCCCGGCCAGGGTACGGCCGGGGCGGCACTGAGGGGGTGGAACGAGCGGGCGGCACGGGTGCCGCCCGTGGCCGATCTAGTACGGCTGGTCGTCGCCGGCCGAGCAACTGCACTCGGCGCCCTCGGCAGCCTCGTCCAGGTCGGCGATGATCTGGAACTCGTCGTCCTTGATCGATGCGGCGGTCAGCGGCACCGGCAGGGCGCTGGCCTGGTTGTCCGCCGGGTGTCGGCCGATGGTGAGCAGCACCGGTTCGCGCGGCGTGGTGAGGGTTGCGGTGGGCGGAGTCATGTCCCGTAGCCTCCATGCTGACAGTAGAGCTCTCGTCGGTCCCCCGCCTCCTGGTAGAGCTTGGCCAGTGGTCGGCATGTGCGGCACGTGCCGACCTTCGTGCAGCCGGAGCATCCACCGGTGCGGAGCTGTAGGGACTCGGCGATCACGCCGAGTCGGGGGAGGGCTTCGACGCCCTCGGTGATGAGGTTCACGCTCGGGTCACGGCCGACCTTGCAGATTGACGCGATGCCATGCGGGTTGACGTGGAAGAACGTGTGGCCGGCGTTGCAGCCAGTGAAGATGCTCCGGGCCTTGAGGTGGCCCAGTGCCTGCGTCGCCAGCGGGTTAGCCTCGCCGTCGATCGTGGGCGACATGTTCGTGAAGACCTGGTGCGGGAAGCCGTACGACTTCGCGAGGCGCACCATGGCGTCTGTCTCATGCGCGTTGTCGTCCGAGACGATCACGTTCAGCCGGACCGGCAATCGGTCCTCGCGGGCGGCGTCCAGGCCCATCAGGAACCGGCTGAACGCACCGCGGTTCCGCGTGACCTTGTCATACGTCTCGGCGGTCGCGCCGTACACGCTCAGGGTCAGCCGGTACGGCCGGTGGCGGGCGAACAGGTCCCGGATCGGTTCCTTCCGCAAGCTGGAGCCGTTGGACGAGACCTGAACCATCATCCCGAGCTGGTGGGCGTACTCGTACGCCGCGTCGAACTCGCGGTCGATCAGCGCCTCACCGCCTGTGATCTGCAACCACAGGACACCGGCGTCCCTCAGTGTCTGGAGCAGCGTCTGCTTGCCTGCCCAGTCAAGGCCCTCGAACCGCTTCTCGCCGAGGTAGCAGAACTCGCAGTCGTAGTCGCAGCCGAGGTTGATCTCCCACGACGCCTTGCTGTACCCATACCTGGACCGCTCGCGGACGAGGACGATGTCGCCGACTGGCGACGAGGGCAGTTCGGTCCCCCACGCCTCCCTCGCCGCGTCGGCCAGCCAGTCCGGGACGGGTCGTCCTTCCGCCCCCGAAGCCCGCAGCTCCTCGTAGCGGACCTCCGGGATGCGCACGCCTGCCGCCAGGCCGGGCTGGACAAGGAGGTACTGGGCGAGAAACGGGCTGGCCACGAGCCGAGGAGCTGTTTTCGTCCTCAGCCTCTCGGCGCTGGTGTTCGTCTCGGTCATGGGACCTCCACGGGTTGGGTAGGAGGGGTTGGTCGGACCTGGTGGTGGGTGGTGATCAGGCTGGCCGCCCGCTCGGCCAGTGGATCCCTTCGCCAAGCGCGGGTCAGGGCGCGATCCGTGCGTTCGAGGCGACCACGCCGATCACGAAGCCGCACGCGGCGGACACGAGCACGATCAGCAGTGGTCCGGTGTCGCGGGCGGCCCAGGCGTCCCGGCCGGCCCGGGCGGCGACACGGCCGTTCACGGCTTCCACCAGGCCCTCCACGGGCGGGTGATGATCTCCCGGTACGTATGGTGCGAGGGATTGTGGCCACCGTGCGTAAACACCCAGCTCTGCGGATCGGCGAAGTCGGTGCCGGGCGGCGAGGTCTCGCCACAGACCGCGCACTGCATGGCGTACGTGGTGGGCTCGGCGTCGGGTTCTCGGTCGGGCTGGAGGGTCCACTCCTGGTGGCACATGATCGTGCGGCTGGTCATCGAACCGCGACGTAGGGGTGCTGGAGAGCAGCGCGGAGGGCGTCCGTATCGGTGAGGGTGTCGTCGTCGGGTAGCTCGCACCATCCGCCGAACCAGTCGTCGAGCAGCTCCAGGCCGGGGGCGACGAGCCAGCAGTTGGTGGAGAGGTGCCGTACCGGCAGATCGACCCAACTGGCTGCGGAGCCGGTCGGGACGGCGTAGTAGAGACGCCCGTTGGGCCTGTCGTAGAGCACAGGGCCCACGGACGTACCGATGCAGCGCAGGTAGGCCAGGGCCAGGAGGCCGATCTCGGCGGAGGTGCGCACGACGTCCCAGCCGTCGCCGACCTTCAGCAGCCGCAGCCCCGGCACGTCGTTCACCATGGGGGCGCTTCGCAACGCGTCACGCACGGACATCACGCATCTCCCTGCGGCCGGAAGCTGTGGCTCGCGCCGAGCCAAGAGGGGGATCCCGTGGTCGGCGTGAGGGGGCGGACCACGATCAGACGAGCGCCAATTGCTGTTATCTGCCGCTTGCGCTCGGTGCCGAGGTCCTTCGGGCCGAGGTGGCTGAGAGCCGGAACCACGGCACCGTAGGAATCGGGGAGTTCGAGCACGTCGAGCAGACCGACGAAGGCGGGGGAGCGGATGATCACCGTGGAGTCGCGTTCAGTGAAGACGCCGCACAGGGCCAGTTCGTGCCGGTCGCAGTACTCGGTGAGGCAGTCGACAAGCGCCGCGTGGCGGGGCAGCCCGCCGGTGACGTGGCGTAGGTAGCCGAAGACCTGAGGGAAGGCGACGGGGCGGCGTTCGGTGATGAGGTCGTCGTCCATGCCCACAGCGTCGGCCGTCGTGAACGGCCTCGAAATGACCTGCTGTTGTACTTCCGTTGCACTTCCCACCCCACGTCGTCACCGACAGTGCTTCCATACGTGACGGAGGGAGGCCATCCGTGGTCAGCGTGCAGCAGTGGACAGGTCGGGAGGCGAGCGCCCTGCGCGCCGCGTTGCGTATGAGCACGCGCGCTTTCGCCGAGCACCTCGGTGTCGCGCTGCGCACGGTTGCGAAGTGGGAGAGCCTCGGCGCGGAGACGCAGCCCCGACCGGACACCCAGGCCATCCTCGATACCGCACTCGCACGGGCGGATTCGGCCGCCCAAGCCCGTTTCGAGGCAGTGCTGTTCCCTGAGCGGAAGAGCGCGCGGCCGGCGGACTACGAGACCTGGACCGAGGACATCGAGCGCGCTGTTGTCTGCATCAGCCGCCAGGACTTCCCGTTCGCCTCGACCTTGTTGAACCGCTGGTTGGGCAGCCGTGCACCGCATCAGCTTGACGCCAAGGGCCTCTATTTGTACGGCCGTTCCCTCGTGCTCCTTGGCGACCTCCAGCGTGATCAGGGCGCGATCCTCGGCCCACTCTCAGCCCGGCACTCCTACTCAACCGCTCGCGGTATGTTCACCGAGCTAGACATCCCGCGCCGGGTGGCTCAGATCGAGCTGTCTCTGGCCGTCATCCAGGAGATGTCGGGCCAGTTGGAATCCTCCGCTCGCCACTACGAACTCCTCGCCGGAGATCAGCGCCTTAGCCCGCGTGACCGTGCCAGGGCGCGGCTGTGGGTGGGTACGGCGCTGAGCAAGGAGGGCGACAACGAGTACGCGACCGGCGTCATGGTCGAGGCCACTCGCTCCTTCGAGGATCTGGGCGAGCCGGAGGACTGGTCGGTCGCCCACCAGAAGCTGGCCCTGGCCCACCGGGGCGCCGGCGACCTGAAGCAGGCCCTGCATTACATCGACATCGCGCGGACCACCGGCACGGTCGACTCCCCGATGCAGCGGGTGCGGTTGGACACCGCGTACGGGCACATCCTTCTGTCGGATGCGGCGACCCGGAATGATGGGCTGTCCGTCCTCGATCAGGCGGCACAGGTGGCTCGCCAGTACGGGCTGAGCCACCAGCTGCGCAGCATCGAGGGCATCCGAAGAGGCCAGCAGGGATGAGCCAGGGAGTGCCAGTGCCGCAGCATGAGCAGCGCCAGATCACCGACGAGCAGTTCCACGACGCGACGTTGATCTGGAACTACCACCAGATGGGCCACGAGGAGCGGCCCTGCTCGGCGGCGATCGGCCTCGGCAGCCACGACCTGGGCGTGGCCACCACAGCCGCCGATCTCTACCGTGCCGGCCTCTTCCCGGTCGTGGTCTTCAGCGGCGGCAACAGCCCCACCACCCGCGCCCGCTTCCCACGCGGCGAGGCCGTCCACTATCGCGAGCATGCCCTGAGCCTGGGCGTTCCGGACGAAGCAATCCTGGTCGAGCCGAAGGCAGCCAACACCGGCCAGAACATCACCTTCTCCCGTGAGCTGCTGGCCGAGGCCGGCATCGCTGTCGAGTCGCTGCTGCTGATCTCCAAGCCGTACATGGAGCGCCGTTCGTACGCGACCTGCCGCAAGCTGTGGCCCGAGGCAGAGGTTGTCTGTGCCTCAGAGCCGCTGGAACTGGACGACTACATCAAGTCCATCGGCGACGAGAAGCTCGTCGTCGACATGCTTGTCGGCGACCTGCAACGGGTGATCGAGTACCCGAAGCTCGGCTTCGCCGTCGAGCAGCACGTACCGGGGGATGTATATGACGCGTACGAGCGCCTCCTGGGTGCCGGCTTCGACAGCCGCCTCATCAGCACCTGAGCTACCCCATGTCAGCTCGTCGGGCGGGGTGTGCGCGATCCACCAGCCGAACCTGTTCCCACGGCTGTCCACGTTGGCGAAGCTCTTCGCTGCCGACCGGTGGATCGTCCTGACCGACGTGCAGTTCGCCCGGCGCGATTTCCAGCACCGAGCCCGATTGGCCGCCTTGGACGATCCTGGTCGGCAGCAGTGGCTCACGCTCCCGACGCATCTGCCACATGGACGCCTGACGCTGATCAGCCAGGCGCGGCTTGTTGATCCCTGCCGTTCACGCCGGACGGTCGAACTGCTCGTGCGCCAGTATTACGGCCGTAGCCGCCACTGGGGTGCCGTGCGTGAAGTCCTGGAGGCGGTCCTGGACACACTCGACACCTCAGAATGCGTGGCAGGCGTCGCGAAAACATCGACGATTGCCCTGCTCACGGCTCTTGGCTGGTCGGGGGAAGTGCTGGACAGCAGTGAGATCCCGAGCCGCCAACACCGGTCCGAGCGCCTTGCCGACCTCGCCGCTGCCACCGGCAGCACCCACTATCTGTGCGGCTCCGGTGGCTTGCGTTACCTCGATGTGGGTCCCTTCGATGCCAACGGCATCCCCGTGCTGCCTTTCCACACCCCTGTGGATGCGGATGACCCGCTCTGGCAGTGGAGCCGATGGACCAGCAGCCTCTGGGCCCTGAGCAAGATCGGGCCTGGGGCGCTGGCGAACCGACTGGTTGTCCGACCAGGGGCCGCGTTCCTTGAAGCCTGGCGTGACTGAGCTGCTACTGCAGTCCGCTGTGTCGGTGCGGGGGTGCTTCCGGTCGTGGCGGAGTTACGAGTTCGCGCACTGGGTGTTCCACTTGCGCTGAGGCGCTGCACCAGCGCCCCCGGCAAAACCCATGTGCCCTCAATGTGCCCTGGCAGCCTGAAGGCCCCTCCGGGCACATGACGAGGACGGAGGCGAAGCCCGAAAAGCCCCGCCCACTACCCGAGAAACCCCAGCTCAGGGCCAAACCAAGCAATACGGCTGATGCCCCGCCTCATGCAGCCGGTGGCTGAAGTCCTGCCACTCGTGCAGCAACTGGTACACGTTGAACGCGTCCCGCGGACCTCCGCGGTCCGGGACCGTGGACCAGATGAACGCCGCCGCGCCCACCGCTTCCTCGCCGATGCCGCGGAGGGGGTCGACCACCGTCATGGGGAGTTTGACGACCGCGTAGTCGGGGTGCAGGACGACCAGTTCCAGGGGCGGGACCTTGTGCAGGGGCACGCCCTCGATGCCGGTGAGGACCATCGCGGCCATCGTCTCCGGCTTGATCTTGGTGAACATGCCGTTCATGCCCAGCTCGTCGCCGCCGAGTTCCTCGGGGCGCATCGAGATGGGGACGCGGGCCGCGGTCGCGCCGTCCGGCGCGCCGAAGTATTTGTACGTCACCCCCACCCGACCACCATTCCTGCTCCCCGCCCGGAGACGGTCGGCCCGCTGGTCGAGCCGGCCGTCGCTCTGCCGGTCGTACCGCTCGGGCTCGCTCGGTACATCCTGTGTCTGACGTGCCTCGGCCTGACGTGCCTCGGTCTGACGTGCCTCGGTCGCTTCCTCCGCGTCGCGCCGGTGCCTTCCCCGCCGGGCACGTCGAGGACCCAGGTCATCAGTCCCCTCGCCCAGTCCGCCACCGCGATGCATATCTCCACCCGACTGCTTTTCTAGGACGCGTGGCCCCCGCCGCGCAACCCGATCATCGTGTCAGTGACCTCCCCCACGGCCGTCCGCCGAAACGTACGGTGGAACAGCAGTCCGCGCGGGCAGATCCCGGCCTCTGATCATTACGTGCGTATGAGCTGTGTGTATCAGGTCTCAGTCTCGCAGATGAGGGATGGCGCCGCTCTGATCTTCGAGGCCGACCGCGTCCGTCACCCGGCCCGCGGCCTACCCTGAGGAGGTCACCCCGCAACCGGAGTCCGAGAAGCCGGAGAAGCCGCACGTCATGAGTGCCACGAGCGAAATGCCCTATCCCTACGACGCGCCCGCCTCACAGGCGCTCTTCGACCGCGCCTCCGTCGTCACCCCGGGCGGCGTGAACTCCCCGGTGCGCGCCTTCCGCGCCGTCGGTGGCACCCCCCGGTTCATGGTGTCGGGCAAGGGGGCCTACCTCACCGACGCCGACGGCCGCGAGTACGTCGACCTGGTCTGCTCCTGGGGGCCCATGATCCTCGGGCACTCCCACCCGGAGGTCATCGCCGCCGTCCAGGAGGCCGTCTCCCGCGGTACGTCCTTCGGCACGCCCGGCGAGGGCGAGGTCGCGCTCGCCGAGGAGATCGTCGCCCGGGTCGAGCCCGTCGAGCAGGTGCGGCTGGTCAGCAGCGGCACCGAGGCGACCATGTCCGCGATCCGGCTCGCCCGGGGGTTCACCCGTCGGTCCAAGGTGATCAAGTTCGCCGGCTGCTACCACGGGCACGTGGACTCGCTGCTCGCCGCGGCCGGCAGTGGTGTCGCCACCTTCGCGCTGCCGGACACCCCGGGTGTCACCGGGGCCCAGGCCGGCGACACGATCGTGCTGCCGTACAACGACCTGGAGGCCGTGCAGGAGGCCTTCCACCGGCACCCGGGCGAGATCGCCTGCGTGATCACCGAGGCGTCGCCGGGGAACATGGGTGTCGTGCCGCCCGACCCCGGGTTCAACCAGGGACTGAGGGACGCCTGCCGGAAGAACGGTGCCCTGTTCATCTCCGACGAGGTGATGACCGGCTTCCGCACCAGTCGCGCCGGGTGGTACGGCGTGGAGGGCGTGAAGCCGGACCTGATGACCTTCGGGAAGGTGATGGGGGGCGGGTTCCCCGCCGCGGCCTTCGGCGGCCGTGCCGACGTCATGGCGCACCTGGCGCCCGCCGGGCCCGTGTACCAGGCCGGCACTCTCTCCGGTAACCCCGTCGCGACCGCCGCCGGTCTCGCCCAGCTGCGGCTGCTCGACGACGCGGCGTACGCCAAGGTCGACGCCGTGGCCGAGCAGATCCGCACCCTGGTCGGCGAGGCGCTGTCGAAGGAGGGCGTCGCGCACCGGGTGCAGAGCGCGTCCAACATGTTCTCGGTGTTCTTCACGGACCGGCAGG
The DNA here is from genome assembly GCF_055560195.1 of Streptomyces sp. NPDC023481. Taxonomy (NCBI): domain Bacteria; kingdom Bacillati; phylum Actinomycetota; class Actinomycetes; order Kitasatosporales; family Streptomycetaceae; genus Streptomyces; species Streptomyces sp. NPDC023481. The sequence goes on from NZ_JBVHJE010000001.1 coordinate 320,692, forward strand.
TGCGCACCTACGAGGACGCCAAGCGGCAGGAGTCGTACCGCTTCACCGCGTTCTTCCACTCGCTGCTGGCGAACGGCGTGTACCTGCCGCCGTCGTCCTTCGAGTCCTGGTTCGTGTCCACGGCCCATGACGAGCGGGCCGTGCAGAAGATCGCCGACGCCCTTCCGGCGGCGGCCCGGGCGGCTGCGGAGGCCACGGCGGAATGAGCACCATCCCTGAGATCCCCGAGCTCCCCGAGACCTCCGAGCACCCGGACCCCAAGGACAAGGACGTCACCGTCGTCCACGTCATGCGGCACGGCGAGGTCGAGAACCCGGACGGGATCCTGTACGGCCGGCTGCCCGGCTACCACCTGTCCGAGCTGGGCCGGAAGATGGCCGAGCGGGTCGCCGAGCACCTCGCCGCGCGGGACGTCACCTACGTCTGCGCGTCCCCGCTGGAGCGGGCGCAGGAGACGGCCACCCCGATCGCCAAGGCGCACGGGCTGGATCTGGACACCGACGAGCGGCTGATCGAGGCCGAGAACGTGTTCCAGGGCAAGACGTTCGGCGTCGGCGACGGCGCGCTGCGCAAGCCGGACAACTGGAAGTACCTCGTCAACCCGTTCCAGCCGTCCTGGGGCGAGCCGTACGTGGACCAGGTCGTGCGGATGACGGGCGCGCTGAACGCGGCCAAGGACCGCGCGCGCGGGCACGAGGCGGTGCTGGTCAGCCACCAGCTGCCGATCTGGATCGTGCGGTCGTACGTCGAGCGGCGGCGCCTGTGGCACGACCCGCGCAAGCGGCAGTGCACCCTCGCCTCCCTGACGTCCTTCACCTATCTGGGTGACAAGATCGTGTCCGTGGGTTACAGCGAGCCCGCCATCGACCTGGTCCCGGCGCACCTGCGGGCCGGCGCCAAGCCGCAGAAGGGCAAGGGCACCGCGCAGGGCAAGGCGTTCGGCGCCTGACCGGACGGACCCGTGAACTCCGGTGCACTGACCGTCCGTTTGGCGTGACTTAGGGTGTTGTTGCCGGAAGCGTTGCGAAAAACATAAGAATGATCGGAACCTCCTCGATCGTCGCGCCCTCTGACTGGGTGAACACCAGCAGGCGCGACGATCGGGGTTTTCCATGCGCACGTTCTCCCGGACCCTCTCCCGGCGGGGGGCACTCGGCCTCGGTGCCGGGGCGGCGGCCGCCGCCTCGCTCGCCGGCTGCGGAAGCCCCACGTCCTCGGACGGCGGCGGGCACCCGAACGGTTCCGGTGAGGGCGGCCACGGGGATGGCAAGGACGGCGGGACGCGTCCGGCGCGGCCCATCGGCGACGGCTCGACGTCCTTCACCGGCAGGCAGCCGCACCAGCCGGGCAAGCCCGAGCCGCTGGAGCCGGGGCAGACCCCGCCGCAGTTCGTGATCTTCTCCTGGGACGGCGCCGGCGAGGTCGGCAACGGCCTGTTCCCGCGCTTCCTGGACCTGGCCAAGGAGCACGGCGCGTCCATGACCTTCTTCCTCTCGGGGCTGTACCTGCTGCCCGAGGCGAAGAAGCGGATGTACGAGCCCCCGAACAACCCGCGCGGCGCCTCCGACATCGGCTACCTCACCGACGAGCACATCAAGGCCACCCTGACGAACGTGCGCCGGGCCTGGCTGGAGGGCCACGAGATCGGCACCCACTTCAACGGGCACTTCTGCGCCGGTAGGGGCACGGTCGGCAACTGGACCCCGCAGCAGTGGGCCAGCGAGATCCGGCAGGCCAAGGCCTTCGTGAAGGAGTGGCGGACCAACACCGGCTGGACGCAGCTGCCGTCGCTGCCGTTCGACTACGACAAGGAGCTGGTCGGCGGCCGTACGCCCTGTCTGCTCGGCCAGAACAACCTGCTGCCCACCGCGCGCGAGCTGGGCTGGCGCTACGACGCCTCCTCGCCGGGCGGCCGGCAGACGTGGCCGGAGAAGAAGCTGGGGATCTGGGACCTGCCGTTGCAGCAGATACCTTTCCCCGGCCGTTCCTTTGAGGTCCTGTCCATGGACTACAACATGCTCGCCAACCAGTCCGTGAACTCCACGAAGGCGCCCGCCTACAACTACCCGGGCTGGCGCAAGCAGTCCGCGCAGGCGTACATCCAGGGCTTCCAGCGGGCATACGAGACAAACCGGGCGCCGTTCTTCATCGGCAACCACTTCGAGCAGTGGAACGGCGGCATCTACATGGACTCCGTCGAGGAGGCCTTCAAGCACATCGCGCGCGAGAAGGAGAAGGGCGCCGACGTGCGGCTGGTCTCCTTCCGGCAGTTCGTGGACTGGATGGACGTACAGAAGCCCGAGGTGCTCGCCAAGCTGCGCACGCTGGGTGTCGGACAGCGGCCGGCGGGCGGCTGGAAGCAGTTCCTGCGGGCCACCGGGTCCGCATCCTCCAACGCGGCCTGATCCGGCCTGATGTCCCGAATGTCCCGTGTAAATACGCCCTGAAATGGGCTTTTCCGCCCGGCAGGGGGGCGCGCGAGATCCCCGGAACAGGCATGCGAAACTTTTCACATGAGTAACCGCAGCCGCGCCGTCCTGCTCACCGCTGTGGCCGCCGTCGCGGCCCTGTCCCTGTCCGCGTGCGGAAAGGGCGGCACCTCCGGAGGCGGTGGCGACACCCACTTCGTCACCGGCAACAACGGCATCGACACCGTGCCCGCCGGCAAGCGTGCCGCGGTACCGGACCTGTCCGGCAAGACCATCGACGGCAGGACCCTCGACGTCGCCGACTACAAGGGCAAGGTCGTCGTCCTCAACGTCTGGGGCTCGTGGTGCGGACCGTGCCGCGAGGAGGCCGGGTACTTCGCCAAGGTCTCCAAGGAGTACCAGGACAAGGGCGTGCAGTTCGTCGGCATCAACACCCGGGACTCCAGCACCACCCCGGCCGTGAACTTCGAGAAGGAGCACGGCGTCGGATACCCGAGCCTGTACGACCCGACGGGCAAGCTGATGCTCCGCTTCAAGAAGGGCACGCTCAACCCGCAGCTCATCCCCTCCACGCTCGTCATCGACCGCAACGGCAGGGTCGCCGCGCGGGCCCTGGAGGCGCTCGACGACACCGGCCTGCTGAAGATGCTCAAGCCGGTCCTCGCGGAGAAGTGACGTGAGCGCACTGCTGACGCTGGCCGCGGAGGGAGGGCCCGGGCGGAACCAGACGGTCCTGCACGGAGCCCTGCTGGTCTCCCTGCCGGTCGCGCTGCTCGCCGGGCTCGTCTCGTTCTTCTCGCCCTGCGTGCTGCCGCTGGTCCCCGGCTACCTCTCCTATGTGACGGGCGTCGCGGGCACCGACCTCGCCGAGGCCCGCCGGGGACGGATGGTGGCCGGCGCCTCCCTGTTCGTGCTGGGCTTCAGCGCCGTGTTCGTCTCCACCGGCGCGCTGTTCGGCTACTTCGGTTCCAACCTGCTGGAGTACCAGGAGACGCTGTCCCGGGTGCTCGGCCTGCTCATGATCGCCATGGGCGTGTTCTTCATGGGGCTGCTGCCCTGGTTCACCATGCGCGAGTTCCGCTTCCACAAGCGGCCGACGGGCGGCCTGCTGGGCGCGCCCGTCCTCGGCGCCCTGTTCGGCGTCGGCTGGACGCCCTGCATGGGCCCGACGCTCTCCGCGGTGAACTTCCTCTCCTTCCAGGAGTCGAGCGCCGTGCGCGGCTCGCTGCTGATGGTCGTCTACTGCCTCGGTCTCGGTGTTCCCTTCGTCCTCACCGCGATCGCCTTCCGCAAGGCGCTCGGTGCCTTCGCCTGGGTCAAGCGCCACTATGTGTGGGTGATGCGCATCGGCGGCTCGATGATGATCGTGACCGGTGTGCTGCTGCTGACGGGCGCCTGGAGCGGTCTGATCCAGCAGATGCAGACCTGGTCCGACGGTTTCAATGTGGGGATCTGACCGATGAGCAAGACCGACACCGACAACAGCCAGGACCAGGAGGACCTCGGGGCCGCCGGCTCCCGGCTGTCCACCGCCCCGCAGGAGGAGACCTCCACCCCGCCGTCCCTCGGCGTCATCGGCTGGGCCCGCTGGTTCTGGCGGCAGCTGACCTCCATGCGGGTCGCGCTGCTGCTGCTCCTGCTGCTCTCGCTGGCCGCCATCCCAGGCTCGCTGATCCCGCAGACCAGCGCGGACGCGGGCAAGGTCGAGGACTTCCGCGCCGCGCACCGGACGCTGGCGCCGGTCTACGACAAGCTCGGCCTGTTCCACGTGTACAGCTCGGTGTGGTTCTCCGCGATCTACATCCTGCTGTTCGTCTCCCTGATCGGCTGCATCGTCCCGCGCACCTGGCAGTTCGTCGGCCAGCTGCGCGGCCGTCCGCCGGGCGCGCCCAGGCGGCTGACCCGGCTGCCCGCGTACACGACGTGGCGGACCGAGGCCGACCCCGAGCAGGTCCGCGAGGCCGCGCTCGCCCTGCTGAAGAGGCGCCGCTTCCGCGCGCACCTCGCCGGTGACGCCGTGGCCGCCGAGAAGGGCTATCTGCGCGAGGTGGGGAACCTGGTCTTCCACATCGCCCTGATCGTGCTGCTCGTCGCCTTCGCCTCGGGCCAGCTGTACAAGTCCGACGGCACCAAGCTGATGGTCGAGGGCGACGGCTTCTCCAACGCGCTGCCGATGTACGACGACTTCAAGTCCGGCAGCCTGTTCCAGAACGACGACCTGGTCCCGTTCAGCTTCGACCTGAAGGACTTCCGGGCCACCTACGAGGTCAGCGGCCCCAACAAGGGCACCCCGCGCACCTTCGAGGCGCGGATCCGCTACAGCGAGGGCGCGTACGGCAAGGAGCGGCCGGCCACCGTCAAGGTCAACGAGCCGCTGAAGATCGACGACGCCAAGGTCTACCTGGTCAGCCACGGCTACGCGCCCGTCGTCACCGTCCGCGACGGCAAGGGCAGGATCGTCTACCAGGACGCCGTACCGCTGCTGCCGCTCGACGGCAACGTCACCTCCAACGGCGTGGTCAAGGTGATGGACGGCTACCGCGACGCCAAGGGCAGGAAGGACCAGCTCGGCTTCCAGGCGTTCTTCGTGCCGAGCTTCAACCCGAAGAGCGGCACGATGCTCTCCCAGTTCCCGGCGCTGCTGAACCCGCTGCTCGCGGTGAACGCCTACCACGGCGACCTGGGCGTGAACTCGGGCATCCCGCAGAGCGTGTACCAGCTCGACAAGACGCACATGAAGGCGTTCAAGGACGGCAGGGGCCAGCTGCTGAAGAAGCTGCTGAAGCCGGGCGACACGCTCACCCTGCCGAACGGCGCCGGGTCCCTCACCTTCGAGAAGGACATCAAGGAGTGGGCCGGCTTCGAGATCGTCCAGGAGCCCGGCAGCGGCTGGGCGCTCGGCGGTGCCCTCGCCGCGATCCTCGGCCTGGCCGGCTCCCTGTTCATCCAGCGCCGGCGCGTGTGGGTGCGCGCGGTGCGCGGTGCCGACGGCGTCACGGTGGTCGAGATGGCCGGGCTCGGCCGCAGCGAGTCCGCCAAGGTGCCCGAGGAGCTGGGCGACCTCGCCGGAATCCTCTACGACCGGGCGCCGGGAGCCCCTGACCCCGACGACGCCACCGAACCCCCCGCATCCCCAGCCGTACCTGCCGAAGGGGCTGAGAAGTGATCCTCGCCGCCGCAACCAACGAACACCTCGCGAGCGTCAGCAACACGCTGATCTACTCGTCGATGGCCGTCTACACCCTGGCCTTCTTCGCCTACATCGCCGAGTGGCTGTTCGGCAGCCGCAGCAAGGTGGCCCGTACGGCCGCCGCGCTCACCGCCGGCCGTGAGGACACGGCGGGCGCCCCCGCCGTCACCGTGCGGCAGGCCGGCGGCACCGCCGTGCTGGAGCGGCCCAAGGTCGTCGTCCGCTCGACGTCCGGCGCCCGGGACGTGCCCGACGGCCCCGGCGCGCACGGCGGCGACGAGCAGGGCGACCTGTACGGCCGGATCGCCATCTCCCTCACCGTGCTCGCGTTCCTCGTGGAGCTGGGCGGTGTCGTCACCCGCGCGGCCTCCGTGGAGCGGGCGCCGTGGGGCAACATGTACGAGTTCAACATCACCTTCTCCACGGTCGCCGTCGGCGTGTACCTGGCGCTGCTGGCCCTGCGCAAGAACGTGCGCTGGCTCGGCCTGTTCCTCGTCACGACCGTCCTGCTGGACCTCGGCCTCGCGGTCACCGTCCTGTACACGGCCAGCGATCAGCTGGTGCCGGCCCTGCACTCGTACTGGCTGTACATCCACGTCTCCACCGCGATCTTCTGCGGCGCGGTGTTCTACGTCGGCGCGGTCGCCACGATCCTGTACCTGTTCAAGGACTCGTACGAGACCAAGCTGGAGACCGGCGGCAAGCCCGGCAAGTTCGCGTCCTCCGTGCTGGAGCGGCTGCCCGCCTCGGCGTCCCTGGACAAGTTCGCCTACCGCGTCAACGCGGCGGTCTTCCCGCTGTGGACGTTCACGATCATCGCGGGCGCGATCTGGGCGGGCGACGCCTGGGGCCGGTACTGGAACTGGGACCCGAAGGAGACCTGGTCCTTCATCACCTGGATCGGCTACGCCTGCTACCTGCACGCCCGGGCCACGGCCGGCTGGAAGGGCCGCAAGGCCGCCTACCTGGCGATGATCGCCTTCGGCTGCTGGCTGTTCAACTACTACGGCGTCAACATCTTCGTGTCCGGCAAGCACTCCTACGCCGGCGTGTGACCGCCGCGTGCGGGTGCCCCGGCGCGGGGGCAGGCTGGTGTCATGAGCGGTTCCATCGCACAGGGCACCAGCCAGACGCACGGGAACATGCACATCCTGCACTTCGTGGTGCAGCTCTCGCGCCCGATGGAGGACGTCTGGGCCGCGGTGGCCACGGCCGAGGGGCTGGCGTCCTGGTTCACCCCCGCCGAGGTGCTCGAACACCGGCTCGGCGGCGCGGTCACCCTGCGCGACCTGGGCAGCGGGCAGGTGACCGCGTGGGACGTGGACCGGGTCGCGGAGTACACGCTGGAGGGCGCCGGCCGGCTCCGGTTCCACCTGGAACGGGAGGGCGAGGACGCCAGCGTGCTCCGCTTCACGCACGAGTCCCAGGGCGAGGAGGAGTCCGAGCAGCGCTGGCGCGACCGGTTCGGACGCCTCATCGAGGCACTGGGCGAAGACGCCTAGGACACCGCGGAGAGGCTGCCGTCGGCCACCGAGGCGATCCGGTCCCGCAGCCGCTCCACGTACAGCCGCATGGTCTTCACGGCGATGTCCGTGTCCGGGTACCGGCTCGCCAGCCACAGCCCCTCGGGAAGCCGGTTCACCCACACGCACACCTGGTCGCCGTACGACACCCGCATCAGCCCGTACGCCTTCAGCCCGGTCCAGCGCTCGGCGCCCGGGATACCGCGGGCGTCGACGTACGACACGATCGAGTGCAGGTCCGGTGAGGTCGGCCGGAAGTCGGTGCCGAGCAGGCGCAGCACCCGGGCCAGCGGCATCCGGGCCAGCGCCCGGTTCGCCTGGAGTTCGGCGCGCACCGCCCGCAGCACCTCCGGGAAGCCGCGGGTACGGCCCACCGGCACCTCGATCGGGGCGCCGCCCACGTACCAGCCCACCGAGTCGCTCCACCGGGACTTCACCCGGGTGTGGAACGGCACCACCGTCCGGTACACCGGCTGCCCGCCGAGTTCGTGCACGATGAGCCCGGTCGCGGCCAGCAGCCCGACCATGCTGCCGCCGTACGGCCGGCAGTACGCCTCGAACGCCGCCGCCGTGTCCGCGTCCGCCAGCGGCTCGCACAGCATCTGCTGCGTGGGCAGCGGGCCGCCGGGCGTCAGGCCGAGGTCGACCGGGAAGGCGGGCAGGGTGCCGTCGCAGCGGCGGATGAACTCCCGCCAGCGCTCCACGATCGCGTGCCGGCTGTCCAGGCCGTCCGCGCCGGCCCGCTCGATCCCGCAGAAGTCGACGTAACTGGCCGCCGGAGCGAGATCGTCCGGCTCGGTGCCGGCCAGGCCCGCCGCGTACAGCTCGTGGATCTCGGCGGCGATCCGCTGCACCGAGTAGGCGTCGACGTTGCTGTGGTCGAACGCCATGTACACGCTCGCGCCGTCGTCGCGTACCACCGCCGTGTAGATCAGGTTCGGCCAGCGCAGCGCGTCCGCGACCGTGTCGAAGCGGTGCTGGAGGTGGCGTACCAGGTCGTCGGCGTCGGGGAAGTCGCCCGCGTCCGCGCGGTGCAGGGACACCTCGGCCGCGTCGAGCGTGAACCGGCGCAGTTCGTCACCGGCCCAGCGGAAGCCGCTGCGCAGCGTCTCGTGCCGCAGGGTCCAGGTGTGCAGGGCCCGCTCCAGCACCGTGAGGTCGAGCGGGCCGGGCAGGTCGAAGGCGGTGCCGAGCCAGGTCGGCACGAACAGCCCGTCCTCGCGGACGCTCCTGGCCGTCCTGATGTGCGACTCCTGGATGTAGGCGGGCGGCCGGGAGTCCTGCGGCCGCGCCGTCGCCGCCGCGACGGTCGCCGGGCTCAGCGTCCACTCGACGAGCCGACCCGGCCGGACCTCGCAGCGCTGGATGTCAGTGATTCGCACGCGTCTCCCATCGCCGAAGGGGCCCGGTCTTCGGGCCCCCCTGCAAGGCAATGCCGTCAGACGCGGCCGGGACATGCCCGTCCGGGCCATTTCAACGGAACGGGTGGCAGACCGAACGCAGAAGTGATTAACCCTGGGTGACGGCGAGGGCAGGATTCGGGCGACGGGCCTACCGGTCCCGCCGGGGGTCGTCCCCGTCCCGGGGGCGGTCGTCCAGGGACTTCAGGAACTCCGGGTTGTCGTCCGGGGCGACCCAGGTCTCGGCGGTGCGCCGGTGCCGCTCGGCCGGGGTGGGGCCGCTCGCCGGACCGCGCCCGGTCCGGCCGGTGAACAGCCAGGCGACGGAGTACACCAACAGCGCCAGGACCAGCAGGAACGGCAGATACCTGAGCATGGCCGCGCGTACCCCCCACGCCGTGAACGGACCCTGGTGACCGGGCCAGGGTAGCGGGTGGCAGATACTGGGGGGCATGGCTTACGACGATCTTCGCTCCCTGCTGCGGGCGCTGGAGCGCGAGGGAGACCTCAAGCGCATCAAGGCCGAGGTGGACCCGTACCTGGAGGTCGGGGAGATCGTCGACCGGGTGCAGAAGTCCGGCGGGCCGGCGCTGCTCTTCGAGAACGTGCGCGGCTCGGACATGCCCCTCGCCATGAACGTGTACGGCACCGACCGCCGCCTGCTGAAGGCGCTGGGCCTGAAGTCGTACGGCGAGATCTCCGAGAAGATCGGCGGCCTGCTGCGGCCCGAGCTGCCGCACGGCTTCGTCGGTGTGCGCGAGGCCTTCGGCAAGCTGGGCGCGATGGCCCACGTCCCCCCGCGCAAGGTCAAGGAGGCGCCGGTACAGGAGGTCGTCCTGCGCGGCGACGACGTCGACCTCGACCGGCTCCCGGCGCTGTTCACCTGGCCGAAGGACGGCGGCTCCTTCTTCAACCTGGGCCTGACCCACACCAAGGACCCCGAGAGCGGCGTCCGGAACCTGGGCCTGTACCGGCTGCAGCGCCACGACCGGCGCACGATCGGCATGCACTGGCAGATCCACAAGGACAGCCGGAACCACTACCAGGTGGCCGCACGCCGGGGCGAACGCCTGCCGGTCGCCATCGCCTTCGGCTGCCCGCCCGCCGTGACGTACGCCTCCACCGCCCCCCTCCCCGGCGACATCGACGAGTACCTGTTCGCCGGTTTCCTCGCGGGCAAGCGCATCGAGATGGTCGACTGCAAGACGGTCCCGCTCCAGGTGCCGGCCAACGCCGAGGTGGTCCTGGAGGGCTGGCTGGAGCCGGGCGAGATGCTCCCCGAGGGCCCCTTCGGCGACCACACCGGCTTCTACACCCCGCAGGAGCCCTTCCCGGCGCTGACGATCGACTGCGTGACGATGCGCAGGCGCCCGCTGCTCCAGTCGATCGTGGTCGGCCGCCCGCCGACGGAGGACGGCCCCCTCGGCCGCGCCACGGAACGCTTCTTCCTGCCCCTGCTCAAGATCATCGTCCCGGACATCGTGGACTACCACCTGCCCGAGGCCGGCGGCTTCCACAACTGCGCGATCGTCTCGATCGACAAGAAGTACCCGAAGCACGCGCAGAAGGTGATGCACGCGATCTGGGGCGCCCACATGATGTCCCTGACCAAGCTGATCGTGGTCGTGGACGCCGACTGCGACGTGCACGACCTGCACGAGGTCGCCTGGCGGGCCCTCGGCAACACCGACTACGCCCGCGACCTCACGGTCGCCGAAGGCCCCGTCGACCACCTCGACCACGCCTCCTACCAGCAGTTCTGGGGCGGCAAGGCGGGCATCGACGCCACGAGGAAGTGGCCGGAGGAGGGCTACACCCGGGACGGGGGCTGGCCGGACATGGTCCTGCCGGACCCGGATACGGCGGCCCTGGTGGACCGCCGCTGGAAGGAGTACGGACTGTGACGTCGGCATCCGCCGCCATCCCCCGGCCGGGCCGCACCAAGGCCTTCCTGCGCCTGGTGATGATCGAGCACTCGGTCTTCGCGCTGCCCTTCGCCTACATCGCCTCCCTGACGGCGATGTACGAGTGGGACCGCAACGTCCACTGGGTCCGCCTGCTGCTGGTCACCGTCTGCATGGTCGGCCTGCGCACCTTCGCCATGGCCGTCAACCGGATCATCGACCGCGAGATCGACGCCCGCAACCCGCGCACCGCCCACCGCGAGCTGGTGACCGGCGCGATGTCGGTCCGGCACGCCTGGACGGGCGCCCTGATCGCCCTGGTGGTCTTCCTGGGCGCGGCGGCCCTGCTCAACCCGCTCTGCCTGGCCCTGGCCCCGGTCGCGGTGATCCCGATGGTGGTCTACCCCTACGGGAAACGGTTCACCAACTTCCCGCAGGCCATCCTCGGTCTCGCCCAGTCCATGGGCCCCATCGGCGGCTGGCTGGCGATCAGCGGCGAGTGGTCCTGGACGGCGGTCGTGCTGGGCCTGGCCGTCGGCATCTGGATCGGCGGCTTCGACCTGATCTACGCCTGCCAGGACGTCGAGACCGACCGGGAGATCGGCGTCATGTCGGTCCCGGCGCGCTTCGGCATCCCGGCCGCGATCCATGGCGCGCGGGTCTGCCACGCCCTGACGACGGCCCTGTTCGTCTGGTACGGCCTGGCCACCCACGCCGGCGCCTTCTTCTGGCTGGGCCTGCTGATCGTCGCCGCCGCCTTCGTCTACGAGCACCGCATCGTCCGTCCCCACGACCTGTCCCGCCTGAACCGCGCGTTCTTCTCGGTCAACGGCTTCATCGGCATCGCCCTGTTCGTGTGCGCCCTCCTCGACCTGTTGGTCCGAGGCCTGACCGTCTGAGTACGGCCCGTTGATTCCGGGGCGGCCCACCCGGCCTGAGCCATGCCCGACCCACCGGTACGCTCAAGATGTGAACGCAGGAGAAACGCAGCGCGTGCCTTGGATCGTGGGGGTGTCCGGAGCCTCCGGTACGCCGTACGCCGCCGCGGTGCTGCGGGCGCTGCTGGCGGCGGGGGAAGCGGTGGACCTGGTGGTCAGCCGGGCCTCGCGGCTGACGCTGCTGGACGAGACGGGGATCTCGTTCCGGGACGCCCACTGGCAGGACGACCTGCGGGAATGGCTCGCCCGTGGCGCCGACGGCAAGCCGGGCACCTTCGACGTGGACACCAGCGGCGTGCGGTACTGGAACGCGGGCGACCTCGCCGCCGGCCCGTCCTCGGGGTCGTACCCGGTGAAGGGCATGCTCATCGTGCCCGCCTCCACCGCCTGCGTGGCCGGCGTGGCGCTCGGCCTGTCGAAGGACCTGCTCCAGCGTGCGGCGAGCGTCACACTCAAGGAACGCCGGACGCTGGTCGTGGCCGTACGGGAGACCCCCCTCAACGGGCAGACGCTGCGCCACCTCGTCGCCCTGGACGACGCCGGCGCCACCGTCGTCCCGGCCTCGCCCGCCTTCTACGCGGGCGCCACCCACATCCAGGACCTGGTGGACTTCGTCGCCGGCCGGGTGCTGGACGCCGCCGGCGTCCGGCACGGCCTGTACCGGCGCTGGAAGGGCGAACTCGGCGGCGGCACAGCGGGCGCGTAAGGCAAGCAGCAGTACCCCTCAGCACTTCAGGAACTTTCACCACTTCAGGAACTTTCACCGGAAGGCTTCGATCGCATGGACGCGGTGGACAGGCAGCTCATCCAGGCCCTGAGGGAGAACGGCCGGGCCTCCTACGCGGAACTGGGGCGCCTCGTCGGCCTGTCGGGACCCAGCGTCACCGACCGCATCAACCGGCTGGAGGCGGCCGGTGTCATCACCGGCTACCGCGCCACGGTGGACGCGGCCTCCCTCGGCCTCGGCGTCACCGCGCTGATCGGCATCTCCCTGTCCGACGCCGCCGACCACGAGGACGTCGCCCAGCGGCTGCGGGACCTGCCGGAGATCGAGGACTGCTGGTTCATCGCCGGCGACGACTCCTTCATGCTCAAGGTGCGCTCGACGGACGTCGACGGCCTGGAGAAGACCATCCGCCGGCTCAGCGGCACCAAGGGCGTCTCCCGCACCCGCACCACCATCGTGCTGTCCACGAAGTGGGAGAACCGGGTCGGGGAGCTGCCCGAAGAGGTCTAGGGATACCGTTGGTCGGGCTGTCGTAGAAAGGTGTTGGCATGGACGTCGGACTCAAGCGCGAGCTGGAGCAGAAGGTCCGCTCCGGTGAGCGGCTGACCCGCGAGGACGGCATCGCGCTGTACGAGTCGGACGACCTGGCCTGGCTCGGCGGCCTCGCCCACGAGGTCCGCACCCGCAAGAACGGTGACGTCGTCCACTTCAACGTCAACCGGCACCTCAACATGACCAACGTGTGCACGGCCTCCTGCGCCTACTGCTCCTTCCAGCGCAAGCCGGGCGAGAAGGACGCGTACACGATGCGCATCGAGGAGGCCGTCAAGCTCGCCAAGGCGATGGAGTCGGACAACCTCACCGAGCTGCACATCGTCAACGGCCTGCACCCGAACCTGCCGTGGCGCTACTACCCGCGCTCCCTGCGCGAGCTGAAGGCCGCTCTGCCGGACGTGTCGCTGAAGGCCTTCACGGCGACGGAGATCCACCACTTCGAGACGATCTCCGGACTGTCGGCCTCGGAGATCCTGGACGAGCTGATCGACGCCGGCCTGGAGTCCCTCACCGGCGGTGGCGCGGAGATCTTCGACTGGGAGGTCCGGCAGCACATCGTGGACCACCGCACCCACTGGGAGGACTGGTCCCGCATCCACCGCCTGGCGCACGAGAAGGGTCTGAAGACCCCGTGCACCATGCTGTACGGCCACATCGAGGAGCCCCGCCACCGCGTCGACCACGTCCTGCGGCTGCGTGAACTCCAGGACGAGACCGGCGGCTTCCAGGTCTTCATCCCGCTGCGCTACCAGCACGACTTCGTGGACATGAAGGACGGCAAGATCCGCAACCGCCTCCAGGCGCGGACGCAGATGGCCACCGGTGCCGAGGCCCTGAAGACCTTCGCCGTCTCCCGTCTCCTCTTCGACAACGTCCCGCACGTCAAGGTCTTCTGGGTCATGCACGGCGTCCAGACCGCCCAGCTCGCCCTCCAGCACGGCGCCGACGACATGGACGGCTCGGTCGTCGAGTACAAGATCACCCATGACGCGGACAACTACGGCACGCCGAACAAGCTGACCCGTGAGGACCTCCTCGAACTGATCCGCGACGCCGGCTTCCGCCCGGTGGAGCGGAACACCCGCTACGAGATCATCCGCGAGTACGACGGCCCCGACCCCGCCCGCCGGGAGTCGCCGCAGCCGATGCGGGTCTGAGGCGCTCCGCCGGTACGAGCAGGCGCTCGTGCGGGCGCCGGAGCGCGGGGGCCGGTCGTGCCGTTCCCCGCGCCCCCGGGCGGGTACCCGGGGCGCATGCCCACCACGGCACCCGAAGACCGGTACGACGCCGCTCCCTTCGTTCCCGAGAGCGCCGGCCTGGACGCCCTCCGCCGGGCCGCCGCACACTGCCACGGCTGCCCCCTGCACCGCGCCGCCGGCCGGACGGTCTTCGGTGCCGGACGGGCCGACGCCCGCCTGATGCTCGTGGGGGAGCAGCCCGGCGACCAGGAGGACCGGCAGGGCAGGCCGTTCGTCGGCCCCGCCGGCAAGCTCCTCGACCGGGCCCTGGCGGACGCCGGCCTCGACCCCGCCGAGGCCTATGTCACCAACGCGGTGAAGCACTTCAAGTTCACCCGGGCCGAGCCCGGCAAGCGCCGCATCCACAAGGCGCCCAGCCTGCGGGAGATGACGGCCTGCGGCCCCTGGCTGGCCGCGGAGCTGGCGCTGGTGGAGCCGGAGCTGATCGTGGTCCTGGGCGCGACGGCCGGCAAGGCCCTGCTGGGGTCGTCGTTCCGGGTCGGCGAGGTACGCGGGACCGTGCTCGAACGGGAGATCCACGGCTGGCCGGAGCGGCTGGTGCCGACCGTGCACCCGTCCTCGGTGCTGCGCGCCCGGGACGGCGAGGACCGCACCGCGGCCTACCAGGGCCTGGTGGCCGACCTGAAGGTGGCCGCACACACCCTCGGGTAATAAGTAAACTTCCCCTGTGCCTCTTACCTTCACCTTGGATCCGGCGATCACCCCCGCCCTCCGCGACGGCATCCTCGACCTGTGGACGGACGTCTCCAACGCCGGCGGCGCCGTCGGCTTCGTCCCGCCGGTGACCCGTGCCGAGGTGCGGCCGGAGCTGGTGCGCCACTTCGTCCAGATGGCCGAGGGGCGCACCCGGCTGCTGGTCGGCCACGACGAGGCCGGCGAGGTCGCGGCGACCGCCTTCCTCACGCTCAACACGCACCGGTTGATGACGCACTGGGTGTGGCTGTACACCGTCATGGTCCACCCCCGCCACCAGGGCCGGGGCTACGGCCGCGACCTGCTGGCCGCCGCAGCTGACGCGGCCCGGGGGATCGAGGGCGTCCGGGCGATCCGGCTGACCTGCCGGGGCGGACACGGCCTGGAGCGGTTCTACGCCTCCTGCGGCTACAAGGAGGTCGGCCGCGTCCCCGACGCCATCCGGGCCGCGCCCGGTGACGACCGCGACGAGGTGTTCATGCTGCTGCCGCTCGGCTGAACCCACCCCCCTGCGTGATCGCCCCCGGTCCGTGCTTCACTGGACGATGACCCCTTTTGGAATCGGACGAGTGGATTGAGATGCTCCGCTACACGCTGATGCGCCTCGGAATCTTCGCGGGCTGCCTCGTGATCGTCTGGGGTGCCGTCTACTCGGGCATCTTCCCGCGCGGCTTCGGCGCCTCCAACGGCCTGTGGGTGCTGCTGCTCGCCCTGGTCCTGTCGGCGCCGATCAGCTGGGTGGCGCTGCGCAGGGAGCGGGACCGGGCGTCCGTGCAGATCGTGGGCAGGGTCGACCGGATGAAGGCCAACCTGGACGCCAACCGCAGCCAGGAGGACGGCGTCGACGACGCCTCGCGGACGCAGGGCGAGGCCGCCGCACCCCACTAGCGCGGTTCCCGGCCCAACTAGTCTTGCCCTCATGGGTGCCGTCAAGACCAAACGGATGCCGAGGGCGGTACGCGAGCAGCAGATGCTCGACGCTGCCGTACGGATCTTCGGGCAGCGCGGGTACATGGCCGCCTCGATGGACGAGATCGCCGAACTTGCGGGCGTGTCCAAGCCGTTGGTCTACCTGTACCTGAACTCCAAGGAAGACCTCTTCACCGCCTGCATCCGCCGCGAGGCCGCCGCGCTCACCGAGGCCGTCCGGGCGGGGGTCCGGCCGGAGCTGCCCGCCGACCGGCAACTGTGGGACGGCCTCCAGGCGTTCTTCGCGCACACCGCCGAGCACCCCGACGGCTGGTCGGTGCTGCACCTCCAGGCCCGTACGCACGGGGAGCCCTTCGCGACCGAGGTCGCCGTGATGCGCACGGAGATCGTCGCGTTCGTGACCCGGCTGGTCGCGGAGGCGGCCCGCGCGGCCCACCAGGACCCCGGCCTGCCGGAACACGAGGTCGCCGGGCTGGCCGAGGCCCTGGTCGGCGCCGCCGAGGCCCTCGCCGCGTGGGCCAACACCACCCCCGGAGTCACGGCTCGCCAGGCGGCGGCCACCCTGATGAACTTCGCCTGGTCGGGCCTGGGCAACCTGATGCGGGGGCGCCGGTGGGAGCCGCCGCCGTAGGGAATCCGCCGCTACGGCGCGTCCACGGGGGCCGCCGGTACGACGCGTTGCCGGGAGCCGCTGCCGCTACGGCGTATTGCCGGGGCCGCCGGCGGTACCTAGCTCACCGCCCCCCACAGATGCAGGCGTCCTGCGCCGCCCCGGAGTTCGAAGCGGCCGTTGCCGTCGGCTCCGTAGGTCACCGTGCCCGGCAGCAGTACCGGCGCCCGGAAGCCGGCCCGCACCACGGCGGAGCCCTCCGTGCCGTGCGCGGCCAGGCAGCGGGCGAGGGTCCACATGCCGTGCGCGACGGCCCGCGGGAAGCCGAAGAGGCGGGCGGTGAGCGGGTGCAGGTGGATCGGGTTGCGGTCGCCGGACGCGGCCGCGTACCGCCGCCCCACGTCCCCGGCGAGGCCCCACTCGGCGACGACGGGCAGCCGCACGCCGGTGTCCTCCCGTGGCCCGGGCGACCCGGCCGGGCCGGTGCGGTGCCGGGCCAGATACGTGCTCCGGGACTGCCACACCGCCTTCCCGCCCGAGTGGAGCTCCGTCACCACCGCGGCCTCGGTCCCGCGCCGGTGCGGGGCCAACCCGTCCACGTGGACGGACAGTTCGTACTCCCCGTCGGCGGCCAGGGGCGCGCCCCGCACGATCTCGACCGACGTGTGGACCAGGCCGAGCAGCGGCAGCGGGAAGTCCCGGCCGCTCATCAGCCGCATGGCCAGCGGGAATCCGAGCACGTGCGGATAGGTGACCGGCAGATCGGGCTCGCCGGTCGGGAAGCCGCAGACCCGCTCGTACGCGGCCAGCTTCGCCAGGTCCACGCGCACCCCGGGCAGCACCAGGCGGCCGCGCGGGAAGGCCGCGTCGGGGGCGGGGCGCTTGAAGGGCGAGCGCAGGGCGCCCCTGGCCAGCAGCGGGGCCAACGCGGGCGGCGCGGTGAGGGTGAACGCCGTACCGGTGAGGCTGAGGTGGCGGTCGGCCATGTGCGACTCCCGCACGTCGGGGTTCCGGTGGACTGGTTCTTACTCCAAAGTAAGGTTACCGGAGGTAAGTCGACATGGGCCACGGCCGCGCCTCCCGGCCCGTCCCCTCCCGGCCAAAGGTGAACACCCGTCACATAACCCGCGAGGTTGCACATCCCCGGCCCCGGACCATCCCCGAACCCGCACAACCCCCTCACAGTGAAGTCGTACGATCACCTGCCTAACCAGCGGTAACCCCGTCCGCGCGGGGCCGACCGCAGGCGCACGCACGCCAGAGGAGCCGCCCGTGTCCACGCCGTACCCCCACCCGCCCGCCTCCTCCGGCATCCACGTCCCCGCCACCGACTACGACGGCCGCCCGGTCCTCGTCGAACCCGGGATACGCCGGCTGGACGGCGCCGTACGCGAGGTGTCCGTCCCGCCGTTCGCGGCCCCCGTCACCCACGGCTCCCTCGCCGACCTGCCGTACGACAACGCGGAGGCGGCACCCGACAAGGTCGTCCTCGGCCGGAGAAGAGCCGACGGCGGCTGGACGGACGTCACGGCGGCCGAGTTCGCCGCCCAGGTGCAGGCGGTGGCCACGGGCCTGATCGCCGAGGGCCTGATGCCCGGCGACCGGATCGCCGTCATGGCCCGTACGACCTACGACTGGACCCTCCTGGACTTCGCGGCCTGGGCCGCCGGCCTGGTCACCGTCCCCGTCTACCCGACCTCCTCCGTCTTCCAGACCCGCTGGATCCTGCACGACTCCGGCGCGGTCGCCCTGGTCACCGAGACCGCCGCCCAGGCCGCCGCCATCGGCCCCGAACTGCCCCACCTGCCCGACCTGCGCCATGTGTGGGTGATGGAGAAGGACCACGTGGCCCGGCTCGCCGAGACCGGCGCGCCGGTACCGGAGGGAGAGGTCGGCGTACGCCGGGGCATGCTCGGCCCCGACACGCTCGCCACCCTGATCTACACCTCCGGCACCACCGGCCGCCCCAAGGGCTGCGCCCTCTCCCACCGCAACTTCTTCGCCGAGGTCGACAACGCGATCGAACTCCTCTACCCCGTCTTCAAGGCGAAGGACGAGGATCCCTCGGTCCTGCTCTTCCTCCCCATGTCCCATGTCTTCGGCCGGATGGTGGCCATCGCCTGCGTCCGCGCCCGCGTCCGCCTCGGCCACGCGCCCAGCCTGGCGCCCCAGGACCTGCTGCCGGACCTGGCCGCCTTCCGGCCGACCGCGCTGCTGACCATCCCCTACATGCTGGAGAAGATCTACAACTCCGCGCGCGCCAAGGCGGAGGCGGGCGGCCGGGCGCCGGTCTTCGACCGCGCGGCGGCCGTGGCCCGGCGCTACGGCGAGGCGCTGGAGGCCCACCAGACCGGCACCGGCAGCGGCCCGAGCCGCGCCCTGAAGACCCAGCGCACCTTCTACGACCCCCTCGTCTACCGCCGTATCCGCACCGCCATGGGCGGCCGCGTCCGGTACGCCATCTGCGGCGGCTCCCCGCTCGGCCGACGCCTCGCCGCGTTCTACGCCGGCGCCGGCATCCAGATCTTCGAGGGCTACGGCCTCACGGAGACCACCGGCGCCTCCACGGTCACCCCGCCCCTCAAACCCCGCCTGGGCACGGTCGGCTGGCCGCTGCCGGGCACGCGGGTGCGGATCGCGGCGGACGGCGAGATCCTGCTCGCCGGGGACCATGTGCTGCGCGGCTACTGGGACCCGCAGGCCGGCGGAGTCGTCCCCGCGACCCGTGACGGCTGGCTGCCCACCGGCGACCTCGGCGAACTGGACGACGAGGGCTACCTCACCATCACCGGCCGCAAGAAGGAACTCCTGATCACGGCGGGCGGCAAGTCGGTCGCCCCGGCCCCGCTGGAGAACTGGCTGCGCCAGCACCCGCTGATCTCCCAGGTGATGCTGGTGGGCGACGCCCGCCCGTACGTGGCGGCCCTCATCACCCTCGACCCCGACGGCATCACGCACTGGCGCCAGATGATCGGCAAACACCCGGTACCGCCGGAACTCCTCGTCGGCGACGAGGAACTGACGGCCGTCCTCCAACGCGCGATCGACGAGGCCAACCGCATGGTCTCCCGCCCCGAATCCATCCGCCGCTTCACCGTCCTCCCCGTGGACTTCACGGAGACAGCGGGCCACCTCACCCCCTCGATGAAACTCCGCCGAGCCCGGATCCTGAAGGACTTCGCCGCGCAGGTGGAGGAGTTGTACGGAGGGTGAGGGGGGCCACCGGACCCGGCCCGCACTCGTCCTCCGACCGGGTTAGGCACCCCACCGCCCTCCGCCTGGTCAGTGTTTCCTCCGGGCGAGAAGGAACGCCTGGGGGGCCGAGTCCCCGAGCTTTTCGTCGCGTTCGCGCACCGTGGTGGAGTGGACGGTGAAACCGGCGTCGCACAGCAGCCCGGCCATGTGCTCGGGTCGACGCCGGAGGAAGTCGAGGGTGACCGGCAGACCGAACGGGTGCTCCAGCCGAAGCGGCGTGTCGCCGGCCTGGAAGGCGAGCAGCAGGTGGCCGCCCGGAGCCAGGACGCGGTGGAACTCGGCGGCGAGCGCGGGGAGTTCGTCCACAGGTGTGTGGATGCTGGAGTACCAGGAGACGACCCCGCCCAGCGAACCGTCGGCCACCGGCAGCTCACGCATGGAGCCGTGCTCGAACCGGAGCCCGGGGAACTCGCGGCGGGCGACGGCGATCATGGACTCGGAGAGGTCGACGCCGTGGACGGACAGCCCCAGGCCGGCGAGGTGGGCGGTGACCGCGCCGGGGCCGCAGCCGAGGTCGGCCACCGGGCGGCCGGGGCCGACCAGTTCGGCGTACGCGGCGAGCAGGGCCCGCTCCAGGGGCCGGTCGGCGAGCGGGTGGGGGAAGTACGCGGCGTACTCCTCGGCGATGGTGTCGTAGAAGGTGCGGGTGTCGGTCATGGGGAGGGAACGTAGCGGACCCCACCGACAGCCCCCTTAGGCTGCTGCTCTTGGCCAACGCATCACACCGGGGGGTACTGGGGCCGTGAACAATGCGACGGAGGTCTTCCAGCCGCTTCAGGCGGACGATCCACCCGTGGTGGCCGGTTACCGGCTCGCCGCCCGGCTGGGCGCCGGCGGTATGGGCCGGGTCTACCTGTCCCACACACAGGGCGGCCGGCCCGTCGCGCTGAAGGTCGTACGGCCGGAGCTGGCGGACGATCCGGACTTCCGGCGGCGGTTCCGGCGGGAGATCACGGCGGCCCGGCGGGTCCGGGGGGCGTACACCGCCGAGCTGATCGACGCGGACGCGGACGGCGTGCCGCCGTGGCTGGCCACGCTGTACGTGCCGGGGCCGTCGCTGACGGAGGCGGTGGCCCGGCGGGGGCCGCTGCCGGTGCCGGCGGTGCTGTGGCTGATGGCGGGGGTGGCCGAGGCGTTGCAGGCGATCCACGCCGAGGGGATCGTGCACCGGGACCTCAAGCCGTCGAACGTGCTGCTGGCCGCCGACGGGCCCCGGGTGATCGACTTCGGTATCGCACTGGCCGCCGACGGCACGTCGTACACGGCCACCGGCGGCACGATCGGCACGCCGTCGTTCATGGCGCCCGAGCAGGCGGTCGGCGACGAGGTGACGGCGGCCACGGACGTCTTCGCGCTCGGGCAGACCGCCGCGTTCGCCGCGCTGGGCAGGCCGCTGTACGGCGACGGGGCGGCCTTGAACGTGCTGTACCGGATCGTGCACTCCGCGCCCGACCTGGACCTGCTGCCCGAGCCGCTGCGTCCGCTGCTGGCCCGGTGCCTGGCCGCCGATCCGGCACGGCGGGCGACTCCGGCGGAGGTCGTGGAATGGTGCCGGCAGCGGCTGGAGGCGCAGGCCGACACGGGCGGGGGACCGGCCGTGTGGCGGGAGATCACCGGACCGGAGGCCGTGGCCCCGGCACCGGTACCCGAGCCCACCCGCGCGTACCCGCACCCCCACGCCCCGGCCCCGCAGCAGCCCGTCACCTACCCGCAGTCGCCGACCGGATGGCCCCGGTGGACGCCGGAGGAGCGCGGGGCCCGGCGGCGGCGTGCCGCGCTGGTCTCGGTGGCCGGTGTGCTGGGCGGTGCGCTGCTGGCGGTGCTGCTGGCGTGGGCGGTGATGAACACGGGGGACGAGTCGAGCGGGCGGAGCGTGACGACCGGTTCCTCACCGGACGACGGGGTGGCGTCGGCCTCCTCCCGTGTGCCGGGCTCTCCCCGTGCGTCGGGCTCCTCCCGTGCGTCGGGTTCGGGGGCCGGTGACAGCGCGCCCTCGGCCTCGGCCCGGGACCCGCGGCCGGAGGATCACGCCCCGGTGTGGCTGGACGCGAAGACCTCGCTGAGCCTCAGGGACAAGGACCCGGCGCGCAAGGACCGCAAGGGGGACATCCGGTTCGACTGCCGGGCGACCGGCTGCGAGCTGAAGAGCGACAGCGCCGTGTTCGTGCAGATGTACGGCGCCCACGGCACCACCCTGGACGAGTGCCGTCTGATGCTCGGGAGCGCCCACGCGCACAGCTGGACGCTGGCCGGGGCGGCACCCGGGAGCGAGTTCTGCGTGAAGGACACCGAGGGGAACATCGGGCTGTACGTGATCCAGACGAAGTCCACCGCGGTGCCGGACATCGCCTTCCTGACCGCCGACCTGACCATCTGGCGGAAGGCCGTCTGAACCATCCCGCAGGGCCCCTGGGGAAAGGCAGGAGCCCCGTCGCCGGATGGCGCGGGGCTCCTTGGGTACTGCACTCAGGTTCTGCGATCAGGCAGTGATCAGACGGGAGTGACGTTCTCCGCCTGCGGGCCCTTCGGGCCCTGCGTCACGTCGAAGCTCACCTGCTGGTTCTCCTCGAGGGAGCGGAAGCCGGTGGCGTTGATCGCGGAGTAGTGAACGAAGACGTCGGGGCCGCCGCCCTCCTGGGCGATGAAGCCAAAGCCCTTTTCGGCGTTGAACCACTTAACGGTTCCGGTAGCCATAAGCCCTCCTTGGGCTCAAAAGGGTTGCCCTGCTCCAGAACCTGCAAGTGCGAAACGGTGCTGCACGACTGCATTCGTCTGAAAACGACGAGAGCCTGCGGTTACATGCTCCGCAGGCTCTGTACTGCAAGGGAAACCAAACTGCAACTTGCGGCAAGCCTAGCATCCGGGCAGCCGAAAGCAAGAGAGGTCAAGATCACTTCACTCGGAGGTTTGAACGTCCGCTAGCCCGTTTGGGGGCGGGGTCGATCCCGGCCCCGTGGCGCACGGGGTCTAGTCTCGCGATGTGGACAATTCTCGCACCCGGCCGCGCGTCGGCCACATCCAGTTCCTGAACTGCCTGCCCCTCTACTGGGGGCTCGCGAGAACCGGCACGCTCCTCGACTTCGAGCTGACCAAGGACACCCCGGAGAAGCTCAGCGAGCAGATCGTGCGCGGGGACCTGGACATCGGCCCCGTCACCCTGGTCGAGTTCCTGCGCAACGCGGACGATCTCGTCGCCTTCCCCGACATCGCCGTCGGCTGCGACGGTCCGGTGATGTCCTGCGTGATCGTCTCGCAGGTCCCGCTGGACCGGCTGGACGGCTCCCGGGTCGCCCTCGGCTCGACCTCGCGCACCTCGGTCCGGCTCGCCCAGCTCCTGCTCGCCGACCGCTACGGCGTACAGCCCGACTACTACACCTGCCCGCCCGACCTCAGCCTGATGATGCAGGAGGCGGAGGCCGCCGTCCTCATCGGCGACGCGGCCCTGCGCGCGAACCTGCTCGACGGGCCCCGCTACGGCCTCCAGGTGCACGACCTCGGCGCGCTCTGGAAGGAGTGGACCGGTCTGCCGTTCGTCTTCGCGGTGTGGGCGGCCCGGCGTGACTACCTCGAACGCGAGCCGTCGATCACCCGCAAGGTGCACGAGGCCTTCCTGGAGTCCCGCAACCTCTCCCTGGAAGAGGTCCACAAGGTCGCCGAACAGGCCGCCCGCTGGGAGGCGTTCGACGAGACCGTCCTGGAGCAGTACTTCACCACCCTCGACTTCAGCTTCGGCGGCCCGCAGCTGGAGGCCGTCGCCGAGTTCGCCCGCCGGGTCGGGCCGACCACCGGTTTCCCGGCCGACGTACGGGTGGAACTGCTCCAGGCCTGAACGGGGTAGGAACCCGGGGCAGGCCGGCCGTGGGGGAGGGGAGCGTGGGCGGGGTGACCACCGGGGTGCTCGTGCTCGGCGCCCTCCTGTGGGGCGCGCTGGCGGGGGCGCTGCTGCCCCGCGCCGCCTACCGCTTCGCCGTACCGTCCGGTGAGCCCTGGCGCACCCACTGCCCGGCCGGCCGCCATCCCCTCCGGGGGTGGCTGGGCGGGGCGCGGTGCGGCCCGTGCGCGCGCCTGCACTCCGGCGCGGACGACGGCACGGGCGAGGACGCCGCAAGCGACCCCCGCGAAGGTGAACGCGCGGGCGCCCAGGGGCCTTCGCCCGTGCCCGCGCCCGTCGCGCCGTACCCGCCGTACGCCCCCTCCGCACTTCTCCTCGCCACCGTCGGCGCCCTCGTCTGCGGCGCCCTCGCCGCCGCCACCGGCACCCGGCCCGAGCTGGCGGTCTGGCTGCTGCTCGCCCCTGTCGGTGTGCTGCTCGCCGCCGTCGACTTCCGTGTGCAGCGGCTGCCCGACCCGCTGACCCTCCCGCTCGCCGCCACCGCCCTCGCCCTGCTCGGCCTCGCCGCCCTGCTCCCCGAACACGCCGGCCACTGGCGCACCGCCCTCTACGGCGCCCTCGCGCTCGGCGCCGGCTACTACGCGCTGTACCGCGTCAACCCGGGCGGCATGGGCTTCGGCGACGTGAAGCTGGCCGTCGGCGCGGGTGCCGTACTCGGCTGGTACGGCTGGCCCACCGTGCTGCTCGGCACCTTCGCCGGGTTCCTGCTGGGCGCGCTCTACGGCGGCGTGCTCGTCCTGGCCCGGCGCGCGGGACGCAGGACGGCCGTACCGTTCGGCCCGTTCCTGCTGGCCGGTGCCCTCGCCGGGCTGCTGGCCGCCGCGTACGCGGCCTGAGGTCCTTCGCCCGAAACGGCTGGCGTAGGCTGGATCGGTCTGCCCCACTGCTTGACGAAAGGGACGCCCGGTGACCGAGAAGGCCGACCTCCAGTCCGTGCTCGACCGAGCCGCAGCGGGCGGACGCATCACGCCCGAGGAGGCGCTCGACCTCTATCGCGACGCCCCCCTGCACGCCCTGGGCGCCGCCGCCGACGCCGTACGCCGCCGTCTGTACGCGGGCACCGAGCACATCGCCACGTACATCATCGAGCGGAACATCAACTACACGAACGTGTGCGTCACGGCGTGCAAGTTCTGCGCCTTCTACGCGGCCCCCAAGGACACGGCGAAGGGCTGGACCCGCGACCTCGACGACATCCTGCGCCGCTGCGCGGAGACCGTCGAACTGGGCGGCACCCAGATCATGTTCCAGGGCGGCCACCACCCGGACTACGGCGTCGAGTACTACGAGAAGCACTTCCGCGCCATCAAGGAAGCCTTCCCGCAGCTGGTCATCCACTCCCTGGGCGCGTCCGAGGTCGAGCACATGGCCCGGATCAGCGGGGTATCGGTCGAGGAGGCCATCACCCGCATCCACGAGGCCGGCCTGGACTCCTTCGCGGGCGCCGGCGCGGAGCTGCTCCCCGAGCGCCCCCGCAAGGCCATCGCGCCCCTCAAGGAGAGCGGCGAGCGCTGGCTGGAGATCATGGAGACCGCGCACCGGCTGGGCGTCGAGTCCACCTCCACCATGCTGATGGGCACCGGCGAGACCAACGCCGAGCGGATCGAGCACCTGCGGATGATCCGGGACGTACAGGACCGTACGGGCGGCTTCCGCGCCTTCATCCCGTACACCTACCAGCCCGAGAACAACCACCTGAAGGGCCGCACCCAGGCGACCCTCTTCGAGTACCTGCGGATGATCGCGATCGCCCGCCTCTTCCTGGACAACGTCCGCCACATCCAGGGCTCCTGGCTCACCACCGGCAAGGAGGTCGGCCAGCTGTCGCTGCACTACGGCGCCGACGACCTCGGCTCGATCATGCTGGAGGAGAACGTGGTCTCCTCGGCCGGTGCCCGGCACCGCTCCAACCGCCTGGAGATCATCGACCTCATCCGCAAGGCCGGCCGGGTTCCGGCGCAGCGCGCCACGACCTACGAGCACCTCGTCGTGCACGACGACCCGGCGAACGACCCCGCCGACGACCGCGTGGTCTCGCACATCTCCTCCACGGCCATCGAGGGCGGCACCGCCCACCCCGAGCTGAAGCTGCTCGCGTCGAACTAGGCCCTCTCTTTCGGAGAAAGGACCCAGGCGCGCCGTGCTGACGATCCACGCGGACTCCCGGGGCCACGCCGTCCTCGTCAGGGGCGAGCGCGTCGAGGCCGTCGGGCCCCTGGCGGAGCTGGCCGTCGCGCACCCGCACGCGCGCGTGCGCGACTGGCCCGGCATCCTCACGCCCGGGTTCGTCAACCCCCATGGCACCGAGCTGCTGGAGGAGTCGTACCACCCCGACCCCCGGGAGGCCGACGCCCTCGGCACCGAGCCGCTGACCGGGGACGCGCTGACCGCCCTCGGCCTCGACGACGCCCGCTGGGGGGCGAGCGCCCGGCGCGGGGTGCAGCGCATGTTCGCCCACGGCACGGTCGCGGCGGCCTGCGCCCCGCTGCGCAACCGCGCGGTACGGGACGCCGTGCGGCGCACCGGGCTCCACCTCCTGCCCCGCCCGCCCCATCGCGCCGGCGTCCCCTCCCTGGACCCGCTCGCCTCCGCCGTCCCGCCCACGACCCCGCCCGTCCCGGCCCCGGGGTCCCCGGCCGCCTTCGCCGTCTTCGACGTCCGCGACGAGGCGGAGCTGACCGCGCGGGGGGCGGGGACGTGCGTGGCCACGGTGATCGCGGGGAGGCTGGTGTTCCGGCGGCGCTGAGGGGTGCCCCACCGGACGGCCGGTGCTGAACGGTGGGTGGTGGACGGCCGGTGCCGGACGGCCGGTGCTGAACGGCCGGTGGTGGACGGCCGGTGCTGAACGACGGGTGCTGAACGGCCGGTGCTGAACGAAGGCGGCGGGCGGGCTGCAAGAATGGGCGGGTGACCCGCGCCTCCCTGAACAAGCAGCCGCACGAAGTCGCCTCGATGTTCGACGACGTGGCGGAACGGTACGACCTGACGAACGACGTGCTGTCGCTCGGCCAGGACCGGCGCTGGCGCAGGGAGGTGGCGAAGGCGGTCGACGCGCGCCCCGCGCAGAAGGTCCTCGACCTGGCCGCCGGTACGGCCACCTCCTCGCTGCCCTTCGCGCGGACGGGCGCGTACGTCGTCCCCTGCGACTTCTCCCTCGGGATGCTCCAGGTCGGCAAGAAGAAGCACACCTGGCTGCCGTTCACCGCGGGCGACGCGACGAGGCTGCCCTTCAAGGACGACACCTTCGACGCGGTGACGATCTCCTTCGGGCTGCGCAACGTGCAGGACACGGACGCGGCCCTGCGGGAGATGTACCGGGTCACCCGGCCCGGCGGGCGCGTGGTGATCTGCGAGTTCTCCCACCCGACATGGGCGCCCTTCCGGACCGTCTACACCGAGTACCTGATGCGGGCGCTGCCGTCGGTCGCGCGCGCGGTGTCCTCCAACCCGGACGCGTACGTCTACCTCGCCGAGTCCATCCGTGCCTGGCCCGACCAGCCCGCCCTCGGCGAGCGGCTGCGCAAGGCGGGCTGGTCGAAGGTGGCCTGGCGCAACCTCACCGGCGGTGTGGTCGCCCTGCACCGGGGCTTCAAGGAGAGCTGAAACCGGCCACCGGGCACGGCGTGCCGGGCTGGTCCAGCTCCCGTGGCAGTCCACCCGCCGGGGGCCGCGGCACGCGCGGTTCCCGCACGCCTCCGCCGCCCTCGCCGTCACCGAAGTCGAACCACACGTACACCATCGAGTCCGCCGGCACCTCGGCGCCGGGCTGCGGGTACTGGCGTACGACGTAGTCCACGACGGCGCGGTGGAACTCGGGGCGGTCCGGCGCGGTCAGGGACAGACCCCGCGCCCGGGCCGTTTCGCGCGCGTCCACGGCCATGAGGCCGACCAGACGCGGGACGCGCACTTCGGGTGTCTTGGGTGGTATGCGCACAGATCGTCACCCCCAGCGGTACTGGCAGGGTAACTCCCGCCCGGGCCGCCCGGAAGGCGTCGGTGGCATTCTGTGACAGATAACTACCGTGCGTGTTCGCGGGGAGGGTGGCCGATGACCTCCCCGGACTCGTCCAGCCGGGTCCACCGGCGGAAACCGGGCCCCGCGTCGGTGCACAGGGCAGCCCTTCAGCCGGGCGGTTCGTCCTGCTGAATAGACTGCCCATGTCCCGTGCCGGTCGGCACACTCGTTTCGAACTTGGGGAGATCCCGCCGTGACCGTCGTGACCGAGCCGCTCTCCGAGAACTCCGCCGATGTGATCGTCGTGGGAGCGGGGCCGGCCGGCTCCACGACCGCCTACCACCTCGCCAAGGCCGGTCTCGACGTGCTGCTCCTGGAGAAGACCGCGTTCCCGCGCGAGAAGGTCTGCGGTGACGGTCTCACCCCGCGCGCGGTGAAACAGCTCGTCGCCATGGGGATCGACATCTCCGAGGAGGCCGGCTGGCTGCGCAACAAGGGCCTGCGCATCATCGGCGGCGGCTCCCGGCTCCAGCTGGACTGGCCGGAACTCGCCGCCTACCCGAACTACGGACTGGTCCGCAAGCGCGACGACTTCGACGAGCAGCTCGCCCGCAACGCCCAGAAGGCGGGAGCGCGGCTGTACGAGCGCTGCAACGTGGGCGGCCCGGTCGTCGACGACCGCACCGGCCGCATCACCGGCGTCACCGCCAGGCTCGGCGAGGAGAAGCGCGAGGTCACCTTCCACGCGCCCCTGGTGGTGGCCGCCGACGGCAACTCCACCCGGCTGTCGCTCGCCATGGGCCTGCACCGCCGTGAGGACCGCCCGATGGGCGTCGCGGTCCGCACGTACTTCACCTCGCCCCGCCACGACGACGACTACCTGGAGTCCTGGCTGGAGCTGTGGGATCGGCGCGGCCCCCAGGACCGGCTGCTGCCCGGCTACGGCTGGATCTTCGGCATGGGCGACGGCACCTCGAACGTGGGCCTGGGCGTGCTCAACACCTCCGCCGCCTTCAAGGAGCTGGACTGGCGCGAGATCCTCAAGGCGTGGTGCGCCTCCATGCCGGAGGACTGGGGCTACACCCCGGAGAACATGACCGGCCCGATCCGCGGCGCCGCCCTGCCCATGGCCTTCAACCGCCAGCCGCACTACACGCGCGGGCTGCTGCTCGTCGGTGACGCCGGCGGCCTGGTGAACCCCTTCAACGGCGAGGGCATCGCCTACGCCATGGAGTCCGGCCAGATCGCCGCCGACGTCATCGTGCAGGCCCACGCGCGCGCGACGCCCGCCCAGCGGGAGATCGCCCTCCAGCGCTACCCGCGCGTCCTCAAGGACACCTACGGCGGCTACTACACGCTCGGCCGCGCCTTCGTGAAGCTCATCGGCAACCCGAAGGTCATGCAGATCGCCGCCCAGCGCGGCCTCACGCACCCGCTGCTGATGAAGTTCACCCTCAAGCTCCTCGCGAACCTCACCGACCCCACGGGCGGCGACGCGATGGACCGCATCATCAACGGGCTGAGCAAGGTCGCGCCGAAGGCGTGACTAGGTCCTTTCTTTCGGATCGGGTCGGCTTGGGTTGGCGACGCCGGCAAGATCCGAAAGAGAGGGCCTAGGAGCTGAACGCCGCCGCGTTGGCGGCCCGGCGGGCGTGCACCGCGTCCCGCCGGGCCGCCATCTGCCGTAGCGCGTCCTTCTTGTCCCGTTTCGAGAGCCGGTCCAGATAGACGTACCCGTGGGTGTGGTCGGTCTCGTGCACCAGGCACCGCGCGAAGTACCCCGTGCCCTCCAGGACGACCGGCCTGCCGTCCCTGTCCTGCCCGCGTACGACGGCCCGGTCCGGCCGCGGTACGGCCATCACGGCGCCGGGCACCGACAGACAGCCCTCGCCCTCGTCCAGCAGCCGCCGCCCGCTCGTGGGCGTGTCCAGCACGGGGTTGACGACGTGTCCGACATGCCGGACTCCATCGTCATCGGGGCAGTCGTACACGAACACCCCCAGATCGACCCCCACCTGATTGGCCGCCAGTCCCGCGCCCTCGGCGACGTACATGGTGCGGAACATGTCATCGATGAGCGCGGCGAGGTCGGGCCCGAACTCCGTGACGTCCCGGCACGGCTTGTGCAGCACCCGCTCGCCGACCTCGGCGATACGGCGCACCGCACCCCGCCGGGCCTCGGGGGCGTGGCGAGGGTGGTGGTCGGCGGCGATTCCCTGAACGAACACGCGTGGCATCGCGTGGCTCCTTCACTCGGCGTCGGACCGCCGGACGGCGGCCCGAGCCCAGCATGCCCGCAACGACGCGAGGGCCGCTGCCCCCGAGCGGCAGCGGCCCTGCGTGCGTGAGAGGTGCGGGGTGCGCTCAGAGCACCCGCACGGCGCCGGTGGGCTGGTCGTAGGACAGCGGGCGCTCCACGACGCCGCTGGAGGGGTTCTGGGCGCCCACGAACATCCCGTCGCCGACGTACACCGCGACGTGGTACGCGCTGCCCGCGCCGCCCCAGTACAGGATGTCGCCCGGCTGCAGGTTGTCGAGCGAGACCTGGGTGCCGGCGGTCGACTGGTCCTGGGAGACGCGCGGCAGGCTGATGCCGACCTGCTTGAAGGCCGTCTGCACCAGGCCGGAGCAGTCGTAGGCGGACGGGCCGGTGGCGCCGGAGACGTACGCCTTGCCGACCTGCGCCTTGACGAAGCTGATGACGGCCGCGGCGGAACCGGTGGCCGTGGAGGTGCTGGTGGACGTCGAGATGGAGCCGGTGTCCGCCGTGGTGGAGAGCGTGGTCCGCTCCGCGCTGCGCGAGGCGCGGGCTGCGGCCTCCCTGCGGGCGTCCTCCTGGGCCTTCTTCCTGGCCTCGGCCGCCTTGTGCTTGGCCTCGGCGAGGTCCGCCCTGGCCTCCTTCGCGGCCTTGGCGGCAGCCGCGTCACGCTCGGCCTGCAGCTGGTAGTTCGCGGCGGCCTGTTCGGTGGCGTCCGCGGACTGGGCCGCCTGAGCGGCCAGGTCGGCCGTCAGGGTGGGCAGTTCAAGGGTCTGCGTCACCGGCTCGGCCGCGTTCGCCGAGCCGGACGCCCCGGCGACTGCCAGGGTGCCGAGAACGCCACCGGCAACTCCGGCCCGCATCGCGAGGGTCGACGCGCTGCGGCGGGGCTTCCGGTGGCTGCGTATGTGAGCGGTGTGGGACATGGGAACAACCGGTACCAGGGGCTCCTTCATATCTTCAAGAAACGTGTGGTGCGCCACAGTTACTCAATCGAGCCCCCAAATGCCCGGCGCATGGCTCTTTATTGACGCCGTAACGGACATTGTGGACGCCCGTGATCAAGCCCTTGATCACGGTCTTTGATCATTACGTCCGAATTGCCCTCGGCCTACCATCGGTTGGGGTCGTTGGCCAAGCCCGGTTCTCAGGGACCTCTCATCGATGTGGCGGAGGTCACGCAACGGCCACCGCCGCGACCGCGTCCCGCGCGCGCCCGGCTCGTGAACGCGCGCACGTGCCCCGACCCCCGTCCACACCCCGCCCCTCATCTCCCCCTGATGTGTGAACGGGGCCTCTACCAGTCCGCCGCGTCCAGCGCCAATTTGCATGCACCGGAACTCTCTTGATATTGAGACGCCGCCTCCGGCCTGCGATGACAGGCGAGATTGTCACCTCTGGTGATCAACTGAACGCTTCGGGTGTGAAGATCACCCATCATCCGACTTCATGATCCTTCGTCAGGTGGTGGAGATCACAAAGCTTGTGCAATACCCCGTGTCGCAGATCACAGAGCGGCGGGCATAAGATGCGAGGCAGTTGGGCTTGTGACCTGCTTCACATGTTCTCGATCTTCGCCCGGGACGAGCGGGGCTCGTGGGACCGGTGAGGCGGACGTGAGCCCCGTGCAACCGCCAGCAGTCAGCGCCGACTGAGAGGAGCGAGGAGCGGTGAACGCGTATGCGCCCATCCTCGTACTGGGAGCCCTCGGGGCAGGCTTTGCGATCTTCTCCGTGGTCATGGCCACGCTGATCGGTCCGAAGCGGTACAACCGCGCCAAGCTCGAGGCCTACGAGTGCGGCATCGAGCCGACCCCCACGCCGGCCGGCGGCGGGCGCTTCCCCATCAAGTACTACCTGACGGCGATGCTCTTCATCGTCTTCGACATCGAGATCGTCTTCCTCTACCCCTGGGCCGTCACCTTCGACGCCCTGGGGATCTTCGGGCTCGTGGAGATGCTGCTCTTCGTGCTCACCGTCTTCGTCGCGTACGCGTACGTATGGCGGCGCGGCGGCCTGGAATGGGACTGAGGGGCCTTTAACGACATGGGACTCGAAGAAAAGCTGCCGAGCGGCTTCCTGCTGACCACCGTCGAGCAGGCCGCGGGCTGGGTGCGCAAGGCGTCCGTCTTCCCGGCCACCTTCGGCCTGGCCTGCTGTGCCATCGAGATGATGACCACCGGCGCCGGCCGCTACGACCTCGCCCGCTTCGGCATGGAGGTCTTCCGCGGCTCGCCGCGCCAGGCCGACCTGATGATCGTCGCCGGCCGGGTCAGCCAGAAGATGGCGCCCGTCCTGAGGCAGGTCTACGACCAGATGCCCAACCCCAAGTGGGTGATCTCCATGGGCGTGTGCGCCTCCTCCGGCGGCATGTTCAACAACTACGCCATCGTCCAGGGCGTCGACCACATCGTCCCGGTCGACATCTACCTGCCCGGCTGCCCGCCCCGCCCCGAGATGCTGATGGACGCGATCCTCAAGCTCCACCAGAAGATCCAGTCCTCCAAGCTCGGCGTGAACGCCGAGGAAGCGGCCCGCGAGGCGGAGGAGGCGGCGCTCAAGGCCCTGCCCACGATCGAGATGAAGGGGCTGCTGCGGTGAGCGACGCGAACGGCACCCACGGAGCGGGTGAGGTGAACGGGTCCGCGAACGGGGTGAACCCCGAAAAGGACCTCTCCGCCTCCAACCTCCCCGGCCGCCGCGGCCAGGGCGGCGAGGAGATCCGCGTCCAGCGCGGCATGTTCGGCGCCGAGAACGGCGGCGACACCTCCGGCTACGGCGGTCTCGTCCGCTCCGTCCGGCTCCCCGGCCCGGCGACCCGGCCCTACGGCGGCTGGTTCGACGAGGTCGCCGACGAACTGGAGGGCGCCCTGGACGAACAGGGCCTCCTGCCCGACAACGCCATCGAGAAGACGGTCGTCGACCGCGGCGAGCTGACCTTCCACATCGAACGTGAACACCTGGCCCTCGTCGCCCGCACCCTGCGCGACGACCCGGCCCTGCGCTTCGAGCTGTGCACCGGCGTCAGCGGCGTCCACTACCCGCACGACAAGGGCCGCGAGCTGCACGCCGTCTACCACCTGCGCTCGATCACCCACAACCGGCTGATCCGCCTCGAGGTCAGCGCCCCCGACAGCGACCCGCACATCCCGTCGCTGGTCTCCGTCTACCCGACCAACGACTGGCACGAGCGCGAGACCTACGACTTCTTCGGGATCGTCTTCGACGGTCACCCGGCCCTGACGCGGATCATGATGCCCGACGACTGGCAGGGCCACCCGCAGCGCAAGGACTACCCCCTCGGCGGCATCCCCGTCGAGTACAAGGGCGCCCAGATCCCGGCTCCGGACCAGCGGAGGTCGTACTCGTGAGCACTTCCCAGGCTTCCCCTCGCGAGACCACCGAGGGCACCGTGTACACGGTCACCGGCGGCGACTGGGACGAGGTCGTCCAGTCCGCGGCCCGCGCCGACGACGAACGCATCGTCGTCAACATGGGTCCCCAGCACCCGTCCACCCACGGAGTGCTCCGCCTGATCCTGGAGATCGAGGGAGAGACGGTCACCGAGGCCCGCTGCGGCATCGGCTACCTCCACACCGGCATCGAGAAGAACCTCGAGTACCGCACGTGGACGCAGGGCACCACCTTCGTCACGCGCATGGACTACCTGACGTCCTTCTTCAACGAGACCGCCTACTGCCTCGCCGTCGAGAAGCTCCTCGGCATCGAGGACCAGATCACCGAACGCGCCAAGATCATCCGGGTGCTCCTGATGGAGCTGAACCGGCTCTCCTCGCACCTGGTCTGCATCGCCACCGGCGGCATGGAACTCGGCGCCACCACGATCATGATCTACGGATTCCGTGATCGTGAAATGATTCTCGACATCTACGAGCTCATCACGGGCCTGCGCATGAACCACGCGTACATCCGGCCCGGCGGACTCGCCCAGGACCTGCCGCCCGGCGCGGTGGACCAGATCCGCGAGTTCGTGAAGAAGATGCAGAAGAACCTCCCGGAGTACGACAAGCTCGCCACCGGGAACCCCATCTTCAAGGCCCGCATGCAGGACATCGGCTACCTCGACCTGGCCGGCTGCATGGCCCTCGGTGCGACCGGCCCGATCCTGCGCGCCACCGGCCTCCCGCACGACCTGCGCAAGGCGCAGCCGTACTGCGACTACGAGACGTACGACTTCGACGTCCCGACCGCCGACTCCTGCGACGCCTACGGCCGCTTCCTCATCCGCCTGGAGGAGATGCGCCAGTCGCTCGGGATCATCGAGCAGTGCCTGGACCGGCTCCAGCCCGGCCCGGTCATGGTCGCCGACAAGAAGATCGCCTGGCCCGCCCAGCTCGCCCTGGGACCGGACGGACTCGGCAACTCCCTCGACCACATCAAGAAGATCATGGGCACCTCCATGGAGGCCCTGATCCACCACTTCAAGCTGGTCACCGAGGGCTTCCGCGTGCCGCCGGGACAGGCGTACGCGGCCGTCGAGTCGCCCAAGGGCGAACTCGGGGTGCACGCCGTCTCCGACGGCGGCACCCGCCCCTACCGGGTCCACTTCCGTGACCCGTCCTTCACCAACCTGCAGGCCATGGCGGCGATGTGCGAGGGCGGCCAGGTCGCCGACGTCATCGTCGCCGTCGCGTCCATCGACCCCGTGATGGGAGGCGTCGACCGGTGACCACCTCTTCTTCCGAGCGGGGCGTCAGCCTGGGCATGCCCGAACTGCCCGCGCCGGCCTACCCGGACGACGTCCGGGCCCGGCTGGAGGCGGACGCGCGCGAACTCATCGCGCGCTACCCGGACTCCCGGTCCGCCCTGCTCCCGCTGCTCCACCTCGTGCAGTCGGAGGAGGGCCATGTCACGCGCACCGGCATGCGGTTCTGCGCGGACATGCTGGACCTGACCACCGCCGAGGTCACCGCCGTCGCCACCTTCTACACCATGTACCGGCGCCGGCCCTCCGGCGACTACCAGGTCGGCGTGTGCACCAACACGCTGTGCGCGGTGATGGGCGGCGACGCGATCTTCGAAACCCTCCAGGAACACCTGGGTCTCGGCAACGGCGAGACCACCGACGACGGCAAGGTCACCCTGGAGCACATCGAGTGCAACGCGGCCTGCGACTACGCGCCGGTGGTGATGGTCAACTGGGAGTTCTTCGACAACCAGACCCCGGCGAGCGCCAAGCGCCTGGTCGACGACCTGCGCGCCGACCGGCCCGTACAGCCCACGCGCGGGGCGCGGCTGTGCACGTTCAAGGAGACCGCGCGGATCCTGGCCGGCTTCCCCGACGAGCGGCCCGGGGCCGTCGAGGAGGGCGGCAGTGCGGGACCCGCGTCGCTGGTGGGCCTCCGCCTGGCAAGGGGAGAGGCC
Organism: Streptomyces sp. NPDC023481; assembly: GCF_055560195.1. Classification (NCBI taxonomy): domain Bacteria; kingdom Bacillati; phylum Actinomycetota; class Actinomycetes; order Kitasatosporales; family Streptomycetaceae; genus Streptomyces; species Streptomyces sp. NPDC023481. The sequence continues at coordinate 355,593 of NZ_JBVHJE010000001.1, forward strand.
GCACCCGCACGCGTGGTCCATCCGCGCGGAGGTCCGCATGAGGAACCCCAGGACAGGGTGCACGAGCCGTCGCCGGCCGAGCACCTCAGTTCCCATGACGCGCCGCAGGAGACATCGGCCTCCGACCCGGCTCACCCCGCGGGGCCTACCGCAGAGGAGGGGGAGTGATGACCGTGGCACCCGAACTCAAGGACTCCAGCCCCGAGAAGCTGCTCGCACCCGTGCTGTCGGCCTTCTGGGACGAGGACCGGTCCTGGACCATGGACGTCTACCGGAGGCACGAAGGGTACGAGGGGCTCCGCAAGGCCCTCGCCATGTCCCCGGACGACCTGATCGCGTACGTCAAGGAGTCCGGGCTGCGAGGCCGCGGCGGCGCGGGATTCCCGACCGGAATGAAGTGGCAGTTCATTCCCCAGGGTGATGGGAAACCGCACTATCTAGTTGTCAACGCCGACGAGTCGGAGCCGGGCACCTGCAAGGACATCCCGCTCCTCTTCGCGAACCCGCACAGCCTCATCGAGGGCATTGTGATCGCGTGCTATGCCATCAGGTCGTCGCATGCCTTCATCTATCTGCGTGGTGAAGTCGTCCCGGTTCTGCGGCGGCTGCACGAGGCCGTGCGCGAGGCCTACGCGGCGGGCTACCTCGGCGAGAACATCCTCGGCAGCGGACTCGACCTCCAGCTCACCGTGCACGCGGGTGCTGGCGCGTACATCTGCGGTGAGGAGACCGCACTGCTCGACTCGCTCGAAGGCCGCCGTGGTCAACCGCGGCTCCGTCCCCCCTTCCCTGCGGTGGAAGGCCTCTACGCCTGTCCGACTGTGGTGAACAACGTCGAGTCGATCGCGTCGGTTCCCGCCATCCTGAAAAACGGCAAGGAATGGTTCAGGTCGATGGGCAGCGAGAAGTCCCCGGGCTTCACGCTCTACTCGCTCAGCGGCCACGTCGCGAGCCCCGGCCAGTACGAGGCCCCGCTCGGCATCACCCTGCGCCAGCTCCTCGACATGAGCGGCGGCATGCGGCCGGGCCACCGCCTGAAGTTCTGGACGCCGGGCGGCTCCTCGACGCCGATGTTCACCGACGAACACCTCGACGTCCCCCTCGACTACGAGGGCGTCGGCGCCGCCGGATCCATGCTCGGCACCAAGGCGCTGCAGTGCTTCGACGAGACGACCTGCGTCGTGCGGGCCGTGACCCGCTGGACCGAGTTCTACGCCCACGAGTCCTGCGGCAAGTGCACCCCCTGCCGCGAGGGGACGTACTGGCTGGTGCAGCTGCTGCGGGACATCGAGGCCGGCAAGGGCGTCATGTCCGACCTCGACAAGCTCGCCGACATCGCCGACAACATCAACGGCAAGTCCTTCTGCGCCCTCGGTGACGGTGCCGCCTCACCGATCTTCTCCTCGCTGAAGTACTTCCGCGAGGAGTACGAGCAGCACATCACGGGCCGGGGCTGCCCCTTCGACCCGGCCAAGTCGACGGCCTGGGCGGACCGCCCGGAGGTGAACGCATGACCGTGACCACCAACGCTCCCGCCGGTGGCGGAGAGGCGGCGGTCCCGCCGGAGGACCTCGTCACGCTGACGATCGACGGCATCGAGACCAGCGTGCCCAAGGGCACCCTGGTCATCCGGGCCGCCGAGCAGCTCGGCATCGAGATCCCGCGGTTCTGCGACCACCCCCTCCTGGACCCGGCCGGCGCCTGCCGCCAGTGCATCGTCGAGGTCGAGGGCCAGCGCAAGCCGATGGCGTCCTGCACGATCACGTGCACGGACGGCATGGTCGTGAAGACGCAGCTCACCTCGCCGGTCGCCGAGAAGGCCCAGCACGGCGTGATGGAGCTGCTGCTCATCAACCACCCGCTGGACTGCCCGGTCTGCGACAAGGGCGGCGAGTGCCCGCTGCAGAACCAGGCCATGTCGCACGGCAACGCCGAGTCCCGCTTCGACGGCAAGAAGCGGACCTACGAGAAGCCCGTACCGATCTCCACCCAGGTACTCCTCGACCGCGAGCGCTGCGTGCTGTGCGCCCGCTGTACCCGCTTCTCCAACCAGATCGCCGGCGACCCCATGATCGAGCTGCTCGAGCGGGGCGCGCTCCAGCAGGTCGGCACCGGCGAGGGCGACCCCTTCGAGTCGTACTTCTCCGGCAACACCATCCAGATCTGCCCCGTCGGCGCGCTCACCTCGGCCGCCTACCGGTTCCGCTCCCGCCCCTTCGACCTCGTCTCCTCGCCGTCGGTCTGCGAGCACTGCGCCGGCGGCTGCGCCACCCGCACCGACCACCGGCGCGGCAAGGTCATGCGGCGGCTCGCCGCCAACGACCCCGAGGTCAACGAGGAGTGGCTCTGCGACAAGGGACGCTTCGCGTTCCGTTACGCGCAGCAGAAGGACCGCCTCGACACCCCGCTCGTCCGGGGCGCCGACGGAGTTCTCGCGCCGGCCTCCTGGCCCGAGGCCCTGGAGGCGGCGGCGCGCGGCCTGAGTGCCGCCCGCTCCCGGGCCGCCGTCCTCACCGGCGGCCGGCTGACCGTTGAGGACGCCTACGCCTACAGCAAGTTCGCGCGCGTGGCGCTCGACACCAACGACATCGACTTCCGCGCGCGCGTGCACAGCGGCGAGGAGGCCGACTTCCTGGCCGCACAGATCGCCGGCCGCGGCCGTGACCTCGACGGTACGGGCGTCACGTACACCTCCCTGGAGAAGGCGCCCGCCGTCCTGCTGGTCGGCTTCGAGTCGGAGGAGGAGGCCCCCGGGGTCTTCCTGCGGCTGCGCAAGGCCTGGCGCACACGCAAGCAGCGGGTGTTCGCGCTGGCCACGCACGCCACCCGGGGCCTGGAGAAGGCCGGCGGCACACTGCTGCCGGCCGCACCGGGCACCGAGACGGAGTGGCTGGACGCCCTCGCGAGCGGCGTCGGCCTGGAGGAGCCTGGCACGCTCGCCGCCGAGGCCCTTCGCGCCGAGGGCGCCGTCATCGTCGTAGGAGAGCGGCTGGCCGGGGTCGCGGGCGGCCTCACCGCCGCCCTGCGCGCCGCCACCGCGACCGGCGCCCACCTGGTGTGGATCCCGCGCCGGGCCGGCGAGCGCGGCGCCGTCGAGGCGGGCGCGCTGCCCTCGCTGCTGCCGGGCGGCCGCCCGGCGACCGACCCGCGCGCGCGGGAGGAGGTCGCCGCCGTCTGGGGGCTCGCCGAACTCCCGCTCCGCTACGGCCGCGACACCCAGCAGATCATCGAGGCCGCCGCGAGCGGCGAACTGGCCGCGCTGATGGTCGCCGGCGTGGAGGTCGCCGACCTTCCCGACCCGGCACGCGCGCGTGAGGCACTGCACGGCGTCGGCTTCCTGGTCTCGCTGGAACTGCGGCCCAGCGAGGTCACCGAGCACGCCGACGTCGTCCTGCCCGTCGCCGCGGTCGCCGAGAAGGCCGGCACCTTCCTCAACTGGGAAGGCCGCGTGCGCTTCTTCGAGGCCGCGCTCAAGCCCGACCAGATGACCCGCCGGCTCGCGCCGACCGACGCGCGCGTCCTGCAGATGCTCGCCGACGCCATGGACGTCCACCTGGGCCTGCCCGATCTGCGCACCACGCGCGCGGAGATCGACCGGCTCGGCCCCTGGGACGGCCCCCGCGCCGGCGCACCCACGCAGACCGCGGACGTGCTGCCCCGCCCGGCCGTCGGCGAGGCCGTCCTCGCCGGCCACCGGCTGCTGCTCGACCAGGGCGTCCTCCAGGAGGGCGACGAGGCGCTCGCCGGCACCCGGCACGCCGCACGCGCGCGCGTGTCGGCCGCGACCGCCGCCGAGGCGGGCCTCGCGGACGGCGCGTCCCTGGCCGTCACCGGCCCCGCCGGCACGGTCGAACTGCCCCTGCAGATCACCGACATGCCCGACCGGGTGGTCTGGCTCCCGCTCAACTCCGTCGGCTCCGGCGTCGCCTCCGACACCGGGGCACGGCCCGGCTCCCTCGTCCGTATCGGCCCGGCGGCAGTCGCCGGAGAGGCACCCAAGGAGGTGGAGGCATGAGCCCGTACCTCGCCGCTGAAGACCTCTCGATGTTCGGCCGCGATCCCTGGTGGCTGGTCGTCGTCAAGGCGGTGTTCTGCTTCGCCTTCCTGATGGTGACCGTGCTGTTCTCCATCGTCTGGGAGCGCAAGGTCGTCGCCTGGATGCAGCTGCGCATCGGCCCCAACCGGCACGGCCCCTGGGGCATGCTCCAGTCGCTCGCCGACGGCATCAAGCTGATGCTGAAGGAAGACGTCATCGTCAAACGCGCGGACAAGGTCGTCTACGTCCTCGCGCCGATCGTCGCGGCCATCCCGGCGTTCATGGCGATCGCGGTGATCCCCTTCGGGCCGGCCGGCAACGAGATCTCGATCTTCGGCCACCGCACCACCATGCAGCTCACCGACCTGCCGATCGCGATGCTCTACATCCTCGCGGTCGCCTCGGTCGGCATCTACGGCATCGTGCTCGCCGGCTGGAGCTCCGGATCCACCTATCCGCTCCTCGGCGGCCTGCGCTCCTGCGCGCAGATGATCTCGTACGAGATCGCCATGGGCGCCGCGTTCGCCTCCGTGTTCCTGTACTCGGGGTCGATGTCGACGTCCACGATCGTCGAGCAGCAGCACGACCGCTGGTACATCCTGCTGCTGCCGGTCTCCTTCATCCTGTACATCGTCACGATGGTCGGCGAGACCAACCGCGCCCCCTTCGACATGCCGGAGTCCGAGGGCGACCTGGTCGGCGGCTTCAACACCGAGTACTCCTCCATCAAGTTCGCGATGTTCATGCTCGCCGAGTACGTCAACATGGTGACCGTCTCGGCCGTCTCCGCCACCCTGTTCCTCGGCGGCTGGCGCGCCCCCTGGCCGATCAGCGGCTTCTGGGCGGGCGCGAACCACGGCTGGTGGCCGCTGCTCTGGTTCGTCATCAAGGTGCAGCTGCTGCTGTTCTTCTTCATCTGGCTGCGCGGCACGCTCCCGCGGGTCCGCTACGACCAGCTGATGAAGCTCGGCTGGAAGGTCCTCATCCCGGTCTCGGTGACCTGGCTGATGCTCGTCGCGACCGTCCGCGCGCTGCGCAACGAGAACTACGACTTCGCCGACATCGCCCTCTACGTCGGTGGCGGCGTCCTCGCCCTGCTGCTGATCTCCTTCGTCGCCGACATGTTCCGCGCGAAGGGCAAGCCGGCCGAGCAGGTCGCCGACCAGCAGCCGGCCTTCGACCCGATGGGGGGCGGATTCCCCGTACCGCCGCTGCCCGGACAGCAGCTGCCGCCGGTGCCCAGGCGCCGCTCGCGCCAGGAGCGGGAGCTGATTGTCAGTGGTGGGTCGGACACTGTCAGTGACGGATCTTCGGATGGAAAGGAGGCGTCCGATGGCTGAGGAGCCTCAGGAGACCGGGCAGCCCAAGCCCGGCTTCCAGAACCCCGTGGCCGGCTTCGGCGTGACCTTCAAGGCCATGTTCAAGAAGCGGCTGACCGAGCAGTACCCGGAGCAGAAGAAGACCACGGCTCCGCGGTTCCACGGACGGCACCAGCTCAACCGCCATCCGGACGGCCTGGAGAAGTGCGTCGGCTGCGAGCTGTGCGCCTGGGCCTGCCCCGCCGACGCCATCTACGTGGAGGGCGCCGACAACACCGACGAGGAGCGCTACTCGCCCGGCGAGCGGTACGGCCGCGTCTACCAGATCAACTACGCCCGCTGCATCCTGTGCGGCCTGTGCATCGAAGCGTGCCCCACGCGCGCGTTGACGATGACCAATGAGTTCGAACTGGCCGACTCCAGCCGCGCCAACCTCATCTACACCAAGGAGCAGCTGCTCGCCGGCCTCGAGGAGGGCATGGTCGACACGCCGCACGCGATCTTCCCGGGGACGGACGAGCAGGACTACTACCGGGGCCTGGTCACGCAGGCCGCGCCCGGCACCGTCCGCCAGGTCGCCGTCTCCAAGGGCGAGGTCCCGCAGGAGGCCGCGTCCACGTTCGGCGAGGACGAGCCGGCCTCGGAGAAGGTGATCGGCCGATGAGCGCGCACCAGCTCGCCGCCTACACCACCTCCACCGGTGAGGCCTTCCAGTTCTGGGTCCTCGGCACGATCGCGGTGCTCGGCGCCCTGTGTACCGTCTTCATGAAGAAGGCCGTGCACAGCGCGCTCAGCCTCGCCGGCACCATGATCGTCCTGGCGGTGTTCTACCTCGCCAACGGCGCCTACTTCCTCGGGATCGTGCAGATCGTCGTCTACACCGGCGCGATCATGATGCTCTTCCTGTTCGTGGTGATGCTCGTCGGCGTCACCGCCGCGGACTCCCTGAAGGAGACCATCAAGGGCCAGCGATGGCTGGCCCTTCTGTGTGGCGTCGGCTTCGGTGTCCTGCTGTTCGCCGGCATCGGCAACGCCTCCCTGAAGGAGTTCGACGGCACCGGCCAGGCGAACGCGAACGGCAACGTGGAGGGCCTCGCCACCCTCATCTTCACCAAGTACGTCTTCGCCTTCGAAATCACCGGCGCGCTGCTCATCACGGCCGCCGTCGGCGCCATGGTGCTCACCCACCGTGAGCGCACCGAGCGCGCCCGGACCCAGCGCGAGCTGTCCGAACAGCGCATCCGCGAGGGCGCGCACATCCCGCCGCTGCCCGCCCCCGGGGTCTACGCCCGGCACAACGCCGTGGACATCGCGGGTCTGCTGCCCGACGGCACCCCGTCCGAGCTGACCGTCAGCAAGACGCTGCGCGAACGCGGCCAGATCCGAGACGTGTCCGCGGAGGCGCTCAACGACCTGCGGGCGCTGGAGCGGCGCGCGGAGGAGCGCCTGGAGCGCAGGGCGATCGAGCCGGAGACGTTCAAGCGGCCCGAGGAGGCGTCGAAGTGAACCCGGTCAACTACCTCTACCTCGCCGCCCTGTTGTTCACGATCGGCGCGACCGGCGTCCTGATCCGGCGCAACGCCATCGTGGTCTTCATGTGCGTCGAGCTGATGTTGAACGCCTGCAACCTCGCGTTCGTCACCTTCTCCCGGATGCACGGCAACCTCGACGGCCAGATCATCGCCTTCTTCACGATGGTCGTCGCCGCCGCGGAGGTCGTGGTGGGCCTCGCGATCATCGTGTCGCTGTTCCGTGCCCGCCACTCGGCCTCGGTCGACGACGCCAGCCTGATGAAGCTGTAAGGGGTCGGAAGAATCGTGGAGAAACTGATCGCGCTGCTCATCGCGGCGCCCCTGCTCGGAGCGGCCGTCCTGCTGACCGGCGGCCGACGCCTGGACCGCGTCGGCCACTGGATCGGCACGCTCCTGTCGGCCGCCTCCTTCGTGTTCGGCCTCGTCCTCTTCGCCGACCTCCTCGGCAAGGGCGCGGAGCACCGCACCCTCACGCAGCACCTGTTCAGCTGGGTCCCGGTGGCCGGCTTCCAGGCGGACGTCACCTTCCGCCTCGACCAGCTGTCCATGACGTTCGTGCTGCTCATCACGGGCGTCGGCTCGCTGATCCACCTGTACTCGGTCGGCTACATGGAGCACGACGACCGGCGCCGCCGCTTCTTCGGCTACCTGAACCTGTTCCTCGCGGCGATGCTGCTGCTCGTCCTCGCCGACAACTACCTGCTGCTGTACGTCGGCTGGGAGGGCGTCGGCCTCGCCTCGTACCTGCTGATCGGCTTCTGGCAGCACAAGCCCAGCGCCGCCACGGCCGCGAAGAAGGCCTTCCTGGTCAACCGGGTCGGCGACATGGGCCTGTCGATCGCGATCATGCTGATGTTCACCACCTTCGGCAGCTTCGCCTTCGGCCCGGTCCTCGGCCACACCGGTGACACGTCCGAGGGCAGGCTCACCGCGATCGGCCTGATGCTGCTGCTCGCCGCCTGCGGCAAGTCCGCCCAGGTACCGCTGCAGTCCTGGCTCGGGGACGCCATGGAGGGCCCCACCCCGGTCTCCGCCCTCATCCACGCGGCGACGATGGTGACCGCGGGCGTCTACCTGATCGTCCGCTCCGGCGCCATCTTCAACGCCGCCCCCGACGCCCAGCTGGCCGTCACCGTCGTCGGCGCGGTCACGCTGCTGTTCGGTGCGATCGTCGGTTGCGCCAAGGACGACATCAAGAAGGCCCTGGCAGGCTCCACCATGTCGCAGATCGGCTACATGGTCCTCGCCGCCGGCCTCGGCCCCGTCGGCTACGTCTTCGCGATCATGCACCTGGTGACGCACGGCTTCTTCAAGGCCGGCCTGTTCCTCGGCGCCGGATCCGTGATGCACGGCATGAACGACGAGGTCGACATGCGCCGCTACGGCGGCCTGCGCAAGTACATGCCGGTCACCTTCATCACCTTCGGCCTCGGCTACCTCGCCATCATCGGCTTCCCGGGCCTGTCCGGCTTCTTCTCCAAGGACAAGATCATCGAGGCGGCCTTCGCCAAGGGCGGCACCGAGGGCTGGATCCTCGGCGGCGCGGCCCTGCTCGGCGCGGCCATCACCGCCTTCTACATGACGCGCGTGATGCTGATGACGTTCTTCGGAGAAGAACGGTGGCGCAACGCCCCCACCCCGTCCCCGGCCGAACCCAGCGTGGAGCCCGCCGCCGAGACCCGCGGCGAACACGCCGAACCGCACCCGCACGAGTCCCCGAAGGTCATGACGATCCCGATGATCGTCCTGGCCGTCGGCTCGGTCTTCGGCGGTGCCTTCTTCAGCATCGGCGACCGCTTCCTGCACTGGCTGGAGCCCGTCACGGGCCACAGCGAGGGCAACTCCCCGCTCAGCGCGGCCACGGTCACCGGCGCGACCATGGTGTGCCTGGTCATCGGCGTCGCCATCGCCTGGGCCCAGTACGGCCGCAAGCCCGTCCCGGCCGTCGCCCCGCGCGGCTCGCTGCTCACCCGCGCGGCCCGCCGCGACCTCCTCCAGGACGACTTCAACCACGTGGTCCTGGTGCGTGGCGGCGAGCACCTGACGCGCTCCCTGGTGTACGTCGACCACACCCTGGTCGACGGCGTCGTCAACGGCACGGCGGCCGGCTTCGGCGGCCTGTCCGGACGCCTGCGCCGGCTCCAGAACGGCTTCGCCCGCTCCTACGCGGTCTCGATGTTCGGCGGTGCGGCACTCCTCGTCGCCGCGACCCTGCTGATGAGGGCGGTCTGATACCGATGTCCTTTCCCCTGCTGACAGCGACGGCGGCGCTCCCGGCCCTCGGGGCCGTCGCCACGGCCGCCGTACCGGCCGCCCGGCGCACCGCCGCGAAATGGCTGGCGCTGGTCGTCTCGCTCGCCACACTCGCCCTGGCGATCACCGTCCTGGTCCGCTTCGACCCGGGCGGCGACCGCTACCAGCTCACCGAGTCCCACGCCTGGATCAAGGACTTCGGGGTCAGGTACGAGCTGGGCGTCGACGGCATCGCGGTCGCACTGATCGCGCTGACCGCCCTGCTCATCCCGTTCATCATCCTGGCGGGCTGGCACGACGCCGACCCGCTGGAGACCGGCAGCCGCCGCTGGCGGCCCACCCAGGGCTTCTTCGCGCTGATCCTGGCGGTCGAGGCGATGGTGGTCATCTCGTTCGAGGCCACCGACGTCTTCGTCTTCTACATCTTCTTCGAAGCCATGCTCATCCCGATGTACTTCCTCATCGGCGGCTTCGGGGACCGCGCGCACGAGCACGGCGAGGAGACGGCCGCCACCCAGCGGTCGTACGCCGCGGTGAAGTTCCTGCTGTACAACCTGGTCGGCGGCCTCATCATGCTGGCCGCGGTGATCGGCCTCTACGTGGTCGCCGGGAACTTCTCCCTCACCCAGATCGCCGAGGCCCGCGCCAACGGCTCGCTGCACATGGCGACCAGCACCGAACGCTGGCTGTTCCTCGGCTTCTTCTTCGCCTTCGCGGTGAAGGCGCCGCTGTGGCCGCTGCACACCTGGCTGCCCAACGCCATGCAGGAGGCCACCGCCCCGGTCGCCGTGCTCATCACCGCGGTCGTCGACAAGGTGGGCACCTTCGCGATGCTCCGCTTCTGCCTCCAGCTGTTCCCGGAGGCCAGCAAGTGGGCGACGCCCGTGATCCTCGTCCTGGCCCTCGTCAGCATCGTCTACGGCGCGCTGCTCGCCGTGGGCCAGCGGGACATCAAGCGGCTGATCGCCTACGCGTCGATCTCGCACTTCGGCTTCATCATCATGGGCGTCTTCGCGATGACCAGCCAGGGCCAGTCCGGAGCCACGCTCTACATGGTCAACCACGGCATCTCCACCGCCGCGCTGATGCTGGTCGCCGGCTTCCTCATCTCCCGGCGCGGCTCGCGGCTCATCGCCGACTACGGAGGCGTGCAGAAGGTCGCCCCGGTGCTCGCCGGCACCTTCCTGATCGGCGGCCTGGCCACCCTGTCGCTGCCCGGACTGGCGCCGTTCGTCAGCGAGTTCCTGGTCCTGGTCGGCACGTTCACGCGCTACCCGGTGATCGGCGTCATCGCCACCCTCGGCATCGTCCTCGCCGCGCTGTACACCCTCGTGCTGTACCAGCGGACGATGACGGGACCGGTGAAACCGGCGGTCTCCGCGATGCCCGACCTCCGCGCGCGCGAGCTGGTCGTCGTCGCCCCGCTGATCGTGCTGCTGATCTTCCTGGGCGTCTACCCGAAGCCCGTCACGGACATCGTCAACCCGGCGGTCAAGCAGACCATGTCCGACGTCCACAAGAAGGACCCCAAGCCCGCAGTGGAGGCGGCCAAGTGAGCACACCAGCCGTCCACAGCCTGTGGACAACCGCGGCCGACCCGATCTCGAAGATCGACGCGCCGAAGATCGAATACGCACAGTTGTCGCCGACTCTGATCGTCATCGGTGCGGCGCTGGTCGGAGTGCTCATCGAGGCCTTCGTACCGCGCAAGTCGCGCTACTACGCCCAGGTGTTCGTGTCCGCCGTAGCCCTGTGCGCCGGGTTCGCCGCGGTCGTCGCGCTGGCCGCCGACGGGTACGGCACCACCAAGGCGCACATCGCGGCCATGGGCGCCATCGCGGTCGACGGCCCGGCCCTCTTCCTGCAGGGCACCATCCTGCTGGCCGGCCTGGTCGGACTGTTCACCTTCGCCGAGCGGCGCCTGGACCCGGCGGCGCACGGCAACCGCGTCGACTCCTTCGCCGCGCAGGCTGCCTCCGTACCCGGCAGCGACAGCGAGAAGGCCGCCGTGAAGGCCGGCTTCACCACCACAGAGGTCTTCCCGCTGCTCCTCTTCGCCGTCGGCGGCATGCTGATCTTCCCCGCGGCGAACGACCTGCTGACCCTGTTCGTCGCCCTGGAGGTCTTCTCCCTCCCGCTGTACCTGCTGTGCGCGCTGGCCCGCCGCAAGCGCCTGATGTCACAGGAGGCCGCGGTCAAGTACTTCCTGCTCGGCGCGTTCGCCTCCGCGTTCACCCTGTTCGGCATCGCGCTGCTGTACGGCTACGCGGGCTCGGTGTCGTACGCCCGCATCGCCCAGGTCGTCGACGGCACGGCCACCGACGTCGACCCGGCACTCGCCAACACCATGGGCAACGACGCGCTGCTGCTGATCGGCGGCGCCATGCTCGTGATGGGCCTGCTGTTCAAGGTCGGCGCCGTGCCCTTCCACATGTGGACGCCCGACGTCTACCAGGGCGCGCCCACCCCGGTGACCGGCTTCATGGCGTCGGCGACCAAGGTGGCCGCGTTCGGCGCGCTGCTGCGCCTGCTCTACGTCGTCCTGCCCGGGCTGCGCTGGGACTGGCGGCCGGTCATGTGGGCCGTCGCGATCATCACCATGCTGGGCGGTGCGGTCGTCGCCATCACCCAGACCGACATCAAGCGGCTCCTGGCGTACTCGTCCATCGCGCACGCCGGCTTCATCCTCGCGGGTGTCATCGCCACGTCGAAGGACGGCGTGTCGTCCGTCCTCTTCTACCTGGCGGGCTACTCCTTCGTCACGATCGGCGCCTTCGCCGTGGTCACCCTGGTCCGCGACGCGGGCGGCGAGGCCACCCACCTGTCCAAGTGGGCGGGCCTCGGCCGCCGCTCGCCGCTCGTGGCGGCCGTGTTCGCGGTGTTCCTGCTGGCCTTCGCCGGCATCCCGCTGACCTCCGGCTTCGCCGGGAAGTTCGCCGTGTTCAAGGCGGCGGCGGACGGCGGCGCGGCACCGCTGGTCGTGATCGGTGTGATCTCGTCGGCCATCGCCGCGTTCTTCTACATCAGGGTGATCGTCCTGATGTTCTTCAGCGAGCCGAGGCCGGAAGGCCCGACCGTCGCCGTCCCCTCCCCGCTGACCACGGTCGCGATCGGCCTGGGCGTGGCGGTGACCCTGGTCCTCGGCGTGGCCCCGCAGTACTTCCTGAACCTGGCAAGCCAGGCGGGAGTATTCGTCCGCTGACGACCCGGTCACACCCGCCGCTGCCCGGCACCCGCGTTCAGGGGGTGCCGGGCAGCAGTCCGTCTGACCCTCGAACCTGTGAACGACATTCGCGTCCCTGACGTGCTGTTCCTCGGCGGCCCTGTGGATAACTCCGGGGCTGTCGGTCCGGACCCCTATGGTGGAGGCAGCGGTCGAGAGACGACACACGGGGGACCGACGGGGGACAGGACGATGGGCGTGACGGGCGGTATCGGCGAGATGACACAGGCGACCGAGGGGCCGGACGCGGTCGACAGCGAGGCGTTGGCCACGCTCCACCGGGTCTTCGGATACGACGCCTTCCGGGGCGAGCAGCAGGCGGTCATCGAACACGTGGTGGCGGGCGGCGACGCCGTCGTCCTCATGCCGACCGGCGGCGGAAAGTCGCTCTGCTACCAGATCCCGGCCCTGGTCAGACCCGGTACGGGCATCGTGATCTCCCCGCTGATCGCGCTCATGCAGGACCAGGTGGACGCCCTGCGGGCCCTCGGCGTCCGGGCCGGCTTCATGAACTCCACGCAGGACTTCGACGAGCGCCGCGTGGTCGAGGCCGAGTTCCTGGCCGGCGAACTGGACCTGCTCTACCTCGCGCCGGAGCGGCTGCGCCTGGACGCCACACTGGACCTGCTCTCCCGCGGCAAGATCTCCGTCTTCGCGATCGACGAGGCCCACTGTGTGTCCCAGTGGGGCCACGACTTCCGCCCCGACTATCTCGCCCTGTCCCTGCTCGGCGAGCGCTGGCCGGACGTCCCGCGGATCGCCCTCACCGCCACCGCCACCCACGCCACCCACCAGGAGATCACCCAGCGGCTGAACCTGCCGACGGCCCGGCACTTCGTCGCCAGCTTCGACCGGCCCAACATCCAGTACCGGATCGTGCCCAAGGCCGACCCCAGGAAGCAGCTGCTCGCCTTCCTCCGGGAGGAGCACCCCGGCGACGCCGGCATCGTGTACTGCCTCTCCCGGAACTCGGTGGAGCGTACGGCGGAGTTCCTGACCGCCAACGGCATCCAGGCGGTGCCGTACCACGCGGGCCTGGACGCGGCCACGCGCGCGGCACACCAGTCCCGGTTCCTGCGCGAGGACGGCCTCGTCGTGGTGGCGACCATCGCGTTCGGCATGGGCATCGACAAGCCGGACGTACGTTTCGTCGCCCACCTGGACCTGCCCAAGTCGATCGAGGGCTACTACCAGGAGACCGGCCGGGCGGGCCGCGACGGCCTGCCGTCCACGGCCTGGATGGCGTACGGCCTGAACGACGTCATCCAGCAGCGCAAGCTGATCCAGTCCGGCGAGGGCGACGAGGCGTTCCGCCGACGGGCAGCCGCCCACCTCGACGCCATGCTCGCGCTGTGCGAGACCGCCCAGTGCCGCCGCGGCCAGCTGCTCGCCTACTTCGGCCAGGACCCCGACGCCGCCGGCTGCGGCAACTGCGACACGTGCCTCACCCCGCCCGAGACCTGGGACGGAACGGTCGCCGCGCAGAAGGTGCTGTCCACGGTCGTACGGCTGCAGCGGGAGCGCGGGCAGAAGTTCGGCGCGATGCAGATCGTCGACATCCTGCTCGGCAAGCGCACCGGCAAGGTGATCCAGTTCGACCACGACCAGCTGTCCGTCTTCGGCATCGGCCAGGACCTCACCGAGGGCGAGTGGCGCGGCGTCGTCCGGCAGCTGCTGGCCCAGGGGCTCCTCGCGGTCGAGGGGGAGTACGGCACGTTGGTCCTCACCGAGGCGAGCGGCTCGGTGCTGCGGCGGGAGCGCGAGGTGCCGCTGCGCAAGGAGCCGAAGAAGCCGGCCGCCTCCCGGTCCCGGTCCGCCGGCGGCGACCGCAAGGGAAAGGCCGCCGCGGCCGAGCTGCCCGCCGCGCTACTCCCCGCCTTCGAGGCCCTGCGCGCCTGGCGCGCCGAGCAGGCCCGGGAACAGGGCGTCCCGGCGTACGTCATCTTCCACGACGCCACCCTCCGGGAGATCGTGACCCGGTGGCCCGGTTCGGTGCGGGAACTGGGCACGGTGGGAGGTGTCGGCGAGAAGAAGCTGGCGACGTACGGCGAAGGCGTGATCGAGGTGCTGGCCTCCCTGAACGGGGCGGCCGAGCCCGCCGGCGACACCCCGGCCGCCGCCGACGGGCCGGACGACCACTGGCCCGAGCCGGCGGACGAGCCGGAGCCCGACGACTGGATATAGCCCGCTGCGGCCCCGCGCGGGGCGCGGCTCACAGCGCCCGCGCCGCGTAGGCCCGGACGTCCGCGTCCGAGTCGGCCGTGGCCGTGGCGAGGGCCGCGCGTGCCTCCGCCGAGGCCCGGTGCCCGCTCAGGGCCAGGACCGCCGCCTTACGGACGTCGGCGTTCGGATCGGCGAGCGCCTTGGCGAGGGCGGGGACGGCCGGGTCGGCGGGCGCGGCCGTCAGCGCGGTCGCGGCACCGGACCGTACCTGCCAGGCCGGATCCGACAGGGCGGCCACGGCACGCGCGGCCAGCGGCGGCGGGCAGCCGGTGGCGGCCAGCGCGCCGAGCGCGGCGCCGCGCACCAGCGGATCGCCGTCCACGGTGAGCCGGTCCAGCGCCGCGGTGATCAGGTCCCGGCCGGCCGGGGCGACGGCAGCGGAGCCGACCGTTGCCAGGGCCTTCGCCACGGTGACCCGGACCTCCCGGGAGGGATCGTCCGCCGCGCCCGCCAGCGGCCCGACCGCGTCCACCGAGACGAGCGCCCGCACGGCCTCCGTCCGGACGGCGATGTCGGGGTCGTCGAGCGCCGCCGCGAACACCCCGGCCTCGCCGAGCCGCAGCGCCCGCAGCACATCGAGGGCAGCGGCCCGGACCACGGGGTCGGCCTGGGCGAGCGCACCGGCGAGCGCGGCACCCAGAGCGGGCTCGGGCGGCAGCGTCTCGACGAGCTCCCGCAGCGAGGCCGCGGCGGCCGCACGGACCCCGGAGTCCGGGTCGGCGAGCGCACCGGCGAGAGCCTCACCGGTGCCGGGCGGCACGGTCTCCGTGAGCACCGCGACGGCCGTACGGCGCACAGCGGGATCGGTGTCCGCCAAGTACGGCTCGACCGAGGCGAGTTCGGGCTCCGCCTCGGCCAGGCCCAGCAGCTCCAGCAGCCGGGGAGAGGCCGCGTCCCGCGGGTTCGCCCCGCCCACGGAACCGGCATCGGCGGCAGGCGCGGACGCGGGCCGCACGGTCACCGGTGCCACCTCGCGGGACCCGGCCGTGGCCACGTGCTCGGGACGGACCTCGCCCAGATGCCGGGGGGGACCGCCGACAGGCGTGAACTCCTCCACCGGCACCAGATAGGGAGCCACGGGACGGGCCGTGAACTCCATCGCACCAGAGGGGGACTTGTGCAGATCGAGATGGTGGAACCAGGAGACGTCGTCGCGCCCGGGATGGTCGAGACGATCATGGTAGAGGCCCCAGCGGGACTCGGTACGGGCCAGGGAAGCGCGGGCGGCCATCTCCGCGCAGTCGCGTATGAAGGAGACCTCGGCACAGCGCATCAGCTCGTGCGGGGTGCGGGCACCCATCGCGGCGATGTCGGCGCGCATCCGCTCGAACGCCTCCAGCGCGAGGGAGAGCCGCGCGCCGGACTTCGGCGGTGCCACGTAGTCGTTCACGAAGCGGCGCAGCTTGTACTCGACCTGGGGCTGCGGCGGGCCGTCCGGGTTGCGCAGCGGGCGGTAGACCAACTCGTGGGCCTCGCGTACCTGGTCCGCGGGAAGCTCACCGTCGTACGCCCGGTACCGGGCGGCATCCGCGCCCGCGAGGTCACCGAAGACGAAGGCGCCGATCATGTAGTTGTGCGGGACGCAGGCGAGGTCCCCGGCGGCGTACAGGCGGGGGACGGTCGTCCGCGCGTGGTCGTCGACGCGGACACCCGAGGCGGAGTGGCCACCGCACAGGCCGATCTCGGAGATGTGCATCTCGACGTCGTGGGTGCGGTAGTCGTGCCCGCGGCCGGCGTGGAAGGTGCCGCGGGTGGGCCGCTCGGTGGAGTGCAGGATCGACTCCAGGGCGGAGATCGACTCCTCGGGCAGATGACTGAGCTTGAGGTAGACCGGGCCCCGGTCGCCGGCGACCTCGGCGGCGAACTCGGCCATCATCTGCCCCGACCAGTAGTCGGAGTCGACGAAACGCTCGCCGTGCCGGTTGACCTGGTAGCCACCGAACGGGTTGGCGACGTAGGCGCAGGCCGGACCGTTGTAGTCCTTGATCAACGGGTTGATCTGGAAGCACTCGATACCGGTCAGCTCGGCGCCCGCGTGGTAGGCCATGGCGTACCCGTCACCGGCGTTGGTGGGGTTCTCGTAGGTGCCGTAGAGGTAACCGGAGGCGGGCAGGCCGAGCCGGCCGCAGGCACCGGTCGCGAGGATCACCGCGCCCGCGCGGATGGTGACGAACGCGCCGGTACGGGTGTGGAACCCGACCGCACCCACGGCCCGCCCGTCCGCCGTGAGGACCCGCACCGGCATCACCCGGTTCTCGATCCGGATCCGCTCCCGCATCTCGCGCCGCCGCAACTGCCGGTACAGGACCTTTTTGACGTCCTTGCCCTCTGGCATCGGCAGTACGTACGAGCCGGAGCGATGGACCTGGCGGACCGCGTACTCGCCGTGCTCGTCCTTCTCGAACTTGACCCCGTACGACTCCAGCCGCTGCACCATCGCGAAACCGCGCGTGGCGGTCTGGCGGACGGTGGACTGGTCGACGATGCCGTCGTTGGCGCGGGTGATCTCGGCGACGTAGTCGTCGGGTTCGGCACGGCCGGGGATGACCGCGTTGTTGACGCCGTCCATGCCCATGGCGAGCGCGCCGGAGTGCCGGACGTGGGCCTTCTCCAGCAGCAGGACGTTCGCGCCGTGCTCGGCGGCGGTCAGGGCGGCCATGGTGCCGGCGGTGCCGCCACCGACGACGAGGACGTCGCAGGTCAGCTCCTCGGCATCCGTGACGGCGGGAATCTGCAGGGGAGTGGGCGCGAGGGTGGTCACCGGGATGCCTTTCAGGAGCCGAGCGAGCTGAGGACGGCGCGGCGCAGCGCCACACGGGCCGGATCGTCGAAGGCCCCACGGTCACGGGGGCGCGGCACCTCGCGTACGGCGGACACCCGCCCCGCACCGAGCAGGGCCACCCGGTCACCGAGGAAAAGGGCCTCGTCCACGTCGTGCGTGACGAACACGACGGTCGCGCCCGTGCCCCGCAACACCTCCACCAGCAGGTCCTGCATGCCGGACCGGGTCTGCGCGTCGAGGGCGCCGAAGGGCTCGTCCATGAGGACCACCCGCGGGCTGTCGGCCAGCGCCCGGGCCAACTGGGCGCGCTGGCGCTGTCCGCCGGACACCCGGTGCGGCAACTGCCCGGCCTGCTCGCTCAGTCCGACCCGCGCCAGCCACGACTCGGCGCGGGAACGCCGCTCCGCGCGCGGGACGCCCCTGATGGCCAGCGGGAGTTCGACGTTTCCGCGCAAGGTGCGCCAGGGCAGCAGCGCGTCCTCCTGGAAGACCAGGGCCCGGTCGGCCGACGGCCCGGTCAGCGCGCTGCCGTCGGCCTCGGCGGTGCCGCCCAGCGGCGCCAGCAGCCCGGCGAGTGTCCGCAGCAGCGTGGACTTGCCGCAGCCGGAGGGGCCGACGACGGTGAGGATTTCACCGGGGCCGACCTCCAGGTCGACGCCCGAGAGGACCGGCGCGTCCGGGCGGCCGAGGACGGCGGAGCGGAAGGCGAGCCGGGAGCCGCGCACGCCCTCCGTCACCGGTGCGGCGGGAGCGGCAACGGTCTCAGACGAGGTGCTCATCACGGGCCTCCTCGGTGTGGTTCTGGCCCTGCTGCTCGGACTGGGCCTGCTGCTCGGGTTCGCCGTCGGTGCGGGCTGGGGCGGCGAGCCGCCGGGGCGCCCGGGGACGGCCTGCGGGGACGTACGAGGTGCGGGGCAGCCAGCGGGTCAGCCGGCGGCCGAGGAGTTCCACGGCCGTGGAGGTGATCCAGCCGAGCACGCCGATCGTGACCATGCCGACGAAGACGCCGGGGTAGTTCACCACCGTGTAGTCCTGCCAGGTGCGGTAGCCGACCCCGTACTGGCCGGAGATCATCTCGGCGGAGATCACGCAGATCCACGCCACGCCGATGCCCACCGACAGCCCGCCGAAGATGCCGGGCAGGGCTCCCGGCAGCACGACAGAACCGAGGATCCGGAGCCGGCCCGCGCCCATGGTGCGCACCGCCTCCTCCCAGAGGGGGGTCAGCGCGCGGACCGCGTGCCGGGTGGAGACCAGCACGGGGAAGAAGGCGGCGGTGCAGGTGATGAAGACGATGCCCTGCTCGTTCGAGGGGAACAGAAGGATCGCGACCGGGACGAGGGCGATCGCCGGGATCGGCCGGATGACCTCCAGCACCGGGCCGAGCAGGTCCTCGGCCAGGCGGGAGCGGGCCACGAGCACGCCGGTCGCCACACCGAGGACGGCCGCCAGCGCGAAGCCGGTCAGGATGCGGGTGAGGCTGTCGGCCAGGTCGGTCCAGTAGCCGTCGCCGGAGAGCCGGTCGGCGAAGGCGCGGGCCACGTCGGTGACCGTCGGGAACTGCGAGAACCGCAGCCACAGGTCGACGTGCAGGCTGGTCAGCAGCTGCCACACGCCGAGCGCGACGGCCAGGGACACCACCCGCAGGGCGTACCGGGTCAGGGGCCGCCGGTTCATGAGGCCCGCTCCAGAGCCTCGCGGTACGACACCGTGCGGGCGCCGCCGTGACGGGAGAGGTAGTCCTGCGCGGTGGCCGGGGCGACGAAGGGCAGCAGCCGGTCACCGTCGGCCACCCAGACCGCCTTGTCGGCGAACCAGCGGGTGCCGGTGGTGGCGTCGGGCACGTAGGCGGCGCGGATGCCGTCCTGGTGCGCGGCCAGGTAGGCCAGCAGTTGCTTCGGGGACGCGTAGGAGAGGGTCTTCTCGCTGCCCGTGGGCCACACCTCGCTCGCGGCCGGCGGGGGCGACGCGGTGAGCCGCTTGGCGTACGACGTGCCCAGGGCCCTCTTCACGTACTGGTCGTCGACGAAGGAGTCCACGTCGATGTCGCCGGTCAGCTTGGCGGACTTCAGCACGGACACGTCCTGCTTCAGGGCGGAGACGAGCCGAGGGGCGAGCGCCGGGTTGAACGTGGCGATGCCGTGGGCACCGTTGTACAGGTAGACGACCTCGGCGGGCAGGCCGGTGGCCTCGGCGACCTTCTCGGCCGCGGTGACGGGATGACCGTTGAGGTAGTCCGTCGCCTGGGCCTGCGCCTTGAGGAAGGCCTCCAGGACGGCCGGGCGCCGGCGGGTGAAGTCCTCGCGGGCGGTGACGCCGTGGAACGTGGGCAGATTCAGCTGGGCGCCGTCGTACAGGGCCTTGGCCTTGCCCTGGAAAGCGAGCAGGCCCGGCCAGGCGACGAACTGGGACAGCGCGTCCACGCTGCCGGCCGACAGCGCCGAAGCACCCACCGCGGGCTGCTGGTTGAGCTTGGAGATCCCCTTGTCCGGGTCGATGCCGGCTCGCTGGAGGGCGCGTACGAGCGTGCCGTCGGCGGCCGATCCGACGCTCGTGGAAACCTTTTTGCCCTTCAGGTCTTTCAGGGACGTGAACGCGGAGCCGGGTGCGGTGACGATGGTGTTGAGGCCGCCGCGGAGGTTGTAGCCGGTGACGGAGACCAGGTGAGCCGGCCGGCCGAGCTGCTTGCCGCGGGCAGCGTTGAGCAGCAGCGGGAAGTCACCCATCGAGCCGATGTCGATCTTCCCTGCGGTCATCTGGGCGGTGATCGGGGCGCCGGTGGCGTAGTCCTGCCAGTCGACCTTGTACGTGTGGCCGTCGTGCAGGGAGTTGAGCTGCTTCTCGAAGTACCCGAGGGAGCGCAGCAGGGTTCCGGCGGTGACGGTGTTGATGGTCTTGGACTGGTAGCCGACGGTGACGGTGACCGTGGAGCCGCTGCCCGCCTCGGCGCTGCCGCCGCAGGCGGACAGGGGCAACAGGAGCGCGGCGGTGGACAGGGCGACTGTCGTGCGTTTCATGGCGGGGGTACCTCTCACCGCAGCAGGTAGGGCATGTTGACCGTGACGGCTCCGGTGGGGCAGCGGGCCGCGCAGGGGCCGCAGTACCAGCACTCGTCGACGTGCATGTACGCCTTGCCGTTGCTCTCGTCGATGGCGAGGGAGTCCAGCGGGCACATGTCCACGCAGAGGGTGCAGCCGTCGATGCACTTCGACTCGTCGATGGTCACGGGCACGTCGGCCCGCTGGGGCGCCAAGGGCATGGCTGTCTCCAGGAAATGTGCAGGCGGGGCGGTTAGGACCGGTGCAGCAGGCCGCCCATCGCGATGCGGTCGCCGCGGAAGCGGATGAACTCCAGGTCGACGGGGCGGCCGTCGGCGAGGTGGGTGAGGCGCTCCAGCATCAGTACGGCGGCGCCGCGCGGGGCCTGGAGTACGGCTGCGGAGTGGGCGTCCGCGTTCACGGCCTCCAGGGTGATCTCGGCGTGGCCGAGACGGTGGCCGGTGATGGCTTCCAGGAGGCGGAAGACATCGCTGTTCTCCAGGTCGGCGCCGAGCAGGGCGGTGCCGATGTCGAGCGGGATGTAGGTGAGGTCGAGGGAGAGCGGGAGGCCATTCAGGCGGCGCAGGCGTTCGATGTACAGGACGTCGGTGCCGGCCGGGACGCGGAGTCGTTCGGCCACGGGGGCGGGCGCGGGGGCGGGGCCCATGGTGCGGACCTCGTTGGTGACGCGGCCGTGTTCGCGGAGGGTTTCCGCGAGGCCCATCAGGCGGTCGAGCCCGTGTGGGTACTTGCGGGCGACGACGACGGTGCCGACTCCCGGCAGCCGGTCCACCAGGCCCTCGGCCCGGAGCAGGTCCAGGGCCTGGCGGACGGTGTTGCGGGAGGCGCGGTAGTCGGTGGCGAGGATGGATTCGTGGGGGAGGGTGCCGTCCTGGAAGGCGCCGGTGAGGATCTGGCGGCGCAGCAGGTCGGCGAGCTGCCGGGCCCGGTCCGCACGCAGCCGGCGCCGTGCGCGGTGGGCGGCGACGGTGCTCGCGGCGCCCTGCCCGGCATGGTCTCGGGGGCGGTCGGTGGGTGGCATGGCTGGAACCATACCCACGCGGTAGGAAATGGCGTGTTGCTGGAGTGTTGCGCCAGTTCCGGCCGCCCGGCGGAAGCCGCTGAGCTGGGTGTTTTCGATCGGTGCGGCAAGATCTGCCACCGCGCGGGGCCGGTCAGGACAGTGCCGTCAGCCCCGGCGCGAAGGTGATCAGCAGGGGCAGCAACGGCACCAGCGCGGCCACTGTCGACGTCAGGGCCCGGTGCCGGCGCAGCAACCGTGGCGGCGGCTCCAGCAGGCGGTCGACGCGCTCGCCCAGGAGGCGGCGACTGGAGTCGCAGGACAGGACGCCCCGATGCTGGTTCAGCTCGATCAGAGCGAGGGCCGTGGTGAGGTGCCCGCAGCGCCGGGACGCCGTGTCGTCGGCGGCCAGCTCGACCAGGCGGTGCGTCTGGTCGCAGAAGTGGGCGAAGAGCGGTACGCGCGGGAAGCCTGTGGCGAGCGCGGTGGACAGGTGCAGCAGCCAGTCGTGGTGGGCGCGGGCGTGTCCGCGCTCGTGGGTGAGGACGGCGTCCAGCTGGAGGTCGGTGAGGCGGTGCAGTGCGCCGGTGGTGACGACCAGTTGCGGCGGGTGGCCCGGCATCCACCAGGCGTCCGGGTACTCATCCTCGAGTACCAGCATCGGTCCGCGTGCCGCGGGCAGCCCGGCCGGCAGTTCGGGGGCGCGTTCGCGCAGGTGCGCCCGGGCCTGACCACGGCTGCGACGGGCCTCGACGAGTTCCCGGGCCAGCATCGCCGTCGTCCAGGCGGCCCCGCAGGCCAGCAACATGGTGAGGACCGCGGCCCACACCGGCGCGGTGGACAGGTCGTACGCGGCGGTCACGGAGGGCGGCGCGGGCGCGAACACGCGGTCGCGGACGGTGTGGAAGACGGCCGCCGCGCCCAGCACCAGTGCGGTCAGGCAGCACAGCAGGACGGTGGCGACCAGGCACTGCCACACCCACAGCGCCACCACGGGGTCCCGCTCGGGCCAGGCGGCACGGGTCAGCGCGCGCGGCGCCGGTACGGCGGCCGTCAGGGCGACGACGCTCAGCAGGAGCAGGCAGACGGTCATGCCGGGGCTCCGGTTCCTGGTCGGAGAGGTGTGCGGATATCGGTGGTGCCGGGCACGCGTCACGCGGTGGCGGCTCTCGCGTGGTGCGTGTCCCCGTCAGTATGACGAAGACCGGCGCCCCGAGTCAGGTATCGGAGCCGATCCGCCGGACCGGGGCGAACGTTTGGCCGCGGGCCGCACAGCGGCGCGGACGTCGGCCCCCTAACGGGCGGTCGCCCGGAACCGGCCGGGGCGTCCGCACGGCCTGGCCCGTTCGGCGGCGCGGCGGGCCTGGGAGGCTTCGCACCCCCCGGGCCGCGGGTCACCCTGCCACGACCCGTCCGTTCACCTCGCCCAGCCCCACGCGGCGCCCGTCCGGGCCGGGGGCCCATGCCGACAGCGTGACCACGTCCCCGTCCTCCAGGAACGTGCGCTTGCCGTCGGGGAGTTCGAGGGGGTCGCGGCCGTTCCAGGTCAGTTCCAGCAGCGAGCCGCGCTGTCCTTCGGCCGGGCCGCTGACCGTGCCCGAGCCGTACAGGTCGCCCGTGCGCAGCGAGGCGCCGTTCACCGTCATGTGGGCGAGTTGCTGGGCGGCGGTCCAGTACATGGTGGAGAACGGCGGCTCGGAGACAACGTGGCCGTTGATCGCGACGGAGATGTGCAGGTCGTAGCCGCCGGGCTGCACGTCGGGAGCCTCGTCGTCCAGGTAGGGCAGCAGCGGGTGGGTGCGCTCGGGGGGCGCCACGCGCGCGTGCTCCAGCGCTTCCAGCGGGGTGATCCACGCCGACACGGAGGTCGCGAAGGACTTGCCGAGGAACGGGCCGAGAGGGACGTACTCCCAGGCCTGGATGTCCCGCGCGGACCAGTCGTTCAGCAGGCAGAGCCCGAAGACGTGCTCCCGGAAGTCGCCGAGCGCGACCGGGCCGCCCAGCCGGGACGGCACGCCCACGACGAAGCCGACTTCTGCCTCGATGTCCAGCCGGACCGACGGGCCGAAGACGGGCGCGGGGTCACCCGGGCCCTTGCGCTGCCCGGAGGGTCGTACGACGTCCGTGCCGGAGACGACGACGGTGCCGGAGCGGCCGTGGTAACCGATCGGCAGGTGCTTCCAGTTGGGGGTGAGGGAGTCCTCGGCGTCCGGGCGGAAGATCTGGCCGACGTTGCGGGCGTGGTTCTCCGAGGCGTAGAAGTCGACGTAGTCGGCGACCTCGAAGGGCAGGTGCAGGTTCACCTCGGACAGCGGGTGGAACAGCGGCTCGACGGCCTCGCGGCGCGCCGGGTCCGTGACCCAGGAGGTGACGGCACGCCGTACGTCCGACCAGGTGGCGCGGCCGGCGGCCAGCAGCGGGTTGAGGGTGGGCCGGGCGAGCAGCGCCTGGTGGGGCGAGCCGAGCGCGGCGGCCGCGGCGCCCGCGTCGAGGACGTGGTCCCCGAGCCGGACGCCGATCCTCCGCTCCGTGCTGCCGGAGGGCGAGAACACGCCATAGGGGAGGTTGTGCGGGCCGAAGGGGTCGCCCTCGGGGACGTCGAAGGGGGGCATGGGGTGCTGCCTCACTCTCATCCGGGCCATGCATGGCACTGCGTTCCATGTGGTCGGGCCACACGTTACGGCCCACCCGCATGTCTTGGGCAGTGCCTCACGCGGTGCCCACGGCTGCCACAGGTGAGCCGGGGCGCCACGGTGGGGCCGCCGTCCCCGCACGCACGCGCGTGACGGATGAGGCAAGGGGACGGCGGGCAGGAGCGGCCCGCCGACCGCGCACGCGGGGGTGGCCTGCCATCCATCCACGCGCGCGCGTGACATGGGGCGCGTGACGAGGGGCGTGGCAGCACGCAAGTGCGTGGAACGGAGGATGAGTCGGCGGGGCGCGGTGTCCGTATTCTCTGATCATGGCACCCACCCCGGCATACGGACTGATCGCCACCGACCTGGACGGGACGTTGCTGCGCGGCGACGACACCGTCTCCGACCGGTCGCTGGCCGCGCTCGCGCGGGTGGCGCGGGCCGGTGCCCGGCACCTGGTGGTGACGGGCCGCCCAGCGCCGCGGGTACGGCCGCTGCTCGCGGACCTCGGCTGCACGGGGCTCGCGGTGTGCGGGCAGGGAGCGCAGGTCTACGACGCCGGGAGCGACCGCCTGCTGTGGTCGGTGAGGCTGGACCGGGAGCTGGCCGAGACCGCGCTCGGCAAGATCGAGGCGGAGGTGGGGCCGGTCTGCGCGGCGGTCGACCAGGACGGCGTCGACGGGCTCACGCTGATCGAGCCCGGCTACCGGATGCCCCACCCGACGCTGCCCGCGGTGCGCGTCGGCCGGCGCGACGACCTGTGGGCGGAGCCCATCAGCAAGGTGCTGCTGCGGCACGCCATCCTGTCCGACGACGAGTTGGCGGCGGTGGCGCGCGCGGCGGTGGGCTCGCTGGCGACGGTCACCATGTCGGGCCCGGGCACCGTGGAGCTCCAGCCGAGCGGGGTGACGAAGGCGACCGGTCTGGCGCTGGCCGCCGGGCGGCTGGGGGTCGGCGCCGACCGTGCCCTCGCCTTCGGTGACATGCCCAACGACATCCCCATGTTCCACTGGGCCGCGCGCGGTGTCGCCATGGCCGGCGCGCACCCCGAACTGAAGGCGGTGGCCGACGAGATCACCTTGTCGAACGAGGACGACGGCATCGCCGTCGTCCTCGAACGACTCTTCCCGCCCGACTGACCGGGAAGTCGACCCGGCCGGGGGGCCGACCGACTGACCGGCATATCAGTAGCGCCGGCCGCGGCTCCGGCCCCGAGTCGGCCCGGCTCCGGCCTCGAGTCGGCCCGACTGCGACCCTGAGCTGGCCCGGCTGCGGCCCTGAGCCGGCCCTGAGCCGGTCAGTACGCGCTGAACACGTTGTCGATCGACCCGTACCGCGCGGCCGCGTAGTTGCAGGCGGCGGTGATGTTCGCGACCGGGTCGTAGATGTTGAACGAGGTTCCGGCCACGTGGTACGCGTTGAACGTGGGGTCGATGACCTGGAGCAGGCCCTTGGACGGGATGCCCTTGGCGGCGTTGGAGTCCCAGAGGTTGATGGCGTTCGGGTTGCCCGAGGACTCGCGGATGATGTTGCGGTAGATGCCGTTGTAGGTGCCCGGGATGCCCTTCTGGGCCATGATCGCGAGCGACTCGCGGATCCAGCCGTCCAGGGTGTTCGGGTAGCCGGCGGTGGTGGTGGCGGCCGTCGCGGTGGTGCTGGGGGCCGCGGCGGCGCTGGTCGCGCCGATGAGCGGCAGGGCGAGTACGGCGGCACCGGCGCCGGCGGCGGTGACGGCGCGGACGAGACGGCCGGTGCGGGTGCGGCGGGGCTGAGCGGCAGCAGGCATGGCGGTGTTCCTCTCCGGCGCCTGCGAGGTGAGCTGTCGGGTTCGGGCTGGGAGGTGCCCGGCCGTGCCCTGGAAGAGGCACGGCTTCACCCCGAGCCGTTCCGGTGCGGCGTGTGCCGTCCGGTCCGGCGACTTACCTGGGTCCCCCGCTCCTGCCGTACGAATGAGTTCGTCGATGGGTTACGCGGGCGGCGGCAGGATTCGGCGTCCGCCCGACGGCCCGGAACGTATGCGAGAGCACATGTCGGAAACAAGGGCCGGATTCATACAACGTGCGATTTGACCTTGATCGATGTCGTATGAGGCGCTTGATCCTTTGCGGTTGCCAATCCTCAACTCGCCGACAGGACAAGGGCTCGCAGGGGCTTTTGAGGGTGGGTCGGGCAGGTGGCCGGAGTGAGCCATTTCACGAACTGGCAAACTACTTCAAATCAGACATGAGGGATTAGGGGGATTGGGGCGGGAAGTCGGAGTGGTGGGGTATGGAGAGGTTGCGCCATAGCGCCCGAATTACTGGGAAAGCTGTAAATTTCCGTTCTTATTGTGTGATCGTCGTCATGCCGATCATGATCCGGTACCGCCCGGGCTGGACCGGTGGGCGCTATCGGTGATCGAACAGGGACCGGATACGCTGACTTGAGTGATGGCAGCGACCTATCGACAAACCGTGTAATCGCCAGCAGACACCAGCAGACAGGAGACCCCTCGTGACCGTCGTCGGGCCGTTCGGGCTGAGCGTGCGGGACCAGGCTCTGGAAGCCGATGTCCAGGCCGGATTGGCGGCTGTCGAGGAAGGCTTGCTCGAAGCCACCAAGAGCGAGGTCCCGTTCATCACGGAGGCCGCGCAGCACCTCGTGCGGGCCGGGGGGAAGCGTTTCCGGCCACTTCTGGTGATGCTCGCGGCCCAGTTCGGCGATCCGTACGCGCCCGGTGTCGTGCCCTCGGCCGTGGTCGTGGAGCTGACCCATCTGGCCACGCTGTACCACGACGACGTCATGGACGAGGCGGCCGTGCGGCGGGGTGTGGACAGCGCCAACACCCGCTGGGGCAACTCCGTCGCGGTCCTCACCGGCGACTTCCTGTTCGCCCGCGCCTCCCAGATCCTCGCCGACCTCGGCCCCGAGGCGGTCCGGGTGCAGGCGCTGGCGTTCGAGCGGCTGGTCACCGGCCAGATCCTGGAGACCGCGGGCCCCTCCGACGGGCGCGACCCGGTCGATCACTACCTGGACGTGCTCGGCGGCAAGACGGGCTCCCTGGTGGCCGTCTCGTGCCGGTTCGGCGCGATGATGTCCGGCGCCGACGAGACGGTCGTCGACACGCTCACCCAGTACGGCGAACGGCTCGGGGTCGCCTTCCAGCTCGCCGACGACGTCCTGGACATCGCCTCCGACTCCCACGAGTCCGGCAAGACCCCGGGCACCGACCTGCGCGAGGGCATCCCCACCCTGCCGGTGCTCCGGCTGCGCGAGCGCGCCGCCCGGCTGGGCCGGCCCGAGGACGTCGCGCTGTGCGAGCTGCTCGACTCCGACCTGAGCGACGATGCCCGGCACGCCGAGGCGCTGGCCGCGCTGCGCGCGCACCCCGCGCTGGAGCAGGCCCGCCGGGACACCGTGCGGTACGCGGAGGAGGCGCGGGCCGCACTCGCACCGCTGCGCGCGTGCGACGCCAAGGCGGCCCTGATGGAGCTGTGCGACGCGGTCGTGCACCGCGCCGGCTGACCCGGCCGGCCCCGTACGGGCCGCCGCGCCCGGCGTGACCCCTACGGGTCGGGTGGAGATACCACCGTCGCGTGTCATACCGGAGGCGTACACGGAGTTGCCTCCGTGGGCTGACGATTCCTCACGGCCGATTTGGTCAGATGGTCATCACGGAAATCACCACTCCTCACCGATTCGGGTGAGAATGGCGGCTCAGGTGGACCAGCGGACCAACGTGAGGACAGCCGCCGCCGACGACGGAGGTAAGGCACACATGGCACCGTACGAATCCGACGACGCAATGGACGCCGCGCGGGACGACAAGCCGCGCTCCGGCCGGCGCAAGGCCGCGCGGTACGCCGTCCCGGTCGCGGTGGTGGGGGTGGCGGCGGCCACGATCGGGCTGGTCCCGGCGCTCGCCAACTCCGGCGACCCCGACCTGCCGAAAATCAGCGCACAGCAGCTCATCAACAAGATCGCCAAGTCGGACGTGCAGCAGCTGTCCGGCACCGTGAAGGTCAGCACCGACCTCGGCCTGCCCAACCTCGGCGGCCTGGAGAACAACCTGCTCTCCGGCGCGGGCCGCGGCGGCAATCACGACGGCTCCGCCGCCGACCCGCGGGCCAAGCTCACCGAACTGGTCTCCGGCACGCACACCCTGCGCGTCGCCGCCGACGGCCCCAACCGGCAGAAACTGTCCCTTCTGGAGAGCGGCGCCGAGTACAGCCTGATCCACGACGGCAAGGACGTCTGGGGCTACGACAGCAAGAGCAACCAGGTCCACCACTCCACCGCGGCCCGCTCCGGCGAGGACCGCCGGGCCGAACCCCCGGCCACCCCCAAGGACTTCGCCGACCAGGCCCTGAAGGCGGTGGACGACACCACGTCCGTCACCGTCGACGGCACCGAGCACGTCGCCGGGCGCGACGCCTACAAGCTGCTCATCCAGCCCCGGCAGTCCGGCACCACGGTCGGCGCGATCAGCATCGCCGTCGACGCGAAGACGGGCCTGCCGCTGAAGTTCACGCTGACCCCGAAGAGCGGCGGCGCCGCCGTCCTCGACGCCGGCTTCACCCAGGTCTCCTTCGCCAAGCCGGCCGCCTCCACGTTCGACTTCACCCCGCCCAAGGGCGCGAAGGTCACCGAGGACAAGGACGGGGCGAAGACGCACGGGCACGCCCCCAGGCACGGCGACGGCCTCGCCGGGGGCCTGGCGGGCAAGGGCGGTCCGAAGGTCCTCGGCAAGGGCTGGACGTCCGTCGCCACCTTCGGCACCGGCGCCAAGGGCGGCCTGCCCACCGGCTCGCGGAACGGGGACATGGGCGGCTTCCTCGGCTCGCTGGGCGAGAAGGTCACCGGAAAGTTCGGCAAGGGCACGGTCTTCTCCACCCGCCTGGTCAACGCCCTGATCACCGACGACGGCACGGTGTACGCCGGCGCGGTGACCAAGGACGCCCTGGTGAAGGCGGCCGACGCGGAAAAGTGACCCGTCCCGGGCACTACGGACGGTGACCGTGCGTTGACCCTTCACGGGAGCACGAATCGAGGGGGAGCCGATGGACGAACCGTCCGTGATCGACACACGCGGTCTCACCAAGCGCTACCGGGGCGGGCAGCTCGCCGTGGACGGTCTCGACCTGACCGTCCCGGCGGGCAGCGTCTTCGGCTTCCTCGGCCCGAACGGCTCGGGCAAGACCACCACGATCCGCATGCTCATGGGCCTGATCGAGCCGACCGCGGGGACGGCCCGGGTGCTGGGCCGCCCCGTGCCCCGGGCGGCCCGTACGGTCCTCCCGCAGGTCGGCGCGCTCATCGAGGGCCCCGCCCTGTACGGCTTCCTCTCCGGCCGGGACAACCTGCTGCGCTACGACGCCGCCGACCCGACCGCCGATCCCCGCACCCGGCGTGCCCGCGTCGCCGCGGCACTGGACCGGGTGGGCCTCACGGCCGCCGCGGGCAAGAAGGCGAAGGCGTACTCGCTCGGCATGAAGCAGCGCCTGGGGCTGGCCGCCGCGCTGCTCCAGCCGCGCGCACTGCTCGTCCTGGACGAGCCCACCAACGGCCTCGACCCGCAGGGCATGCGGGAGATCCGCAGCCTGATCAGGGAGCTGGCCGCGGACGGTACGACCGTCTTCCTCTCCTCCCACCTCCTGGACGAGATCGAGCAGGTGTGCACCCACGCGGCGGTCATGGCACAGGGCCGCCTCGTCATCCAGGGCGCGGTGGCCGAGCTGGCGGCCGGGGCGCGCGGCCGGCTGGTGGTGACCACCCCGGACGGCGCCGGGGCGGCCCGCGTGCTGAAGGAACTGGGGGTCGGGGACGTGACCGCCGACGGCGACCGGGTCACCGGCGAACCACCCGGGCGTGACCTCGCCGAGGTGACCGCGGCCCTGGTCACCGCGGGTGTCCGCGTCCGGGGGCTGACGCTCGAACGGGCCTCCCTGGAGGACGCGTTCGTGGCACTGACGGGGGAGGGCTTCGATGTCGCGGGCTGACGTGCTCCAGGCGGACGCCGCGCGCCGGCCGAACCCCCTGTGGACCCTCGGACTGCTGCGCAGCGAGCTGGTCACCACGGTCCGCCGCTGGCGCACCCTCGCCCTGCTCGGGGTGCTGGCCGCCGTGCCGGTGCTGGTCGGGATCGCGGTGCGGATCGAGTCGCGGGGCGGCGGGACGGTGGGCGGCGCGAACGGCGAGGGACCTGCGTTCCTCACGCAGATCACGAACAACGGGCTGTTCCTGGTGTTCACCGCGCTCGCCGCGACCCTGCCGTTCTTCCTGCCGATGGCGGTCGGTGTCGTCGCGGGCGACGCGATCGCCGGGGAGGCGGGCGCGGGTACCCTGCGCTATCTGCTGGTCGCCCCGGCCGGCCGCACCCGGCTGCTGCTCACCAAGTACGCGACCGTGCTGGCCTTCTGTCTGCTGGCCACCCTCGTCGTCACGGTCTCGGCGCTGCTCGTCGGGGCGCTGCTCTTCCCCATGGGCGAGCTGACGACGATCTCCGGCACCAGGATCGGTCTCACCGAGGGCCTCGGCCGCGCCCTGCTGATCGCCCTGGTCGTCGCGGCCTCACTGGTCGGTGTGGCGGCCCTCGGCCTGTTCGTGTCGACCCTCACCAGCAGCGGCATCGCGGCGATGGCGACCACGGTCGGGCTGCTCATCACGGTGCAGATCGTCGACCAGATACCCCAGCTGCACGCGGTGCAGCCCTACTTGTTCCCGCACTACTGGCTGTCCTTCGCCGACCTGATGCGCGACCCCGTCTACTGGGACGACCTGCGGCGCAACCTCGGCCTCCAGGCGCTGTACGCGGCCGTGTTCGGCTCGGCTGCCTGGGCGCGCTTCACGGCGAAGGACATCAGCGCCTAGCGACTACGCGGTCTCGTACGGGAAGCGGGCGAGCGGCGCCTCCTGGGCGAAGAACGTCTTCGCGCGGGTCAGCGCCTCGGCGTCGGCGAGTACGTCGCCGGGCCCGGTGCCGTTGCCCAGCAGGACCCCGCCGAAGCGCATCTTCAGGTAGGCGGCCGAGTTGTTGAGGGTGCCCACGTACGGGGCGGCGACGGACGGCTCGGGGTGCGCCAGCGCGGCGACGCCCCACAGGGTGCGGCCGGCCATCGTCGCCTGGAAGTCAACGCCCGGGGTGCGCAGCCAGGCCGACCAGTGGTCCAGGTAGCGCTTGGTGAGGCCGGAGAGCGAGTACCAGTACAGCGGCGAGGCGATGACGATGTCCGTCGCCGCGAGTGTGGCGTCCAGCAGGAGGGCGGTGGCGGTGTTCGACGGCGGCCGTATGTGGCCGCTGTCGTGGCGCAGGTCCACGAAGTCGGGCAGCGGGTGGTCGGCGAGGCGGATCCACTGCTGCTCGGTGTCCGCGGGCAGCTGTTCGGCGGCCGCACGGGCCAGCTGTTCGGTGTTGCCGTCCCGGCGGGCGCTGCCCAGGACGAAGAGGAAGCGGCGGTTCATGGGGTCCCCCCGGTGCGGTTGTCGGACCACAAAAGGCACGTGCATTTTATGCACATGCAAGCAAGTCGCGCCAGGGGGTTCAGGGTACGGCTGGTGCGAGGCTGTGACGTCGCGGTGACGCGGGAGCCGTGGGGAAGGCGACACACTGGTGGGCAGGACGCGTACGACCGGATCGCGACGCCGGGGGAGTGAGGGACACCGATGGCTGGACTCAGCTTCGAGAAGAAGCGGGCACCGCGGCCCGTGGAGCACCCGGCGGCGGTGCCCGTCCGGGTGTTCGGCGCGGGCTCCGCGTCGGTGGGCGGGGCGCCGGTCGTGGCGGCGCCGGGCGAGGAGATCCAGCAGGCCGTGCTGAACCACCTCCAGCGCCTGGCCATCAGCCTCGGTACCCCCATACGAGCGACCATCCACGACGACCGCGCGGGCTGGGTCGTCCCCCTGGAGGTCGCGGCGGACGGCTCCAGCCGGATGACGGGGGAGCCGGTGCGGTCCGCCGTACCGGACCAGCGGCCGGGGGTGGCGCCGCAGGGCGCCACCCAGGACCCGGCCGGGCGGTTCGGCCCGGCGCCGGTGATGACCGAGTCCACCGCGAACACGCCGGCCCCCGCCCCGCACGCCCCCCTCACGCCGGCCCCCTCTGCCCAACCCCCCGCCCCGGCCGTACCGCCCGCGTCGGTGCCACCGGCGGGGCCGCTCGCTGCCGTGCCGCCGGACATGGTCGCCGCCGTCACGACCGCCGCCCCGACCCCGGCCCGCGGGTTCGACGCGGTCGCCGAGGAGGTGCTCGGCGATGGGCCGCTGACCGAGACCGCCGAGGGGGCGGAGCTGCTGGGCGAGCCGATGGGCCGTATCAACGAGGCCGTGCGGGCGGGCCGTATCGACGAGGCGGCGGAACTGGCCGACCGGACCCTCGCCGAGGCGTCCGCCGTGTTCGGCCCGGACCACGCCGAGGTGCTGCACCTGCGCGAACTGTCCGCCTACATCGCCTACCTGGCCGGTGACCCGGTTCACGCCTTCCGGCTGTCCCTGGACCTCGCCCGGCTGCGCCGCCAGGCCCGGGACGGGGAGGCCGCCTACGGCAACGTGCAGAGCGCGGCCACCGCGTGGCGTGCGGTGCGCGACCCCGAGGAGGGCCTGCGGCTCGGCCGCGACCTGATCGACCTGTGGACGGACCTGAGCGCCGAGCCGGGCCCCGCCGCGGACGACCCGCGCCCGCTGGAGTCCGCCCGCGCCCGCATGGTCCGGCTGACCGACCGCGCGGCCAAGGCGGCGGCGCGGGCCTGACCGGCCCCGCGCGCGGGAGACGGGCCTACTGCACGCAGAACTCGTTGTCCTCCGGGTCGGCCATCAGCACCCACTGACCAGCGGGTTCCTTCACCTCCCGCAGCACCCGCGCGCCCAGCGCCCGAAGGCGTGCCACCTCCTCCGCGCGCCGCTCCGGGCCGGCGTGGAGGTCGAGGTGGAGCCGGTTCTTCCCCGCCTTGGGTTCCGGCACCCGCTGGAACAGCAGCCGCCGTCCGAGCCCGGTGCCGGTCTCCGGGTCGTACGGGTCGTCGGGGTGCCGTACGGCGATCAGGTCACGGAAGGCGGGCCGCCCGTGGTACTCGACGGTGGCCTCCCCGGACAGCGCACCGACGGACAGCAGTCGTTCGACGAGGGCACTGTTGTCCTCGGCCGTGTAGTGCAGCGCGGCGGCCCAGAAGTCGGCCTGTGTGTGCGGGTCGGCGGCGTCGATGACGAGTTTCCAGTGCAGCGGGGCGGGTGCCTGTGTGGTCATGCGTCCCACTTATAACCGGAGTCACCGGCGGAAGGGCCGGCTCCGGCCTCTCCGCCCGAAACGTCCGCCGAGCGGGCGCAGCCCTCAGGCGTCCGCCCGGGCCGACGCGGGTGCATCGACGGTGCGGGACGCCGGTACGGCGAGTCGGGCCGGGCGGCGTGCGGCGCGCAGCGCGTCGCCCGTGAGCAGGATCAGGGCCAGCCAGACCAGCGCGAACCCGGCCCACCGCTCGGGCGGCATGGCCTCGTGGAAGTAGAGGATGCCGAGCAGGAACTGGAAGAGCGGGGCCAGGTACTGCAGGAGACCCAGCGTGGACAGCGGTACGCGGATCGCCGCCGCGCCGAAGCAGACCAGCGGCAGGGCGGTGACGATGCCGGTGGAGGCGAGCAGGGCGGCGTGCCCGGTGCCGCCGTTCACGAAACTGGCCTCGCCGTGCGCGGCCAGCCACAGCAGATAGCCGAGCGCCGGCAGGAACTGGATCGCGGTCTCGGCCGCCAGCGACTCGACACCGCCGAGGCCGACCTTCTTCTTGACCAGCCCGTACACGGCGAACGAGAAGGCGAGGCAGAGGGAGATCCACGGTGGGCGGCCGTAGCCGATGGTCAGCACGACGACGGCGGTGAGGCCGGTCCCGACCGCCGCCCACTGCACGGGCCGCAGCCGCTCCTTCAGCAGCAGCACGCCCATCGCGATGGTGACCAGCGGGTTGATGAAGTAGCCGAGCGAGGCCTCGACGACGTGTCCGGCGTTCACCGCCCAGATGTAGATGCCCCAGTTCACGGTGATGACGGCGGCCGCCACGGCGACGAGGCCGAGCCGCCGGGGCTGGCGCAGCAGCTCTCCGGCCCACGCCCAGCGCCGTACGCAGAGCAGCGCGACGGCGACGAACACCAGGGACCACGCCATGCGGTGGGCCAGGATCTCCAGGGCGCCGGCGGGCTTGAGCAGCGGCCAGAACAAGGGGACCAGCCCCCACATCCCGTAGGCGGCGAAGCCGTTCAGCAGGCCTGTGCGGTGCTCACCATCGGACGTCCCGGCCACGGCCCCTCCTTCTCGCGCGCGTCCTCCCTGGACGCACGAGAACGAAGGTAGCGCCGCGGGCCACCGGCTGTCATGCCCGTATCGCCATACGGTCATGACAGCCGGGGTGCGGCGGGTGTCAGCCCTTCAGCGCGGCCGTGACGGCCTCCGCCAGCGGCGTGGTGGGGCGGCCGATCAGCCGGGACAGGTCGCCGGAGGTGACGACCAGCTCGCCCCGGGCGATCGAGGTGTCCACGCCGGCCAGCACCGCGGCCAGCGGGGCGGGCAGCCCGGCGCCGGTCAGGATGGCGGTGAGGGTCTCCTCCGGGACCGCGTTGTAGACGATCTCCCGGCCGGTCTGGCGGCTCAGCTCGGCCGCGTACTCGGCGAAGCTCCACGCCTCGTCGCCGCCCAGCTCGTACGTGGTGTTCTCGTGGCCCTCGCCGGTCAGGACCGCCACCGCGGCGGCGGCGTAGTCGGCGCGGGAGGCCGAGGAGACCCGGCCCTCGCCGGCGGCCTGGACGACCGCGTCGTGCTCCAGCACCGGCGCCAGGTTCTCCGTGTAGTTCTCGTGGTACCAGCCGTTGCGCAGCAGGCTGTAGGGCAGGCCGGAGGCGAGCAGCACCTTCTCCGTCGCCCGGTGGTCGTCCGCCAGCGCGGCCGTCAGGCTGCCCGGGGCGCTGGTGTAGGCGAGCAGGGCCACGCCGGCCGCCTTGGCCGCCTCGATGACGACGGTGTGCTGGCCCACCCGGCCCTTGTCGAACTCGTTGCCGGAGATCAGCAGCACCTTGTCGCCGGCGGCGAACACGCCGTCGAAGGTCTCGGGCGCGTTGTAGTCGGCGACGGCCAGCTTCACGCCGCGGGCGGCGAGGTCCGCGGCCTTCGCCTGGTCGCGTACGACGGCGGTGATCTGCTCCGCCGGGACCTTCTCCAGCAACTGCTCCACGACGTGGCGGCCGAGGTGTCCGGTGGCTCCGGTGACGACGATGCTCATGGTGGGGGACTCCTTCTCGGTGGGTACGCCACTCACCATAAGGAGTGCGCTAACCAAGTGAAAGTACCCACTTTGAAGTAAGGTACTGTCATGCCGGTAAGCAACAAGGGGGCGGACGTCGAGGCCCTGTGCCCCTATCGCCTCGTCCTGGAACACGTCACCAGCCGCTGGGGCGTCCTCGTCCTCATCGAGCTGCTGGAGCGGTCGTACCGGTTCGGCGAGCTGCGCCGGGCGATCGGTTACGGCGGCCGGAGCGTCAGCGAGAAGATGCTCACCCAGACCCTCCAGACCCTGGAGCGCGACGGCCTGGTCCACCGGGACGCCAAGCCGGTCATCCCGCCCCGCGTCGACTACTCGCTCACCGGACTCGGCCGTGAGGCGGCGCAGCAGGTGAGGTCCCTCGCCCGGTGGACCCACGACCGCATGGGCGAGGTGGAGAAGGCCCGCCGGGCCTACGACGAGAGCCGCCACACGTACGACGAGAGCCGCCGCGCCCGGCACGGCGGGACCCGGACGGACGGCGAGGCCCGGGACGGTGTCCGGTCCCGGGCCTCGTGATCACGAACAGACGGTAGGACGGGCTAGCCGACGACCGTCCACGTGTCCCCGCCGGCCAGCAGCGCGGCGAGGTCGCCCTTGCCCTTCTGCTCGACCGCGGTGTCGAGCTGCTCGGCCATCTGCACGTCGTACACCGGCCGTTCGACCGAGCGGAACACGCCGATCGGGGTGTGGTGCAGGGTGTCCGGGTCGGCCAGCCGGGACAGGGCGAAGGCCGTGGTCGGGGACGCGGAGTGGGCGTCGTGGACCAGGACGTCCGCCTCGTTCTCCGGGGTCACGGACACCACCTTCAGGTCGCCGGTGTGCCGGTCGCGGACCACGCCCCGCGTCCCGTCCGCCCCGAAGCGGATCGGCTGCCCGTGCTCCAGCCGGATCAGCGCCTCCTCGGCCCGCTGCTTGTCCTTCAGGGCGTCGAAGGCGCCGTCGTTGAAGATGTTGCAGTTCTGGTAGATCTCGATCAGTGCCGTGCCCGGGTGGTCGGCGGCGGCGCGCAGGACCTCGGTGAGGTGCTTGCGGTCGGAGTCGATCGTGCGGGCCACGAAGGACGCCTCCGCGCCGATCGCCAGCGACACCGGGTTGAAGGGGGCGTCCAGCGAGCCCATCGGCGTCGACTTGGTGACCTTGCCGACCTCGGAGGTCGGCGAGTACTGGCCCTTGGTCAGGCCGTAGATCCGGTTGTTGAACAGCAGGATCTTCAGGTTGACGTTGCGCCGCAGGGCGTGGATCAGATGGTTGCCGCCGATGGACAGCGCGTCGCCGTCACCGGTGACGACCCACACGCTCAGGTCCCGGCGGGAGGCGGCCAGACCCGTCGCGATGGCGGGGGCGCGGCCGTGGATGGAGTGCATCCCGTAGGTGTTCAGGTAGTACGGGAAGCGGGAGGAACAGCCGATGCCGGAGACGAAGACGATGTTCTCCCGGGCCAGGCCGAGGTCCGGCATGAAGCCCTGCACGGCCGCGAGGATCGCGTAGTCACCGCAGCCCGGGCACCAGCGCACTTCCTGGTCCGACTTGAAGTCCTTCATCGACTGCTTGGCCCCGGCCTTGGGGACCAGCTGCAGCAGTCCGTTGCCGGTGTCAGTCATCGATGGCCTCCTTCAGCGCCGCGGCGAGCTGTTCCGCCTTGAACGGCATGCCGTTGACCTGGTTGTAGGAGTGGGCGTCGACCAGGTACTTCGCCCGGACGAGGGTGGCGAGCTGCCCGAGGTTCATCTCCGGGATCACCACCTTGTCGTAGCCCTTCAGGACCGTGCCGAGGTTGCGCGGGAAGGGGTTGAGGTGGCGCAGATGGGCCTGGGCGATCAGCTCGCCGGCCGCGCGCAGCCGCCGTACCGCCGCCGTGATCGGGCCGTAGGTCGAACCCCAGCCCAGCACCAGCGTCCGCGCGCCGTGCGGGTCGTCGACCTCCACGTCGGCCACGTCGATACCGTCGATCTTGGCCTGCCGGGTGCGGACCATGAAGTCGTGGTTCGCGGGGTCGTACGAGATGTTGCCCGTGCCGTCCTGCTTCTCGATGCCGCCGATGCGGTGCTCCAGGCCCGGGGTGCCCGGGATGGCCCACGGCCGGGCCAGGGTCTGCGGGTCCCGCTTGTACGGCCAGAAGACCTCCGTGCCGTCCTCCAGCGTGTGGTTCGGCCCGGAGGCGAACCGGACCCGCAGGTCGGGCAGTTCCTCCAGGTCGGGGATCCGCCAGGGCTCCGAACCGTTGGCCAGATAGCCGTCCGAGAGCAGCATCACCGGCGTGCGGTACGTCAGCGCGATCCGGGCCGCCTCCACCGCGGCGTCGAAGCAGTCGGCCGGGGTGCGCGGCGCGACCACCGGCACCGGCGCCTCGCCGTTGCGGCCGTACATCGCCTGGAGGAGGTCGGCCTGCTCGGTCTTGGTCGGCAGACCCGTCGACGGGCCGCCCCGCTGGATGTCCACCACCAGCAGCGGCAGCTCCAGCGACACCGCCAGACCGATCGTCTCCGACTTCAGCGCCACACCCGGGCCGCTCGTCGTGGTCACCGCGAGCGAGCCGCCGAACGCCGCGCCCAGCGCCGCCCCGATGCCCGCGATCTCGTCCTCGGCCTGGAAGGTGCGCACACCGAAGTTCTTGTGCCGGCTCAGCTCGTGCAGGATGTCCGAGGCCGGCGTGATCGGGTAGGACCCCAGGAACAGCGGCAGATCCGCCTGCCGGGACGCCGTGATCAGGCCGTAGGCCAGGGCCAGGTTGCCGGAGATGTTCCGGTAGGTGCCCACGGGGAAGGCCTGCGCGGCCGGCGCGACCTCGTAGGAGACCGCGAAGTCCTCCGTGGTCTCACCGAAGTTCCAGCCCGCCCGGAACGCGGCGATGTTCGCCTCGGCGATCTGGGGCTTCTTGGCGAACTTCGACTTCAGGAACCTCTCGGTGCCCTCGGTCGGCCGGTGGTACATCCAGCTCAGCAGGCCCAGCGCGAACATGTTCTTGCTGCGCTCGGCCTCCTTGCGGGAGAGGTCGAACTCCTTCAGCGCCTCCACGGTGAGCGTGGTCAGCGGCACCGGATGGAGGTTGTAGCCGTCGAGCGAGCCGTCCTGGAGGGGGTCGCCGGCATAGCCGACCTTCTGCAGGGCGCGCTTGGTGAACTCGTCGGTGTTCACGATGATCTCGGCGCCGCGCGGCAGGTCGCCGATGTTGGCCTTCAGGGCGGCCGGGTTCATCGCGACCAGCACGTTCGGCGCGTCACCCGGGGTGAGGATGTCATGGTCGGCGAAGTGCAACTGAAACGACGAGACACCCGGCAGGGTGCCGGCGGGGG
The DNA here is from genome assembly GCF_055560195.1 of Streptomyces sp. NPDC023481. Taxonomy (NCBI): domain Bacteria; kingdom Bacillati; phylum Actinomycetota; class Actinomycetes; order Kitasatosporales; family Streptomycetaceae; genus Streptomyces; species Streptomyces sp. NPDC023481. Next base: position 394,222 of record NZ_JBVHJE010000001.1, read on the forward strand.
CACGGATCTCGGCGGGGAAGTTCGGCAGGGTGGAGAGGTCGTTGCCGAACGAAGCGGTCTCCGAGGTGAACCGGTCGCCGGTGAGCTGCATACCGTCACCCGAGTCCCCCGCGAACCGGATGATCACCCGGTCCAGGCGCCGCACGTCCTTCGCTCCGCCCGGTGTGCGCTGCTCTCCCACGACCGTTCCGTCGGCCTGCTCCGCTGGGCTGCTGACCTGGCTGGTCACTGAACTGGACCTCCTTCGAGGCGGCTGTCCGGGGCCTGGTCGTCCCACGGACCAATCCCAGGATCAACCCTACGTCGGTTAGGGTCGCCTTCCCGAGGTCATCCGTGGATTGGACGAATTCGAGACGGCCTGTCGCGCTGCGTTCACATGATGTCCCGCATCGCCGGAGCGCCGGTCAAGGCGCTCCCCGCGCGTTTCCAGGTTCCTTTCTCCGGCCCCCGTCCGGGGGCCGCTTCGCCGGGGATCCCTCCGCTCTCCGGGACGAGGGCCCGTCTCAGGAGTTCAGGTAGGTGAGAACGGCCAGAACCCGCCGGTGGTCCCCGTCGCTCGGGGCCAGGCCCAGCTTCAGGAAGATGTTGCTGACGTGCTTCTCCACGGCACCGTCGCTGACCACCAGCTGCCGCGCGATCGCCGAGTTGGTACGCCCCTCCGCCATCAGCCCGAGCACCTCGCGCTCCCGGGGCGTCAGCCCCGTCAGCACGTCCTGCTTGCGGCTGCGGCCGAGCAGCTGCGCGACCACCTCGGGGTCCAGCGCCGTACCGCCCTCGGCGACCCGCACCACCGCGTCCACGAACTCCCGTACGTCCGCGACCCGGTCCTTGAGCAGATAGCCGACGCCCCGGCTGGATCCGGCCAGCAGTTCGGTGGCGTAACGCTCCTCCACGTACTGCGACAGCACCAGCACCCCGAGCCCCGGATGCATCCGGCGCAGCAGTACGGCCGCCCGGACGCCCTCGTCGGTGTGGGTCGGCGGCATCCGTACGTCGGCCACCACCACGTCGGGCAGCTCGTCCTGCTCGGCCAGCTCGGCGATGGTCTTCACCAGCGCGTCCGCGTCGCCGACGCCGGCCACGACCTCGTGCCCCCGGTCGGTCAGCAGCCGGGTCAGGCCCTCCCTGAGCAGCACCGAATCCTCGGCGATGACCACCCGCACCCTGTCCTCCACGATCTTCCGGCCCCCCACTGCCCCACGCCCCCGGTCTCCGCGACGGCACCCGTCCGTGCCGTCCCGCGGACCAGCATCCCAGGATTCGCGCCGGGCCGCCCCCGTACCGGGGGAGATCACGGGTGCTCGAAGGGGGTCGCCGCCCTGCCGGTCGTACGGGCAGCGCGCTTCGCGGGGGCGGCCTTCGCGGCGATCGGCATCGCCACCGTACCGGCCCCGGCGGCGCGGAGGTCAGCCGCGCCAGGGCAGTTGCGCGGTCACCCGGGTGGGGCCGCCGGGCGGGGAGTCCACCAGCAGGACGCCGTCCACCGCGTCCAGGCGTGCGGTGAGGCCGGCCAGGCCGGAGCCCCGGGAGGGGTCCGCGCCGCCCACGCCGTCGTCGGTCACCTGGAGCAGCAGCCGGTCCCCGGAGCGGTGGACGCCGACCGTGGCGGACCGGGCCCGGCTGTGCTTGCCGATGTTCTGCAGCAGCTCGGAGACGGTGAAGTAGGCGATGCCCTCGATGGCCGGCGCGGGCCGGGCCGGCAGGTCGACGCTGAGCCGCACCGGCACCGGGCAGCGGGAGGCGACGGCCGACAGCGCCGCGTCCAGGCCGCGGTCGGTCAGTACGGCCGGGTGGATGCCCCGGGCGAGGTCGCGCAGCTCCTGCAGGGCCGTCTTCACCTCGCCGTGCGCCTCCTCCACGAGCCGGGCCGCCGTGTCCGGGTCGTCCCGCAGCTTCTCCTTCGCCAGCCCCAGGTCCATCGCCAGGCCGACCAGCCGGGCCTGCGCCCCGTCGTGCAGGTCCCGCTCGATGCGCCGCAGGTCGGCGGCGGCCGTGTCGACCACGGTCCCGCGGTCCGACTCCAGCTGCACGACCCGCGCCGAGAGCGGCGACGGCCCGAGCAGCCCGCGCACCAGCAGAGCGTCCACGGTGGTCAGCGCCCGTACCAGCCAGGGCGTGGCCAGCGTCGACACCAGCCCGACCAGCGCCGTCACGGTGATCTCGAACGGGTTGTCGAGGTAGACGCTGTGGTGGGCGTCGCCGTACAGCTGCAGGCCGCCCTGGCCGGCGTACACCGGGAACACCCAGAACCACAGCGGATAGGTCAGCAGAGCCCAGCCGTAGACCCAGAAGGCCAGCGCGACCACGAAGGAGAACACCGCCCACGGGAACCGCACCAGCGCGTACAGCGCGTGCCGCCAGGAGGCGCCGCTCTTGAGGAGCGCGACCGTCCAGGCCGCCGGTCCCGGCCCGCGCGGCCGCAGCGGCTCCGGGTCGGCCACCTCCAGGCCGAGCAGCCGGCGCGCCCGCGCCCGCTCCAGCACGCCGAAGCCCCGGCAGCCGGCCAGCGCCGCCGCCAGCACCGGGACGCCGAGGAAGGTCACCAGCAGGCCCGCGCCGAGCGCGACCATCGCCACCGTCCAGGTGAACAGCACGATCGCGATGGGCAGGCCCAGCAGCACGTACGCGAACTCGCGCAGGGTGCGTCCCTCGACCGGCGCCCGCAGCGCGGCGGGCAGCCGGTGGCGCGACCCGCCGTGGTGGGCGTATCCCTGTCCGTACTCCGTGGCCATCGGTGTCGTCCCGTTCTCGTCGTCCTGGCGGCGGATCTGCCGTACTCCCAGGGTCGTCCGCCGCGCGCCCGCGCGACATGGCGTCCGTCGGCGTCTTGAGCGGGGGGTTTTCCCCACCCCGACCGGTCGGGGGCCTGTCCCTCGCCGGGGTTCGGCCCGTACGGGCGGGCCGGCATGCGCGTCCTGCCGGGGATCAGGCCGTACGGCCGCGCCACGGCAGTTCCGCGGTGACCACCGTCGGGCCGCCGGCCGGGGAGTCGACCGTGAACAGGCCGTCCACCGCGCCCAGCCGGTCCGCCAGGCCCCGCATGCCGCTGCCGCCGTCCAGCCGGGCGCCGCCCCGGCCGTCGTCCCTGACCTCGAGGACCAGCCGGTCCGCGGTCCGCCGCACGTCGACCGCGGCGGTCCGGGCCCCGCTGTGCTTGCTGACGTTCTGCAGCAGCTCGGAGACGGTGAAGTAGGCGATGCCCTCGATGGCCTCGGCGGGCCGGGCCGGGAGGTCCACGGTCACCTCCACCGGCACCGTGCAGCGGGAGGCGACGGCCGACAGCGCCGCGTCCAGGCCGCGGTCGGTCAGTACGGCCGGGTGGATGCCCCGGGCGAGGTCGCGCAGCTCCTGCAGGGCCAGCTTCACCTCGCCGTGCGCCTCCTCCACCATCACCGCCGCCGTGTCCGGGTCCTCCAGCAGCTTCTCCTTGGCCAGGCCGAGCCCCATGGCCAGGTTGACCAGTCGCGCCTGCGCGCCGTCGTGCAGGTCCCGTTCGATCCGGCGCAGGTCCGCCGCCGCCGTGTCGACCACGATCCCGCGGTCCGACTCCAGCTCGGCGATACGGCGTTCCAGCTCGTCCGAGGGCGACAGCAGCCCGCGCACCATCGCCCGGTCCAGGTTCGCCATGACCCGCGAGAGGTACGGCAGCACCGGCCACAGCACGAACAGCGAGGTCAGCACGGTGCAGAAGGTGAGGATGCCCCAGGGCAGCCGGATCGCGTGGTACAGCAGGGTCCGCCAGCCCACCGGGTCCTTCAGAGCCATCCGCAGCCGCTGCGCCGCGCCCCCGCCCCTGACGATCGGCAGCGGCGACGGCTCCGCCACCCGCACCCCGAGCAGCTTGCGGGCCCGGGCCCGCTCCAGTCTGCCCAGCTGCCGGGCGCCCAGCAGGCTCAGCGCGAGCAGCGGCAGACCGATCGCGGTGAGGGTGAGGACGCCGCCGGCCACCAGCACGGTCAGCGCGTACACGAACCCGGACACCGCCACCGGCAGGTTCAGCAGGAGATGCGCGATCTCCTTCCAGGTGTGCCCGTCGTAGGCGGGCCGGGGCCGGGGCAGCCGGTGCGGGCCGTCGGATCCGTCGCGTCCGTCGGGTGCTTCGCTTCCGTCGCGTTCGTCGGACCCGTCGCGGTGTTCGGACACGTCGTGTTCTTCGGTGCCGTCGGGGTGCGGCGGGCCGGCGGCGGGGCGGGGAGCGGTCATGCCGATCAGCGTGCCGTGCGCGGCACCCCTGACGCCATGCGGTACGCCTGCCTCCGCCACCGGGGGAAAACCCCACCCGGCCGGGCCCGGCCGTCTCACGGCGTGACGGGCTGCTTACCCGCTCTTTATCAGGGCCTAGACTCCCGTGCGTACAGATCCTCGAATCGCATGGCGACACAGAGGTCACTTGTTCACAAAAGGTCACGAGGTCAGGGAGCGAGGGACGCACCGTGCGGGAGACTCTGGGGGACCCGTCGTTCGCCGCGGCGCACGTCGTCGCGGGCGGCTACTTCCGGTCCTACTCGGTGGTCGGGCTGCTCGCCGTCATCGGCGTGCTGTTCGTCGCGGTCGCCTTCGGCGCGGGCCGGCTGCTGCGCCCGGTCGTGCCGACACCGGAGAAACTCCTGACCTACGAGTGCGGGGTCGACCCCGTCGGCGAGGGCTGGGCCCACACCCAGGTCCGCTACTACGTCTACGCCTTCCTGTACGTGATCTTCGCGGTCGACTCGGTCTTCCTGTTCCCCTGGGCGACGGTCTTCGCCGCCCCCGGCTACGGCGCGACGACCCTCGTGGAGATGTTCGTCTTCCTCGGCTTCCTCGCCGTCGGCCTGCTGTACGCATACAAGAAGGGCGTCCTGGCATGGACGTGAACCCCTCAGTGCCCGATTCCGTGCCCGAGTCCGTGTCCGATTCGGTGCCCGAGCCCGTCCTGCTGCCGGAGCCGAAGAGGCTGGGCGCGCTCGCCCGGCTGGCGCCCGAGCCGATGAAGGTGGTCCTCAACTGGGGCCGCCGCTACTCGCTCTGGGTGTTCAACTTCGGCCTCGCCTGCTGCGCGATCGAGTTCATCGCCGCGTCGATGGCCCGCCACGACTTCATCCGGCTCGGCGTGATCCCGTTCGCCCCGGGCCCCCGCCAGGCCGACCTGATGGTGGTGTCGGGCACGGTCACGGACAAGATGGCCCCGGCCGTCAAACGCCTGTACGAGCAGATGCCCGAGCCGAAGTACGTCATCTCCTTCGGCGCCTGCTCCAACTGCGGCGGCCCGTACTGGGACTCCTACTCCGTCACCAAGGGCGTCGACCAGATCATCCCGGTGGACGTCTACGTCCCCGGCTGCCCGCCCCGCCCCGAGGCGCTGCTCCAGGGCATCCTCAAGCTCCAGGAGAAGATCGCCCGCGAGTCGCTGGGGGAGCGGTACGACAACGGGGCCGCCCGGCCGTCCGCCGCCGCCCTGCAGAGCGGACTGGTGCCCGCCCCGGCCCCGGCCGGTGAGGGAGGCACGCGATGAGCACGGCCGCCGGCTGGCTGCCCGCCCCCGCCGCGGAACTCTTCGGTCCGGAGGCGGTGGCCGAGGAGTCGTACGAGGTGCTGACCGTGGACGTACCGCCGTCCGCCTGGCTCACCGCCCTGGAGACGGCCCGTACGACCCTGTCCTGCACCTACTTCGACTGGCTGAGCGCGGTCGACGAACCGGGCACCGGCTTCCGGGTCGCCGCGCACGTCGTCACCCTGCATCCGGTCCGCCGCCTCCTCGTGCGGACGACGGTGCCGCACGACGCCCCCTCCCTGCCCTCCGCCGTCGGCGTCTACGCGGGCGCCGGCTGGCACGAGCGCGAGACCCACGAGATGTTCGGCGTCGTCTTCGAGGGCCACCCGGGCCTGGAGCACCTGCTCCTCCCGGAGAACTTCGAGGGCCACCCGCTCCGCAAGGACTTCGTCCTCGCCGCCCGCGTCGCCAAGGCGTGGCCGGGCGCCAAGGAGCCCGGGGAGTCCGCGGCGGGTGCGGCGCACGGCGCTCCGAAGCGCCGGCAGATGCTGCCCCCGGGCGTACCGGACCCCAACGAGTGGGGTCCCCAGAAGGGTCAGCTCCCCGCTGCGCCCGCGCGCCCGGCCAGGACGGCGTCCCGTCCGGCGGCCGACCGCCCGGTACGCCGCACCCGCACGGCCTCGGAGGGCTCGGTCGGCCAGACTGCTCCGGCGGCGGGCGAGGCTCCTCCGAGGGCCGGCCAGACTGGTGCTGGTGCTGGTGCTGGTGCTGGTGCTGGTGCTGGTGCTGGTGCTGGTGCTGGTGCGGGTGCCGGTGCGGGTGCCGGTGCTCCCGGTCGGCCGCGTCGGGCGCGGAGTGCGAGCGAGGGCTCGGTGAGCCAGGCGGCGGCGCGGGACGAGGACGCGGCGCCCCGCAAGCAGGCCGCGACCGAGGGCGACGCCACCCGGGTGGCGGCGGAAGGTCCCACGGAAGGGCCGGCCGCCGAGGCCTCGGTGGCGCACGAGCCCGGTCCGGCGCCCGCGGCCGCCCGCCCGCGCCGCGCCCGCAGCGCCTCGGAGGGCTCGGCCACCCAGCGGGCGCAATCGGCGCCCTCGACGGAGCCCGCCGACCCCGGGGGACCGGGCAACGCCGGTCCCGCCCGTCGGAGCACCGCCCCGCGCAGCTCCGACGCCCCGTGGCACCACGCCCGCCCAGCGTTCACCGAGCCGGAGCCGGAGCCGGAGCCGGAGCCGGAGCCGGAGCCGGAGCCTGAGTCGGAGTCGGCGCCCGAGCCGGAGCCGGAGTCCCAGCCACAGTCGCAGCGGCAGCCGGAGGAGGGCGAGGAACGGGCACCGGAGCCGGAGCCCCGGCCGGGACAGGCACCGGCCCCCGACGACCCCACCACCCCCACCACCCCCGACGATCCCGCAGGAGGCCCGCAGTGAACGGCGCGCTGGACGTCGCCCTGCGACTCCTGGTCGTCTTCGTCGTCTTCCTCACCTTCCCGCTGATCGTCGGTCAGACCGAGCACAAGGTGATGGCCCACATGCAGGGCCGCCTCGGCCCGATGTACGCCGGCGGCTTCCACGGCTGGGCCCAGCTCATCGCGGACGGCGTGAAGTTCGCGCAGAAGGAGGACGTGGTCCCGGCGGGCGCCGACCGCCGCGTCTTCCAGCTCGCCCCCGCCGTGGCCCTGCTGCCGTACCTCCTCGTCCTGCTCGCCATCCCGATCGGCCCGAGCGAGGGCGCCGTCGGCCAGGTGCTGGACGCCGGCGTGTTCTTCGTGCTGGCGGTGATGGGCGTCGGCGTGCTCGGCTCGCTGATGGCCGGCTGGGCCAGCGCCAACAAGTTCTCCCTGCTCGGCGGCCTGCGCACGGCCGCCCAGCTGCTCGCCTACGAACTCCCGATGCTGCTGGCGGCGGCCTCGGTCGCGATGGCGGCCGGCACGGTCTCCCTGCCCGGGATCCTGCACTCCTTCCACTGGTGGTGGGTGCCCTGGCAGATCGTCGGCGCGGTCGTCTTCTTCGTCGCCGGACTCGCCGAGCTGCAACGCCCGCCGTTCGACATGCCGGTCGCCGACTCGGAGATCATCTTCGGTGCGTACACCGAGTACACCGGCCTGCGCTTCGCCCTGTTCCTGCTCGCCGAGTACGCCGGCATCGTCGTCCTGTGCGGCCTGACCACCGTCCTCTTCCTGGGCGGCTGGCACGGGCCGTGGGGCGCCGACGGCCTCGGCTGGGTCTGGACCCTGCTGAAGACCGCGATCCTCGCGTTCCTGGTCATCTGGCTCCGCGTCACCTACCCGCGGCTGCGCGAGGACCAGCTCCAGAAGCTCTCCTGGACCCTCCTCGTCCCCCTCTCCCTCGCCCAGATCGCCCTCACCGGCATCGTCAAGGTGGTGATCAGCTAACCATGGCTGTGCCGTCCCCACCCTCCCGTCCCCGCTTCCCCGGTAGCGGCCTCGCCAAGGGCCTGGCCGTCACCCTGCGCACGATGACGAGGAAGCACGTCACCGAGCAGTACCCCGACGTCCTGCCCGAACTGCCGCCCCGCTCGCGCGGCGTGATCGGTCTGTTCGAGGAGAACTGCACGGTCTGCATGCTGTGCGCCCGCGAGTGCCCCGACTGGTGCATCTACATCGACTCCCACAAGGAGACGGTCCCGCCCGCCGCGCCCGGCGGCCGCGAGCGCAGCCGCAACGTCCTCGACCGGTTCGCGATCGACTTCTCGCTGTGCATGTACTGCGGTATCTGCATCGAGGTCTGTCCTTTCGACGCCCTCTTCTGGTCCCCGGAGTTCGAGTACGCCGAGACCGACATCCGCGACCTCACCCACGAGCGGGACAAGCTCCGCGAGTGGATGTGGACCGTGCCGGCCCCGCCCGCCCTGGACCCCGGCGCGGAGGAGCCCAAGGAGATCGCCGCCGCCCGCAAGACCGCCGAGAAGCTGGCCGCGGCCCAGGCAGAACCGTCCGAGCCGGCCGATCCGGCCGAGCCGGGGGAGGGTGCGTCGTGACCTTCGCCGCAGCAACGGCCACCACGGTCGCCGCCGACCCGCACGGCTTCCTCTCCCCGACCGGCGTCGAGATCGCCTTCCTGCTCGTCGGCCTGGTCACCCTCGGCGCCGCGCTCATCACCGTCACCACCCGGCAGCTGGTGCACGCCGCCCTGTGGCTGGTGGTCGCGCTCGGCGGCCTCGCCGTGGAGTACCTGCTGCTCACGGCCGAGTTCATCGCCTGGGTACAGGTCCTGATCTACGTCGGTTCCGTCGTCGTCCTCCTGCTGTTCGGTCTGATGCTCACCCGGGCCCCCATCGGCCGCTCCCCGGACGCCGACTCCGGCAACCGCTGGGCCGCCGTGGCCGTGGCCGTCGCCGCCGCGGCCGCCCTGGTGTGGGTGGTCACCGACGCCTTCCGGACCACCTGGATCGACCTGAGCGGCCCGGCCGCCGGCACCACCGAGGTCACCGGCGCCAGCCTGTTCCGGCACTGGGTGCTGCCCTTCGAGGCGCTGTCCGTACTGCTTCTCGCCGCCCTGGTCGGCGCGATCGTCCTGTCCCGCAAGGCCGGGGCAGGCGCCGCCCCGGCGGTTCCCGGCAAGGAAGGCGCCCGCTGATGCACCTCGCCTATCCCGCCGTACTCTCCGCCCTCCTGTTCTGCACGGGCCTGTACGGCGTCCTCGCCCGCCGCAACGCCATCCTGGTCCTGATGTCGGTCGAGCTGATGCTCAACGCCGTCAACCTCAACCTGGTCGCCTTCGACGTCTGGCTCAGCCGGACCGCGCGGGAGACCCTGCACTCCGGCCAGGCCCTGACCCTGTTCACCATCGCCATCGCCGCCGCCGAGATCGGCATCGGCCTGGCGATCGTGCTCGCCGTCTACCGCAACCGCGGCACCTCCGACATCGACAAGCTCCGCGACACCGCCGAGGGCCCCGGGCCCGAAGGCCCCGACACTCCCGCGGCCGAGAAGGCTGAGGCCACCGCGTGACCACGACCACCCTCGCCGTCCTCGTCCCCCTCCTGCCGTTCCTCGGCGCCGCGGCCGGACTGCTGCTGGGCCGCACCGCCCCCGGGTTCGTCCGCCCGCTCGCCGTACTGCCGCCGCTGGCCTCGCTGGCGCTGGCCGCGCTGGTCGCCGTACGGCAGGGCGGCGGCACGGCCGTCGACGCCCACACCCAGCTGACGCCGACCGGCTCGGTGCCGATCGAGCTGGCCCTGCACATCGACGGCTTCGCCGCGCTCGTCGCCGTCCTGGTCGCCTTCGTCGCGGCCTGCGTGCAGATCTACTCCACCGGCTACCTGCGCGACGACCCCCGCTACCCCTCGTACGCCGCCCTCGTCTCCCTGTTCACCTCCGCGATGCTCCTGGTCGTCTACTCCGGCGACCTGATCGTGCTGCTGGTCGGCTGGGAAGTCATGGGCATCTGCTCCTACTTCCTGGTCGGCCACTACTGGGAGACCCCCGAGGCCCGCGCCGCCTCCCTGAAGGCCTTCCTGGTCACCAAGCTCGGCGACGTCCCGTTCCTCATCGGCCTGTTCGCGCTGGCCGCCGACGCCGGCTCGTTCCGCATCACCCGCGTCCTCGGCGCCGTGGCGAGCGGCGGCATCGGCCACCCCACCGTGATCGCCCTGCTGCTGCTCGCGGGTGTCGCGGGGAAGTCGGCGCAGTTCCCGCTGCACACCTGGCTCCCGGACGCGATGGCGGGCCCGACGCCCGTCTCGGCGCTGATCCACGCCGCGACGATGGTCGCCGCCGGTGTCTACTTCACCGCCCGTCTCCTCCCGCTCTTCGAGGCCTCCCGGGCCGCGATGGTGGTCCTCGCCGTCATGGCCGCCGTGACCATGACCGGCTCGGGTCTGGCCGCGCTCGCCCAGGACGACATCAAGCGCGTCCTCGCCTACTCGACGATCGGCCAGCTCGGCTACATGACCGGCGCCCTCGCCGTCGGCGACCGCGGTGCCGCCGTCTTCCACCTCCTCGCGCACGGCGCCTTCAAGGCGCTGCTGTTCCTCGCGGCCGGCGCGGTCATCCACGCCGCCGGCACCAACTCGCTGGCCGCCATGTCCCGCATGCACGGCCTGCGCGACCGCGTCCCGGACGCCTACTGGACGATGACCGTGGCACTGCTCGCGCTCGCCGCGATCCCGCCCTTCAGCGGCTTCTTCTCCAAGGAGTCCGTCCTCGGCGCCGCCGAGCACGTGACCTCGGGCCACACCGATCACGCCCCCGGCGCCGCCGGCTGGATCGTCCTCGTCGCCGGCCTGGTCACCGCCCTGCTCACCGCCGCGTACGCCGCCCGGCTGTGGCTGCTGGCCTTCCGCGGCCGGGGCGCCGAGGCCCCCGACCACGGCCGCCAGCCGCTGACCATGACCGTGGTGCTCTGGGTCCTCGCGGTCCCCTCCCTCGCCTTCGGCGGGCTCGCCTACCGGTCGCTGCCCGACTGGTTCGACGGCCGCGGCCTGACCCCGACCCTGCTCACCTCGGTCCTCGGCACGGGCCTCGCCCTGGTCGGCGGGCTGCTGACCTACGGCGCCTGGCAGCGCACCGCCGCGCTCGCCGCCCGGGTCCCGCTCGGTGCGGTCGCCGCCCACCCGGAGGAGGACGCCGGCCTGGTCGAGGCGGAGGCCATCGCCACCCACGAACCGGCCTACGGCGACATCGCCTCCGCCCCCGACCCGGCCGACCCCGGGCGGCTGCTACTCGGCCCGCTGCATCCGCACGCGGCCGCCGGTTTCCGCCTGGACGCCGTGTACTCGGCGCTGTTCGTCCGCCCGGTCCAGGCCGGCGCGCGTCTCGTCCGGTTCCTCGACCGCGAGGTCGTCGACACCTACGTCAACGGCGCCGCCGCCCTGCCCCGGCTGCTCGGGGCCGCCGTCCGGCGCGCCCAGACCGGCAATGTGCAGACCTATGTGAGCGCGCTGCTCGCCGGCACCGTCGTCCTGGCGGTCGCCGTCCTCCTCGTCGCCACGGGAGCGTGAGCAGGCGTGATCGATATCAACGAGTCCGTGATGCAGTTCCTTCTGGCATTCCTCGTCGTCGGCCCGCTCCTCGGCGCCGCCGCCGCTCTCCTGCCCGCCCCGCCCGGACTGAAGGGGAAGTCCCCCGGGCAGGCCGTGCTCCGGCACGGTGTGACCGTCACCGGCGCGATCCTCATCGCCGCGATCGTCCTCGCGCTCGGCTTCGACCACGACCATCCGTCGAAGATGCAGGCCACGACCGACATCAGCTGGATCCCCGCACTCGACGTGCGGATCCACCTCGGCACCGACGGCATCTCCCTCCCCCTTCTGGTCCTGACCGCGCTGCTGACCTTCCTCTGCGCGCTCTACTCCTACTTCAAGCCGCCGTCGGGCCCGTCCCCGAAGGCGTTCGTCGCCCTGCTGCTCCTGCTGGAGTCCGGCACCCTCGCGAGCTTCGCCGTCCTCGACCTGCTGCTGTTCTTCCTCGCGTTCGAGATGGTGCTCATCCCGATGTACTTCCTCATCGCCCGCTGGGGCGGCGAGGGCCGGACCCGGGCCGCGTGGAAGTTCATCCTGTTCACGCTTCTCGGCTCCGTCGTCATGCTGCTCGGCCTGCTCCTGATCGGAATCAAGGCGGGCACATTCGACATGGTGGCACTCGCCACTGACAACGGCCGGTCGCTCACCCCGTCCGTGCAGGTCATCGCCGTTCTGGCGATCGGGATCGGGCTCGCGGTGAAGACGCCGATGTGGCCGCTGCACAGCTGGCTGCCCGACGCCCACACCGCCGCCCCGACCGTCGGCTCGGTCCTGCTGGCCGGTGTACTGCTGAAGATGGGCACGTACGGTTTCACTCGCATCCTGCTGCCGGTGGCGCCGCACGGTTTCCACACCTTCGCGCCGTACCTCGCCGCGTTCGCCGTCGTCGGGATCATCTACGGATCCCTGGCCTGCCTGGCCCTCGCCAGGCAGGGAGCGAAGGGCGACCTCAAACGCCTGATCGCCTACTCCTCCGTCGGCCACATGGGCTTCGTCCTGCTCGGCATCGCCACCATGACCCCGACCGGCGTCAACGGCGCCCTGTTCGCCAACATCGCCCACGGCCTCATCACCGGCCTGCTGTTCTTCCTGGTCGGCGCGCTGAAGGACCGCACCGGCAGCACCGACCTCGACACCCTCGCCGAGAAGACCGGCGCCGCGCTGTACGGCAGGGCCCCACGCCTCGGCGGGCTGCTCGCCTTCGGCGCCGTCGCCTCCCTCGGCCTGCCCGGACTCGCCGGGTTCTGGGGCGAGATGCTCGCGCTGTTCGGCGCGTTCCGGCCCGGCACCGACCTCAGCCGGCCCGCCTTCCTCACCTTCATGGCGATCGGCGCGTTCGGCACCCTGCTGACCGCCGCGTACATGCTGATCGTGGTCCGCCGCGTCTGCATGGGCGGCGTGGAGCAGGAGGTCCCGGAACTCGCCGACGTGCACGGGTACGAGTTCGCCGCCTGGACCCCGCTCGTCACCCTCACCGTCCTCGCCGGACTGTGGCCGAGGGCCCTGCTCGGCCTGACCGACCCGGCCGTGCAGCAGCTCCTCGCAGGAGGCAACCGATGAGCGCCCAGCCGCTGGCCGAGTCGCTGGTCCAGTCCGTCGACTGGCTCGCGATCGCCCCGCCCACCGTCGCGGCCGTCGTGGCGCTCGCCGTCCTCGTCGCCGACCTGTTCGTGCCGGAGGCCCGCAAGGCCGTGCTCGGCTGGGTCTCGGTGGCCGGACTGGCCGTGGCGACGGCGCTGCTGCTGCCCCTCCTGGACGGCGACCGCAGCACCTTCTGCACCGGCGGCCACGCGCGCGCGTGCAGCTACACCGCCGACCGCTTCACCCTCGTCATCCAGTTCCTCGTCCTCGGCGGCGCCCTGCTCGCGGCCCTGCTCTCCGTCACCCACCTGGACGACGAACGGCGCCGTGTCCCGGCCGGCGAGTTCTGGTTCCTGCTGCTGTCCTCCGCCGCCGGCGCCGCCCTGCTGCCCGCCTCCCGCGATCTCGCCACGCTGATCGTCGCCCTGGAGGTCGCCTCCCTGCCCGCCTTCGCCCTCGTCGGCATCCGGCACGGCGACAAGCGGTCCTCCGAGGCCGCCCTGAAGTTCTTCCTGTCCTCGGTCACCGCCACCGCGGTCAGCCTCATGGGCATCAGCTTCGTCTACGCCTCCACCGGCACGCTCTACCTCACCCAGGTCGCCCAGCGCCTGCCGCACGTCGACGGGCAACTGCACACCCTCGCCCAGACCGGCGTCGTCCTCACCCTGGTCGGCTTCGCCTTCAAGACGGCCGCCGTGCCCTTCCACTTCTGGGTGCCCGACACCTATGTGGGCGCACCGCTGCCCGTCGCCGCCTACCTGTCCGTCGTCAGCAAGGCCGTCGGCTTCTCCGGCCTGATCCTCGTCACCGTCGTCGCGTTCCCCTCGTACGCCGACGTGTGGGGGCCAGCGCTCGCCGCCCTGGCCGCGCTCACCATGACCGTGGGCAACGTCGCCGCGCTGCGCCAGCAGGCCACGCGCGCGTACAGCGCCGTACGGCTGCTCGCCTGGTCCTCCGTCGGCCAGGCCGGTTACCTGCTGGTGCCGATCGCCGCCGCCGGGTACACCAAGGACGCCCAGAAGGCGATCGGTTCCACGGTCGCGTACGCCCTGATGTACGCCGTCGTGAACCTCGGCGCCTTCGCCGTGGCCGCCCTGGTGGGCCGCGGCCGCGCCCTGAACCGGATCAGCGACTACCGGGGCCTGTACGCCACCAACCCGCTCAGCGCGCTCCTGCTCGCCTTCTTCCTGCTGTGCCTGGCCGGGCTGCCGCCGGGCGTGATCGGCCTGTTCGCCAAGGTCACCGTGTTCTCGGCGGCCGTGCACGCCGGCCTCGGCTGGCTCGCCGTCGTCATGGCCGTCAACGTCGTGATCGCGCTTTTCTACTACCTGCAGTGGACGGCCCTGCTGTTCCGCGCCCCCGAGGGTGAGCCCGCCCGGCACCGCGTCCCGGCCCCCCTCACGGCAGCGCTCGCCCTGACCGGCGTCCTCGGCGTCGCCCTGTCCGGGGCACCCCAGCTGGTCCTCGGCTTCGCGGCCACCGCACTGTTCTGAGGAGTCGTCACGCGCGCGCGGGGCACCCGTTCCGGCACGCGCGCGTGACCGAACCCGCACGTCACCCGGCCGGCCCACGCGCGCCGCCGTACCCGTCGGGGAACTCGGGGCCGCCGCCCGGCGTTGTCATCAGCGGGAGGGTCCACCGGATCAGAGTGTTCCCCATATGCACGACTTGGAGGGCGCACCGTGCACCGCCGGCACAACGGGCTCAGGACCGCCGTACTCCTCGGCGGACTGTCCGCACTCATCATCGTCATCGGCAGCTTCTTCGGCCGGACGGGACTGATCGTCGCGGTCCTGGTCGCCCTGGGCACGAACGCGTACGCGTACTGGAACAGCGACAAGCTGGCGCTCCGCGCGATGCGCGCCCGCCCGGTCAGCGAGTTCGAGGCCCCGGCGCTGTACCGGATGGTGCGGGACCTGTCCACGCAGGCCCGCCAGCCCATGCCCCGGCTGTACATCTCGCCGACGGAGGCCCCGAACGCCTTCGCCACCGGCCGCAACCCGCGCAACGCGGCCGTGTGCTGCACCGACGGCATCCTGCGCCTGCTGGACGAGCGGGAGCTGCGCGGTGTCATCGGCCACGAACTGAGCCACGTCTACAACCGGGACATCCTCATCTCCTCGGTCGCCGGCGCGCTCGCCTCGGTGATCATGTTCCTGGTGAACTTCGCCTGGCTGATCCCGGTCGGCCGTTCGGACGACGACGAGGGCCCCGGCCTGCTCGGCATGCTGCTGATCATGATCCTCGGCCCGCTCGCGGCCAGCCTGATCCAGCTGGCCATCAGCCGCTCCCGGGAGTACGAGGCGGACGCCTCCGGCGCCCAGCTCACCGGCGACCCGCTCGCCCTGGCCAGCGCCCTGCGCAAGCTGGAGGCGGGCACCCAGCAGCTGCCGCTGCCGCCCGAGCCCCGGCTGGAGACCGCGAGCCACATGATGATCGCCAACCCCTTCCGCGCGGGGCAGGGACTGTCCAAGATGTTCTCCACCCACCCGCCGATGGCGGAGCGCATCGCCCGCCTGGAGAAGATGGCAGGACGCCTGTGAAGACCATTCTGAACGTCATCTGGCTCGTCCTGAGCGGCTTCTGGCTGTTCCTGGGCTACCTGGCGGCCGGCGTCCTGCTGTGCGTCACGGTCATCGGCATCCCTTTCGGCATCGCCGCCTTCCGCATCGGCGTCTACGCCCTCTGGCCGTTCGGGTACACCACGGTCGAGCGACGCGACGCGGGCGCGCCGTCCTGCGTGGGCAACGTCCTGTGGCTGCTCCTGGCCGGCTGGTGGCTGGCGCTCGCGCACATCGCCACCGGCATCGCCCTGTGCCTCACGGTCATCGGCATCCCGTTCGGCATAGCGAACTTCAAGCTGATCCCGGTCTCCCTGCTGCCGCTGGGCCGCGAGGTCGTCCGCACCGACCAGCCGTTCGCGGCGCGCTGACCGAGCCGTCGTAGCCGAGCCCTCGCGCCCGGCGCGCGTACGTGTCCTGCGCCGCATCCCGGCGATCCCGGCAACCGGTGAGCGGACCTCCGACGTCCTCTCCTTCGACACGGGCACGATCACGCGTGCGACGGACGGCGGGTCCCATCGGAATCCGAGGGGCCCCACAGTGCGGAGACAGCGCGGAAGGGCAGGTTCACGGCATGAGCATCATCGGTTGGATCATTCTCGGACTGCTGGCCGGAGCCATCGCCAAGGTCCTGCTGCCGGGACGCGATCCCGGCGGCTTCATCGGGACGACCCTCATCGGCATCGCGGGCGCGTTCATCGGGGGCTGGATCTCCGCCCGCTGGCTGAACCACCCGATCAGCAAGCACTTCTACGACGGCGCCACCTGGGCCGCGGCCGTAGGCGGCTCCCTGGTGCTGCTGATCGTCTACCGGATCCTGTTCGGCAACTCACGCGACTGAACCCTCGGCGCGCGAGACACGGAAGTACGGCAAGGGTGGGCACAGCCGGGCGCCCACCCCTGTGCCGGTCCTACCGGTAGTTCACGAACTGCAGCGCGAAGTCGAAGTCCTTGCCCTTGAGGAGGGCGATCACCGTCTGCAGGTCGTCCCGGCTCTTGGAGCTGACGCGCAGCTCGTCGCCCTGGACCTGGGCCTTCACGCCCTTGGGGCCCTCGTCGCGGATGATCTTCGCCACCTTCTTCGCGTTCTCCTGGGAGATGCCTTCCTCGATCGACGCGAAGATCTTGTACTCCTTGCCGGAGAGCTGCGGCTCGCCCGCCTCCAGCGCCTTCAGCGAGATGCCGCGCTTGATGAGCTTCGACTGGAAGACGTCGAGGATGGCCTTCACCCGGTCCTCGGAGTTCGCCTCCATGAGGATCTTCTCGCCGGACCACGAGATCGAGGCACCCACGCCCTTGAAGTCGTAGCGCTGCGAGATCTCCTTGGCGGCCTGGTTGAGGGCGTTGTCGACCTCCTGCCGCTCGACCTTCGAGACGATGTCGAAACTGGAGTCGGCCATGTCCTGTGGCTCCTTGTATCGGGGTGCGTATCGGATGCGTGCCGGCGTGCGCGGCGGCGACCGCCGGACCCGGTGAAGCACCGGGCCGCATCCGCACCAGCCTAGCCACCCCGTGCCCCTCGGGTGGAGATCAATGGGGTGGCGGAGCACCCCTGGGCATCGGGTATTGTTTACGTCGTTGCCGGGGAACACCGCCGAAGGCGGGTTCGAAACGGCAGCGTCACCCGGCGGTGTGCCCGAGCGGCCAAAGGGAGCAGACTGTAAATCTGCCGGCTCAGCCTTCCCAGGTTCGAATCCTGGCGCCGCCACACGGGAGCGAGGCCCCGTGATCTGTGAAAGCAGATCACGGGGCCTTCGTCGTTGTCGGCGGGGTGCGGATGCTGGCGCCTTCCCGCCAGGTCGCTAGAATCGAACGCATGAACGAGCACCGTCCGCTGACGCGTCTCGACATGCCGCGGTTCGCCCGCCGTGTCGTCGAACGCCAGGCTGCCCGGCAGCCCGCACTGACGGACCGGTGGATCGCCGACGAGGGACGCCGGGTGGCCGAGCGGCAGCGTCGTACCGCCGTCCGGGAGCAGGCGGTACGGGTCCTCGCCGACGGCGGTGCCCCCGCGCGCCCGCTGTGCAGGCCGGACACCGTGCCGGGGATTCTCGAATGACCGGCCCGGGTGCGGGCCCGGCCGGTCCGGAAGATGCTGGAGCCATGGCCGGGAAACGTCCCATCGTCGTCCACCTGCCGTCCCCGACCGGCGGTCGCCGGGTGCGGGTGGACGGCGAGATCCTCGGCCTCGCGCACAACGTGCGCGACCTGGTGGAGTTCCTCCGCCGGGCCGGGCTGGAGATCGAACCCGAGGAACTCGCCGACTCGCCGCTGATCGACTGGCGCGGAGTCGGCCCCGACCGGTGGGAGGCGGAGACCCGGACCTGACCCGCTGCCCCCGCGCGGGCGCACGCACGGCCCGCGCCCCGGGCACACTGGCGGCATGTCCTCCCGACGCAGAACCTGTCCCGTGTGCCGCCGCGAGATCGCCGTCGTCGCGGGCCGCTTCGCACGGCACGACCCGCCCGGCGCGCGGGAGAGCGGCGAACTCGTCTCCTGCGCCGGGTCGCGGCAGCCCGCGCAACTCGGCGCGGTGCAGCCGTCACTGGACGGTTACGCGGTGCCCGACTTTCCCGGGCAGCTGCCGCTCTTCTGACTCCTGACGGCCCGACAGCCCGACAGCGCGGCGGGCGGGGGCGCGGTACCGAACCGTCCGACGGCTCGTCAGCGGACGGTGCGAGCGGGCGTGCAGTGGCTTGTCAGCGGATCGTGCGAGCGGGCGTGCGGTGGCTCGTCAGCGGGTCGGTGCGAGTAGGTGTACGGCTGGATCGACGGGTCAACGAGCCGCGGCCGGGCTCAGTTCCCGGCCACCGACTTCACCGCCACCGACACCGGCGCCGAACCGCTGATCAGCTCCAGCGTGAGACCGGCGGTCGCCGGGGTGTCCACCAACTCCGCGAGGACGGCCGCCACGTCGTCCCGTGGGACCGCGCCGCGCCCCGTGTGCGCCTCCAGCCGGACCAGACCGTTGCCCGCGTCGTCCGTCAGCGAGCCCGGGCGCAGGATCGTCCAGTCCAGGGCCTCCTGCCGGGTGACGTACGCGTCGGCCTCGCCCTTGGCGCGCAGGTACACGTCGAACACGTCGTCCCCCTGGTGCGCGGGATCCGCGCCCATCGAGGACACCACCAGGAAGCGGCGCACGCGCGCGCGTACGGCGGCGTCCGCGAACAGCACCGCCGCGCCCCGGTCCACCGTGTCCTTGCGGGCCGTACCGCTGCCCGGGCCGGCCCCGGCCGCGAAGACCGCCGCGTCCGCGCCCTGGAGGTGCGCCGCGACCTCCTCCACCGAGGCGGACTCCAGGTCGAGCAGGACCGGTTCGGCACCCGCCGCCCGAAGATCGTCGCCCTGTTCGGGGTTGCGGATGATGCCCGCCACCTCGTCCCCGCGCGCGGAGAGCAGACGCTCCAGCCGCAACGCGATCTGACCATGACCACCAGCGATGACAGTGCGCATGATTCCGACCGTACGCCCGGGGGGCCGTATCCGCCGCACGAGTTACCGGAGGCCGGGCGCGCGGGCGACCTCACGGGCCTCACGCGCAACTGCCCCCCCGACTCCCTACTCGGCTCCCGGCCCAACTCCTCGCCCTGCTCCCGGCTCACCCCCCGGCTCACGACAGCTCTTTCCGCCCCTGTCGCGGCAGCCCCAGTTCCGCTGCCGCCGCCGAGTTGCAGTACTCGCGGACCGCGCTCGTACGGGCCACCACCCGCCCCCGGTGCACCACGATCCGGCTGTAGGCCAGGGAGAGCGCGCCGGCCAGATGGTCGCCGCGTACGGCCAGCAGCTCGGCCGGGAAGCCCGCCTCCACGCGGACCTCCGGCAGCCCCAGCACCGCGCGTGCCGAGGCGCACACGGCGTCGTAGGCATCCTCCGGGCGCAGCCCGTGGGCGGAGGCGAGGAGGTACGCCGCCTCCAGGGGGTCGCCGCGCCCCACGGGGTTCGATACGTCGCGCAGGGCGCCGCTGCCGGCCGCCACCCGCACCCCGGCTGCGCGCAGCAGCCGTACCGGCGCCGCCCCCCGCCGGTCGGCGGCGCCGCAGCCGCCCTGGGGGAGGCACACCACCGTCACCCCGGCCGCCGCGAGCTGGTCGGCGACGCGGGCGCCGGCCTCGGTGGGCAGGCGGGCGAGGCCGGCGCACGGTCCGATCGTCACGCCGGGGCGCAGGCCCCCCGCCATGGCCGCGAGCCGGGACAGCCGGGCCGGGTCCGTGGCGTCCGTGTGCAGGTCCACCGGGCAGCCGTGTTCGGAGGCCACCTCCAGGACCGCCTCCACGTAGCCGGTGGGGTCCGGGTCGAGGTCGGGGCAGCCGCCGACCACGGAGGCGCCCATCTTCAGCGCGTCCCGCAGCGTCGCCAGCCCGTCGGCGCCGGCCACCCCGGTCAGCAATCGGGGCATCGCCACGGCCGTCAGCTCCGCCAGCCCCCGCAGCGACCGCCGTGCCTGGAGCACCGCGCCCAGCGCGCCGAGCCCCTGGACGTCCCCCACGCGCACGTGCGCGCGTAGCGCCGTCGCCCCGTGCCCGAGTTGCAGCAGGGCCGCCTCCGTCACCCGGCGCTGGACGTCCTCGGGGGTGTACGAGACCGGGCCGGGGCGCTCCGCGGACAGCGCGGTGTCGCCGTGGGCGTGCGGTTCGGCCGGGGCCGGCAGCAGCAGGTAGCCGCTCAGGTCCACGCGTGTGGCGGCCTTGCGGGCCGGTCCCGGGGCGAGGCTGCCGGCCGTACCGACCGCCTCGATGCGCCCTCCGCCCAGCCGTACGTCCACGGTCCGGCCGTCGGTGAGCCGGGCCCCGCAGAGCAGGAGGGCGGCCGGGTCGGACGACCCCGAGGACCCCGACGAGTTCGACGGCGGGTGCGGCTGGCTGTCGGGCATCGCGCTCCAGGGTGGGGTCCGGGGCTCGGGTGGGCCGGCGTGAGGGATCCGGGCCGCGGCCGGCCCATGATCACGCAGAGTGAGACGAGCCTAGGGTGACGAGCCGCGCAGGACGCGGAGGAGCGCAATAGTCGTACCGGCGTGGTCCGCCCCAGGCGGCGCGCGGGCCACCCGCGCGCGTGCGGACGCCTGCGCGTGCGGACGCCGGCCCGGGCTCTGCGTACGCGCGCGTGCAGTCCACGACGGGAAGCGCCACACAGCGGCTGCAGAGGGGCGGCAGAGAGGCTGCGGAGAGGCTTCGGGGACCGCCGGGAGGCCTGGGACGAGGGGTGCGGCGGGCGGTGGGATACGGATTTGGGTGAACGGCGGCAGACCGTGTAATGTCTTCATCGCTCGCCCCAATAGCTCAGTCGGCAGAGCGTCTCCATGGTAAGGAGAAGGTCAACGGTTCGATTCCGTTTTGGGGCTCTGGTGTGAGAGGTTCCCGTCGCGAGGCGGGAGCCGATCTCATCAAAGCGGTGTAGCTCAGTCGGTAGAGCAAGCGGCTCATAATCGCTGTGTCACCGGTTCAAGTCCGGTCACCGCTACTGACAGTAGCCGATTGCGGGGTCGGTCCTTCGATCGGCTACTCTTTCTTGCGTTGAATTAGTCCATCCGTTCGTCTTAGGAGCACTCACGTGGCTGCCACCGACGTCCGCCCGAAGATCACGCTGGCCTGCGTGGAGTGCAAGGAGCGGAACTACATCACCAAGAAGAACCGGCGTAACAACCCGGATCGTCTTGAGATGAAGAAGCACTGCCCGCGTTGCAACGCGCACACCGCGCACCGCGAAACGCGATAAAACAGGCTCGTCCGTGAGGCCGTCCCCTTCCGAGGGGGCGGCCTCACGGCGTTTTCCCGGCCCGGCGCCCGGGACGCCCCCCACTGGACCCGTGCGCGTTCCATGACCGGATTCCCGCTAATTTGGGGCCATCACAGCAGAGATCAGGAGGTGCCGGGCCATGGCGCTCGACCAGTCCTTCGTGGGACGGACCTACCCGCCCACCGCGCCCTACGAGGTGGGCCGGGAGAAACTCCGCGAGTTCGCCGAGGCGGTCGGCGAGACCAACCCGGTGTACACGGACCCCGAGGCCGCCAAGGCGTTCGGTCACCCCGATGTGATCGCCCCGCCGACCTTCGTGTTCTCCATCACCTTCCGGGCCGCCGGGCAGGTCGTCCAGGACCCGCAGCTGGGGCTGGACTACAGCCGCGTGGTGCACGGCGACCAGAAGTTCGCCTACGCCCGCCCGGTGCGCGCCGGCGACCGGCTCACGGTCACCTCCACGATCGAGGGCATCAAGTCCCTCGCGGGCAACGACATCCTGGACATCCGCGGTGAGGTGCACGACGAGGCCGGCGAGCACGTCGTGACCGCCTGGACCAAGCTCGTGGCCCGCGCGGCCGAGGAGGCGTGACGACCCGATGACGGCGAAGATCGCGTACGACGACGTCGAGGTCGGCACCGAGCTGCCGGCCCGGACCTTCCCCGTGACCCGCGCCACGCTGGTGCGCTACGCGGGCGCCTCCGGGGACTTCAACCCCATCCACTGGAACGAGAAGTTCGCCAAGGAGGTGGGCCTGCCGGACGTCATCGCGCACGGCATGTTCACCATGGCCGAGGCGATCCGCGTGGTCACCGACTGGATCGGGGACCCGGGCGCGGTCGTGGAGTACGGCGTCCGCTTCACCAAGCCGGTCGTCGTCCCGAACGACGACCAGGGCGCCCTCATCGAAGTCAGCGGCAAGGTCGCGGCCAAGCTGGACGACAACACCGTGCGGGTGGACCTGACGGCCATGAGCGGCGGCCAGAAGGTGCTGGGCATGTCCCGGGCGGTCGTACGGCTCGCCTGACGGCAGTGGTGTGGAGGTAAGGGGCGTCCGCCTTTGCGGTGCGCCCCTTACGTCCGGGCACACCGACCGGCCCCCTTGCCCAAGTTAGTGATTGAGTACTAACTTGTTCGCATGCCCAGGATGAGCGCAGAGGAGCGGCGCGAGAGCGTCGTCCGTGCCGCGACCGCCGAGTTCGCGCGCGGTGGATACCACGGCACCTCCACGGAGGCGATCGCCAAGCGGGTCGGCGTCTCGCAGCCGTATCTGTTCCGGCTCTTCCCGGGCAAGAAGGCGATCTTCCTCGCGGTGGCCGAACGCTGCGTGGAGGACACGATCCGGACCTTCGAGGAGGCCTCGGAGGGGCTGCGGGGCGAAGAGGCCCTGCACGCCATGGCGAACGCGTACACCAGGGTCATCGCGGAGCAGCCCGAACGGCTGCTGATGCAGATGCAGATGTACGTCGCCGTGGCGGCGGCCGAGCAGGAGGGCGACCGCGAGTTCGGCGAGAAGGTCCGGGCCGGCTGGATGCGGCTGTGGGACACCGTGCACGTACCGCTCGGCGCGGACGTCAGCGAGACCACCGCCTTCATGGCGTACGGGATGCTCATCAACTGCCTGGTGGCCATGGGTTTCCCGCCCGGGCACCGGGTGTGGGAGGGCCTGTACCCGTCGGCCCGCCTCAAGGGTCGCCCGGAGGCGTGAGCGGTACGGAAGCGCGGCGCCTTTCCATGGCCGCGAAAGTTAGTCATCGATAACTAACTATTGATCACCCACTGGGGGAGCGATGTCACAGGAGACAACAGGACCCGGCACCGGCACATCCCGCGCGCGGGCGGTGTGGGCCCTCGTCATCACCAGCGTCGCCGGGTTCATGGCGGCCCTGGACAACCTCGTCGTCACCACCGCCCTGCCCTCCATCCGCGAGGACCTCGGCGGCGCGCTGGACGACCTGGAGTGGACCGTGAGCGCCTACACGCTCACCTTCGCCGTCCTGCTGATGTTCGGCGCCGCGCTCGGCGACCGCTTCGGGCGCCGCAGGCTCTTCATCGCCGGACTCGCCGTGTTCACCGCCGCCTCCGCCGCCGCGGCCATGGCACCGGGCATCGGCTCCCTGATCGCCGCCCGCGCGGTGCAGGGCGTCGGCGCGGCCGTGATGATGCCGCTCACGCTGACCCTGCTGACCGCGGCCGTACCCGCCGCCAGGCGCGGCACGGTGTACGGCATCTGGGGCGCCGTCAACGGGCTCGCCGTCGCCTCCGGGCCGCTCATCGGCGGCAGCCTCACCGAACACGTCTCCTGGCACTGGATCTTCTGGCTGAACGTGCCGCTCGGCCTGGCCGCGCTGCCGCTCGCCCGGCTGCGCCTCGCCGAGTCGTACGGCGCCGGCGCCCGGCTCGACATACCCGGCACGCTGCTCGCCAGCGGTGGGCTCTTCGGGATCGTGTACGGCCTGGTCCGCGGGCCCGCCGACGGCTGGACCGACCCCGTGGTGCTGACCGCGCTGAGCGCGGGCGGGGTGCTGCTGGCAGGCTTCGTCGGCTACAGCTCCCGCGCGGCCGCCCCGATGCTGCCGATGCGGCTGTTCCGTTCCCGGGCCTTCTCCGGCATCAACGCGGCCAGCCTGCTGATGTTCGTCGGCATGTTCGGCTCGATCTTCCTGCTCAGCCAGTACATGCAGGGCGTCCTTGGCTACTCGCCCACCGAGGCGGGCCTGCGGATGCTGCCGTGGACCGGCATGCCGATGCTCGTCGCCCCCGTCGCCGGGATCCTCTCCGACCGGATCGGCGGCCGGCCGGTCGTCGCCGCGGGCCTGTTCCTCCAGGCCGCCGGCCTCGGCTACATGGCCTGGGTGGCCACCACCGACGCCTCCTACGCCGTCCAGCTGCCCGCCCTGGTCATCAGCGGGGTCGGCATGGCCCTGTACTTCGCACCGGCCGCCAACCTGGTCATGTCCAGCGTCCGCCCGCAGGAGCAGGGCATCGCCTCCGGCGCGAACAACGCGCTGCGCGAGGTGGGCGGCGCGCTCGGCATCGCGGTGATGTCGTCGATCTTCTCGGCGCAGGGCGGTTACGAGTCCGCGCAGAGCTTCGTGGACGGTCTGCGGCCGGCCCTGGTCACCGGCTCGGCGGTGGTCGCCCTCGCCGCGCTCGCGGCCCTGGCGATCCCCACCCGCCACCGCGCCGGCCACCCCGCCTCGGCGGCCATACAAGCCCCCGCGCCGGCCCTCGACGCCGCCTCCCGCTGACCCGGCCGGGCAGCCCGGGGGCATTCGCCGGCGGGCGGCCGGCAGCGCCGCACGCGCGCGTGGACCGCGATTACGACGGTCCGCGCGCCTGCGTGCTGTCGGGAGTCGGCGCGGCGCACCCGACGGGAGGGACACGCGCGTGCCCCCGCCGGGCCGGGCGGCCGCACAGGCCCCCGCGCCGGTCCTCGACGCCGCCTCCCGCTGACCCGGCCGGACGGGCCCGAGGGTTCTTCGCCGGCAGCAGCGCGCGTGCGCGCGGACCGACGACGCGCTTACGCCAGTCCGTGCGCGTGCGTGCTGTCGCGTGTTCGCGCGGTGCCCCCCCGAAGAGGCGGCACGCGCGCGTGCCGTCCGGCCGGGTCGCGCGGGCGCGGGGCTGTCGGTGGGGTCTCGTAGTCTTGGGCGCGTGCAGGTACTCCACGATGCCCCCCTTGCCCCGCTGACCACCTTCCGGCTGGGCGGTCCCGCGACCCGGCTGGTGACCGCCGGGACCGACGCCGAGGTGATCGCCGCCGTCCGTGAGGCCGACGACAGCGGTACGCCGCTGTTGGTCATCGGCGGGGGATCGAACCTGGTCATCGGTGACAAGGGCTTCGACGGCACCGCCCTGCGCATCGCCACGCGCGGGGTCGAACTGCGCGGCAGGACCCTGGAGCTGGCGGCCGGCGAGGTGTGGACCGACGCCGTCGCCCGCACCGTGGAGGCCGGGCTCGCCGGGATCGAGTGCCTGGCCGGCATCCCCGGATCCGCGGGCGCCACCCCGATCCAGAACGTCGGCGCCTACGGCCAGGAGGTTTCCTCGACGATCACCGAGGTGATCGCCTACGACCGGCGGGCCGGCGAGACCGTCACCCTGACGAACGAGGAGTGCGCCTTCTCCTACCGGCACAGCCGCTTCAAGGCCGACCCCGAGCGCTATGTCGTGCTCCGGGTCCGGTTCGAGCTGGAGGACGCGGGCGGGCTGTCCGCGCCGGTCAAATACGCCGAGGCGGCCCGCGCCCTGGGCGTGGACCCCGGCGCGAGGGTGCCGCTGTCCGACGCCCGCGCGACCGTGCTGAAGCTGCGTGAGGGGAAGGGCATGGTGCTCGACGCCGAGGACCACGACACCTGGTCCGCCGGGTCCTTCTTCACCAACCCGATCCTCACCGACGAGCAGTTCACCGCGTTCCACGCGCGCGTGCGCGAGCGGCTGGGCGACGGCGTCGAGCCGCCCGCCTACCCCGCGGGAGAAGGCCGTACGAAGACCTCCGCAGCCTGGCTCATCGACAAGGCGGGCTTCACCAAGGGCTACGGCAGCGGTCCCGCCCGCATCTCCACCAAGCACACCCTCGCCCTCACCAACCGGGGCGGCGCCACCACGGAGGACCTGCTCGCCCTGGCCCGCGAGGTGATCGCCGGGGTCCGCGAGGCCTTCGGGATCACCCTGGTCAACGAGCCGGTGACGGTGGGCGTGAGCCTCCGGCCGTAGCTCGAACCCGGTCCTTCACACCGCCGGACCGGCCAGCCAGTCGTCCACGCCGGACAGCAGCCGCGCCTTGACGTCCTCGGGTGCGGCCGAACCACGCACCGACTGGCGGGCCAGCTCCGCCAGCTCGGCGTCCGTGAAGCCGTGCGCGGCGCGGGCGAGCTCGTACTGGGCGGCCAGCCGGGAGCCGAACAGCAGCGGGTCGTCGGCACCCAGGGCCAACGGGACGCCCGCCTCGAAGAGTGTGCGCAGCGGGACGTCCTCCGGCTTCTCGTACACGCCGAGCGCCACGTTGGACGCGGGGCACACCTCGCAGGTCACGCCCCGGTCGGCCAGCCGCTTCAGCAGCCGCGGGTCCTCGGCCGCGCGCACCCCGTGCCCGATCCGCGAGGCGTGCAGGTCGTCCAGGCAGTCCCGGACGGACGCCGGGCCGGCCAGCTCACCGCCGTGCGGCGCCGACAGCAGACCGCCCTCCCGCGCGATGTGGAAGGCCCGGTCGAAGTCCCGCGCCAGGCCACGCCGCTCGTCGTTGGAGAGCCCGAAGCCGACGACGCCCCGGTCCGCGTACCGCACCGCCAGCCGGGCCAGCGTGCGCGCGTCCAGCGGGTGCTTCATCCGGTTCGCGGCGACCAGCACCCGCATGCCGAGCCCGGTCTCCCTGGACGTCGTCTCCACCGCGTCCAGGATGATCTCCAGGGCCGGGATCAGACCGCCCAGCCGGGGCGCGTACGACGTCGGGTCCACCTGGATCTCCAGCCAGCCCGAGCCGTCCCTCACGTCCTCCTCGGCGGCCTCCCGGACCAGGCGCCGGATGTCCTCCGGTTCGCGCAGGCAGGACCGGGCCGCGTCGTACAGCCGCTGGAAACGGAACCAGCCCCGCTCGTCCGTGGCCCGCAGTCTCGGCGGTTCCCCGCTGGTCAGGGCCTCCATCAGCGCCTCGGGCAGACGGACGCCGTACTTGTCGGCCAGTTCCAGGACCGTCGCCGGCCGCATCGAGCCGGTGAAGTGCAGGTGCAGATGGGCCTTCGGCAGCCGGGACAGATCACGTACACGCTCCATTCCCAGATCCTGCCGTACGTCACCGCCGTCCCGGTAGCCGTTTCCCCCGACGTGGTCTTGCTCGCACACAGAAGCGGGCCGCCTCCCCGCAGGGAAACGGCCCGCACGCGCGCGTGGACGCCGGGAATCAGTCCCGCGCCTCCGCCAGCAGCTTCTGTACCCGGCTCACGCCCTCGACGAGGTCCTCGTCACCGAGCGCGTACGACAGCCGCAGGTAGCCCGGCGTGCCGAAGGCCTCGCCCGGGACGACCGCGACCTCGGCCTCCTCCAGGATCAGCGCGGCCAGCTCCACGGTGTCCTGCGGGCGCTTGCCGCGGATCTCCCTGCCGAGCAGCGCCTTGACCGAGGGGTAGGCGTAGAAGGCGCCCTCGGGCTCCGGGCAGACCACGCCGTCGATCTCGTTGAGCATCCGCACGATGGTCTTGCGGCGCCGGTCGAAGGCCTCGCGCATCGCCGCCACGGCCTCCAGGTCGCCGGAGACGGCGGCCACGGCGGCCGCCTGGGCGACGTTGGAGACGTTGGAGGTGGCGTGCGACTGGAGGTTGGTCGCGGCCTTGACGACGTCCTTCGGGCCGATCACCCAGCCCACCCGCCAGCCGGTCATGGCGTACGTCTTCGCCACACCGTTGACGACGATGCACCTGTCGCGCAGCTCGGGCAGGAGCGCCGGCAGGGACACCGAGACGGCGTCGCCGTAGACCAGGTGCTCGTAGATCTCGTCGGTGAGCACCCACAGGCCGTGCTCGGCGGCCCAGCGGCCGATCGCCTCGGTCTCGGCCTCGGAGTACACCGCGCCGGTCGGGTTGGACGGGGAGACGAAGAGCACGACCTTCGTCTTCTCCGTGCGCGCCGCCTCCAGCTGCTCCACCGAGACCCGGTAGCCGGTCGTCTCGTCGGCGACGACCTCGACCGGGACACCGCCGGCCAGGCGGATCGACTCCGGGTACGTCGTCCAGTACGGCGCGGGGACGATGACCTCGTCGCCCGGGTCGAGGATCGCGGCGAACGCCTCGTAGATGGCCTGCTTGCCGCCGTTGGTGACGAGGATCTGGGAGACGTCCGGCTCCCAGCCGGAGTCGCGCAGCGTCTTCGCGGCGATCGCGGCCTTCAGCTCGGGCAGGCCGCCGGCCGGGGTGTAGCGGTGGTACTTGGGGTTCTTGCAGGCCTCGACGGCCGCCTCGACGATGTAGTCCGGGGTCGGGAAGTCGGGCTCACCGGCGCCGAAGCCGATCACCGGACGTCCGGCGGCCTTCAGGGCCTTGGCCTTGGCGTCCACGGCGAGGGTGGCGGACTCGGAGATCGCGCCGACTCGGGCGGAGACCCGGCGCTCGGTGGGAGGAGTTGCAGCGCTCATACGGCCCATCGTTCCAGACCGCAAACGCGCCCGGCACACCGGTTTCACAGACTGAACAGGAAGGGTCGAGGCGTGAACACGGGTCCGAATCCGGCCTCCGGCCAGGACGATCTTCGGCCACGCGGCCCCGGACGGGCGCTATCTGTTCGACGCCGGGCCATGGACCACGTACACTCACACCTCGTTGGCCTTCAGCAGCCGCGGCCGGACCGGTGCACACCGGGCACCCGGTCGGATGCGGTACGTTGGGGGACACACAAAGGGTCGTAGCTCAATTGGTAGAGCACCGGTCTCCAAAACCGGCGGTTGGGGGTTCAAGTCCCTCCGGCCCTGCTACACACACCGCCAGGATGTGTGCGCATGTACGTACAGCATTGCACCGCCGTGCGGCTCAGAAACCGGGCGCGGCACGGCCACGACCCGGGACCAGGTGAGGACAATGACGGACGCCGTGGGCTCCATCGACACGCCTGATGCCCAGGACGAGGTGCCCGAGTCCAAGAAGGCCCGCAAGGGCGGCAAGCGTGCCAAGAAGGGCCCGCTCAAGCGCCTGGCCACCTTCTACCGCCAGATCATCGCGGAACTCCGCAAGGTCGTCTGGCCGACACGCAACCAGCTGACCTCGTACACGACCGTGGTGATCTTCTTCGTCGTCATCATGATCGCCCTGGTGACCGTGATTGACTATGGGCTCAACCACGCGGCCAAGTACGTCTTCGGCTGAGCCAAGAGCGAAGGGCGCCGTGGCACCGGCGCCCGTTTTCGCATGTTCCACCCCTCTGTATCCAGGAAGAAGCAGCCATCGTGTCTGACCCGAACCTGAACGACGACGCCACTGAGCCCCGCGGGCTGGCTGCCGAGACGGCGGATGACGAGCTCGACATCGTCGAGGGCGCGGACGAGCAGGACGAGTTCGAGGCTGCCGAGGCCGAGGCGGGGGAGCCGGCCGAGGAGGCCGCCCTGCACGTCGAGGACGAGGGCGAAGAAGCCGACGAGGCCGCTGAGGCCGACGAGGCCGATGAGGACGCCGTCGCCGCCGAGGCCGCCGAGGAGGAGCCGGCCGCGCCGGTGGACCCGGTCCAGGCCCTGCGCGAGGAGCTGCGCACCCTGCCCGGCGAGTGGTACGTCATCCACACCTACGCCGGTTACGAGAACCGCGTGAAGACCAACCTGGAGCAGCGCGCCGTCTCGCTGAACGTCGAGGACTACATCTTCCAGGCCGAGGTGCCGCAGGAAGAGGTCGTCCAGATCAAGAACGGCGACCGCAAGACGATCAAGCAGAACAAGCTGCCGGGTTACGTCCTGGTCCGCATGGACCTGACCAACGAGTCCTGGGGCGTCGTCCGCAACACCCCGGGCGTCACCGGCTTCGTCGGCAACGCCTACGACCCGTACCCGCTGACCCTGGACGAGATCGTCAAGATGCTCGCCCCGGAGGCCGAGGAGAAGGCCGCCCGCGAGGCCGCCGAGGCCGAGGGCAAGCCCGCCCCGCAGCGCAAGGTCGAGGTCCAGGTCCTGGACTTCGAGGTCGGCGACTCGGTCACCGTCACCGACGGCCCGTTCGCCACGCTCCAGGCGACCATCAACGAGATCAACCCCGACTCCAAGAAGGTCAAGGGCCTGGTCGAGATCTTCGGCCGCGAGACCCCGGTCGAGCTGTCCTTCGACCAGATCCAGAAGAACTAGCCCTTCCTGGGCTTCATGCTTCCGCGCAGGTCAGGCAGGCCGTCACGGTCCGCCTGACCTGCACGGTTTTCAGCCGCGCATCTATACCCGTTATCGTTGTGCGGTATGCCTGCGTCAGGGTCGCGACCCTCGCGCGGGCATGGACCCGAATGAAAGGACCCGGAGAGCAATGCCTCCCAAGAAGAAGAAGGTCACGGGGCTTATCAAGCTCCAGATCCAGGCCGGTGCCGCCAACCCGGCTCCGCCGGTCGGCCCGGCGCTGGGTCAGCACGGCGTCAACATCATGGAGTTCTGCAAGGCCTACAACGCCGCGACCGAGTCGCAGCGCGGTTGGGTCATCCCGGTGGAGATCACGGTCTACGAGGACCGTTCCTTCACCTTCATCACCAAGACGCCGCCGGCCGCGAAGATGATCCTCAAGGCCGCGGGCATCGAGAAGGGCTCCGGCGAGCCGCACAAGACCAAGGTCGCCAAGATCACCGAGGCGCAGGTCCGCGAGATCGCCACGACCAAGATGCCCGACCTGAACGCGAACGACCTGGACGCCGCCGCGAAGATCATCGCCGGTACCGCGCGTTCCATGGGCGTCACGGTCGAGGGCTGAACCCCACCTACGTAAGTCATGCGGCTGCCAGCGATGCGCGGCCGCGCGTGGCAGGGCCTGCTCGGCCCAGTGACCACGACTCCTTTCAGAACACACAGGAGCAGTTGTGAGCAAGCGCAGCAAGGCTCTCCGCGCTGCGGACGCCAAGGTCGACCGGGAGAAGCTGTACGCCCCGCTCGAGGCCGTCCGTCTCGCCAAGGAGACCTCCACGACCAAGTTCGACGCCACCGTCGAGGTCGCCTTCCGTCTGGGTGTCGACCCGCGCAAGGCCGACCAGATGGTCCGTGGCACCGTGAACCTTCCGCACGGCACCGGTAAGACCGCCCGGGTCCTGGTCTTCGCGACCGGCGACCGTGCCGAGGCCGCGCGTGCCGCGGGCGCCGACATCGTCGGCGCCGACGAGCTGATCGACGAGGTGGCGAAGGGCCGTCTGGACTTCGACGCCGTCGTCGCCACCCCGGACCTCATGGGCAAGGTGGGCCGCCTCGGCCGCGTCCTCGGCCCGCGTGGTCTGATGCCGAACCCGAAGACCGGCACCGTCACCCCCGACGTCGCCAAGGCCGTCACCGACATCAAGGGCGGCAAGATCGAGTTCCGCGTCGACAAGCACTCGAACCTGCACTTCATCATCGGCAAGGCGTCCTTCGACGACGCCAAGCTGGTGGAGAACTACGGCGCCGCGCTGGAGGAGATCCTCCGTCTGAAGCCGTCCGCCGCCAAGGGTCGCTACATCAAGAAGGCCGCGGTCAGCACCACCATGGGCCCCGGCGTCCCGGTCGACCCGAACCGCACCCGCAACCTCCTCGTCGAGGAGGACCCGGCCGCCGTCTGAGCCTGAGGCTCGGCACCGGCAGTCGCGTCAGGCACGCGTGAAAAGGGCGGGCCCTGGAACCCTTGAGGTTCCGGGCCCGTCCTTTCTTTGTACGACCTTTCGAACGACTGTCAGTGGCCTGGGCTACGGTGCAGGCACGGCACACGCAACAGGGGTGGGAGTAGATGAACAGCACTACCGCGCGCAGGGTGGCCCTTTCCACAGCGGTGGCGGCCGCACTGACCGGGGTGGCCGCCTGCGGCTCCTCGGGCTCCGGCAAGACGGTGGCGCACGTCAGCCCCATCGCGGCCCTGCGCTCCGCCGAGAAGTCCACCGACAAGGCCGAGTCGGCCAGGGTGCGGTCCACCACCTCCGTCGGCAAGCTCATGTCGATGACCGCGAACGGCGCCCTCGCCTGGGGCGACGGCCTCAAGGGCAACCTCACCATCACGTACACCGGCGGCCAGATGGCCGAGGCGGCGAAGAAGGCCGGCACCTCGTCGATGGAGGCCCGGTATCTGCCGGACGCCTACTACGCGCACATGAGCGACGCCTTCGCCCAGCAGGCGGGCGCCGGCAAGCACTGGATCAAGTACTCCTACGACGACCTCGCCAAGATCGGCGGCGCGTCCGGCTCGTACATGAAGGACCAGATCCAGAACGCCACACCGAACCAGTCCGTGAAGCTGCTGCTGGCCTCCGGTGACGTCAAGAAGGTCGGCGAGGAGACGGTCTCCGGCGCGCACACCACGCACTACTCGGGCACGGTGAATGTCGCCGACCTCGCCGACAAGACCAGCGACCTGAGCGCCGGGCAGCTGTCCGCCCTGAAGAAGCAGCTCAGCCAGGCCGGCGTCACCACGGACACCGTCGACATCTGGATCAACGACCAGGACCTGCTGGTCAAGAAGACCGAGAAGGCGGACACGACCAACGGCGCCATGACCAGCACGACGTACTACACCGACTACGGCACGAAGGTCACCGCCGAGGCGCCGCCGGCGAGCGACACCAAGGACTTCAAGGACCTGCTGAAGGCCGGCGGTCTCGCCTCCGGCGGCACGGGCGCCGGCTCCTGACGTCCCCCGGGGGCGTCACGGCCCTCGCCGGGCCTCCGGGGCGCTCCGGGCGGCGGTGCGTGGGCCTGCGGCGCGCAGACCGGGCCGCACGCCGCCAGGGCCGCCCAGGCCGCCCGGGCCGCCACGGAGCGTCGTACCCGCGGCCAGAACGGCCGGGACAGGGGCCGTGTCCCGGCCGATTTGCCCGGCGGAGCCCCTGTCCCGTACTCTCTTGCAGAAGCCAAAGACCGCTGGTCGTTGCCGTGCTCTCGAACGAGGGTGCGGTGGCCGAAGGATCCGCTGAAAAGTGGGCGACCCGCGCAGGTGACTGTGGAAGTACTCCCGGAGTGCGCGCGCCGAGCGCGTGTGCGGCCGGTCGAGTCCGCCCCGTGCGCCTGCGCCGGGGCGTTTCGTTTTACCCAGTCCTCCTTCGGGTCCGCGCGGTCCGAATCACCCGGAAGGAGGCCGAGGCTCTATGGCGAGGCCCGACAAGGCTGCCGCGGTTGCGGAGCTGACGGACAAGTTCCGCAGCTCCAACGCCGCCGTGCTGACCGAGTACCGCGGTCTCACCGTGGCGCAGCTCAAGACGCTGCGCCGGTCGCTCGGTGAGAACGCCCAGTACGCCGTGGTGAAGAACACGCTGACCAAGATTGCGGCCCAGGAGGCCGGGATCACGCTGGAGGACCAGCTCTTCGCTGGCCCGACGGCCGTCGCCTTCGTCACCGGTGACCCGGTGGAGTCGGCGAAGGGTCTGCGTGACTTCGCCAAGGACAACCCCAATCTCGTCATCAAGGGCGGTGTCCTGGAGGGCAAGGCCCTCTCCGCCGACGAGATCAAGAAGCTTGCGGACCTCGAGTCCCGCGAGGTTCTGCTCAGCAAGCTGGCCGGTGCCTTCAAGGCGAAGCAGTCCCAGGCTGCCTCCGTCTTCCAGGCGCTGCCGTCGAAGCTCGTCCGCACCGTGGACGCGCTGCGCGCCAAGCAGGCCGAGCAGGGCGGTGCCGAGTAATTCGGCTCGCTTTCTGACCCGCACCACCGGCGCGGGTCGCAGCGGGCCGACGTACGCCCGCCTTACCCAGTACATCCGGCACCTGCCGATTTGAGTGGAAGGACCGCCATCATGGCGAAGCTCAGCCAGGAAGACCTGCTCGCCCAGTTCGAGGAGATGACCCTCATCGAGCTCTCCGAGTTCGTGAAGGCCTTCGAGGACAAGTTCGACGTCACCGCCGCCGCTGCCGCGCCGGTCGTCGTCGCCGGTGGTGCCGCTGGTGGCGCCGCCGCCGAGGCCGAGGAGGAGAAGGACGAGTTCGACGTCATCCTCACCGGCGCCGGCGAGAAGAAGATCCAGGTCATCAAGGTCGTGCGTGAGCTGACCTCGCTGGGTCTGAAGGAGGCCAAGGACCTCGTCGACGGCACCCCGAAGCCGGTCCTCGAGAAGGTCAACAAGGAGCAGGCCGACAAGGCCGCCGAGGCCCTCAAGGGCGCCGGCGCCTCCGTCGAGGTCAAGTAAGACCTTCGCGGTCGCCGAAACGGCCCCCTAGGGCTGTAACGCGGACGCACCGAAGGGCGATCATCCATCCGGGTGGTCGCCCTTCGGCGTTCCCCGGGGCCCGGCCTGGCCTGCCTTGCACCTGTGTTCGTGAGGGGTAAGGTGATCTTCGTCGTGTCTCCCGTAGTCCCGGTTCCGGCAAGGAGCCCTTGACGAACCGCACGCAGCGCGCAATTCTCAGGACGCGTCGTCACAAGGATCCGAATCCGAGGCATGGATCGACGGCGAAGAGGGCAGTATCAACGTGCATTGAGGGCGGCAGGCCGAGGCGATTGACAAGGGCGTTGAGCACAACGAGGGTCTTCGAAAACCCGCACTGGACATCAGT
The DNA here is from genome assembly GCF_055560195.1 of Streptomyces sp. NPDC023481. Lineage (NCBI taxonomy): Bacteria > Bacillati > Actinomycetota > Actinomycetes > Kitasatosporales > Streptomycetaceae > Streptomyces > Streptomyces sp. NPDC023481. Next base: position 428,709 of record NZ_JBVHJE010000001.1, read on the forward strand.
GTGCCAAGTGGCTACACTGACCCTTTGCGCTGCCTGTTAGCTGTCCCCTGCCCGTCACCAGGGGTCTGCCCTCACTTGAGCACAGTCGACCAAACCCCCCTGACCTGGGGTTTCCGTCTCTGTGTACGGGAGAGGGACCGGTACGCGCGTAGTGAGTCCGAGCCCTCGGAAGGACCCCCTCTTGGCCGCCTCGCGCACTGCCTCGACCGCGAATACGAACAACGGCGCAAGCACCGCCCCGCTGCGCATCTCCTTTGCAAAGATCAAGGAGCCCCTCGAGGTTCCGAACCTGCTCGCGCTGCAGACCGAGAGCTTTGACTGGCTGCTCGGCAACACCGCCTGGCAGACTCGGGTCGAGGAGGCTCTGGAGAACGGTCAGGACGTCCCCACCAAGTCCGGTCTGGAGGAGATCTTCGAGGAGATCTCCCCGATCGAGGACTTCTCCGGGTCGATGTCCCTGACGTTCCGGGACCACCGCTTCGAGCCGCCGAAGAACTCCATCGACGAGTGCAAGGAGCGCGACTTCACGTACGCCGCCCCGCTCTTCGTCACCGCCGAGTTCACCAACAACGAGACCGGTGAGATCAAGTCCCAGACGGTCTTCATGGGCGACTTCCCGCTCATGACGAACAAGGGCACTTTCGTCATCAACGGCACCGAGCGTGTCGTGGTGTCGCAGCTGGTCCGTTCCCCCGGTGTCTACTTCGACTCCACCATCGACAAGACGTCCGACAAGGACATCTTCTCCGCCAAGATCATCCCGTCCCGGGGTGCCTGGCTGGAGATGGAGATCGACAAGCGTGACATGGTCGGTGTCCGCATCGACCGCAAGCGCAAGCAGTCGGTCACCGTACTGCTGAAGGCGCTCGGCTGGACGACCGAGCAGATCCTCGAGGAGTTCGGCGAGTACGAGTCCATGCGCGCCACCCTGGAGAAGGACCACACCCAGGGCCAGGACGACGCGCTGCTCGACATCTACCGCAAGCTGCGTCCGGGCGAGCCCCCCACGCGTGAGGCCGCGCAGACGCTGCTGGAGAACCTCTACTTCAACCCCAAGCGCTACGACCTCGCCAAGGTCGGCCGCTACAAGGTCAACAAGAAGCTGGGTACGGACACCCCGCTGGACGCGGGCATCCTGACCGTCGAGGACATCATCGCGACGATCAAGTACCTGGTGAAGCTGCACGCCGGCGAGACCGAGACGAGCGGTGACAACGGCGAGACGGTCGTCGTCGAGACCGACGACATCGACCACTTCGGCAACCGTCGTCTGCGCAGCGTCGGCGAGCTCATCCAGAACCAGGTCCGTACGGGTCTGGCGCGTATGGAGCGTGTCGTCCGCGAGCGCATGACGACCCAGGACGTCGAGGCGATCACGCCGCAGACCCTGATCAACATCCGGCCGGTCGTCGCCTCCATCAAGGAGTTCTTCGGCACCAGCCAGCTGTCCCAGTTCATGGACCAGAACAACCCGCTGTCGGGTCTCACCCACAAGCGCCGTCTGTCGGCGCTCGGTCCGGGTGGTCTCTCCCGTGAGCGGGCCGGCTTCGAGGTCCGTGACGTGCACCCGTCGCACTACGGCCGTATGTGCCCGATCGAGACGCCGGAAGGCCCGAACATCGGTCTGATCGGCTCGCTCGCCTCCTACGGCCGGGTCAACGCGTTCGGCTTCGTCGAGACCCCGTACCGCAAGGTCATCGACGGTCAGGTCACCGACGAGGTGGACTACCTGACCGCCGACGAGGAGGACCGCTTCGTCATCGCGCAGGCCAACGCGCCGCTGACGAACGACCTCCGGTTCGAGGAGAGCCGCGTGCTCGTCCGCCGTCGTGGCGGCGAGGTCGACTACGTCGGCGGCGAGGACGTCGACTACATGGACGTCTCGCCGCGCCAGATGGTGTCGGTCGCGACGGCCATGATCCCGTTCCTCGAGCACGACGACGCCAACCGTGCCCTCATGGGCGCGAACATGATGCGCCAGGCCGTTCCGCTCATCAAGTCGGAGGCCCCGCTCGTCGGTACCGGCATGGAGTACCGCTCCGCCGTCGACGCCGGCGACGTCGTCAAGGCCGAGAAGGCCGGTGTGGTCCAGGAGGTCTCCGCGGACTACATCACCACGGCCAACGACGACGGCACGTACATCACGTACCGCCTGGCCAAGTTCGCCCGTTCCAACCAGGGCACCTCGGTCAACCAGAAGGTCATCGTCAACGAGGGCGACCGCGTCATCGAGGGCCAGGTCCTCGCCGACGGCCCGGCCACCCAGAACGGCGAGATGGCCCTCGGCAAGAACCTGCTCGTGGCGTTCATGCCGTGGGAGGGTCACAACTACGAGGACGCGATCATCCTGTCGCAGCGCCTCGTGCAGGACGACGTCCTCTCCTCGATCCACATCGAGGAGCACGAGGTCGACGCCCGTGACACCAAGCTCGGCCCCGAGGAGATCACCCGGGACATCCCGAACGTCTCCGAGGAGGTCCTCGCCGACCTCGACGAGCGCGGCATCATCCGCATCGGTGCCGAGGTCATCGCCGGTGACATCCTCGTCGGCAAGGTCACCCCGAAGGGTGAGACCGAGCTGACCCCCGAGGAGCGCCTGCTGCGCGCGATCTTCGGTGAGAAGGCCCGTGAGGTCCGTGACACCTCGCTGAAGGTGCCGCACGGCGAGACCGGCAAGGTCATCGGTGTGCGCGTCTTCGACCGCGAGGAGGGCGACGAGCTTCCCCCGGGCGTGAACCAGCTGGTCCGCGTCTACGTCGCGCAGAAGCGCAAGATCACCGATGGTGACAAGCTCGCCGGCCGGCACGGCAACAAGGGTGTCATCTCCAAGATCCTGCCGATCGAGGACATGCCGTTCCTGGAGGACGGCACCCCGGTCGACATCATCCTCAACCCGCTGGGTGTGCCGTCCCGAATGAACCCGGGACAGGTCCTGGAGATCCACCTCGGCTGGCTCGCCAGCCGCGGCTGGGACGTCTCCGGCCTCGCCGACGAGTGGGCCCAGCGCCTGCAGGTCATCGGCGCCGACCAGGTCGCCCCCGGCACCAACGTCGCCACCCCGGTGTTCGACGGCGCGCGCGAGGACGAGCTGGCGGGTCTTCTGCAGCACACCATCCCGAACCGGGACGGCGAGCGCATGGTGCTCCCGACCGGTAAGGCGCGGCTGTTCGACGGCCGTAGCGGTGAGCCGTTCCCGGACCCGATCTCGGTCGGCTACATGTACATCCTCAAGCTGCACCACCTGGTCGACGACAAGCTGCACGCCCGGTCGACCGGCCCGTACTCGATGATCACCCAGCAGCCGCTGGGTGGTAAGGCCCAGTTCGGTGGCCAGCGGTTCGGTGAGATGGAGGTGTGGGCGCTGGAGGCCTACGGCGCCGCGTACGCCCTCCAGGAGCTGCTGACCATCAAGTCCGACGACGTCACCGGCCGCGTGAAGGTCTACGAGGCCATCGTCAAGGGCGAGAACATCCCCGAGCCCGGCATCCCCGAGTCCTTCAAGGTGCTCATCAAGGAGATGCAGTCGCTCTGCCTGAACGTGGAGGTGCTGTCCAGCGACGGTATGTCCATCGAGATGCGTGACACCGACGAGGACGTCTTCCGCGCTGCGGAGGAGCTCGGCATCGACCTGTCCCGGCGCGAGCCGAGCAGCGTCGAAGAGGTCTGACGGGAGTTGGGCGGGGCCCTGACCCACCAGGGCCCCGCCGACCCCCAGGCCCCCGTTTCAGACCACAGACTTAACAACCCTGAGAGGGATTGACGCATAGTGCTCGACGTCAACTTCTTCGACGAGCTCCGGATCGGTCTGGCCACCGCTGACGACATCCGTCAGTGGAGCCACGGCGAGGTCAAGAAGCCCGAGACCATCAACTACCGCACCCTCAAGCCCGAAAAGGACGGACTCTTCTGCGAGAAGATCTTCGGTCCGACCCGGGACTGGGAGTGCTACTGCGGCAAGTACAAGCGCGTCCGCTTCAAGGGCATCATCTGTGAGCGCTGTGGCGTCGAGGTCACCCGCGCCAAGGTGCGCCGTGAGCGGATGGGCCACATCGAGCTGGCCGCTCCCGTCACCCACATCTGGTACTTCAAGGGTGTCCCGTCGCGCCTCGGCTACCTGCTGGACCTGGCGCCGAAGGACCTCGAGAAGGTCATCTACTTCGCCGCGTACATGATCACGTACGTGGACGAGGAGCGTCGTACCCGCGACCTGCCCTCGCTGGAGGCGCACGTCTCGGTCGAGCGCCAGCAGATCGAGAACCGCCGCGACTCCGACCTGGAGGCCCGCGCCAAGAAGCTCGAGGCCGACCTGGCCGAGCTGGAGGCCGAGGGCGCCAAGGCCGACGTGCGCCGCAAGGTGCGCGAGGGTGCCGAGCGCGAGATGAAGCAGCTGCGCGACCGCGCGCAGCGCGAGATCGACCGCCTCGACGAGGTGTGGAACCGGTTCAAGAACCTCAAGGTCCAGGACCTGGAGGGCGACGAGCTGCTCTACCGCGAGCTGCGTGACCGCTTCGGCACGTACTTCGACGGCTCGATGGGTGCCGCGGCGCTGCAGAAGCGCCTGGAGTCCTTCGACCTCGACGAGGAGGCCGAGCGCCTCCGCGAGATCATCCGCACCGGCAAGGGCCAGAAGAAGACCCGTGCCCTCAAGCGGCTGAAGGTCGTCTCCGCGTTCCTGCAGACCTCCAACAGCCCCAAGGGCATGGTCCTGGACTGCGTCCCGGTCATCCCGCCGGACCTGCGTCCCATGGTGCAGCTGGACGGTGGCCGCTTCGCGACCTCCGACCTGAACGACCTGTACCGCCGTGTCATCAACCGCAACAACCGCCTGAAGCGCCTTCTCGACCTCGGTGCGCCCGAGATCATCGTGAACAACGAGAAGCGCATGCTCCAGGAGGCCGTCGACGCGCTCTTCGACAACGGCCGTCGCGGCCGCCCGGTCACGGGCCCCGGCAACCGTCCGCTGAAGTCGCTGTCCGACATGCTCAAGGGCAAGCAGGGCCGCTTCCGTCAGAACCTGCTCGGTAAGCGAGTCGACTACTCGGCGCGTTCCGTCATCGTCGTCGGCCCGCAGCTGAAGCTGCACCAGTGCGGTCTGCCCAAGGCCATGGCGCTGGAGCTGTTCAAGCCGTTCGTGATGAAGCGTCTGGTCGACCTGAACCACGCGCAGAACATCAAGAGCGCCAAGCGCATGGTGGAGCGCGGCCGCACGGTCGTGTACGACGTCCTCGAAGAGGTCATCGCCGAGCACCCGGTGCTGCTGAACCGTGCTCCCACCCTGCACCGCCTCGGCATCCAGGCCTTCGAGCCGCAGCTGGTCGAGGGCAAGGCCATCCAGATCCACCCGCTCGTGTGCACCGCGTTCAACGCGGACTTCGACGGTGACCAGATGGCCGTGCACCTGCCGCTGTCCGCGGAGGCGCAGGCCGAGGCCCGCATCCTGATGCTGTCCTCGAACAACATCCTGAAGCCGGCCGACGGCCGTCCGGTGACGATGCCGACCCAGGACATGGTCCTCGGTCTGTTCTTCCTCACCACCGACGGCGAGCTGCGTGACACCAAGGGCGAGGGCCGCGCGTTCGGCTCCACGGCCGAGGCGATCATGGCGTTCGACGCCGGCGAGCTGGCGCTGCAGTCGCAGATCGACATCCGCTTCCCGGTGGGCACCATCCCGCCGCGCGGCTGGACCCCGCCGGCCCGCGAGGAGGGCGAGCCCGAGTGGCAGCAGGGGGACTCGTTCCGCCTGCGCACCACCCTGGGCCGCGCGCTCTTCAACGAGCTGCTGCCCGAGGACTACCCGTTCGTCGACTACTCGGTGGGCAAGAAGCAGCTCTCCGAGATCGTCAACGACCTGGCCGAGCGCTACCCCAAGGTCATCGTGGCGGCGACGCTCGACAACCTGAAGGCGGCCGGCTTCTACTGGGCGACCCGTTCCGGTGTCACCGTGGCCATCTCCGACGTCGTCGTTCCCGAGGCGAAGAAGGAGATCGTCCGCGGCTACGAGGCGCAGGACGAGAAGGTCCAGAAGCAGTACGAGCGCGGTCTGATCACCAAGGAAGAGCGCACGCAGGAGCTCATCGCGATCTGGACCAAGGCGACCAACGAGGTCGCCGAGGCGATGAACGAGAACTTCCCCAAGACCAACCCCATCTTCATGATGGTTGACTCGGGTGCCCGAGGAAACATGATGCAGATGCGGCAGATCGCCGGTATGCGCGGTCTGGTGTCGAACGCGAAGAACGAGACCATCCCGCGTCCGATCAAGGCGTCCTTCCGTGAGGGCCTGTCCGTGCTGGAGTACTTCATCTCCACGCACGGTGCCCGTAAGGGTCTGGCGGACACCGCCCTGCGTACCGCCGACTCCGGTTACCTCACCCGTCGTCTGGTCGACGTCTCCCAGGACGTCATCATCCGCGAGGAGGACTGCGGCACCGACCGCGGCCTCAAGCTCAAGATCGCGGAGCGGGGCGCGGACGGCGTGCTGCGCAAGGCGGAGGACGTCGAGACGTCCGTGTACGCCCGCTGCCTCGCCGAGGACATCGTGGTCGACGGCCAGGTGCTGGCCCCGGCCGGCACCGACCTGGGCGACGTCCTCATCGAGGAGCTCGTCGGCCGTGGCGTCGAGGAGGTCAAGACCCGCTCGGTCCTGACCTGCGAGTCCGCCGTCGGTACCTGCGCGATGTGCTACGGCCGCTCGCTGGCCACCGGCAAGCTGGTCGACATCGGTGAGGCGGTCGGCATCATCGCCGCCCAGTCCATCGGTGAGCCCGGTACCCAGCTGACGATGCGTACCTTCCACACCGGTGGTGTGGCCGGTGACGACATCACCCAGGGTCTGCCGCGTGTGGTCGAGCTCTTCGAGGCCCGTACCCCGAAGGGTGTCGCCCCGATCTCCGAGGCCTCCGGCCGCGTGCGGATCGAGGAGACCGAGAAGACCAAGAAGCTCGTCGTCACCCCGGACGACGGCAGCGACGAGACGGCGTACCCGATCTCGAAGCGTGCCAAGGTCCTGGTCCGCGAGGGCGACCACGTCGAGGTGGGCCAGCAGCTCACCGTGGGTGCCACCAACCCGCACGACGTGCTGCGCATCCTGGGCCAGCGTGCCGTCCAGGTCCACCTGGTCGGCGAGGTCCAGAAGGTCTACAACTCGCAGGGTGTGTCGATCCACGACAAGCACATCGAGATCATCATCCGGCAGATGCTGCGCCGCGTGACGATCATCGAGTCCGGCGACGCCGAGCTGCTGCCCGGCGAGCTGGTCGAGCGCTCCCGCTTCGAGCAGGAGAACCGTCGTGTGGTCCAGGAGGGCGGTCACCCGGCCTCCGGTCGTCCGCAGCTGATGGGTATCACCAAGGCCTCGCTGGCGACGGAATCCTGGCTGTCGGCCGCCTCCTTCCAGGAGACGACCCGAGTCCTGACGGACGCGGCGATCAACGCCAAGTCCGACAGCCTCATCGGCCTCAAGGAGAACGTCATCATCGGTAAGCTCATCCCGGCCGGTACGGGTCTGTCCCGCTACCGCAACATCCGGGTGGAGCCGACCGAGGAGGCCAAGGCCGCGATGTACTCGGCCGTCGGCTACGACGACATCGACTACTCGCCGTTCGGCACGGGCTCCGGCCAGGCCGTTCCGCTGGAGGACTACGACTACGGTCCGTACAACCAGTAAGCGGGCAGTTCGAAGGGCGGTCACCTCTCGGGGTGGCCGCCCTTCGGCGTTGCCGGAGCCGGTCAGGGCAGCCTGTGAGGTGAGTGCGGAGCGAGGGGCGAGGGGCGCGGGGGAGACCGGTGCACCGGTGTCCGTGCGCAGCCGGGGCCGTACGCCGCGAGCAGTTGCCACGCGGGCGCCGGACCGCGCTTCCCGACAGGCGTGCCGGCCGCCTACGGGGCGACGGCGGCGGCCGTGCGCGGATCCGTGACGAGGGGCCGGCCAACGGCACGTAGGGGGAGCCGAGCCGCTCGGCGGGGGCGGTGCGGCGGACGTCTGTCGGGTACGGGAGGCCGAGGGCACCCCGAGGGTGGTGAAGCCGTACCCCGCGGTCGCGCGTGGTTTTCGCGTACTGGTGGCCGGAAACCGTCGCTTCGAGAGATCACGGAGTGTAAGGCCCCTTGACATGTTCCGCAGCCCGGGGCCCCCGGACCCCATTTGTTTTGACCGCAGCGAATGAGGTAGGTACGCTCAGACCTTGTGCCTGGGGTGTGCCCTGGCTCCTGTGCGTGCCTGTAACCGCACGGCGAGCCGCGACCGGCCTCCGTAATTCGCGCCCTTTCCGCCTCGCGGCGGGAGTCTGGCGGATTCGACACACCCGACCGCGTGGGTCGGAGATGTTCCAGGTTAGCTTTACCTGTTCGGCACACAGAAACCGGAGAAGTAGTGCCTACGATCCAGCAGCTGGTCCGCAAGGGCCGGCAGGACAAGGTCGAGAAGAACAAGACGCCGGCACTCGAGGGTTCCCCTCAGCGTCGTGGCGTTTGCACGCGTGTGTTCACGACCACCCCGAAGAAGCCGAACTCGGCCCTGCGTAAGGTCGCGCGTGTGCGTCTGACCAGCGGGATCGAGGTCACCGCTTACATTCCGGGTGAGGGACACAACCTGCAGGAGCACTCCATCGTGCTCGTGCGCGGCGGCCGTGTGAAGGACCTGCCGGGTGTTCGCTACAAGATCATCCGTGGCTCCCTCGACACCCAGGGTGTCAAGAACCGCAAGCAGGCCCGTTCCCGCTACGGCGCCAAGAAGGAGAAGTAAGAATGCCTCGTAAGGGCCCCGCCCCGAAGCGCCCGGTCATCATCGACCCGGTCTACGGTTCTCCTCTGGTCACGTCGCTCATCAACAAGGTGCTGCTGAACGGCAAGCGCTCCACCGCCGAGCGCATCGTCTACGGTGCCATGGAGGGCCTGCGCGACAAGACCGGCAACGACCCGGTCATCACGCTGAAGCGCGCTCTCGAGAACATCAAGCCGACCCTCGAGGTCAAGTCCCGCCGTGTCGGTGGCGCGACCTACCAGGTGCCGGTCGAGGTCAAGCCCGGCCGCGCCAACACGCTGGCGCTGCGCTGGCTGGTCGGTTACTCCCGCGCCCGTCGCGAGAAGACCATGACCGAGCGTCTCCTCAACGAGCTTCTCGACGCCTCCAACGGCCTCGGTGCGGCCGTGAAGAAGCGCGAGGACACCCACAAGATGGCCGAGTCCAACAAGGCCTTCGCGCACTACCGCTGGTAGTCGCTACCCACATCGAGACCGAGAGAAGACTGAAGCCTTATGGCTACCACTTCACTTGACCTGGCCAAGGTGCGCAACATCGGCATCATGGCCCACATCGACGCGGGCAAGACGACCACCACCGAGCGGATCCTGTTCTACACCGGTGTGTCTTACAAGATCGGTGAGGTCCACGACGGCGCTGCCACCATGGACTGGATGGAGCAGGAGCAGGAGCGTGGCATCACGATCACCTCTGCTGCCACCACCTGTCACTGGCCGCTGGAAGACGTCGACCACACCATCAACATCATCGACACCCCGGGGCACGTCGACTTCACCGTCGAGGTGGAGCGCTCCCTGCGCGTGCTCGACGGTGCCGTGACGGTGTTCGACGGCGTCGCCGGTGTCGAGCCCCAGTCCGAGACGGTGTGGCGTCAGGCGGACCGCTACGGCGTCCCGCGCATCTGCTTCGTCAACAAGCTCGACCGCACGGGCGCCGAGTTCCACCGTTGCGTGGACATGATCTCGGACCGCCTGGGCGCTCAGCCGATCGTCATGCAGCTCCCGATCGGTGCCGAGGCCGACTTCAAGGGCGTCATCGACCTCGTGACGATGAAGGCCCTGGTCTGGTCCGCCGAGGCCACCAAGGGCGAGATGTACGACACCGTCGACATCCCGGACACGCACGCCGAGGCTGCCGAGGAGTACCGCGGCAAGCTGCTGGAGGCCGTGGCCGAGAACGACGAGGAGATCATGGAGCTGTACCTGGAGGGCAACGAGCCCTCCGTGGAGCAGCTCTACGCCGCGATCCGTCGTATCACCATCGCGTCCGGCAAGGGCACCGGCACCACCGTGACCCCGGTGTTCTGCGGTACCGCGTTCAAGAACAAGGGCGTCCAGCCCCTGCTCGACGCGGTCGTGCGCTACCTGCCGTCCCCGGTCGACATCGAGGCCATCGAGGGCCACGACGTCAAGGACGCCGAGGTCGTCGTCAAGCGCAAGCCGTCCGACGAGGAGCCCCTCTCGGCGCTGGCGTTCAAGATCATGAGCGACCCGCACCTCGGCAAGCTCACCTTCGTCCGGGTCTACTCGGGCCGCCTGGAGTCCGGCACCTCGGTGCTGAACTCCGTCAAGGGCAAGAAGGAGCGCATCGGCAAGATCTACCGCATGCACGCGAACAAGCGTGAGGAGATCGAGTCGGTGGGCGCCGGCGACATCGTCGCCGTCATGGGCCTGAAGCAGACCACCACCGGTGAGACGCTGTGCGACGAGAAGAGCCCGGTGATCCTGGAGTCCATGGACTTCCCGGCGCCGGTCATCGAGGTCGCGATCGAGCCCAAGTCCAAGGGTGACCAGGAGAAGCTGGGTGTCGCCATCCAGCGTCTCGCGGAGGAGGACCCCTCCTTCCAGGTGCACACCAACGAGGAGACCGGCCAGACCGTCATCGGCGGTATGGGCGAGCTTCACCTCGAGGTGCTCGTCGACCGCATGAAGCGCGAGTTCAAGGTCGAGGCGAACGTCGGCAAGCCGCAGGTGGCCTACCGCGAGACGATCCGCAAGGCCGTCGAGCGCGTCGACTACACCCACAAGAAGCAGACCGGTGGTACCGGCCAGTTCGCGAAGGTGCAGATCGGCATCGAGCCCCTCGAGGGCGGCGACGTCTCGTACGAGTTCGTGAACAAGGTCACCGGTGGCCGTATCCCGAAGGAGTACATCCCTTCGGTGGACGCCGGTGCGCAGGAGGCCATGCAGTTCGGCATCCTCGCCGGCTACGAGATGACCGGTGTCCGTGTCATCCTCCACGACGGTGGCTACCACGAGGTCGACTCCTCCGAGCTCGCCTTCAAGATCGCCGGTTCGCAGGCCTTCAAGGAGGCCGCGCGCAAGGCTTCGCCCGTGCTCCTGGAGCCGATGATGGCCGTCGAGGTCACCACGCCCGAGGACTACATGGGTGAGGTCATCGGCGACATCAACTCCCGCCGTGGCCAGATCCAGGCCATGGAGGAGCGGGCTGGTGCCCGCGTCGTGAAGGGCCTCGTGCCCCTGTCGGAGATGTTCGGCTACGTCGGCGACCTCCGCAGCAAGACGTCGGGTCGCGCAAGCTACTCGATGCAGTTCGACTCCTACGCCGAGGTTCCGCGGAACGTCGCCGAGGAGATCATCGCGAAGGCCAAGGGCGAGTAACGCACCGCGTTCACACGCCGTAGGCTTGACTCCGGAGCCTCCAGGGGCAAACGTCCGCAATCGTGAGCGTTTGCCCCGGGTTCCGGGCCTTTACAGCAAAGATCACCTGGCGCCGATGAAGTAAGGCGTACAGAACCACTCCACAGGAGGACCCCAGTGGCGAAGGCGAAGTTCGAGCGGACTAAGCCGCACGTCAACATCGGCACCATCGGTCACATCGACCACGGTAAGACGACCCTCACGGCCGCCATTACCAAGGTGCTGCACGACGCGTACCCGGACCTGAACGAGGCCACCCCGTTCGACAACATCGACAAGGCGCCCGAGGAGCGTCAGCGCGGTATCACCATCTCCATCGCGCACGTCGAGTACCAGACCGAGGCGCGTCACTACGCCCACGTCGACTGCCCGGGTCACGCGGACTACATCAAGAACATGATCACCGGTGCCGCGCAGATGGACGGCGCGATCCTGGTGGTCGCCGCCACCGACGGCCCGATGCCGCAGACCAAGGAGCACGTGCTCCTGGCCCGCCAGGTCGGCGTCCCGTACATCGTCGTCGCCCTGAACAAGGCCGACATGGTGGACGACGAGGAGATCCTGGAGCTCGTCGAGCTCGAGGTCCGTGAGCTCCTCTCCGAGTACGAGTTCCCCGGCGACGACGTTCCGGTCGTCAAGGTCTCCGCGCTCAAGGCCCTCGAGGGCGAGCAGGAGTGGGTGGACTCCGTCCTCAACCTGATGAAGGCCGTCGACGAGTCGATCCCGCAGCCGGAGCGCGACGTCGACAAGCCGTTCCTCATGCCGATCGAGGACGTCTTCACGATCACCGGTCGCGGTACGGTCGTCACCGGCCGTATCGAGCGTGGTGTCCTCAAGGTCAACGAGACCGTCGACATCATCGGCATCAAGACCGAGAAGACCACCACCACGGTCACCGGCATCGAGATGTTCCGCAAGCTGCTCGACGAGGGCCAGGCCGGTGAGAACGTCGGTCTGCTCCTCCGTGGCATCAAGCGCGAGGACGTCGAGCGCGGCCAGGTCATCATCAAGCCGGGCTCGGTCACCCCGCACACCGAGTTCGAGGCGCAGGCCTACATCCTGTCCAAGGACGAGGGTGGCCGCCACACGCCGTTCTTCAACAACTACCGTCCGCAGTTCTACTTCCGCACGACGGACGTGACCGGCGTGGTGACCCTCCCCGAGGGCACCGAGATGGTCATGCCGGGTGACAACACCGAGATGAAGGTGGAGCTCATCCAGCCCGTCGCCATGGAAGAGGGCCTGAAGTTCGCCATCCGTGAGGGTGGCCGCACCGTGGGCGCCGGCCAGGTCACCAAGATCGTCAAGTAGGTTCCGCCTGCTTGAGGGTCACTGCCTGACCTAAGGGGAGGCCCGTACGACTCCGGTCGTACGGGCCTCTTCTGCATGTCCCGGTCCGCTCGAAACTATTCGGCGCCCGCGACCCGTTCCCTCCGCCGCCGGCTCCCCCCACTATTTGGCATGCCTGTGAACAAAACAGGGGTGGCACGGGCGGTGGCGGTGACGGACCGGGAGGGGTCGTATGTCCGTGGAGCGCAGGGCTGTGCTGGGGGCGGGGCTCGCCGCCGTACCGGTGCTGGCCGCCGGGGCCTCGGGGACCGCGTGGGCGGGCGGTGAGGGCGGCCTTCGGGTGACGGAGCCCGGGGCGTACGTCTCCTTCTCGGGCGGGGCGTTCTCCCTCGTGGGCGCGCCCGTGGTGGTGAGCCGGGAGGATCATCCCGGAGTGGTACGGGTGGCGGGGGATCTCCGGGACGACCTCGAACGGGTGACAGGGGTCCGCTCGGGCGACACGCTCGGCCGCTTCCCGGTGCTGCTCGGCACCATCGGGCGCAGCCCGCTGATCGACGGGCTGATCCGGTCCGGGAAGCTGGACGTGACGGGCGTACGCGGCAGGTGGGAGACCTCGCTGCAGACGGTCGTGGACCGGCCGGTGCCCGGTGTGGAGCGGGCGTTCGTCATCGCGGGCAGCGATCCGCGGGGCACGATCTTCGGGGCGTACGACGTCTCGTACGGCATCGGTGTCTCGCCCTGGCACTGGTGGGACGACGTGCCGCCGGCGCGGCGCCAGCGGGTGTGGGTGCGCCCCGGCCGCTTCACCCAGGGGAGCCCGGCGGTGAGGTACCGGGGCATCTTCGTCAACGACGAGAATCCCGCGCTCGGCACGTGGGCGCCGGCCCACTTCGGTCCGGGCAAGGCACCCGGCTACCCCGGCGGCTTCACCGCGGACTTCTACGCGCGGGTGTTCGAGGTGCTGCTGCGGCTGAAGGGCAACTACCTGTGGCCGGCGGTGTGGGGACGGGCGTTCGCGGAGGACGACCCGGACAACCACCGGCGCGCGTCCGAGTACGGAATTGTCATGGGCACCTCGCACGAGGCGCCGATGATGCGGGGCATCGAGGAGTGGAACCGGCACGCCGGCTCCGGGACCGACCCCTACGGGGGCACGGGCGAATGGTCGTACCGCCGCAACGCGGAGGCGGTCCGCGCGTACTGGCGTGCCGGCATCCAGCGCATGGTCGACGAGGGCTTCGAGGGCGTGGTGACCCTCGGCATGCGCGGCAACGGTGACACCGGCCTCCCAGACGGCGACGGCATCGAACTGATGCAGCAGATCATCGCCGACCAGCGCCGCATCATCGAGGAGGTGACGGGCCGGCCGGCGGCCGAGACACCGCAGGTCTGGACGCTGTACAAGGAGGTCCAGCGCTACTGGGACCGCGGGCTGCGCGCCCCGGACGACGTCACCGTGGTCCTCACGGACGACAACTGGGGCAACATCCGCAGACACCCGGACGGCCCGCGCCCCGGCGGCTACGGCCTCTACTACCACTTCGACTACGTCGGCGCCGGCCGCAACTACAAGTGGGTCGACACCGCGAACCTCGGGAACGTCTGGGACCAGCTCCACCAGGCGCACGCCTACGGCAACCACGGCCTGTGGGTGGCCAACGTGGGCGACCTGAAGGGCAACGAACTTCCCACGGAGTTCTTCCTGACGTACGCCTGGAACCCCGACGCCTGGCCGCTGGAACGCCTCGGCGCGTGGGAGGAGCGCTACGCCCGGCAGAACTTCGGCGCCGCGCAGGCCGGGGAGATCGCCTCGCTGCTGGCCGCCTACGGCCGGCTCCAGGCCCGCCGCAAACCGGAGCTGCTCAACCGCCGGATCACCCTCTCCGGCGACCGCGTGGTCTACGACGACCAGCGGAGCCCGTACTACTTCGCGCACCGGGAACTGGAACGGGTCACCGAGGAGTGGCGCGCGCTGGGCCGGCGCGCGGAACACGTCGAGCGCAGGCTCCCGCCGCGGCTGCGGGACGCGTGGTTCGAACTGGCCGGCTACGCGGTCACGGCGACCGCGAACCTGTACGCGCTGCGGGCGGCTCAGTTCACGAACCTGCTGTACGCGGCGCAGGGCCGGGCCGCGACGAACGACCGCGCGGCCCGGGCGGAGGCGGCCCTCGGCCGGGACCTCGCCCTCGCCGACCGCTTCAACTCCCGTGTGGCGGGCGGCAAGTGGCAGGGGTTCCAGACCCAGCCGCACATCGACTACGGGGACGTCGACCGCTACGGCCCGAACGCGGGCTGGCAGCAGCCCGAGAAGGACGGTGTGGCCCTGCCGGACGTGCTGTTCCCCGCGGTGCGGCGCATCGAGGTGCCCCCGGGCGCGGAACTGGGCGTGTCCGTGGACGGCGCGGAGGACACGGGGCAGTGGTGGCCGGGGGGCTCCGCCTCGGCCGCGTCCCTGCCGCCGTTCAGCCCGTACCAGACCCGTCCCCGGCAGTACGTGGAGATCTTCAACCGGGGCCGTACGGGCTTCCCCTACGAGGTGTCGGTGTCGGCGCCGTGGCTACGGGTGGACCGCCCCCGGGGCCGGGTGGAGCAGCAGGTCCGCCTGGAGGTGGAGGTGGACTGGTCCCGGGCGCCGGCCGGGCGCGCGGAGGCGACCCTGACGGTGCGCGGCGCCGGCGCGTCGGTCCCGGTCCGCTGTGTGGCGCAGCGCCCCTCGGGCGTACGGCCGCGGGGCTTCGTGGAGGCCGGCGGCTACGTGGCGATCGACGCCGAGCACCACGACCGCGCGGTCGGCCGGTGGCGCCGTATCGACGGCATCGGGCGGACCGGGGCGGGCCTGACACCCTGGCCGGTGACGGCCCCGAGCCGGACCCCCGGCGGCTCCTCCCCGCGCCTGGAGTACGAGGTGACGCTGCTGTCCGCCCCCACCGAGCTGACCGTGTGGGCCCTCCTGTCCCCCCGCAACCCGGCCCTCCCCGGCGTCGCCGGCCTGCGCTACGGCATCTCGCTGGACGACGGCCCGATCCGCACCGTGGACATCACGGCCGGCGCGGACGACGGCGCGCTGAACACGGTCTGGGCCCGCCACACCTCGGACAACGTCAACGCGACGGCGACCACGCACACCGTGACCCGCCCGGGCGTCCACCGGCTGACGTTCAGGATGGTGGACCCGACGGTGGTCCTGCAACGCCTGCTGATCGACACGGGGGGCCTGCCGCAGCTGTACCTGGGGCCGCTGGAGAGTTTGCGGGTGGGTCACTCGTAGAGCGGCCTGTCAGTGCGGGCCGGCGAGGTGCCGTGTGAGCAGTGCGGTGGGAGCCGTGTCGCACGGGCAGCTGACGCACGGCGGACAGCAAGCGGAGGCTCGGCCTCGGTACGGGTTCTCTGTGCGACTGCTTCGACGCTTGACCTCAATCAAACTTGAGCTTTTAGGTTCCTTCCAGGGCCGCAGGACCCGACCAGCGGTGCCTTTTCAGGGAGGTTCGCCATGACCGAGCGCACAGACCACATCGAGATCCCCGACCGCTACCGCTACGCCGTGATCCCGCACATCATGGTCGACGACGCCGCTGCGGCGATCGATTTCTACCAGCGGGCGTTCGGCGCCCGTGAGGACTTCAGGATCGACGCTCCGGGCGGCGGGATCCTGCACGCCGAGATCACCATCGGACGGTCGGCCCTGATGCTGGGCGACGCCGGCGTGGACGAGGCGGAGGCCGCCTCCTTCGCCGCGCCGACCTCGCTCGGCGGAGGTACGTCCGTGACGCTGCACGTTTTCGTGCCGGACGTCGACAGCCTGGCGGAGCGCGCGGAAGCCGCCGGCGCGGAGATCCTCCAGCCGCCGAAGGACATGTTCCACGGTGACCGCACCGTCATCCTCAAGGACCCTTCAGGTCACCTGTGGGTGTTCCTGACCCACGTGGAAGACGTCCCGCAGGAGGAGCTTCGGCGCCGCCTGGCCACCGCCGGGTGACCGGACTCCGGTGCGCGCGGCCGTGGGGAGGCTGGTGGGGTCGGGCGGGTCGGCCGACCCGGTCATGGGAAGTACCGACCTCGCCCATGGCCGGGGCGTCGGTCACCGGGACGGGACGGTCCGCGATGCGGTGGGGCGGGTGCTCACCTCCGCCCAGACGGTCTTGCGCGGGTGCCGTCCCTCGGCGACGCCCCAGCGGTCGGCGAGGGCCGCCACGAGCAGCAGGCCGCGCCCTGATTCGCCGTCCTCGGCCGGAGTGGTGAGCCGGGGCAGTCGGTCACCGCGCGTGTCGGTGACCTCGATGCGGAGCGTGCCGCCGGCGACGTAGAGCTGCAGCTGGAAGTCACGGCCGGGGACGCGGCCGTGGGTGGCGGCGTTGGCGGCGAGTTCGGCCACGATCTGCGTCGGTGCCTCCAACGGCAAACCCCACGTGCGCAGTTGCTGCTCGGTGAGCAACCTGGCGAGGCGGGCCCCGCGTGGCGTGGGGGACAGGCGGACGCTGAAGTGCGGGATGTGCCCGTCGTGTTGGTTCTCAGGGGCAGCCGTTTCTTGATTCACGTCACTGAGCGTGGCGGAGTCTGCTTCCGTGAGGGAGTGACTACGCCTGTACGTACGGCGACTGTCCCGGCTTTGTCCCGGCTGTCCCACCTGTCTCGGGCGTTGTACGGGTACGAGTGCGCGCCACAGGAGGAGCGATGGGTGAGGGAGTGGACGAGGCCGGCTGGGACGTCGAGCCCGGCGACGAGATCGAGCCGGTGGTCCAGGCGGTGGGTCGCCTGCTCAAGGTCTGCCGGGAGGCGGCCGGGGTCTCGGTGCCGGAGCTGGCCGAGGCCATGGGATATGGCGAGGACATGATCCGCAAGATCGAACGCGGGGCACGGATCCCCCGGCCGGAGCTGCTGGACAGAGCGGACACGTTCCTGAAGGCGCAGGGTCATCTGAGGGCCTTCACGGAGGACATGAAGAAGGCCCGCTATCCGAAGAAGGTGCGCGAGCTGGCGGAGATGGAGGGGCGGGCGGTGGAGATGTTGCTGTACAGCAACCACAACATCCACGGCTTGTTGCAGACGGAGGAGTACGTGCGAACGATGTTCGAGATGAGGCAGCCCACACTCGCCGAAGACGTCGTGGAGCGGGCAACAGCCGCTCGCGTGGCTCGGCAGGCCGTCTTTGAGCGGGAGCCCGCTCCTACGTTCAGTTTCGTCCAGGAACAGGTGACGCTCGAACGCCCCTACGGTGGGAAAATGGTGCTGCGTCGACAGCTCCAATACCTCTTGCAGTTGGCACAGTTGCGTAACGTCACGCTCCAGGTCATGCCGACCGATCGCGAGGAGCATGCCGGATCGCAGGGTCTGATCGAGGTGCTGAAGTTCGCCGACGGCACTGCGATCGGACGTTCCGAGGGTGCGTTCAACGGGCGCCCGGTCTCAAGCCCCAAAGACCTCCGGATCCTCGAACTGCGCTATGGCATGATCCGGGCGCAGGCTCTCACCCCGAGGGAGTCGCAAGCCTTCATCGAGCAAGCGTTGGAGAGACTATGAGCACTGCCGAACTCCGCTGGTTCAAGAGCAGTTACAGCAGCAGTAGTGAACCCGATGACTGCCTCGAAGTCGCGCTCCACTGGTTCAAAAGCAGTTACAGCAGCAGTAGTGAACCCGGTGACTGCCTCGAAGTCGCCCCCACCCCCACCACCATCCACATCCGCGATTCCAAGCGCCCCGAAGGTCCCCTTCTCACCGCCACCCCGGCCGCCTGGGCGGCGTTCGTCGGACTGGCCCGGCGGTCTTGAGCGACAGCTGAGTACACGTACTCAGGCGCCCCCCGATGCCACTGCTTCCGCAGCGGGCCCGGCGGCGCCGCCGGGACGGGCTGGCGCCGGTGACCTGGCCGGGCCGAACCGTAGCGCGTGCGGGCATCGCCGCGCGCACCGCCGCCGACGGAGAACCGCCTTCGCCCCGTACGCCACACGCACCGCCTGACTCGCCGTAAAGGAGTCGCCAAGGTTGCAGTTGAGCCGGCCGATGGGCCGATCTCTCCGTTAGCGTGACAAGGGCACGCCAGAGTTGCAGACGGGGGTTGGCATCGTGGCAGGCAGTGACAGGGCGACGGGTGGGGGTCGGCCGGACCTCGCGTCGTCTCCGGCGGAGAAGACGGCCGCGGCGAACACGCTGCACAACGACATCCAGCCGGACACCAGGGCGGCGGGACGGTGGGCGGACGACGAGACCAGCGCCGCGGTGAAGGCCTTCGACGCGAAGGACGGGCACGGCTGGCTCCTCTCCGGCGCCCTGGGCAAGGCGCACACGACCTGGGGTGAGCAGGTCCAGGACTTCCTGAACCGGCTGGCGGGTGACGAGGCGGCCCTCAGGAGCGACTCGACGCTGCTGAGCGGGACGGACATCGGGGTGGGCGGCACCGCGCGCAAGGTGTCGGTGCTCGACGCCTACTCGTAGCCGCCGGCGCGCCGAGAGCCCGCCGAGCCCACTCGTACGCCACCGCATCCACGGGGAACCGATGCCGACCTACCACGAGATCCTGACCACCGAACTGTCCACGCTCACCACGGCCGCCGCCCGCTGGGACGGCATGGCGAAGGAACTGGACAAGCAGGAGACGGCCTACCGGCGGGATGTTCACGGCATCACCCTTCGCCCGACGTGGGCGGGGGAGAGCCAGCAGGCCGCGAACGCGCGCTTCGGCATCAGGCTCACGGAGTTCCAGAGCGCCCAGACCGAGGCCAAGGCGATCGCCTCGCTGCTGCGGGACGCGCACACCCAGTTCGCGGACCTGCGTAAGAAGCTGGAGTCGGCGCGGGACGACGCGATCGCCGCGGGCATGAAGGTGTCGGACCAGGGCGTGGTCTCGTACGACACCGAGAAGCTCACCCAGGGCGAGCGGCAGGAACTGGCGCACGACCCCGACTCGCAGGAGAGCGTGCGCAAGGCCGTCGCCTCCTGGCAGGCCCGTATCGACCAGTGCGTGAAGGACGTGGAGGACGCCGACAAGGGCGTCGAAGTCGCCCTCACCGCCGTCGTGAAGGGCCCCGGCACGGTCGGCGGCACCGCCCCCGGCTTCAACGGCAGGGCGCAGGGCGACATCGAGAAGTACGAGGCGGACGAGGCCCGGGACATCGCACGGCGCGTCAACGCGGGGAAGGCGAGCGCGGGCGACTACAAGGAGCTGCAACGGCTCTTCCACGACAACTCCGGTGACAGGGCGTTCAGTCAGACCCTGCTGGACGAGCTGGGCGCCAAGGGCACGCTGCAGCTCTCCAACAGCCTCGACGGGCTCGCCCACCACGGCGACGAGCAGCACCGCGGCCAGTACCTGGACATCCAGAAGGGCCTCGCCACGACGCTGGCGACCGCGACGAAGGACCCGCACTCGGACTTCTACCGGCAGTTCCGCTCGGACATGCGCAAGGCCGGCACCGAGCAGTTCGAGATCGACGGCCTCAGCCCGATCCCGGGCGAGAAGGTCCGCGGCTACCAGAGCCTCGTCACGCTGATGCAGCAGGGCCACGGCTACGACGGGCAGTTCCTCCAGGACACCGCCGACGACATCCGGCACGCGGAGGAGTCGTACATCCCCAAGGGCGACAACGCGGGCGAGTCCCTCTGGGCCCTGCGGGACAGGTTCAGCGGCAAGGACCGGGGCTGGTTCGCCAACGATCCGCTCGACGGCGTGCTCGGGATCATGTCCCACGACCCGAAGACCAGCAGCGCGTACCTGGACCCGGCCCACAACGACAACCTCCAGTACCTGCTCCACGACCGGGACTGGGACACCGTCATCGACCACTACGCGACCCCGCCCGGCGGCACCACCACGGGCATACCCGTCATGGCTGAGGACGGGGACGACCGCAAGGGCTTCGGGAACGCCCTGGTCGCGGCGGCCACCGGCGTCGACCCGGGCGGTCCGCGTCCGATGAGCCCGACGTCACACACCGATGCCAACAACCGGGTGTTCCTGCACTCGCTGGACGTCCTCTCCCAGCAGGGCGACGACATGCCGGCCTCGCTCCGCGACGA
Source organism: Streptomyces sp. NPDC023481 (assembly GCF_055560195.1). NCBI lineage: Bacteria > Bacillati > Actinomycetota > Actinomycetes > Kitasatosporales > Streptomycetaceae > Streptomyces > Streptomyces sp. NPDC023481. Next base: position 449,430 of record NZ_JBVHJE010000001.1, read on the forward strand.
CATGGCGAAGATCATGGTCAATCACGGCCATGAGACGTACACGGCGATGAGCGACCCGAGCGGCAGCCGGCACTCCGCGGACGGCCCGAACCTCAAGCGCGCCGAGGTCCTGGAGATGACGAAGCAGATATCGCGGAGCCGGGACTCCTACAACCTCCTCCACGAGGGCATGAACTACGCGATCATGGACGACATCCACGACCCCTCGCGCCACCCGGAAGACACCCTCCACGCGGCCGGCACCGCGATCGGCTTCATGGAGGAGGGCCGGTACCAGGCGCTGAAGGCGGACCAGCACGACTACACCTGGGACAAGGCGTGGAGCTACCACACGTCCGGGGCGCTGCTCAACTTCATCCCGGTGTACGGGGACCTCGCCCAGCGCGGTGCCGACGTGGTCACCAGCGCTTGGATCATGGACGAACAGCAGGATCAGTCGGCCGAACTCACCAGCGACAGCCAGGCGACCTACCACCTGCGCCAGAACCAGCTCAATGCCATCGCCCGCGAGTGGTACGCGACCAACGGGCACTGGGCCGACAGCCACACGGGCTACTCCCACGACCAGGGCATGTACGACCAGATCAACGGCGCGGCCAACGACGGCAACGCCTACACACGCGGCATGGCGGGAGCGCAGTGATGATTCCGAAGCGCACGGTGACGGCCCTGCTGTGCGGTGCCCTCCTGGCGGCGGCGGCGGCCGGCTGCGGCAGCGCCCACGCCACCGTTCCCGGGGACTTCTGCAAGGTCCCGGTGCCCAAGGCGGCCCTGGCACCGCTCGTCCCGGACGACGGGACCGTGAAGCAGACGTACCAGGCCACCCGGGCCCAGCCGGGCGCGGCCTGCGCCCTGAGCGCCGGCGGCCACCGCGTGCTGTCCGTCGCCATCGCACGCTGGGACCGGGCCCCGGACCCCGGGGACTGGAAGGCCTCGGCGGCGCCGTACTCGTACGCGGCCGAGCGGTCCGTGTCCTTCCCGGGCCAGGCGGCGATCGGCAGCGACGGCGGCACGGTCCGGGCCACCTGCACCTCCCGCACCGCCTACATGACCTTCGGGATCTACTTCTTCGGGGACCGTGTCGAGAACAGCCCCACCGGCTACAGGAAGCTCCAACGGTTCATCGACGACTTCGTGCCGAAGCAGACCAGGAAGTTCGGCTGCACCAGGTAGTCCCGGCCGCGGGCGCCCCGCGGCGGTTTGACCTACGTCACCTCGGGGGTAATCTCTACGGCTCGATTGGCGGAGCCCCTGCCCCATATGGCAGACTGTCGGAGTTGCTCGGTCGAGTGTTGATGCTGCGCGCCTCCCGCCGGGAGGACCGGAAGCGAGTCCCACAGTACTCGTCGCCCTAACTGCCTGATGGCAGCACTGGGGCGGACGTACGGGAATCTTCCGGGAAGTGTGAGCGCGGCACCGGCCAGGCGCCCGGTGGGCCCGAGGTCCCCGGTCTGCGGTTCCGGAAGGGCCGTGTGCATTCCCTGCAGGGATGTTCGAACAAGGGACATCTGTGTCAGCGAGAGTGCGACACGCCCGACCGCGTGGGTCGGAGGAGTGAAGGCAGCAGAAGGAATCCGCCGGGTTCCAGAGCGTGAGAAGAGACAGGACTACTGAGTAGCCATGGCGGGACAGAAGATCCGCATCCGGCTCAAGGCCTACGACCACGAGGTCATCGACTCCTCGGCGAAGAAGATCGTCGAGACGGTGACCCGCACGGGTGCGTCGGTCGCGGGCCCGGTGCCGCTGCCCACTGAGAAGAACGTGTACTGCGTCATCAAGTCGCCGCACAAGTACAAGGACTCGCGCGAGCACTTCGAGATGCGCACGCACAAGCGCCTGATCGACATCCTCGACCCGACTCCCAAGACCGTTGACTCTCTGATGCGACTCGACCTCCCGGCCGGTGTCGACATCGAGATCAAGCTCTGAGGCCGGTGATCTGAGAATGGCTAAGCAGATCAAGGGCATCCTGGGCGAGAAGCTCGGCATGACGCAGGTGTGGGACGAGAACAACCGTGTTGTTCCGGTCACCGTCGTCAAGGCCGGCCCCAACGTCGTCACCCAGGTCCGTACGAACGACGTCGACGGCTACGAGTCGGTCCAGATCGCCTTCGGCGAGATCGACCCGCGCAAGGTGAACAAGCCCCTCAAGGGCCACTTCGCCAAGGCCGACGTCACCCCGCGTCGCCACCTCGTCGAGATCCGGACGGCCGATGCCGCCGAGTACACGCTCGGTCAGGAAATCACCGCCGAGGTCTTCGAGGCCGGCGTGAAGGTCGACGTCACCGGCAAGAGCAAGGGCAAGGGCTTCGCCGGTGTCATGAAGCGCCACAACTTCCGTGGCCTCGGCGCCGGACACGGCACCCAGCGCAAGCACCGCTCGCCCGGTTCCATCGGTGGCTGCGCCACCCCGGGCCGCGTGTTCAAGGGCCTCCGCATGGCGGGTCGCATGGGCAACGAGCGGGTCACCACCCAGAACCTGACCGTCCACGCCGTTGACGCGGAGAAGGGTCTGCTGCTCATCAAGGGCGCGGTTCCCGGTCCGAACGGCGGCCTCGTCCTGGTCCGCACCGCGGCCAAGGGGGCCTGAGGTAACCGATGAGCACTGTTGACATCCTTTCGCCGGCTGGCGACAAGGCCGGTTCCGTCGAGCTCCCCGCGGAGATCTTCGACGCCAAGGTCAGCGTTCCGCTGATCCACCAGGTCGTCGTCGCGCAGCTGGCCGCTGCCCGCCAGGGCACGCACAAGACCAAGACCCGTGGCGAAGTCCGTGGTGGTGGCAAGAAGCCGTACCGCCAGAAGGGCACCGGTCGCGCCCGCCAGGGTTCGACCCGCGCGCCGCAGTTCGCCGGCGGTGGCGTCGTCCACGGCCCGCAGCCGCGTGACTACTCGCAGCGCACCCCGAAGAAGATGAAGGCCGCCGCCCTGCGCGGTGCCCTCACCGACCGGGCGCGTCACAACCGCATCCACGTCGTCTCCGGCGTGGTCGAGGGCGGCACCCCGTCCACGAAGGCCGCCAAGTCGCTGTTCGGCAAGATCTCGGAGCGCAAGAACCTGCTCCTGGTCGTCGACCGCGCCGACGAGGCCGCGTGGCTGTCCGCCCGCAACCTGCCCCAGGTCCACATCCTGGAGCCGGGCCAGCTGAACACGTACGACGTTCTCGTCTCGGACGACGTGGTCTTCACCCAGGCCGCTTTCGAGTCCTTCGTCGCCGGCCCGAACAAGGCCAACGACACCGAAGGGAGCGAGGTCTGATGGCCATCCGTCACCCCGCCATTGCCTCGAAGGCCGCCAAGGCCGCCAAGGCCGCGCGCGTCGCCAAGGCGCGCCGCCACGCCACCGAGGGCAAGAACACCGTCGAGACCCCGCTCAGCAAGTCGTACACGGACCCCCGTGACGTCCTGCTGAAGCCGGTCGTCTCCGAGAAGAGCTACGCGCTCCTCGACGAGAACAAGTACACGTTCATCGTCGACCCGAACGCCAACAAGACCCAGATCAAGCAGGCCGTCCAGGCGGTCTTCGACGTCAAGGTCACCGGGGTCAACACGATCAACCGCCAGGGCAAGCGCAAGCGGACCCGCACCGGTTTCGGCCAGCGTGCCGCGACCAAGCGCGCGATCGTGACCCTCGCCGAGGGCGACCGTATCGACATCTTCGGCGGTCCGACCGCGTAAGCGGTCAGGATCGTCCGATATCGGACGAGGACTGAGAAATGGGAATCCGCAAGTACAAGCCGACGACTCCTGGCCGTCGTGGCGCCAGCGTCGCCGACTTCGTCGAGGTCACGCGGTCCACGCCGGAGAAGTCGCTGGTTCGCCCGCTGCACAGCAAGGGCGGCCGTAACAACGCCGGTCGTGTGACCGTTCGCCACCAGGGTGGCGGACACAAGCGCGCCTACCGAGTGATCGACTTCCGTCGTCACGACAAGGACGGCGTGCCGGCGAAGGTCGCGCACATCGAGTACGACCCCAACCGCACCGCGCGCATCGCGCTGCTGCACTACGCCGACGGCGAGAAGCGCTACATCCTCGCCCCGCGCAACCTGCAGCAGGGCGACACCGTGGAGAACGGTCCCGGGGCCGACATCAAGCCGGGCAACAACCTGGCCCTCCGCAACATCCCGGTCGGTACCACGATCCACGCGATCGAGCTCCGTCCCGGTGGCGGTGCCAAGTTCGCCCGCTCCGCCGGTGCCTCGGTGCAGCTGCTCGCGAAGGAGGGCGCCTACGCCCACCTGCGCATGCCCTCCGGTGAGATCCGCCTGGTCGACGTGCGCTGCCGCGCCACCGTCGGCGAGGTCGGCAACGCCGAGCAGAGCAACATCAACTGGGGCAAGGCGGGCCGCAAGCGGTGGCTGGGCGTTCGCCCGACCGTCCGTGGTGTGGTCATGAACCCGGTTGACCACCCGCACGGTGGTGGTGAGGGCCGGACCTCCGGTGGTCGCCACCCTGTGTCCCCGTGGGGCAAGAAGGAAGGCCGTACTCGTTCGCCCAAGAAGGCGTCGAACAAGTACATCGTCCGCCGCCGCAAGACGAACAAGAAGCGCTAAGGACGGGTTGAGATGCCTCGTAGCTTGAAGAAGGGACCCTTCGTCGACGACCACCTGATCAAGAAGGTGGACGCCCAGAACGAAGCGGGCTCTAAGAACGTCATCAAGACCTGGTCCCGTCGCTCGATGATCGTCCCGGCCATGCTCGGCCACACGATCGCGGTGCACAACGGCAAGACCCACATCCCGGTGTTCGTCACCGAGTCGATGGTCGGCCACAAGCTCGGCGAGTTCTCGCCGACGCGCACCTTCCGGGGCCACGTCAAGGAAGACCGGAAGTCGAAGCGCCGCTAGTAGCGGATCGCATTCAGACACGTAAGTAACTGAAGGGACAACCATGGAAGCCAGGGCCCAGGCGCGGTACATCCGCGTCACGCCCATGAAGGCCCGCCGCGTGGTGGACCTCATCCGTGGCATGAACGCCACGGAGGCCCAGGCCGTCCTGCGATTCGCTCCGCAGGCCGCCTCGGTGCCGGTGGGCAAGGTGCTGGACAGCGCCATCGCCAACGCCGCGCACAACTACGACCACACCGACGCCGACAGCCTCTACATCTCCGAGGCGTACGTCGACGAGGGCCCGACCCTGAAGCGGTTCCGGCCGCGTGCCCAGGGCCGCGCCTACCGGATCCGCAAGCGGACCAGCCACATCACCGTGGTCGTCAGCAGCAAGGAAGGAACCCGGTAATGGGCCAGAAGGTTAACCCGCATGGGTTCCGGCTCGGTGTCACGACCGACTTCAAGTCGCGTTGGTACGCCGACAAGCTGTACAAGGACTACGTCAAGGAAGACGTCGCCATCCGTCGGATGATGACGTCCGGCATGGAGCGCGCCGGCATCTCCAAGGTCGAGATCGAGCGCACCCGCGACCGTGTGCGTGTGGACATCCACACCGCTCGTCCGGGCATCGTCATCGGCCGCCGTGGCGCCGAGGCCGACCGCATCCGCGGTGACCTCGAGAAGCTCACGGGCAAGCAGGTCCAGCTGAACATCCTCGAGGTCAAGAACCCCGAGACGGACGCTCAGCTGGTCGCCCAGGCCGTCGCCGAGCAGCTCTCCTCCCGCGTCTCCTTCCGCCGCGCCATGCGTAAGAGCATGCAGTCGGCGATGAAGGCCGGCGCCAAGGGCATCAAGATCCAGTGCGGTGGCCGCCTCGGCGGCGCCGAGATGTCCCGCTCGGAGTTCTACCGCGAGGGCCGTGTGCCCCTGCACACGCTCCGCGCGAACGTGGACTACGGCTTCTTCGAGGCCAAGACGACCTTCGGCCGCATCGGTGTGAAGGTCTGGATCTACAAGGGCGACGTCAAGAACATCGCCGAGGTCCGCGCCGAGAACGCTGCCGCCCGTGCGGGTAACCGCCCGGCCCGCGGTGGCGCCGACCGCCCGGCCCGTGGTGGCCGCGGTGGCGAGCGGCGCGGTCGCAAGCCGCAGCAGGCTGCCGGTGCCGAGGCCCCCAAGGCCGAGGCCCCCGCCGCCGCTCCGGCTGAGAGCACCGGAACGGAGGCCTGACCGTCATGCTGATCCCCCGTAGGGTCAAGCACCGCAAGCAGCACCACCCGAAGCGCAACGGTATGTCCAAGGGTGGAACGCAGGTTGCGTTCGGCGAGTACGGCATCCAGGCGCTGACCCCGGCCTACGTGACGAACCGCCAGATCGAGGCGGCTCGTATCGCGATGACCCGCCACATCAAGCGTGGCGGCAAGGTCTGGATCAACATCTACCCGGACCGTCCCCTCACCAAGAAGCCGGCCGAGACCCGCATGGGTTCCGGTAAGGGTTCGCCGGAGTGGTGGATCGCCAACGTCAAGCCCGGACGCGTCATGTTCGAGCTGTCGTACCCCAACGAGAAGATCGCCCGTGAGGCGCTGACTCGTGCGGCCCACAAGCTGCCGATGAAGTGCCGGATCGTCAAGCGCGAGGCAGGTGAAGCGTGATGTCGGCCGGTACCAAGGCGTCCGAGCTGCGCGAGCTGGGCAACGAGGAGCTTCTGGCGAAGCTCCGCGAGGCCAAGGAAGAGCTGTTCAACCTCCGCTTCCAGGCGGCGACGGGTCAGCTCGAGAACCACGGTCGGCTGAAGGCCGTCCGCAAGGACATCGCGCGGATCTACACCCTGATGCGTGAGCGCGAGCTGGGCATCGAGACGGTGGAGAGCGCCTGATGAGCGAGAGCAACGTGACTGAGAACACCGAAGCCCGAGGCTTCCGCAAGACCCGTGAGGGTCTGGTCGTCAGCGACAAGATGGACAAGACCGTCGTCGTCGCCGTCGAGGACCGTGTGAAGCACGCGCTGTACGGCAAGGTCATCCGCCGTACGAACAAGCTCAAGGCCCACGACGAGCAGAACGCCGCGGGCGTCGGCGACCGCGTCCTCCTCATGGAGACCCGGCCGCTGTCCGCGACGAAGCGCTGGCGCGTCGTCGAGATCCTCGAGAAGGCCAAGTAAATCTCCTGCGGGGCGCCCCTCGCAGGACAGTTCCGCCAGGCTCCGGGGACCGCTCGCTGAGCGGTCCCCGGGGAACCGGCAGACATTCAGGAGATAGACGTGATCCAGCAGGAGTCGCGACTGCGTGTCGCCGACAACACTGGTGCGAAGGAGATCCTTTGCATCCGTGTGCTCGGTGGCTCCGGTCGCCGCTACGCGGGCATCGGTGACGTCATCGTCGCCACCGTCAAGGACGCGATCCCCGGTGGCAACGTGAAGAAGGGTGACGTCGTCAAGGCGGTCATCGTTCGCACCGTCAAGGAGCGCCGCCGTCCGGACGGCTCGTACATCCGCTTCGACGAGAACGCCGCCGTCATTCTGAAGAACGACGGCGACCCTCGCGGCACCCGTATCTTCGGCCCGGTCGGCCGTGAGCTGCGCGAGAAGAAGTTCATGAAGATCATCTCGCTCGCGCCGGAGGTGCTGTAAGCATGAAGATCAAGAAGGGCGACCTGGTCCAGGTCATCACCGGCAAGGACAAGGGCAAGCAGGGCAAGGTCATCGCGGCCTACCCCCGCGAGGACCGCGTCCTGGTCGAGGGTGTCAACCGGGTCAAGAAGCACACCAAGGCCGGTCCGACCGCCAGCGGTTCGCAGGCCGGCGGCATCGTCACGACCGAGGCGCCGATCCACGTCTCCAACGTCCAGCTGGTCGTGGAGAAGGACGGCAACAAGGTCGTCACGCGTGTCGGCTACCGCTTCGACGACGAAGGCAACAAGATCCGCGTTGCCAAGCGGACGGGTGAGGACATCTGATGGCTACCACCACCACTCCGCGTCTGAAGCAGAAGTACCGCGAGGAGATCGCGGGCAAGCTGCGTGACGAGTTCAAGTACGAGAACGTCATGCAGGTTCCCGGCCTCGTCAAGATCGTGGTCAACATGGGTGTCGGCGACGCCGCCCGTGACTCGAAGCTGATCGAGGGCGCGATCCGCGACCTGACCACCATCACCGGTCAGAAGCCGGCCGTCACCAAGGCCCGCAAGTCCATCGCGCAGTTCAAGCTGCGTGAGGGCCAGCCGATCGGTGCCCACGTCACGCTCCGTGGCGACCGCATGTGGGAGTTCCTGGACCGCACCCTGTCGCTCGCGCTGCCGCGCATCCGCGACTTCCGCGGCCTGTCCCCCAAGCAGTTCGACGGCCGTGGCAACTACACCTTCGGTCTCACGGAGCAGGTCATGTTCCACGAGATCGACCAGGACAAGATCGACCGCGTCCGGGGTATGGACATCACCGTGGTCACCACGGCGACCAACGACGCTGAGGGCCGCGCGCTCCTCCGTCACCTCGGCTTCCCCTTCAAGGAGGCGTGAGCGAGATGGCGAAGAAGGCTCTCATCGCGAAGGCTGCTCGCAAGCCCAAGTTCGGTGTGCGTGGCTACACCCGCTGCCAGCGCTGCGGTCGTCCGCACTCCGTGTACCGCAAGTTCGGCCTCTGCCGCGTGTGCCTTCGTGAGATGGCTCACCGTGGCGAGCTGCCGGGCGTGACCAAGAGCTCCTGGTAATCCCCCTAACAGGGATTCCAGAGGCTCTCGGTAAGCAATGGGCGTGTCAGGCGCCCACCCCTTCATGGCTTAGGCTTGGAGGGTTGGGCGCCTGACAGTCGCCCGTACGACTTACTACGCCGTAGGTCCACCGCGCCGCACCCGTCCCGTCTCGGATCGGGGAGAGGGATGGCGCACCAGGAAACCCCGGCGAGAGAGGCCGAAGGCCAATTCATGACCATGACTGATCCGATCGCAGACATGCTGACGCGTCTGCGGAACGCGAACTCGGCGTACCACGACTCGGTGTCGATGCCGCACTCCAAGATCAAGTCTCACATCGCGGAGATCCTCCAGCAGGAGGGCTTCATCACGGGCTGGAAGGTCGAGGACGCCGAGGTCGGCAAGAACCTCGTCCTGGAGCTGAAGTTCGGCCCCAACCGTGAGCGCTCCATCGCGGGCATCAAGCGGATCTCCAAGCCCGGTCTCCGGGTGTACGCGAAGTCCACCAACCTGCCGAAGGTGCTCGGCGGCCTGGGCGTGGCCATCATCTCCACGTCGCACGGGCTCCTCACCGACAAGCAGGCCGGCAAGAAGGGCGTGGGTGGGGAAGTCCTCGCCTACGTCTGGTAGCAGAAGGGAACGGAGGAAACAGCTATGTCGCGCATCGGCAAGCTCCCCATCGCGGTTCCCGCCGGCGTGGACGTCACCATCGACGGCCGTACGGTCTCGGTCAAGGGCCCCAAGGGCTCGCTGACCCACACCGTTGCCGCGCCGATCGACATCGCTAAGGGCGAGGACGGCACCCTCCAGGTGCTGCGCCCGAACGACGAGCGTCAGAGCAAGGCCCTGCACGGCCTCTCCCGCACGCTGGTGGCGAACATGATCACCGGCGTGACCCAGGGTTACGTGAAGAAGCTCGAGATCAGCGGTGTCGGTTACCGAGTGACCGCCAAGGGTTCGAACCTGGAGTTCGCTCTCGGTTACAGCCACCCGATCGTGGTCGAGGCCCCCGAGGGGATCACCTTCAAGGTGGAGACCCCGACCCGTTTCTCGGTCGAGGGCATCGACAAGCAGAAGGTCGGCGAGGTTGCGGCCAACATCCGCAAGCTGCGCAAGCCCGACCCGTACAAGGCCAAGGGCGTCAAGTACGAGGGCGAAGTCATCCGCCGCAAGGTCGGAAAGGCGGGTAAGTAAGCCATGGCATACGGGCAGAAGATCCTCAAGGGCGACGCCTACAAGCGCGCCGCGATCAAGCGCCGTCACATCCGGATCCGCAAGCGGATCTCCGGTACGGCGGAGCGCCCCCGTCTGGTCGTGACCCGCTCCAACCGCCACATCGTGGCGCAGGTGATCGACGACCTGAAGGGCCACACCCTGGCGTCGGCGTCCACTCTGGACGCGTCGATCCGTGGCGGCGAGGCCGACAAGTCCGCGCAGGCCAAGCAGGTCGGCGCCCTGGTCGCCGAGCGTGCGAAGGCCGCCGGTGTCGAGGCCGTCGTGTTCGACCGTGGTGGCAACCAGTACGCCGGGCGCATCGCCGCCCTGGCGGACGCCGCCCGCGAAGCCGGGCTCAAGTTCTGAGCCGCTTGTAGCTAGCGGAAAGAGAGAGGTAATCCAATGGCTGGACCCCAGCGCCGCGGAAGCGGTGCCGGTGGCGGCGAGCGGCGGGACCGGAAGGGCCGTGACGGCGGCGCTGCTGCCGCCGAGAAGACCGCGTACGTCGAGCGCGTCGTCGCGATCAACCGCGTCGCCAAGGTTGTGAAGGGTGGTCGTCGCTTCAGCTTCACCGCGCTGGTCGTGGTGGGCGACGGTGACGGCACCGTGGGTGTCGGATACGGCAAGGCCAAGGAGGTGCCGGCCGCCATCGCCAAGGGTGTTGAGGAGGCCAAGAAGCACTTCTTCAAGGTCCCCCGCATCCAGGGCACCATCCCCCACCCCATCCAGGGTGAGAAGGCTGCCGGCGTCGTGCTGCTCAAGCCCGCGTCCCCGGGTACCGGTGTGATCGCCGGTGGTCCGGTGCGCGCCGTGCTCGAGTGCGCCGGTATCCACGACGTGCTGTCGAAGTCGCTCGGCTCCGACAACGCCATCAACATCGTGCACGCGACCGTGGAGGCCCTGAAGGGTCTGCAGCGCCCCGAGGAGATCGCGGCCCGCCGTGGTCTGCCGCTCGAGGACGTCGCTCCCGCGGCCCTGCTGCGTGCGCGTGCCGGGGTGGGTGCGTAATCATGGCGCAGCTCAAGATCACGCAGGTCAAGTCCTACATCGGCAGCAAGCAGAACCACCGTGACACCCTGCGCTCCCTTGGTCTCAAGGGCATCAACACGCAGGTCGTCAAGGAGGACCGCCCCGAGTTCCGCGGCATGGTGCACACCGTCCGCCACCTCGTGACGGTCGAGGAGGTCGACTGATCATGGCGGAGCAGAACCCGCTCAAGATCCACAACCTCCGTCCCGCCCCGGGCGCCAAGACCGCCAAGACCCGTGTGGGTCGTGGTGAGGCGTCGAAGGGTAAGACGGCCGGTCGTGGTACCAAGGGCACCAAGGCCCGCTACCAGGTTCCGGAGCGCTTCGAGGGTGGCCAGATGCCGCTGCACATGCGCCTCCCGAAGCTGAAGGGCTTCAAGAACCCGTTCAAGACCGAGTTCCAGGTCGTGAACCTCGACAAGCTGGCCGCGCTCTACCCCGAGGGTGGCGAGGTCACCGTCGAGGGTCTGGTGGCCAAGGGTGCCGTTCGCAAGAACAGCCTCGTCAAGGTCCTCGGCCAGGGCGAGATCTCCGTGGCGCTGCAGGTGACGGTCGACGCCGTCTCCGGCTCCGCCAAGGAGAAGATCACCGCCGCCGGCGGCACGGTCACCGAGCTCGTCTGAGTCCTTCGGACGACGCCTCGATGACGTAGACGATCCCGACCGGGGATACCTCACAATGAGGTATCCCCGGTTGGTCGTTCCTAGGGGGGCAGTGTCGCCGGTAAGGTGGCCTGCACTGTTCTTTTTCGTATTCGTCGAACCTCACACCGTCACCCTTGACGCAGTCGCGCGGGGGTCGCAGGAGGCACCGTGCTCACCGCGTTCGCCCGGGCGTTCAGGACGCCCGACCTGCGCAAGAAGCTGCTCTTCACACTGGGCATCATCGTGGTCTACCGGGTCGGTACCCACATCCCGATCCCCGGCGTGAACTACAAGGCAGTCCAGACCTGTGTGAACGAGGCGCAGGGCAACCAGGGCCTGTTCGGCCTCGTGAACATGTTCAGCGGTGGCGCGCTGCTGCAGATCACGATCTTCGCGCTCGGCATCATGCCGTACATCACGGCGAGCATCATCCTGCAGCTGCTGACCGTGGTGATCCCGCGCCTGGAGGCCCTGAAGAAGGAGGGCCAGGCCGGCACGGCGAAGATCACGCAGTACACCCGCTACCTCACCGTCGCGCTCGCCATCCTGCAGGGCACCGGTCTGGTGGCCACCGCCCGCAGCGGCGCGCTCTTCAACGGCTGCTCGGTCGCCACGAGCATCGTCCCCGACCAGGCGATCTTCACCACGATCACGATGGTCATCTGCATGACCGCGGGTACGGCCGTGGTGATGTGGCTCGGTGAGCTGATCACCGACCGCGGCATCGGCAACGGCATGTCGATCCTGATGTTCATCTCGATCGCCGCGACCTTCCCGTCCGCGCTGTGGGCCATCAAGAAGCAGGGCACGCTGGCCGGCGGCTGGATCGAGTTCGGCACGGTCATCGCGGTGGGCCTGGTCATGGTCGCGCTCGTCGTCTTCGTGGAGCAGGCCCAGCGCCGCATCCCGGTGCAGTACGCGAAGCGCATGATCGGGCGCCGGTCCTACGGCGGTACGTCCACGTACATCCCGCTCAAGGTGAACCAGGCCGGTGTGATCCCGGTGATCTTCGCCTCCTCGCTGCTCTACATTCCGGCGCTGGTGGCGCAGTTCGCGGGGGGCAAGTCGAACTGGAAGACCTGGATCGAGCAGAACCTCACCAAGGGCGACCACCCGATCTACATCGTTTCGTACTTCCTGCTCATCGTGTTCTTCGCGTTCTTCTACGTGGCGATCTCCTTCAACCCCGAGGAAGTCGCCGACAACATGAAGAAGTATGGTGGCTTCATCCCGGGCATCCGGGCTGGCCGACCGACCGCTGAGTACCTGAGCTACGTGCTCAACCGGATCACCTGGCCGGGTTCGCTGTATCTGGGTCTGATCGCTCTCGTACCGACAATGGCGTTGGTGGGCTTTGGGGCAAGCCAGAACTTCCCGTTCGGCGGGACCAGCATCCTGATCATCGTGGGTGTCGGTCTCGAGACGGTGAAGCAGATCGAGAGCCAGCTCCAGCAGCGCAATTACGAAGGGTTCCTCCGCTGATGCGTATCGTCCTCGTCGGGCCGCCGGGTGCCGGTAAGGGAACGCAAGCCGTCCGGCTCGCAGAGAAGCTGGCCATCCCGCACATCTCCACGGGCGACCTGTTCCGGGCCAACATCAGCCGGCAGACCGAGCTGGGCAGGCTCGCGAAGTCCTACATGGACGCCGGCAACCTCGTCCCCGACGAGGTGACCATCGCGATGGCCAGGGACCGGATGGAGCAGCCGGACGCGGTGAACGGCTTCCTGCTCGACGGCTTCCCGCGCAACGTCTCGCAGGCGGAGGCGCTGGACGAGCTGCTGCGCAGCGAGGACATCACCCTGGACGCGGTCCTCGACCTGGAAGTCCCCGAGGACGAGGTCGTCAAACGCATCGCGGGCCGGCGCATCTGCCGGAACGACTCCTCCCACGTCTTCCACGTGACGTACAGCAAGCCGAAGCAGGAGGGCGTCTGCGACGTCTGCGGCGGCGAGCTGTACCAGCGCGACGACGACTCCGAGGACACCGTGCGCAAGCGGCTGGAGGTCTACCACTCGCAGACCGAGCCGATCATCGACTACTACAAGGCGCAGGGGCTGGTCGTGACGATCTCCGCCCTGGGTCCGGTGGACGAGATCACGCAGCGGGCGCTGGAGGCCCTCAAGCGCGAGAAGGCCGAGAACAAGTAGTTCGCGGTCCTTCCGGCCGCGGTGCCTGCCCGGGCGCCGCGGCCGTACTGTTGTACAGGTACCCAGTCGACGTGAGTGACGGAGAGCGCAGGCCACCCATGGTGCAGATCAAGACCCCCGAGCAGATCGCGAAGATGCGGGCGGCGGGCCTTGTCGTAGCCGCCATCCACGCCGCCACCCGGGAGGCGGCGGTGCCGGGTGCCACCACCAGGGACCTGGACGAGGTGGCCCGCAAGGTCCTCGCCGAGCACGGCGCGAAGTCGAACTTCCTGGGCTACGGCGGCTTCCCCGCGACCATCTGCACCTCCGTGAACGACGTGGTCGTGCACGGCATCCCCTCCGACGACGTCGTCCTGAAGGACGGCGACATCATCTCCATCGACTGCGGCGCGATCGTCGACGGCTGGCACGGCGACGCCGCCTACACCGCGTTCGTGGGCTCCGGCCACTCCCCGGAGCTGGTCGAGCTGTCCCGGGTGACGGAGGAGTCGATGTGGGCCGGCATCGCGGCCATGAAGCAGGGCAACCGCCTGGTCGACGTGAGCCGGGCGATCGAGACCTACATCCGCCGCCAGCCCAAGCCGGGCGGCGGCAAGTACGGGATCATCGAGGACTACGGCGGCCACGGCATCGGCACCGAGATGCACATGGACCCGCACCTGCTGAACTACGTCGACCGCCGCCGCGGCAAGGGCCCCAAGCTGGTGCCCGGCTTCTGCCTGGCGATCGAGCCGATGGTCTCGCTCGGGACCCCGCGCACGGAGGTCCTCTCCGACGACTGGACGGTCATCACGACGGACGGCACCTGGTCCTCGCACTGGGAGCACTCGGTCGCCCTGACCGAGCAGGGCCCGCTGGTCCTGACCGCCCCCGACGGCGGCCGGGCCAAGCTCGCCGAGTACGGCGTCACGGCCGCCCCCGACCCTCTCGCTTAGGGATCACCGGTATGGGGCAGACTTCCTCGATTCGCGTTTCAGGGTGCTCCGACGTAGACTGACTCGTCGGCTCTCGTGCACCCGCATGCCTGCATGCGCTCGTGCGGAGTCGATCAAGGTAGTCGATTCGAAGGGCGAAGCGTGGCCAAGAAGCAAGGTGCCATCGAGATCGAGGGCACTGTCGTCGAGTCTCTGCCGAACGCCATGTTCAAGGTCGAGCTCCAGAACGGCCACCAGGTCCTGGCACACATCAGCGGCAAGATGCGTATGCACTACATCCGCATCCTCCCTGACGACCGGGTCGTGGTGGAGTTGTCTCCGTACGACCTGACGCGTGGCCGGATCGTCTACCGGTACAAGTAGATCTTGCCCGCGCCCCGGGCCCGCCCGGTGCGATGGCACTGACCCGGAGAACCTCACCCCATGAAGGTCAAGCCGAGCGTCAAGAAGATCTGCGACAAGTGCAGGGTGATCCGCCGTCACGGCCGGGTCATGGTCATCTGCGAGAACCCGCGCCACAAGCAGCGCCAGGGCTGACGCACGACCATCACCCTCTGCACCTCTATCGCAGAGATTCGCGCGACGCGAGCTGAAATGTTCATACGCAGGACCCGAGCCGCCCGATACGGCTCGACACCCCCGGTCGGAGGCCGGGGACCCGGTTCGTACCTGGTACGGCGGCCGGGAGCCGGTTCTGTGGAAGACCTCCGAAGATTCACCAGGAGCCATTGAATGGCACGCGTTTCCGGTGTCGACATCCCGCGCGACAAGCGCGTGGAGATCGCCCTCACCTACGTGTTCGGCATCGGCCGGACCCTCTCGAAGGAGACGCTGGCTGCGACCGGCGTCGACCCGAACACCCGCGTTCGTGACCTCTCCGAAGAGCAGCTGGTCGCGATCCGCGAGTACGTCGACAACAACATCAAGACCGAGGGTGACCTCCGTCGCGAGATCCAGGCCGACATCCGCCGCAAGGTCGAGATCGGTACCTACCAGGGTCTCCGTCACCGTCGCGGTCTGCCCGTCCGCGGTCAGCGCACCAGCACCAACGCTCGCACCCGCAAGGGGCCGCGTCGCGCCATCGCCGGCAAGAAGAAGCCGGGCAAGAAGTAGTCCGCAGCGGACACCTGTCCACGGTCTTCGCTGTAGGACCGACCACCTCCCGTAGGAGTTAGTAGATGCCCCCCAAGGGACGTCAGGGCGCTGCCAAGAAGGTGCGCCGCAAGGAAAAGAAGAACGTCGCTCACGGCCACGCGCACATCAAGAGCACGTTCAACAACACGATCGTCTCCATCACGGACCCGTCCGGCAACGTGATCTCCTGGGCCTCCGCCGGCCACGTCGGCTTCAAGGGCTCCCGGAAGTCCACGCCGTTCGCCGCGCAGATGGCCGCCGAGTCGGCTGCCCGCCGCGCCCAGGAGCACGGCATGCGCAAGGTCGACGTGTTCGTGAAGGGCCCGGGTTCCGGTCGTGAGACCGCGATCCGTTCCCTGCAGGCCACGGGCCTCGAGGTCGGCTCCATCCAGGACGTCACCCCGACCCCGCACAACGGCTGCCGCCCGCCGAAGCGCCGTCGCGTCTGACGCACCGGCCGCTTCAGGGACTTCCGGGCGGTACGGCCCCCTGCAAAGGGCCGTATCGCCCGTACCCTTGCAGTACCCGCGCTTCTCACAGGTGCGGTTTCCGTCGGACGTCAAATAGCGGGCGTCCACGAAAGAAGGATCTGATCCACACATGCTGATCGCTCAGCGTCCCTCGTTGACCGAAGAGGTCGTCGACGAGTTCCGCTCCCGGTTCGTGATCGAGCCGCTGGAGCCGGGCTTCGGTTACACCCTCGGCAACTCCCTCCGCCGTACCCTCCTGTCCTCGATCCCCGGTGCCGCTGTCACCAGCATCCGGATCGACGGCGTGCTGCACGAGTTCACCACCGTGCCGGGCGTCAAGGAGGACGTCACCGACCTGATCCTCAACATCAAGCAGCTGGTCGTCTCCTCGGAGCACGACGAGCCGGTCGTGATGTACCTGCGCAAGCAGGGCCCGGGTCTGGTCACCGCCGCCGACATCGCGCCCCCGGCCGGTGTCGAGGTGCACAACCCCGACCTCGTCCTCGCCACGCTCAACGGCAAGGGCAAGCTGGAGATGGAGCTGACCGTCGAGCGCGGTCGCGGCTACGTCTCCGCCGTGCAGAACAAGCAGGTGGGCCAGGAGATCGGCCGTATCCCGGTCGACTCGATCTACTCGCCGGTTCTCAAGGTCACCTACAAGGTCGAGGCCACGCGTGTCGAGCAGCGCACCGACTTCGACAAGCTGATCGTCGACGTCGAGACCAAGCAGGCGATGCGTCCGCGTGACGCCATGGCCTCCGCCGGTAAGACGCTGGTCGAGCTGTTCGGTCTCGCCCGCGAGCTGAACATCGACGCCGAGGGCATCGACATGGGCCCGTCCCCGACGGACGCCGCCCTCGCCGCCGACCTGGCGCTGCCGATCGAGGAGCTGGAGCTCACCGTTCGGTCGTACAACTGCCTCAAGCGCGAGGGCATCCACTCCGTGGGTGAGCTGGTCGCGCGTTCCGAGGCCGACCTCCTCGACATTCGCAACTTCGGTGCGAAGTCCATCGACGAGGTCAAGGCGAAGCTGGCCGGCATGGGCCTGGCCCTGAAGGACAGCCCGCCCGGATTCGACCCCACGGCCGCCGCGGACGCCTTCGGTGCGGACGACGACGCGGACGCGGGTTTCGTGGAGACCGAGCAGTACTGATCGGTCGTTGCCGGTGAGCATCCGCTCATCGGGTTCCTGACCCCGGTACCTGATACGGCCGGGGCAGACACACAGGAGAAGAACCATGCCGAAGCCCACCAAGGGTGCCCGTCTGGGCGGCAGCGCCGCGCACGAGAAGCTGCTCCTCGCGAACCTCGCGAAGAGCCTCTTCGAGCACGGCCGGATCACCACCACCGAGGCGAAGGCGCGCAAGCTGCGTCCGTACGCCGAGCGTCTGGTCACCAAGGCGAAGAAGGGCGACCTTCACAACCGCCGTCAGGTGCTCCAGGTGATCACGGACAAGAGCGTCGTCCACACGCTCTTCACCGAGATCGGCCCGCGCTACGAGAACCGTCCCGGTGGCTACACCCGCATCACCAAGATCGGTAACCGCCGTGGCGACAACGCGCCCATGGCCGTCATCGAGCTGGTCGAGGCGCTGACGGTCGCCCAGCAGGCGACCGGCGAGGCCGAGGCCGCCACCAAGCGTGCGGTCAAGGAGTCCGAGGAGGCCAAGGCCTCCGAGACGACCGAGGCTCCGGCCGAGGAGGCCGCTGCCGAGGAGTCCAAGGACGCGTAAGCGTTCCGCGCGGCTCCCGCGCCCCTGACGGGCGTTCGCGGGCCCGCTCCTTTCGAGGAGCGGGCCCGCTTTCGTGTTCCTGAGAGGATCTGTACGTGAGTGATGAAGCAGCGCCCGGTTACGTCCGCCTCCGCCTCGACCTTTCCTACGACGGCACCGACTTCTCCGGGTGGGCCAAGCAGGCCGGGGGACGGCGGACCGTGCAGGGGGAGATCGAGGACGCCCTGCGGACGGTGACCCGGTCCCGGGAGACCTACGAGCTGACGGTCGCCGGGCGGACCGACGCCGGCGTGCACGCGCGCGGACAGGTCGCCCATGTCGATCTGCCCGAGGGCGTGTGGCGCGAGCATCACGAGAAGCTCCTCAAGCGGCTCGCCGGCCGGCTGCCGAGGGACGTCCGGGTCTGGGCGCTGCGCGAGGCGCCGAGCGGTTTCGACGCGCGGTTCTCGGCGGTGTGGCGGCGGTACGCCTACCGGGTCACCGACAACCCCGGGGGAGTGGATCCCCTGCTGCGCGGTCACGTCCTCTGGCACGACTGGCCGCTGGACGTGGACGCCATGAACGAGGCGGCCCGGGCGCTGCTCGGCGAGCACGACTTCGCCGCCTACTGCAAGAGGCGCGAGGGCGCGACCACGATCCGCACGCTCCAGGAGCTGAGCCTGGTCCGGGGCGACGACGGGATCATCACGGCGACCGTGCGGGCGGACGCGTTCTGCCACAACATGGTGCGCTCGCTGATCGGGGCGCTGCTGTTCGTCGGGGACGGGCACCGGGGTCCCGAGTGGCCCGGGAAGGTGCTGGCCGCGGGGGTGCGGGACTCCGCCGTGCATGTCGTACGGCCGCACGGGCTGACGCTGGAGGAGGTCGGCTACCCGGCCGACGAGCTGCTGGCGGCGCGCAACAGGGAGGCCCGGAACAAGCGGACGCTTCCCGGCGCGTCCGGCTGTGAAACCTGTTAGTTACGTTGCATTTCGTGTCACTTATGCCCCATGTCTGGACTTACCTGACGTAACGGTCGTGGCCAACTCTTACGCCTTTCACATACCTGGATTACTGTTACGCCTTCCGGCCGCATGTTCGACAGGGGTGGCCGGGTTGGCTGGGGGGTCGACGGGTCGTCACGGGCCCGGGGTTGGACAACGGAATGACTTCAGTGGGTCCCGTGCGGACCGGGGGGCGTCGCGCGGCGCGCCGCAGTGGTGGGCGGCGCCGGACGGGGCGCGGCGGGCACCCCGCGCTGGGCCTGCTGCCGCTGCCGCCGACGGACCGGGAGAAGTACTCCTACGCGCACCGGAACCTGTGGATCCTGACCATCAGCTCGCTGGTCAGCTTCTGCTGCCTGGTGACGAGCCAGTTCAAGCTGGCGCAGTCCACGCCGGTGCTGTGGATCTACACCCCGCTGCTGGTCTTCACGGTCGTCTACTACCTGATCTCGCTGCGGGTGAACGGCTTCACCCGGGACTTCGACATCGCCCACCACCGGCGGCTGGTGCAGAACTGGCGGCCCGAGGTCTACCCGACCGTCGACGTGTTCCTGCCGGTGTGCGGCGAGCCCATCGAGGTGCTGCACAACACCTGGCGGCACGTGCGGGCGATGGCCGACCGGTACCCGGGCCGCTGCGTGCCGTTCGTGCTGGACGACGGCGCGAGCCCGGAGCTGGCGGCGATGGCCCGGGACTTCGGCTTCCGCTACGGCACCCGGGACAACCGGGGCTGGTTCAAGAAGGCCGGCAACCTGCACTTCGGTTTCGGCCGGTCCGACGGCGAGTTCATCCTCATCCTCGACGCCGACTTCACCCCGCGCGCCGACCTGCTGGAGGAACTGCTGCCGTACATGGCGGACGATCCGCGGATCGGCATCGTCCAGTCCCCGCAGTACTTCCGGGTGCTGGACTCGCAGAACTGGATCGAGCGCGGTGCGGGCGCGGTGCAGGAGCTGTTCTACCGCTCCGTGCAGGTGTCCCGGCAGGGCAGTGACGGCGCCATCTGCGTCGGCTCCTGCGCGATCTACCGGCGTGCGGCCCTGGAGACCAACGGCGGTACGACCCTGATCGAGCACTCCGAGGACGTGCACACCGGCTTCGACCTGCGCGGACTCGGCTGGGACCTGCGCTATGTGCCGGTCGCCGTGTCCACGGGCGTGTGCCCGGACACCGCCGGCGCTTTCTTCAACCAGCAGTACCGCTGGTGCTCGGGCTCGATGAGTCTGCTGGGCAGCCGCAAGTTCTGGCAGGCGAGGATCCGGCTCTCCAGCCGGCTGTGCTACATGTCCGGGTTCTTCTACTACATCCACACCGCGCTGTTCACCTTCGCGGCCCCGGTCATCCCGATCGTGCTGCTGCTGATGATGCCGGAGAAGCTCAAGGTCGAGCACCTGCTCCTGGTGCTGCCCAGCATCCTCTACACCACGATCGTCTTTCCGATGTGGCACCGGGCGCCGTACCGCCTGGAGGCCTGGGCGGCCCGCATGATGTACGGCTGGGCGCACGTCTTCGCCATCTGGGACATCCTGCGCAAGAACCGCATGGGCTGGCAGCCGACCGGTTCCTCCGGCGCCAAGAAGAACAAGACGCGGCGCTTCTGGATCGGCATGTGGGCGTGGAGCGGCGGCACGGCGCTGGTCTGGGTCACCGCGGCGGTGTACCGGACCTTCACCATGAACGCCCCCGACTTCGCCCTGGTCCTGTCCTCCGGACTGTTCTACGCGCTGGTCGTCGGCCGCGTGCTGGTGCAGCCGCGCGCGGGGGCGGAAGCCGCCTGATGCGACTGACGAAACCTTTCTTCAGGGTTCGTGCGACCCTGGCCGGCACGCTCGCCGGCCTCCTCGCGCTCACCGGCTGCTCGCTCCTCGGCGACGACGGCGGCGCGCCCGGATCCGGCGCCGGCAAGGCGGCCCCGCACTCCTCGGCGAGCGCCCCCCAGGACATCCCCTACGACGTCACGCCCCTGCTCAAGCCCGCGAAGAAGTACTACGGCGTGGCCGTGCCGGGCGCCCCGACCTCCATGAAGAACGTCGACGCGTACACGAGGGCCACCGGCAAGCGGCCCAACCTCGTGGAGTACTACGCCGGCTGGGGCGACGGCTTCGACGCCTCCGGGGTGCGCAGGGCCTGGGCCGGGGGCGCGCTGACGCTGATGTCCTGGGAGCCCTTCGACACCCCGCTCGCCGACATCGCGGCGGGCAGGTCCGACACGTACCTCAAGGAGTACGCGACCGCCGTCCGCCGGCTGAACCTGCCCGTGGTGATCGACTTCGCGGACGAGTTCAACGGGGGCTGGGAGAAGTGGGGCACGAAGCACGTGACCCCGGCCCAGTACGTGGCCGCCTGGCGGCACATCCACCAGACCTTCGTGAAGACCGGCGCCACCAACGTCATCTGGGCCTGGTCGCCCAACATCGTCAACCCGGTGCCCGACGTGAAGCTCAAGCCGTACTACCCGGGCGACGCCTACGTCGACTGGGTCGGTCTGATCGGCTACTTCACCCTCGGCTCCGACAACTCCTTCGACAGCGTCTTCGGGACCACCCGGGACCGGATCCGCACCTTCACCAAGAAGCCGTTCCTGCTGCTGGAGACCGCCGCCATGCCCGGTGAGCGGCGCCGCGCCGACGTCAAGAACCTGTTCGCGGGCGTCGCGGCCGACGACGACATGCTCGGCTTCATCTGGTTCGACTACAAGAAGCGCGCCGACTGGCGGCTGGAGGCCAGCCCGTTGGCGCTGAACGAGTTCAAGCGCCTGGCCGCCGACGACCGGTTCGGCTTCGACGTACGGAAGCCGTCATGACCTCACGCCACTACATCCCCGAGCCGTACGACCCGTACGCCGACGACGAGCCGCAGGGCGGCTGGTTCAACTCCGACGGCTACATCCCGAGCCAGCCGCGGGGCTACGACGTCCCGCAGGCGTACGACAGCCCCGAAGCCGCCCAGGACCACGCCGTCCCCGACGGGTACGACTACGACCCCCGGACCTTCCCCTACCAGCGGGTCGACGACCAGGAGACGTTCGCGCTGCGGACCGTGCCGGAGACGGCCGAGCCGGCCGAACCCGGGTACCACGTGCCGCAGACCCCCGAGGTCGGCTGGGACATGGCCGCGAGCCGGCGACGGGCCTGGGTCAGCCGGGCCGTGCTGCTGTTCGTGCTGGCCGTGCAGGCGGTGCTCTCGCTGCGCCTGTCCAACACGGCGTTCCAGGACGAGGCCCTGTACCTGTCGGCCGGCCACGCCGAGCTGCAGCACCTGCTGCACGGCACCCCGCTGCCGGTGAACTACGCGGCCTACTTCTCCGGCTCGCCGCAGCTGTACCCGGTGCTCGCCGCCGCCGTCGACGGCCGCTTCGGGCTCGCCGGAGCGCGCACCCTCAGCCTGGCCTTCATGCTCGGCACCACCGCGCTGCTGTACTCCTTCACCCGACGGCTGTTCAACGAGCGGGCCGCGCTGGCCGGCGCGGCGCTCTTCGCCGTGGTGCAGTCGACCGTCGTCATGGGCTACTTCGCCACCTACGATGCCGCCGCCGTCTTCCTGCTGGCCCTGACCACCTGGATCGTCGTCCGCACCGACCGGGCGCCGGTGGCCGCCGTGCTGCTCGCCGCACCCGTCGCCGTGCTCGCCGTCGGCGTGAAGTACGCGTCGGGGCTGTACCTGCCGACCATCGTCGTGCTCGCGCTGCTCACCGGCTGGCCGCACAAGGGCGGCAGGGCCTTCCTGCGGATGCTGCTGCTCGCGCTCGGCATCGGCGCCCTGCTGGCGGTCGGCATGTACAGCACCGACCTGTTGGCCGGTGTGCGGCAGACCACCACCGCCCGCGACCACGGCTCCGACAGCGCCGCCTTCCTGCTCCAGCGGTCGGCCGAGTGGGGCGGGCTGATGTTCCTCACGGCCGTCGGCGGCGCGCTGTCCTATGTGCGGCGCAGCAGGATGAACGAGTCGCCGCTCGCCCACCGGCTCGGCAACCCCGGCTGGCGCTGGCGGGCGCTGCTCGGGCTGGTGCTGTGCGGCACCGCGCTGCTGGCGCCCGCGTACCAGGTGCACCTGGGCACGGTGGTGTCGCTGTTCAAGCACGTCGGGTTCGGACTGCTCTTCGCCGCGCCGATGGCCGGCGTGGGCGTGACCCGGCTGATCGGCGCCCACTTCCGCTACCCGCAGCTCGGCATCATGCTCTGGACGGTGACGCTCTGCCTCGGCATCTCCCAGGCGGACTGGCGGTTCGGCGTCTGGCCGGACTCCGCGAAGATGATCCAGGTCATCGACTCCCACGTGGACCGCGAGGGCCACTACCTGGCCGCGACGCCCGAGGTGCCCGTCTACTACCTGCGGGAGAAGACCAGCCAGCGGCAGTGGCAGGGCGTCTTCGCCATGGAGTACACGGACCGCAGGGGCCGGCACTTCTCCGGCGACGCCGGCTACCGGGCGGCGCTGCGCGACGGCGCGTACGACCTGGTCGTCCTGGACGGCCTCACCAATCCCCGGGTGGACACCGTCGTCGCGGACGCCCTCAAGGGCAACGCGCACTACCGGCTCCTCGCCGACCTGCCGTTCCGCAACTCCAGCGGAACCGGCCACTACCGCATCTGGATCAGGACATCCTGACCAGGACCTCCCGAGGCGGAAAGCTGTGAACGACGTGACACAGGTCACCGTGGTGATGCCGACCTACAACGAGGCGGCGAACCTGCCCGGCATGGCCGAGGCGGTGCTGGCCCTGCCCCTGGACGGGCTCCATCTGAAGATCGTGGACGACTCCAGCCCGGACGGCACCGGGCGGATCGCCGAGGAGCTGGCCGAGCGGCACAACCGGGCCGGCCGGCACCGGATGAGCGTGCTGCACCGCACCGAGAAGGACGGGCTGGGGCGGGCGTACACGGCCGGCATGTCCGCCGCGCTGGAGGAGGGCGCCCGCTACGTCGTCCAGATGGACGCCGACGGCAGCCACCCGGTGGAGGCCGTGCCCCGGATGCTTGAGGCGGCCCTGGACTCCGGCGCCGGGCTGGTCGTCGGCAGCCGGTACGTCGAGGGCGGCTCGCTGGACGAGCGGTGGGGCGCGCACCGGGTGCTGCTGTCCCGCTTCGCCAACCGGTACGCGCGCGCCGTCCTCGGCACCGAGATCCGGGACATCACCGCCGGCTTCAACCTGTGGTCGGCGGCGACCCTGCGGGACGTGGACCTGTCGTCCCTGGACAGCGCGGGCTACAGCTTCCAGGTGGAGCTGAAGTACAAGGCCGTACGGGCCGGGCACCGGGCCGTGGAGATCCCGATCCGCTTCACCGAGCGCACGGAGGGTGTCTCCAAGATGACGCTGCGCACCCAGCTGGAGTCGGCCGTGGTCCCCCTGCGGCTGCGGCTGAAGCGGCGCTAGGTCCGGTCACCGGTTCGCGGCGGCCGAGGCCTGGGCCTGGCCGCGGCGGTTGATCTGGTTCGCGGTGAACTGGGCCAGGTCGTTGCCGGTACGGAAGACCTTGGTGTCCTTGGTGGTGACGTTCTTGCCGCTGGTGAAGCCGGAGATCGTGAAGTAGGCGTAGCGGCCGTAGGCGTTGCGGGTGGAGCGGCAGAACGCGCCGTCGCAGAACGGCTTGACGCCCTTGCCGAACAGCGAGCGCACGAGGCTCCGGTCGTCGGTCTGCGCCTTGGCCTTCGCGGCCTGGGCGGCGGTGTCGAACACGGCGACGCCGACGGTGACCGCGATGCCGCCGTTGCTGTAGGTGGTGCGCATCAGGCGGGTGCAGCGGTTGGCGGTGAGGATCTTGGGCAGGGTGCCGCCGGCGGCGGTGGCGCAGCTCGTGGTGTCGGCCGTCGGGCCCTTCTTGTACACCGTGCCGCTCATGGTGAGCTGCTTGCCCGGGAACAGGGTGTCCGGGCCGAGCGGGGCGGTGTCCTTGGCGGCGCTGGATATGAATTCGCCCGGGTCCAGCGGTGGCGGGGCGCTGGTGGGCGCGAAGGACGGCGTCGCGCCGGCGGAGCCCGGTATGGAGGCGCTGGCGGGCAGGTTGGAGGGGCCGGCCTGCGGATCACCGCCGTTCGCGTTGACCACGGCCATGGCGACCGCGGTGCCTATCGCGACCGTGGCGAGCCCGCCGCCGGCTATGAACAGCAGCCTGCGGCGCTTGTTCCGCGTCTCCGAGGCCTCGGCGAGCGCGGCCCAGTCCGGTGTCCCGTCGTCGGCCGAGCTGGTCCACGGCTGCTGGGATTGCGGTTTCCAGGGATCCCACTGAGACTGGGGTCCCCCCTGCCCGTAGTTCATGGGGCGCATCTTAGACGGGGGGCCGGGGGTGCGGGGTCCGTCGACCGGCCTGCCTCGTTTTGACCCGTCCGGGGGCCGACCGGTAACCTACTTCTTCGTTGTGTATTGGCTTGCTCATTCTCACGGGACGGGCCCTTACACCGGTCCACCGGGCCGATGACCAGCGACCCCACGCACGCGGTTTGCGTCGCCGCAGTGGGTCAGGGCTGTCGTGATCGTTTCGGTGACCTTGTTTAGGACCATTCACTCGAAGCGAAGGCTACGAACCGTGCGTACGTACAGCCCCAAGCCCGGCGATGTGACGCGCCAGTGGCACGTCATCGACGCTCAGGACGTTGTCCTGGGCCGTCTCGCCACCACTGCTGCGACCCTCCTGCGGGGCAAGCACAAGCCGATCTACGCGCCGCACGTCGACGCTGGTGACTTCGTCATCATCATCAACGCCGACAAGGTGCACCTGTCCGGCAACAAGCGGACCCAGAAGATGGCGTACCGCCACTCCGGCTACCCGGGTGGTCTGCGCTCCGTCCGCTACGACGAGCTGCTCGACAAGAACCCCGAGAAGGCCATCGAGAAGGCCGTCAAGGGCATGCTCCCCAAGAACTCCCTGGGCCGTCAGATGCTCTCGAAGCTGAAGGTCTACAAGGGTGACCAGCACCCGCACGCTGCCCAGCAGCCGGTGCCGTTCGAGATCACCCAGGTCGCGCAGTAAGTCCGGCCACCCCCTAAGACCGAAGAGAATCTGAGGAGAATCGTGGCCGAGACCACTGCCGAGCAGCCGCTCGAAGAGCTTGACATCGACAGCTACACCACCGAGTCCGAGGTCCCCGTCGAGGGTGAGTACACCTCGGAGTCCCTGGCCTCCCGCTTCGGCGAGCCCCAGCCGGCCGCCGGCCTGGGTCGCCGCAAGAACGCCATCGCCCGCGTCCGGATCGTCCCGGGCACCGGCAAGTGGAAGATCAACGGCCGCACCCTCGAGGACTACTTCCCGAACAAGGTGCACCAGCAGGAAGTGAACGAGCCCTTCAAGGTGCTCGAGCTCGAGGGCCGTTACGACGTCGTCGCCCGCATCGCCGGTGGCGGTGTCTCCGGTCAGGCCGGTGCGCTCCGTCTCGGTGTCGCCCGTGCGCTGAACGAGGCCGACGTCGACAACAACCGCGGCCCGCTGAAGAAGGCCGGCTTCCTCAAGCGCGACGACCGTGCGGTCGAGCGCAAGAAGGCCGGTCTCAAGAAGGCCCGCAAGGCTCCGCAGTACAGCAAGCGCTAAGCAAGAGCTGCCTGCTCGTACTCCGAACGCCCCGGCGGCACGCCATGTGTGCCCCCGGGGCGTTCGCTTATCCGAGCCAAGGGCGTATAACGACACAAGACGCTCTACGGCTTGTGTGATCGCATGCTTCCTCGACCTGTTTCCCCGGGAGGACAAGTGGGACGACTCTTCGGCACGGACGGCGTGCGCGGTGTCGCCAACGCGGATCTGACGGCCGAGATGGCGCTCGGCCTCTCCGTCGCCGCGGCGCACGTGCTGGCCGAGGCGGGCACCTTCGAGGGCCACAAGCCGACGGCGGTGGTCGGACGGGACCCGCGCGCGTCCGGGGAGTTCCTGGAGGCGGCCGTGGTCGCCGGGCTGGCGAGCGCGGGCGTGGACGTGCTGCGGGTCGGCGTGCTGCCGACGCCCGCGGTGGCCCACCTGACCGGCGCGCTCGGCGCCGACCTCGGCGTGATGCTCTCCGCCAGCCACAACGCCATGCCGGACAACGGCGTCAAGTTCTTCGCCCGCGGCGGCCACAAGCTCGCCGACGAGCTGGAGGACCGGATCGAGGCGGTGTACGAGGCGCACCGGCACGGCGAGCCCTGGGAGCGGCCGACGGGCGCCGGGGTCGGCCGCGTACGGTCGTACGGCGAGGGCTTCGAGCAGTACGTCGCCCACCTGCTGTCGGTCCTGCCCAACCGGCTCGACGGGCTGAAGGTCGTCCTGGACGAAGCGCACGGCGCGGCCTCGGGGGTCTCGCCGGAGGTGTTCGCCCGGGCCGGCGCCCAGGTCGTCACGATCGGCGCCGAGCCGGACGGCCTCAACATCAACGACGGCTGCGGCTCGACCCACCTGGACCAGCTCAAGGCGGCGGTCCTGGAGCACGGCGCGCACCTCGGCATCGCGCACGACGGCGACGCCGACCGCTGCCTGGCCGTGGACCACACCGGCGAGGAGGTCGACGGCGACCAGATCCTCTCCGTGCTCGCGCTGGCGATGCGGGAGCGTTCCGCACTGCGCTCCGACACCGTCGTCGCGACCGTGATGTCCAATCTGGGCTTCAAGCTGGCCATGGAGCGCGAGGGCATCCGGCTCGTGCAGACCGCCGTCGGCGACCGGTACGTCCTGGAGGAGATGAAGGAGCACGGCTACGCCCTCGGCGGCGAGCAGTCCGGGCACGTCATCATCCTCGACCACGCGACCACCGGGGACGGCACGCTGACCGGGCTGCTGCTGGCGGCGCGGGTCGCCGAGAGCGGCCGTACGCTGCGGGAGCTGGCCTCCGTCATGGAGCGGCTGCCGCAGGTCCTCGTCAACGTGCCCGACGTGGACAGGTCGCGGGTGGGAACGTCCGCGGACCTCGCCGCCGCCGTGGCCGAGGCCGAGAAGGAGCTGGGGGCCACCGGCCGGGTGCTGCTGCGGCCCTCCGGTACGGAGCCGCTGGTACGGGTCATGGTCGAGGCCGCCGACATCGAGCAGGCCCGCGCGGTCGCCGGGCGGCTGGCCGACGCGGTCAAGTCCGCACTGGGGTAGTGCCCCGGCGCCTCAGCCGAGACGTTTCCCCTGCCTGGACCAGAAGTACTTCTGGGTCAGCAGGGTGAGCGTCCCGGCCAGGACGATGCCCAGCAGGTTCAGCAGCAGCTGGACCGTCGAGCCGCTCGTCTGGGACGTGTCGCCGTAGGCCAGCGCCACCGCCGCGTTGGCCGCGGCCGGCACCGTCGTCACCGAGATGGCCACGCCCACCAGCGCACCCGACTTGGACGAGGTCAGGGACAGCGTGCCGGCGATCCCGGCGAGCACGGCGACGACGAACGAGAACCAGTCCGGGGCGTAGATGAACCCGGTGTTCGGCCTGTCCGCCCTCAACCGGGCTTCGCTGAACAGGCCCACCGCGTCCATCAGCAGGCTGAACGCGGAGGTCAGGGCCATGGCCACCGCGAAGCCCACCAGCAGCGCGATCAGGGAGCGCCACGCCAGGCGCGGATGGCGCCGGACCACGGCCGTGCAGATGCCGGCGAGCGGCCCGAACTCCGGACCCACCGCCATCGCGCCCACGATCAGGATCGCGTTGTCCAGCACCACACCACAGGCCGCGATCATGGTGGCCAGGGTGATGAAGGCCACGTAGGTGAACGACAGCGTCGACTCCTCGTGGGTCGCCTCGGTCAGCCCCTCCCACAGCACCGCGTCCGCGCCCTCGCCCGGCGCCTGGGCCTCGGCCCGGTCGGCGCGCCGGGACAGCGACAGGTCGACGGTCTCGACGGCGATCGAACCGGTGTCGTCCAGCCCGAGCCGCCGCAGCCCGGCGATGAGTCCGTCGGCCGCCTCGCGGGCCACGTCGCACAGGACGAGGTCGCCGGCCGGGTCGCGGGCGGCGCCCGGCAGGACGACGAGGTGGGTGGTACCGACCGTCCGCTCGATCAGCCGGACCACCTCGTCGGTCCGCTCCGCCGGGGTGATCAGGCGCAGATGCAGCATGCGCCCATCCAACAGGGTCGGCTACAGCTTGCGCAGCCGCAGGCGCTGCACCTTGTGGTCCGGGCCCTTGCGCACGATGAGGGTGGCCCGGCCGCGGGTCGGGGCGATGTTCTCGACCAGGTTGGGCTTGTTGATGGTCCGCCACAGCGTCCG
Organism: Streptomyces sp. NPDC023481; assembly: GCF_055560195.1. Classification (NCBI taxonomy): domain Bacteria; kingdom Bacillati; phylum Actinomycetota; class Actinomycetes; order Kitasatosporales; family Streptomycetaceae; genus Streptomyces; species Streptomyces sp. NPDC023481. Next base: position 478,367 of record NZ_JBVHJE010000001.1, read on the forward strand.
GGCGTAGTCGAGGGCCTCCTCCTCGGAGACCTGGGTGTACTTGCGGAAGTACGAGTTCGGGTTCTGGAACGCGGTCCGGCGCAGCTTGCCGAAGCGGTTGAGGTACCAGCGCTCGATGTCCTCGGCGCTCGCGTCGACGTACACGCTGAAGTCGAAGTAGTCGGCGAGACCGACCCGGGTGCGGCCGTCCTTGCCGGGCAGGGCGGGCTGGAGGACGTTCAGGCCCTCCACGATCAGGATGTCCGGGCGGCGGACGGTGAGCTTCTCGTCCGGCACGATGTCGTAGATGAGGTGGGAGTAGACCGGCGCGGACACCTCGCCCTTGCCGGCCTTGATGTCGGCGACGAACCGGGTGAGGGCCCGGCGGTCGTAGGACTCGGGGAACCCCTTGCGCGACATCAGGCCGCGGGCCTCCAGCTCCCGGGTGGGCAGCAGGAAGCCGTCGGTCGTGACCAGTTCCACGCGCGGGTGCTCGGGCCAGCGGGAGAGCAGGGCCTGGAGCAGCCGGGCCACCGTGGACTTGCCCACGGCCACGGAGCCGGCGACCCCTATGACGAACGGGGTGCCCGACTGGGAGCCCTGTTCGCCCAGGAAGGTGTTGAGCGCGCCCCTGAGGCCGTCCGTGGCGCCGACGTAGAGGTTGAGGAGCCGGGAGAGCGGGAGGTAGATGTCCCGCACCTCGTCGAGGTCGATGACGTCGCCGAGACCGCGGAGCTTCTCCACCTCCTCGGCGGTGAGCGGCAGCGGCGTCTTGTCGCGCAGCGCGCTCCACTCGGCGCGGGTGAGGTCGACGTAGGGAGTCGCCTCCGGCCTGTGCCGGTGGGCGCTCCGGGGCATCGAGGAGACCGGTGAGATCACAGTCCATTGTTAACGGAGTTTGAACGGGACGGTGGGTGGGGTCCGTCACGCGCGCGGACCGGCTCCGCCGGGGCCTTCGTACGGTGGTGGGAATTTCCGAATCCGGGCAGCCGGAGGCCTTTTCCGGCCGTCGCGGGACCGTAGGCTGCCGCTCATGTGCGGAATCGTGGGTTACGTAGGGTCACAGTCGGCGCTCGACGTCGTGACGGCCGGGCTGAAGCGGCTGGAGTACCGGGGGTACGACTCGGCGGGTGTCGCCGTGCTCGCGGACGGCGGGCTGGCCGCCGCCAAGAAGGCCGGGAAGCTGGTCAACCTGGAGAAGGAGCTGGTCGACCGGCCGCTGCCGACCGGCACGACCGGCATCGGCCACACCCGCTGGGCCACCCACGGCGGTCCCACGGACGGCAACGCGCACCCGCACCTGGACAACGCGGGCCGGGTCGCGGTGGTCCACAACGGCATCATCGAGAACTTCGCGCTCCTGCGCGCGGAACTGGCCGAGCGCGGCCACGAGCTGACCTCCGAGACGGACACCGAGGTCGTCGCCCACCTGCTCGCCGAGGAGTTCTCCTCCTGCGCGGACCTCGCCGAGGCGATGCGGCTGGTGTGCCGGCGGCTGGAGGGCGCGTTCACGCTGGTCGCGGTGCACGCCGACGAGCCGGACGTGGTGGTCGGCGCCCGCCGCAACTCGCCGCTGGTGGTGGGCGTCGGGGAGGGCGAGGCGTTCCTGGCCTCCGACGTCGCCGCGTTCATCGAGCACACGCGTTCCGCGGTCGAGCTGGGCCAGGACCAGGTGGTGGAGCTGCGCCGGGACGGGGTCACCGTGACGGGCTTCGACGGCCGCCCGGCCGAGGTCCGCTCCTACCACGTGGACTGGGACGCCTCCGCCGCCGAGAAGGGCGGCTACGACTACTTCATGCTCAAGGAGATCGCCGAGCAGCCCAAGGCGGTCGCCGACACCCTGCTCGGCCGCATCGACCCGTCCGGCTCGCTCACCCTGGACGAGGTGCGGATCAGCCCCTCCGAGCTGCGCGAGGTCGACAAGGTCGTCATCGTCGCCTGCGGTACGGCCTTCCATGCCGGCCTGATCGCCAAGTACGCCATCGAGCACTGGACGCGGATCCCCTGCGAGGTGGAGCTGGCCAGCGAGTTCCGCTACCGGGACCCGATCCTGGACGGGCGGTCGCTGGTGATCGCCATCTCCCAGTCCGGCGAGACCATGGACACCCTGATGGCGCTCAGGCACGCCCGCGAGCAGGGCTCCAAGGTGCTGGCGATCTGCAACACCAACGGCTCGACGATCCCCCGCGAGTCCGACGCGGTGCTGTACACGCACGCCGGCCCGGAGGTCGCGGTCGCCTCGACCAAGGCGTTCCTCACCCAGCTGGTCGCCTGCTACCTGGTCGCCCTGTACCTGGGCCAGGTGCGCGGCACGAAGTGGGGCGACGAGATCCAGGCCGTGATCAGGGACCTGTCCCGGATCTCGGAGGAGGTCGAGCGGGTCCTGGAGACCATGGAGCCGGTACGGGCGCTGGCGCGGACCCTGGCCGCGAAGGACACCGTGCTGTTCCTCGGCCGGCACGTGGGCTATCCGGTGGCCCTGGAGGGGGCGCTGAAGCTGAAGGAGCTGGCGTACATGCACGCCGAGGGCTTCGCCGCGGGCGAGCTGAAGCACGGTCCGATCGCGCTGATCGAGGAGGACGTGCCGGTGGTGGTCGTCGTACCGTCCCCGCGTGGCCGGTCGGTCATCCACGACAAGATCGTCTCCAACATCCAGGAGATCCGGGCGCGCGGCGCGCGCACCATCGTGATCGCGGAGGAGGGCGACGAGACGGTGGTCCCGTACGCCGACCACCTGATCCGGATCCCGGCCACCCCGACGCTGCTCCAGCCCCTGGTGGCCACGGTCCCGCTCCAGGTCTTCGCCTGCGAGCTGGCGACGGCCCGTGGCAACGAGGTGGACCAGCCGAGGAACCTGGCGAAGTCGGTCACGGTGGAGTGAGCCGGGTGAGCGGAGTGAGCGGCTCCATGAGCGGGGGCGCGGGCGGGGGACCGTGCGGGAGGGTGAACGGCCGCGTGCCGTCCGCCCCTTGGCCGGCACGCGGGTGGTCTCGGGGTGGGGCTCAGTGCACGGAGAAGCCGCCGTCCACGTGGAGCGACTGGCCCGTGACGTAGGCGGAGGCGCGGCTCGCCAGGAAGACCGCCGCGCCCGCGAAGTCCTCGGCGAGCCCGTTGCGGCCGGTCAGTGTGCGCGCGGCCAGCGCCGCCACCCGCTCCGGATCGGACGACAGCCGCCGGTTCAGCGCGGTCGTCACGAAGCCCGGCACCAGGGTGTTGCAGGTGACCCCGTACGGTGACCAGGCCTCGGCCTGGGATCGGGCCAGGGACTCCAGCGCGCCCTTGGAGACGCCGTAGGCGCCGCTGTCCACGAAGGCGCGGTGGGCCTGCTGGGAGGAGATGTGGACGATCCGCCCGAAGCCCCGCTCGGCCATGCCCGGCCCGAACCGCTGCCCCAGCAGGAAGGGCGCCTCCAGGTTCACCGCCATCGTGCGGTCCCACACGTCCTCGCCCAACTCGCCCAGCGGCGGACGCAGGTTGATCCCGGCCGAGTTGACGAGGATGTCGGGCTCGCCGAAGACGGCCGCGGCCTCCTCGGCCGCCGCGCGCACGCCGTCCCGCGACCCCAGGTCCCCGGCGACCCAGCCCGCGCGGCAGCCGTCGGCCGTCAACTCGTCCACCGTCTCGACCAGTTGCTCCCGCCCGCGGGCCACGACCACCACGCTCGCCCCGGCCCGCGCCAGCGCCCCCGCGATGGCCCGCCCGATGCCGGAACTCCCGCCGGTCACCACGGCGGTGCGGCCGTCCAGGGAGAAGAGGTCTGCCAGATAGGCCTGCGAGGAGATCATGCCGGAAGCCTAGAACCCGGTCCGCCGACGTGGTGTCGCCGGATCCCGTTCCGCCGGGGTCGTAGGGTGCTCGCCATGAGCATCATCGGGGTGGGCATCGACGTCGCCGAGATCGACCGGTTCCGGGCGTCCCTGGAGCGCACGCCGGGGCTGGCCGACCGGTTGTTCGTGCGGCGCGAACTGCTGCTGCCCAGCGGGGACCGGCGCGGGATCGCCTCGCTCGCGGCCCGGTTCGCGGCCAAGGAGGCGCTGGCGAAGGCGCTGGGCGCGCCGCCCGGGCTGCAGTGGACCGACGCCGAGGTGTACGTGGAGGACAGCGGGCAGCCGCGGCTGAGGGTGCAGGGCACGGTGGCCGCGCGGGCGGCGCAGCTGGGCGTACGGGCCTGGCACGTGTCGCTCAGTCATGACGCGGGCGTCGCCTCGGCCGTGGTGATCGCCGAGGGCTGACCGGGCCGGACCCGGGTGTGGGCGGTGGGGGTCGCGGGGCACACTCGGTGCCATGCGTACTGCGTACAGCGTGGAGACGGTAAGGGCGGCCGAGCGGGCGCTGATGGCACGGCTGCCGGAGGGCGCGCTGATGCAGCGGGCCGCCGCCGGGCTGGCCGCCGCCTGCGCCGAACTGCTCGGGCGGGTGTACGGCAGCCGGGTGGTGCTGCTCGTCGGCAGCGGGGACAACGGCGGGGACGCCCTGTACGCCGGGGCCCGGCTGGCCCGGCGCGGCGCCGGCGTGACGGCCGTCCTGCTGACACCCGGACGGGCCCATGGCGGGGGGCTCGCGGCCCTGCGCCGGGCGGGCGGCACGGTCGCCGCCGCCGACTCGGCGGAGGACCTGATCACGCGGGCCGACCTGGTCGTGGACGGCATCGTCGGGATCGGCGGCACGGGCGGGCTGCGGCCGGACGCCGAGCGGCTCGCCGGGCTGGTGGCGCGCTCCGGGGCCGCGGTGGTGGCCGTGGACCTGCCCAGCGGCGTCGACGCGGACACCGGGCGGGTGCGGGGGGCCGCGCTCCGGGCCGACCTGACCGTCACCTTCGGCGCGTACAAGCCCGGACTGCTGGTGGATCCCGCGCGCGAGTACGCCGGGGTGGTGCGGCTCGTGGACATCGGGCTGGCGCCGGCGGCCGCCGACGCCGCGCTTCAGGCACTGCAACACGCCGACGTGGCACGGCTGTTGCCGGCACCGGCGGCCGAGAGCGACAAGTACCGGCGGGGGGTCGTCGGGATCGCCGCGGGGTCGGCCCGGTATCCGGGGGCGGCCGTGCTGGCGGTGTCGGGGGCGCTGCGGGGCGGCGCCGGGGCCGTACGGTACGTCGGTCCGGCCGGGGACGCCGTCCTCGCGCGCTTCCCGGAGATCCTCGTCTCCGACGCCGGGCCCGCCAAGGCCGGCCGGGTGCAGGCCTGGGTGGCCGGGCCCGGCGCCGGGGACGACGCCGGCAGCGTGGCCGAGGTGCTGGCGGCGGACGTGCCGGTGCTGCTGGACGCGGACGGGCTGCGGCTGGCCGAGCGGGACGCGGTGCGGCGGCGTACGGCGCCCACGCTGATGACCCCGCACGCCGGGGAGGCCGCCGCGCTGCTCGGGGTGCGGCGCGAGGAGGTCGAGGGGGCCCGGCTGGCGGCGGTGCGGGAACTGGCGGCGGCGTACCGGGCGACCGTGCTGCTGAAGGGGTCGACCACGCTGGTCGCCGGGCCGGACGGCGGGGCGGTGCGGGTCAACGCCACGGGGACGCCGTGGCTGGCCACCGCCGGGAGCGGGGACGTGCTGTCCGGGCTCGCCGGGTCCCTGCTGGCGGCGGGGCTGGGCGCGCTGGACGCCGGGAGCGTCGGCGCGTACCTGCACGGCCTCGCGGGCCGCCTCGCCGCGGCCGGCGCCCCCGCCGGCGCCCATGACGTCGCGTCACACATCCCGGACGCGTGGCGCAACGTGAGCTTCTGACCCGGGCGTACGGCCCCTGGTCTGGACGTTCGGTCCCGGCCCCGGGTGTGTGGCCGCGACCCGACGTTCGGCCCTGGCCCGGACCTTCGGCCGTGACCCGACGTACGGCCCTCGCCCCAGCGTTCGGCGTTCGGCGTTCGGCCCTGGCCTGGACGTACGGCCGTGACCCGACGTACCACCCTGACCCGGGCGTTCGGCGTTCGGTCCTGGCCGGGGCGTTCGGCTCTGGCCCGGGCGTTCGGTCATGGGCCGACGTACGGTCCCGGCCCGGGCGTTCGGCTCCGGTGCGTCGGCCCGCGGGGCCGCCGTGCGTGGGCTCGGTGGGGCGGTGCCCGGGGGCTGTCGGCGGCCTCTGAGACACTGGGGGCGCCATGAGTGAGACAGCAGCTGTGCCGACCGCCGCCCTGCGCGCCCGCGCCGAGATCGACCTGGGCGCCCTGCGCGCCAACGTGCGGGCCCTGCGCGCCCGGGCCGAGGGCGCCGCCGTGATGGCCGTCGTCAAGTCCGACGCGTACGGCCACGGCGCGCTGCCGTGCGCCCGTGAGGCCCTCGCCGCGGGCGCCACCTGGCTCGGCACGGCCACGGCCGAGGAGGCCCTCGCGCTGCGCGCGGCCGGGCTGCCCGGCCGCATCCTGTGCTGGCTGTGGGTGCCGGGCGGCCCCTGGCGGCAGGCGATCGAGGCCGACCTCGACGTGTCGCTGAGCGGCATGTGGGCCCTGCGGGAGGTCGTCGAGGCCGCTCGGGCGGCGGGGCGCCCCGCGCGCGTGCAGCTCAAGGCCGACACCGGACTCGGACGCAACGGCTGCCAGCCGGGGGAGGACTGGTCCGAGCTGGTCGGTGCCGCGCTGCGCGCGGAGGCCGAGGGCCTGGTCCGGATCACCGGTCTGTGGTCGCACTTCGCGTGCGCCGACGAGCCGGGCCACCCGTCGATCGCCGCCCAGCTCACCCGGTTCCGGGAGATGACGGCGTACGCCGAGGAGCGGGGCGTACGGCCCGAGGTGCGGCACATCGCCAACTCGCCGGCCACCCTCACCCTGCCCGAGGCCCGCTTCGACCTGGTCCGCACGGGCATCGCCGTGTACGGCGTCTCGCCCAGCCCCGAGGTCGGCGCCCCGGCCGACTACGGGCTGCGCCCGGTGATGACGCTCAGCGCCTCGCTGGCCCTCGTCAAGCGCACCCCGGCCGGCCACGGCGTCAGCTACGGCCACCACTACGTCACCCCCGGCGAGACCACCCTCGGCCTGGTGCCGGTCGGCTACGCGGACGGGGTGCCGCGGCACGCCTCCGGTACCGGCCCGGTACTGGTCGACGGCAAACTGCGGACGATCGCCGGGCGGGTCGCCATGGACCAGTTCGTGGTGGACCTGGGCGGCGACGAGCCCCCGGTGGGCAGCGAGGCGGTGCTGTTCGGACCGGGTGACCGGGGCGAGCCCACCGCCGAGGACTGGGCGCGGGCCTGCGGCACGATCGCGTACGAGATCGTGACGCGCATCGGAACGCGCGTTCCGCGCGTCTATGTGAACGGGTCCGTGAGCGGGTCCGTGTGAGCGGGTCCCGGTAACCGGGCTGGGCGAACGGATCCGTGCGCACGCGAGCAGGTCCGCGCGCGTACGTGAAGGGGTGGGGAAGCCGGGTAACCCGATCCTCAGCGACACCCATCGAGTCGAACGAGAGTACGGCGAAGAGGAGCGGTACGTGAGCGAGAGCAGCGCGGAGGCCGTGGCGGACGTCGTCGCCGCGGCGGCCGCCGCGTCCGCCGCGGGGGCGGCGGGGAGCTGGCGCAGGACGACCGGCATCGCCGGCGCCGCGATAGGCGTGCTCGCCGCGGGCGCGGCGGCCGGTGTGGCCATCGAGCGGATGACGGTGGGCCGCGGGACGCGCAGGAAGGCACGGCTGGCGCTGGACTCGGCGGGCCCCTACGGCACGCTGCGCGGCACCCCCGGCAAGGCGTACTCCGACGACGGCACCGAGCTGTACTACGAGGTCGACGAGGTCGAGCCCGACCTCGGCCCGAACGTCTCCCCGCGCCGGCGCAGGCTCTTCGGCCGCAAGGCGCCCGCCCCGGTCACCGTCGTCTTCTGCCACGGCTACTGCCTCAGCCAGGACTCCTGGCACTTCCAGCGGGCGGCCCTGCGCGGGGTCGTCCGCACCGTGCACTGGGACCAGCGCAGCCACGGCCGGTCCGGGCGGGGCGTGGCCCAGACCCGGGACCGGGAGCCCCTCACCATCGACCAGCTCGGCCGGGACCTGAAGGCCGTCCTCGACGCCGCCGTGCCGGACGGGCCGATGGTGCTGGTCGGCCACTCGATGGGCGGCATGACCGTGATGGCCCTCGCCTCGGAGTTCCCGGAGCTGATCCGGGACCGGGTCGTCGCCACCGCCCTGGTGGGCACGTCGTCCGGGCGGCTGGGCGAGGTCAACTTCGGGCTGCCGGTGGCCGGTGTCAACGCGGTGCGCCGCATCCTCCCCGGGGTGCTCAAGGCCCTCGGACAGCAGGCGGAGCTGGTGGAGAAGGGGCGCCGGGCCACGGCCGACCTGTTCGCCGGGATCATCAAGCGGTACTCGTTCGCGGGGCGGGACGTCGACCCGGCGGTCGAGCGGTTCGCCGAGCGGATGATCGAGTCGACGCCGATCGACGTGGTCGCCGAGTTCTACCCGGCCTTCACCGACCACGACAAGACCGAGGCGCTCGCCTGCTTCCGGGACATGCCGGTGCTCGTGCTGGCCGGCGTGCGGGACCTGGTCACGCCCAGTGAGCACAGCGAGGCCATCGCCGACCTGCTGCCCGACGCCGAGCTGGTCCTCGTGCCGGACGCCGGGCACCTGGTGATGCTGGAGCACCCGGAGGTGGTCACCGACCGCCTCGCCGACCTGCTCACCCGCGCGGGCGCGGTGCCGGCAGGGGCTACCGTAAGTGGCTATGGAAGCACCAGCAGCACCGCAGGACCCCGCTGAGACCCAGCTGACCGTCACCTCCCCGGAGCAGATGCGGGAGCTGGGCCGCCGGCTGGCCGGACTGCTGCGCGCGGGCGACCTGGTGATGCTCACCGGGGAGCTGGGCGCGGGCAAGACCACGCTGACCCGCGGGCTCGGCGAGGGCCTCGGGGTGCGCGGGGCGGTCACCTCGCCGACCTTCGTGATCGCCCGGGTCCACCCGTCCCTCGGCGGCGGTCCGCCCCTGGTGCACGTCGACGCCTACCGGCTCTCCGGCGGCCTGGACGAGATGGAGGACCTGGACCTCGACGTCTCGCTGCCCGACTCGGTGATCGTCGTGGAGTGGGGCGAGGGCAAGGTCGAGGAGCTGACCGAGGACCGCCTCCAGGTCGTCATCCACCGCGCCACCGGCGACACCACGGACGAGGTACGCCACGTCACGGTCACGGGCCTGGGCGACCGCTGGTCCGGGACCACCCTGACCGCGCTGAGCGCCTGAGAGCCGGCCCCGGGGGGCGGCCGGCGGCACCGGGCAGGCGGCTAGCGGATCACCGTCACGCGTACTCCGATCGTCGCGAACCTCCACATCGCGTCGCCGTCCGCCCGGGTCTCCCGGATGCCGCCCGTTTTCACGCTGGTGTCGAGGGGGGTGGCCGGGCCGTCGTCCACCGCCGCGCTGAAGCCGATGGCCACGCCGTCCACGCTGGTGAAGCGCACCACGTGCTCGACGGGTACGCCGTCGGTGCCGGTGGCCGCGTGGGAGCGGGAGGTGACCCAGTACGTGCCGGCCGGCGGGTCGACGCTGCCCGGGCGCACCGGGAAGGTGCGCTGCACCCGGTTCCCGGGCGACACCAGCCAGACCCGGTCGTCGTCCACCGAGTACACGACCCGTTCACCCGTTCCGGAGCCGCTCGGCAGGGCGGTCGGGTGCTGCCGGTCCCGGGGTGCCTTGGCCGCGGCCGCCGCCCGCGCCGCCGCCCCCGCGCCGCCGTGCGCCGGGGCGGTCGCCTGGGCCCGGTAGGCGAGGACGCCGACGGTTGCCAGGGCCGCCGCGGTGAGGCCGGCCACGATCGCCGAGCTGGTCCCTGCCACCCGCACCCACCTCCGCTCGTCTGACTCGTGTCATATGTCGTACTTCGTACCGACCGTAGCAGCCGGTGACCGTGCGTACGGGACGGCGGTGCGCGAGCCGCGGGCGCCGTAGGCTGTTCGCGTGCTCTTGCTCGCTCTGGATACCGCCACACCCGCTGTCACCGTCGCGCTGCACGACGGCACCGACGTCATCGCCTCGTCGAGCCAGGTGGACGCGCGCCGGCACGGCGAGCTGCTGCTGCCGGCCGTCGACCGCGTCCTGGCCCGGGCCGGCCTGACACTCGACGCCGTCACCGGCATCGTCGTCGGCACCGGCCCCGGCCCCTACACCGGCCTGCGCGTCGGCCTGATGACCGCCGACACCTTCGGCCTCGCGCTCGGCGTCCCGGTGTACGGCCTGTGCACGCTGGACGGCCTCGCCCACGCCGCCGACATCGAGGCGGGCCCCTTCGTGGTGGCGACCGACGCCCGCCGCAAGGAGGTCTACTGGGCCACGTACGCCGACTCCCGGACCCGGCTGACCGGTCCGTCCGTCGACCGCCCCGCCGACATCGCGGAGCAGGTCGCGGGTCTGCCCGCGGTCGGCGCCGGCGCGCTGCTCTACCCGGACACGTTCCCGAGCGCCCACGAGCCCGAGCACGTGTCCGCCGCCGCCCTCGCCTCGCTCGCCGCGCGCAGGCTGGCCGCCGGCGAGGAACTCCCCGCGCCCCGGCCGCTGTACCTGCGCCGGCCGGACGCCCAGGTCCCCAAGAACTACAAGGTGGTCACCCCCAAGTGACACAGCCGGCACCCCCCCGACTGCGCGAGATGCGCTGGTGGGACATCGACCCGGTCCTGGAGCTGGAACGGGACCTGTTCCCCGAGGACGCCTGGTCCCGGGGCATGTTCTGGTCCGAGCTGGCCCACGCCCGGGGCACCGGCGCCACCCGCTCCTACCTCGTCGCCGAGTCCGCCGACGGCCGGATCGTCGGGTACGCGGGCCTGGCCGCCGCCGGTGAGCCGGCCGACGTCCAGACCATTGCCGTAGCCCGCGACCACCAGGGCACCGGCCTCGGCGCCCGGCTGCTGACCGAGCTGCTGCGGGCGGCGACCGCGTTCGAGTGCCACGAGGTGCTGCTCGAATGCCGGGTCGACAACCTCCCCGCCCAGAAGCTCTACGAGCGCTTCGGCTTCGTCCCCATCGGCTTCCGGCGCGGCTACTACCAGCCGGGCAACGTCGACGCCCTGGTGATGCGGCTGACCAGGGAACCCGGCGGCGGCTCCGCCGCGGGCCCCGCCCCAGTACAAGGAACCGATATCAATGACTGACTCACGCGACGAGCCGCTCGTCCTCGGCATCGAGACCTCCTGCGACGAGACCGGCGTCGGCATCGTCCGCGGCACCACCCTGCTGGCGGACGCCGTCGCCTCCAGCGTCGACGAGCACGCCCGCTTCGGCGGTGTCGTCCCGGAGGTGGCCTCCCGGGCGCACCTGGAGGCGATGGTCCCGACGATCGACCGCGCGCTGAAGGAGGCGGGGGTCAGCGCCAGGGACCTGGACGGCATCGCGGTCACCGCCGGTCCGGGCCTCGCCGGCGCCCTGCTCGTCGGCGTCTCGGCGGCCAAGGCGTACGCCTACGCCCTCGGCAAGCCCCTGTACGGCGTCAACCACCTCGCCTCCCACATCTGCGTGGACCAGCTGGAGCACGGCCCGCTGCCCGAGCCGACCATGGCCCTGCTGGTCTCCGGCGGCCACTCCTCGCTGCTGCTGTCTTCGGACATCACCTCCGACGTCCGCCCGATGGGCTCGACCATCGACGACGCGGCCGGCGAGGCCTTCGACAAGATCGCCCGCGTGCTGAACCTGGGCTTCCCCGGAGGCCCGGTCATCGACCGTTACGCGCGCGAGGGCGACCCGCGGGCGATCGCCTTCCCGCGCGGCCTGACCGGCCCGCGCGACCCGGCGTACGACTTCTCCTTCTCCGGCCTGAAGACCGCCGTGGCCCGCTGGATCGAGGCCAAGCGGGCGGCCGGCGAGGAGGTCCCCGTGCGCGATGTGGCCGCCTCCTTCCAGGAGGCCGTGGTCGACGTGCTCACCCGCAAGGCCGTCCGCGCCTGCAAGGACGAGGGCGTGGACCACCTGATGATCGGCGGCGGTGTGGCGGCCAACTCCCGGCTGCGCGCGCTCGCCCAGGAACGCTGCGAGGCGGCCGGCATCCGGCTGCGCGTGCCGCGTCCCAAGCTGTGCACGGACAACGGCGCGATGGTGGCGGCGCTCGGCGCCGAGATGGTCGCCCGGAACCGGGCCGCCTCCGGCTGGGACCTGTCGGCCGACTCCTCCCTGCCGGTCACCGACCCGCACGTGCCGGGCCACGGTCACGGTCACGACCATGTGCACGAGGTCAGCAAGGAGAACCTGTACTCGTGACGGTCGCGTTGATGTGGGAGGCCCGGGCCACCGAGGGGCGCGGGGCGGACCTGCTCGCCTGGGTACGCGAACAGCCGCTCGCCGGCGAGCCGTTGCGCCGTGAGACCTTCCGCGCGCCGCAGGACCGGGTGCTGGTCATCACCTGGTGGGACGCCCCGTACGACGCCTCGTTGCCCGAACTTCCCGAGCCCGGGCCCGACTTGGTGACCCGGGCCGTGCACCGGTGGCGGTTCGAGGCGGTGGCGGGTCATCAGGACCGCTGAGGGCGGACCGCTGAGGTTGCGCGAGCACCCCTCATCTGGGCTATGATCATCACACAGCGAACGGCCGGAACCCGGGAATCGGGAACCGACCCGGACGCAGTGCGTTGGTGGTCCAAGGAAAGACGTCCCGCTTCCTGCGGGGAGATGCAGGTGCAAGGCCTGCCCGGCGCTCCACTCGACACCCCGCCCCGGGATCCCGGCGGCGGGGTGTCCGCGTTCCGTCCCGGTGTCCTACTCCCCGGCCTCCCCGGCGTTCTCCTGGCCGGCGTCCTCCACCACCTCGCAGCGCAGCCGCCGTTCCGGCCCGACCACCCGCGTCGGCCCCGTCAGCCGCAACCGCGCCCGGTGCCGTACCTCCGCGCTCGACGGGCCGACGCGCAGTTCCAGCTCGCCGGGTTCCACCACCCGCGCCCCCGTGCGGTCCGTGAAGGACGACAGGTCGGCGTGGAAGCGGAAGGTGAGGCGGCGCGCGGCGCCCGGGGCCAGGTCCAGGCGCCGGTAGCCGACCAGCCGCACGTCCGGGCGGGTCACCGAGGCCACCGGGTCGTGCAGATAGAGCTGGACGACCTCGGTACCCGCCCGGTCACCGGTGTTGCGGACGGTGACGGAGAGGTCGTACGACCCGTCCGTGCCGATGTCGGCCGCGGAGCCCGCGAAGTCCTCCCAGGCGAACGCGGTGTACGAGCGGCCGTGCCCGAACGGGTACAGCGGGGTCGGATCCAGGCTGCTGACCTCGCCGGCCAGGCCCAGCGGCGGCTGGAGGTAGGTCCACGGCTGGCCGCCGGGCAGCCGCGGGACGCTCACCGGGAGCCGGCCGGAGGGGTTCACCCGGCCCGACAGCACCCCGGCGACCGCCGGGCCGCCCTCCTCGCCGGGGAAGAAGGCCTGCACCACCGCGCCGAGCCGGCCGTGCCAGCGGCCCAGGGCGTAGGGGCGGCCGGTGAGCAGCACCAGGACCACCGGGACGCCCGTCGCCACCAGCGCGTCCAGCAACTCCCCCTGCACACCCGGCAGTCGCAGGTCCGTCGCGTCGCAGCCCTCGCCCGAGGTGCCGCGCCCGAACAGGCCCGCGCGGTCGCCGAGCACCGCCACGCACACGTCCGCCTCCGCCGCCCGGGCCACCGCCTCCGCGAAGCCGGCGGTGTCCGGGTCCGCGACGCCGCAGCCCTCGGCGAACGTGACCTTGGCGTCCGGGAGTTCGGTGCGCAGGGCGTCCAGCACGGTGGGGATCTCGATGCCGACCGGGACGTCGGGGTGGTGGGTGAGGACATGGGAGGGGAAGGAGTAGCAGCCGAGCATGGCGAGGGCGTCCGCCGCGCGCGGACCGACGACCGCCACCCGGGTGTCCGGGGCCAGCGGCAGCAGCCCGTCGGGGTTGTCCAGCAGCACCACCGACTCCCGCGCCAGCCGCCCGGCGACGGCCCGGTTCGCCGCCGAGTCCAGGTCGAGCGGGCCCTCCGGCTCCGGCCGCCAGTCCTCGTCCAGCAGGCCCAGCTCGCACTTCTGGAGCAGGACGCGGCGGGCCGCGCGGTCCACCAGGGACCGGGGTACACGTCCCTCCCGTACGGCCGCCACCAAGGGCTTGCCGTAGCAGTCGACGGTCGGCAGCTCCACGTCGATGCCGGCGGCCAGCGCCCGGTGGGCCGCCTCCGCCTCGTCCGCCGCGACCCGGTGCAGGCTGCGCAGGAAGGCGATGCCGAAGTAGTCGGCGACCACCGTGCCGGTGAACCCCCACTCCTCGCGCAGCAGCCCGGTCAGCAGCCCCGGGTCGGCGGAGGCCGGCACGCCGTCGGTCTCCGTGTAGGCCGCCATCACCGAGCGGGCGCCGCCCTCGCGCAGTGCCATCTCGAACGGCGGCAGGGTGACGTCCGCGAACTCCCGCACCCCCGCCCGTACCGGGGCCAGGTTCCGGGCGCCCGCCGAGGACGCGTACCCGGCGAAGTGCTTGAGCGTGGCGATCACACCGGCCGACTCCAGGCCGCGCACATAGGCCGTGCCGATGGTGCCGACCAGGTACGGGTCCTCGCCGATCGTCTCCTCGACCCGTCCCCAGCGCGGGTCGCGGACGACGTCCAGGACGGGGGCCAGGCCCTGGTGCACCCCGGCCGCGCGCAGGTCGCGGCCGATGTGCCGGCCCACCTGCTCGACCAGCTCCGGGTCGAAGGAGGCGCCCCACGCGAGCGGGACCGGGTAGGCGGTGGCCCGCCAGGCGGTGAAGCCGGCCAGGCACTCCTCGTGCGCGACCGCCGGGATGCCGAAGCGGTTCGCGGCGGCGATCCGGCGCTGGGCACGGGCCAGCGCCCGCGCGCCGACGTCCGGGTCGACGGGGGCGGTGCCGAAGGAACGGGTCAGCTGGCCGAGGCCGTGGCTGATCAGCTCGTCCCAGTCGTGGGCGGCGGTCATCTCGCGCTGGAGCGGGGCGACTCCGTCGCCGTCCGTGGCGGCGCCCACCCACACCCCGTACAGCTGGGCGGCCTTCTCCTCCAGGGTCATCCGGGACAGCAGGTCGGCCACCCGGGCGTCGGCGGGCAGGGCGGGGTCGCGCCAAGGAGCGGTGGTCATGGAACTCCCGTCTCGACTCTGCTACGAATGTTTCGAGTAATACCTCGAATGTTCCGGGAACCTATGGCGCGCCAGGGCCTTCGTCAAGAGGTACGGCGGGGATACGATCGCGGGCATGACGCCTTCGAAGCCCGCAGAAACGCAGACGGCGACCCTCGCCGAGATCGCCCGGGAGGCCGGGGTCTCCGCTCCGACTGTTTCGAAGGTCCTCAACGGCCGTGCCGACGTCGCCCCCGCCACCCGCACCCGCGTCGAGGAGCTGCTGCGCGTCCACGGCTACCGGCGCCGGCGCGCCGAGGCCTCCCGCTCGCCCCTGATCGACCTGGTCTTCCACGAGCTGGAGAGCGCCTGGGCGCTGGAGGTCATCCGGGGCGTGGAGAACGTCGCCCGGGACGCCGGGCTGAGCGTGGTGCTCTCCGAGTCGGCGGGCCGGCTCACCCCGGGCCGGACCTGGGCCGACCAGGTCGCCGCCCGCCGCCCGCACGGCGTGGTGCTGGTGCTGTCCGGGCTCGACGAGTCCCAGCGGGCGCTGCTGACGAGCCGGTCCATCCCGTTCGTGGTCATGGACCCGGCCGGCGACCCGGGCCCGGACGTGCCGTCCATCGGCGCCACCAACTGGCAGGGCGGGCTCGCCGCCACCCGCCACCTGGTCGACCTCGGGCACACCCGGATCGGCGCGATCAGCGGGCCGTCCCGGATGATGTGCAGCCGGGCCCGGGTGGACGGCTACCGGGCCGCCCTGGAGACGGCCGGACTGCCGGTCGACCCCTCGCTCGTCGCGGCCGGCGACTTCCACCACGACGCCGGCTACCGCCTGGGCCTGGAGCTGCTGCGCCGCCCGGACCGGCCCACCGCCGTCTTCGCCGGCAACGACCTGCAGGCGCTCGGCCTGTACGAGGCCGCCCGCGAACTGGGCCTGCGCATCCCGGAGGACCTGAGCGTGGTCGGCTTCGACGATCTGCCGGTGGCGCGCTGGGTGGGGCCGCCGCTGACGACCGTGCGGCAGCCGCTCACGGAGATGGCGGAGGCCGCGGCCCGGCTGGTGCTGGAGCTGGGGCGGGCGCAGGAGGACCGGGCGGCGACGCGGGTGGAGCTGGCGACGAGCCTGGTGGTCCGGTCCAGCACCGCAGCGCCTGCGGGGGCGTAGCGGCACGCGCACGGCGGCGGCCCCGGCGGGTCGGGCATTCGTATTGACGGGGGCGGGGGGCCACCCCACACTGCTCCGCAGTCAATCGGTTTCTCGACCGAAACTTTCGGAGGCCCGTCATGAGATCCTCCCTGTGCGCCGTGCTGGCCGCGCTCGTCGCCGCCGTCGGCCTGTCCACCGCAACCGCGCACGCGGCCGACACCCCGCTGCGCGACCTCGGCGCGGCGAAGGGCAAGATCGTCGGCACGGCCGTCACCGGTTCCAAGCTCACCGGCGGCTACGGCGACGTCACCGGCACCCAGTTCAGCTCCCTCACCCCTGGCAACGCCATGAAGTGGGGGAGCGTCGAGCCGGTCCGGGGCAGCTTCGACTGGACCGAGGCCGACCAGATCGTGGCCTTCGCCCAGGCCCACCACCAGCAGGTACGCGGCCACACCCTGGTCTGGCACAGCCAGAACCCGAGCTGGCTGACGAACGGCAGCTGGACCCCCGCCCAGCTGGGCGGCCTGCTGCAGAACCACATCAGCACCGAGGTCGGCCGCTACAAGGGGAAGATCGCCGCCTGGGACGTCGTGAACGAACCCTTCAACGAGGACGGCACCTACCGCTCCGGCCTCTGGTACAACGCCCTCGGCTCCGGCTATATCGCCAACGCTCTGACCTGGGCGCACGCGGCCGACCCGGACGCGAAGCTGTACATCAACGACTACAACGTGGAGGGCGTGGGCGCGAAGTCCACCGCCCTGTACAACCTCGTCAGGTCCCTGAAGCAGCAGGGCGTTCCCATCGACGGCGTCGGTCTCCAGGCCCATCTGATCCTCGGCCAGGTGCCGTCGACGCTCCAGCAGAACATCCAGCGTTTCGCCGACCTCGGCGTCGACGTGGCGATCACCGAGCTGGACGTACGGATGCAGCTGCCCGCCGACAGCGCCAAACTCGCCCAGCAGGCAGCCGACTTCAAGTCCGTGGTGGCCGCCTGCGCGGCCGTGTCCCGGTGCGTCAACATCACCGTCTGGGGCTTCACCGACGCCGACTCCTGGGTGCCGGGCACCTTCCCCGGGTACGGGGCGGCGACGCCGTACGACGAGAACCTCCAGCCGAAACCGGCGTACTACGGCATCGCGGAGGCGCTCGGCGGTTCCACCACCACCCCGCCGCCGGGCAACGGCGGCTGCACCGCCGCCTACACCGTCACCAGCCAGTGGAACACCGGCTTCACCGGCCAGGTGAGGATCTCCTGCTCCGGCGCCTCCCTGTCCGCGTGGAAGGTGAACTGGAGCTACGGCGCCGGCCAGCAGCTCACCCAGGCCTGGAACGCCACCTGCACCCAGTCCGCCGCGGCCGTCTCCTGCGCCAACGCCCCCTACAACGGCTCGGTCCCGGACGGCGGTTCGGTGACCTTCGGGTTCAACGGGTCCTGGAACGGGAGCAATCCGGTGCCCGTCGTGACGCTGGGATGAGAATTCCCGAAGAAAACCGATTCGGACGGCTTCCGCTAACAGTCCGCTCATCATTCGGACTTACGTTCCTGTCGTGACGCGACACACGGAGCAAGAGGGGCAAGGGGAGCGGGAGGAGCCGGGCGGCACGGGCAGACGGACGGGCCGGCGACCGAGAGCACTGCGGATCGCCGGCCTCACCCTGGCCGGCACCCTCGTGCTGGCCGCGGCGGCGGCCGGCTGGGCCTACCGGCACCTCGACCGCAACATCCGAAGCGTCGACATCGACGGCGCGCTCGGCGACGACCGTCCGGCCGGTGCCCTGCTCACCCCGTCCGCCGGCGCCTCCCCGCTGCCCACCGGCTCCCTGAACATCCTGATCCTCGGCTCCGACTCGCGCAGCGGCAGGGCCAACCAGGAGCTGGGCGGCGGGGACAGCGGCGGCGCCCGCTCCGACACCGCGATGGTCGTGCACCTCGACGCGGGCCGTACGAGGGCCACCGTCGTCAGCATCCCCCGCGACACCCTCGTCACCCGCCCGTCCTGCCCGCTGCCCGACGGCGGCAGCACGGCACCGGCGTACGGCACGATGTTCAACAGCGCCTACGCGGTGGGCGGTCCGGTGTGCGCGGTGAAGACCGTCGAGTCGCTCACCGGCGTCCGTGTGGACCACTACCTGGAGATCGACTTCTCCGGCTTCGCGAAGCTGGTCGACGCGCTCGGCGGGGTCGACGTCACCACCACCGAGGACATCGACGACGACCAGAGCCATCTGCACCTCCGGGCCGGTACCCACCACCTCGACGGCAAGCAGGCCCTGGCCCTCGCCCGCACCCGGCACGGCATAGGCGACGGCAGCGACCTCGGCCGCATAGGGTTGCAACAGGCGCTCGTCAAGGACCTGTTGGAGCAGCTCTCGGGCGCCGGCCTGCTCACCGACCCGGCCCGGCTGTACCGGGTCGCCGACGCCGTCACCGCGAGCCTCACCACCGACACCGGCCTGGACTCCCTGAGCGAGCTGATGAGCCTCGGCCGCAGCCTGCACGGCCTGACCGCCGACCGGGTGCGGACGGTCACCATGCCCGTCGTCACGGCCCCCTCCGACCCCAACCGGGTCGTCGCCGAGGAGCCGCGGGCGAGCCGGCTCTGGGCGTCCCTGCGCTGATCCGCACGACCCTCCGGCTGACCGGCCGGTCTGCTGCGGTGCGCTACGCGCTGAAGCAGCCGACCGGCCGCCCGCACGGCAGAGCCTGCCGGCGTCGGGGAAGCGCGCCGGTGTCAGCCCAGCGGGTGGCCGATCAGCATCGTCGGCGCCCCGGCGACCCGGGTGAGGAACACGGTGGCCGCGTTCGGCCCCTGCGGCCGTACCTTGCGGCGCAGCTCCTCCGGTTCCACCGCCGAGCCGCGCTTCTTCACGGTCAGCACCCCGACCTCGCGCTGCCGCAGCAGCGCCTTCAGCTTCTTGACGTTGAACGGCAGCCGGTCGGTGATCTCGTATCCGGTGGCGTACGGCGTGGGCCGCGGCTCGTCGGCGGTGACGTAGGCGATGGTCGGGTCCAGCAGCCCGCCGCCGACCTCCTCGGCCACCTCGGCGACCAGGTGGGCGCGGATCACGGCACCGTCCGGCTCGTACAGGTAGCGCCCCACCGGCCGTACCGCGGGATCGGGCAGCCCGCGGCCGGACAGGGTGCGCGGGCCGGGCAGCAGCGTGGCCCGTACGGCGCCCGGCGCGCCCGTCCCGAACCACAGCACCGCCTCCTTCACGTCCCCGCCGTCGGAGATCCACTCGGCCTCGGCCGCCGCCGGGACCACCTCGTGCGGGATGCCCGGCGCGATCTTCAGCGCGGCCCGGGGCGCGGCGAGCGCGGCCCCGACCGCCCAGGACAGCGGCGGCGAGTACGCCTCCGGGTCGAACACCCGGCCGCGCCCGCCCCGGCGCGCCGGGTCCACGAACACCGCGTCGTACCCGGCGGTGTCCACCTCCGTGACATCGGCCTCGCGGACCTCGATCAGTCCGGCCAGCCCCAGCGCCTCGGCGTTCGCCCGGGCCACCGCCGCCGTGAGCGGGTCCCTGTCCACGGCCAGCACCCGGATCCCGGCCCGGGCCAGCGCGATCGCGTCCCCGCCGATCCCGCAGCACAGGTCGGCGACCGAGGTCACACCCAGCTCCCGCAGCCGCCCGGCCCGGTACGCCGCCACGCTCGCCCGGGTGGACTGCTCGACCCCGTGGGGCGTGAAGAACATCCGCCCGGCGTCCCGCGCCCCGAACTTCGCCACCGCCCGCTGCCGCAACCGGGCCTGGCCGAGCGCGGCCGAGACCAGCTCGGCCGGGTGGTCGCGGCGCAGCCGGGTGGCCACGGCCAGTTCCCGGGCGGGCTCGGTGTCCCGCACCTCGTCGAGGAGGGCGCGGCCTTCGGGGCTGAGGAGCAGAGCGAGGTCGTTCACCGGGTCATTGTGGGCCAGTCGGTGGATGGTGTGCCCGGCGGCGGCGGTGTCGGCCGGGAACGGGGGCGGGGGTCTGGGAGGATCCGACGCCATGCGAGAAGTACTACAAAATGACAAAAAGCGGGCGGGGCGCGCCGCGAGCACCGCCCGGAGGACGGCCGTGAGCGCCTGCCGGAAGACGGCCGTGAGCACCTCCCGGAAGGCGGTCGTCGGCTCCGCGGCTCTCACCCTGACCGCCGCCGCCCTCGTCTCCGGCTGCGCCGGCGGTACCGAACCCGCCACCGGCCACGGTGCCCCCGCCCCCGCCCACGCCATGGACCCCCGGACCCGGGCGGCCGTCGAACGCGCCCGGCTGGCCGCCGCCGCCCGGCGCTGGGGCCTGGACCGCGCCCCCCTCACACCCCCCGCGCCCCCGGCGAGGAAGCCGAAGATCACCCCGCGCGACGGCTTCGAGGTGGACGGCCAGGAGGAGGAGAACCTCCCGCCGGTCTTCACCACGATCCCCACCAAGCAGCGGATCGTCTTCCTCACCATCGACGACGGCGCCGAGAAGGACCCGGCGTTCCTGCGCATGATGAGCGAGCTGAAGGTGCCGTACTCGGCCTTCCTCAGCAACTACCTCGTCAAGGACGACTACGGCTACTTCCGCCGGATGCAGGCCCAGGGCGTGACCCTCAACAACCACACCCTCACCCACCCCTACCTGCCCGGGCTCACCTACGAGGAGCAGAAGGACGAGATCTGCGGCATGCAGGCCGTCATGAAGAAGCAGTTCGGCAAGGCGCCCACCGTGCTCCGGCCGCCGTACGGCAACTACAACGGCGACACCCTGCGCGCCGCCAAGTCCTGCGGGATCAAGTACGCGCCCATCTGGGACGAGGAGGTCTTCGTCGACCACTGGGAGTACCGCGACTGGGACCGCAGCCTGCACCCCGGCGACATCGTCCTCACCCACTTCCGCGGCCGGAACGACTGGAACGGCACGATGGTGGACGACATGCGGCGCTTCCTGGACAAGGTCACGCGCGAGGGCTACGCCGTGGCCCGCCTGGAGGACTACCTGTGAGGCGCCTGCGGGGCCCGGCCGCGGTCCTCGCCCCGGCCCTGCTCCTGGCGGGGTGCGCCCCGTCGGTCGACCCCATCGAACGCCTCGGCGAGAAGGCCGCCGAAGGGGTACGCCCGCACGCCACCGCGCCCGGCCCCGGCTACCGGCACTGGGGCCTGGCCCGGCCGCTCGTCCGCCTGCCGGTGCACCCCACCCGCCCGCTCGCCGAGCACTCGGGGGCCGCCGCCCTGCCCCCGGTGGTCGACCACGTCCGCACCCGCGACCCGGTCGTCTTCCTCACCTACGACGACGGCGCCGAACGCGACCCCCGCTTCGTCGGCATGGTCCGCGACCTGCGGCTCCCGGTCACCCTCTTCCTCACGGACAGCGTCGCCGCCCCCGGCTACGGCTATTTCGCCCGCCTGCGCGCGCTCGGCGCCGGCATCGAGAACCACACCGTCGACCACCGGGCGCCGGCCGGGCTGCCGTACGCCGGCCAGCGCGCCGAGATCTGCGGCCAGCAGAGCCGCCTGCGCGCCCGCCTCGGCGTCACCCCGCGCCTCTTCCGCCCGCCCTACGGCTCCTACGACCGCACCACCCGGCGCGCCGCGGCCGGCTGCGGCATCTCCACCCTCGTTCTGTGGCGCGCCGCCCTCACCCCGGCCGGCCTCACCTACACCCACGGCCCCCACCACCTGCGCCCCGGCGACATCGTCCTGATGGGCCCGGACGAGTCGACGGGCCCCCCGCTGCGAGAACGCGCGGTCCGGGTGGTCAGGAACGCCCAGGAGAGGGGCCTGACCGTGGGGCGCCTGGAGGACTACCTCTGACCACCGGCCCGCCGCCCACCGATCACCGGCCGCCGCCCACCGGCCCGCCGCGCCGGTCCGCCGGGCACCCGCGCACCGCTCGCGGCCGACGCGCCACACGGCAATTGGCACTCCGCTTGACCGAGTGCTAATCCCGGTCATAGTCTCGGGTCTGGCACTCCCCCCTGGAGAGTGCCAGACAAACGCGACGGGCAGGTCCGGCACCCGCGACGACGGATCGACCTGGTCGCCACCTCAGACAGTTAACCCCGTGAGATCTCCGAAGGGGGAGGTCGGATCGTGACGACCACCAGCTCCAAGGTTGCCATCAAGCCGCTCGAGGACCGCATCGTGGTCCAGCCGCTCGACGCCGAGCAGACCACCGCCTCTGGCCTGGTCATCCCGGACACCGCGAAGGAGAAGCCCCAGGAGGGCGCCGTCCTCGCCGTGGGCCCGGGCCGCTTCGAGAACGGCGAGCGTCTGCCGCTCGACGTCAAGGTCGGCGACGTCGTCCTGTACAGCAAGTACGGCGGCACCGAGGTGAAGTACAACGGCGACGAGTACCTCGTCCTCTCGGCTCGCGACGTGCTCGCGATCATCGAGAAGTAATCACCTCAAGCAACTCTCTGCTTGAGCAGCGCCCCTGGCCCCCGCATCCGATAAGAAGCCGGGCGCCCGGGGCGCTGCGTTTTTCACCCACAGATTCCCGAGAGGGCTCCCGCTGCCATGGCGAAGATCCTGAAGTTCGACGAGGACGCCCGTCGCGCCCTTGAGCGCGGCGTCAACAAGCTTGCCGACACGGTGAAGGTGACGATCGGCCCCCGCGGCCGCAACGTCGTCATCGACAAGAAGTTCGGCGCCCCCACCATCACCAACGACGGTGTCACGATCGCCCGCGAGGTCGAGATCGAGGACCCGTACGAGAACCTCGGCGCCCAGCTGGTGAAGGAGGTGGCGACCAAGACCAACGACATCGCGGGTGACGGCACCACCACCGCCACCGTCCTCGCCCAGGCGCTGGTCCGCGAGGGTCTGAAGAACGTCGCCGCCGGTGCCTCCCCGGCCGCCCTGAAGAAGGGCATCGACGCCGCGGTCAAGGCCGTCTCCGAGGACCTGCTCGCCTCGGCCCGCCCGATCGACGAGAAGTCCGACATCGCCGCCGTCGCCGCGCTGTCCGCCCAGGACCAGCAGGTCGGCGAGCTGATCGCCGAGGCCATGGACAAGGTCGGCAAGGACGGTGTCATCACCGTCGAGGAGTCCAACACCTTCGGTCTGGAGCTGGACTTCACCGAGGGCATGGCCTTCGACAAGGGCTACCTGTCGCCGTACTTCGTGACGGACCAGGAGCGCATGGAGGCCGTCCTGGAGGACCCGTACATCCTCATCCACCAGGGCAAGATCTCCGCCATCACGGAGCTGCTGCCGCTGCTGGAGAAGGTCATCCAGGCCGGCTCCTCCAAGCCGCTGCTGATCATCGCCGAGGACCTGGAGGGCGAGGCCCTGTCGACCCTCGTCGTCAACAAGATCCGCGGCACCTTCAACGCCGTCGCGGTGAAGGCCCCCGGCTTCGGCGACCGCCGCAAGGCGATGCTGCAGGACATGGCGGTCCTCACCGGCGCCACGGTCATCTCCGAGGAGGTCGGCCTCAAGCTCGACCAGGTCGGCCTTGACGTGCTGGGCTCCGCCCGCCGCGTGACGGTCACCAAGGACGACACCACCATCGTGGACGGCGCCGGCAACTCCGCCGACGTCCAGGGCCGGGTCGCCCAGATCAAGGCCGAGATCGAGAACACCGACTCCGACTGGGACCGCGAGAAGCTCCAGGAGCGCCTCGCGAAGCTGGCCGGCGGCGTGTGCGTGATCAAGGTCGGCGCCGCCACCGAGGTGGAGCTGAAGGAGAAGAAGCACCGTCTGGAGGACGCCATCTCCGCGACCCGCGCCGCGGTCGAGGAGGGCATCGTCTCCGGTGGTGGCTCCGCCCTGGTCCACTCCTCCAAGGTCCTCGAGGGCAACCTCGACAAGACCGGCGACGAGGCCACCGGTGTCGCGGTCGTCCGCAACGCCGTGGTCGAGCCGCTGCGCTGGATCGGCGAGAACGCCGGCCAGGAGGGCTACGTCATCGTGTCCAAGGTCAAGGACCTGGACAAGGGACAGGGCTACAACGCCGCCACCGGCGAGTACGGCGACCTGATCAAGGCCGGCGTCATCGACCCGGTCAAGGTCACCCGCTCCGCCCTGGAGAACGCCGCCTCCATCGCCTCCCTGCTGCTCACGACCGAGACCCTGGTCGTCGAGAAGAAGGAAGAAGAGGAGCCGGCCGCGGCGGGCCACGGCCACGGTCACGCCCACTGAGCTCGGTATTGACCTGAACTGAGCCATGGTGCCCGGTACCCCCGCGGGGGTACCGGACACCATGCGTCTTCGTCAGCGCGCCTCACCGGACACGACGGCCCACACGGTCTTGCCGGGCGCGCCGGCCCGGGGTGCCGTGCCCCACTCCTTGGCGAGTGCCGCGACCAGGAGGAGACCGCGGCCACCGTCCCCGTCGGCCGGGGCGCCCCGGGCGACGGGCAGGCGCTCCCCGCGGGTGTCGCTCACCTCCACCCGCACCCGTCCCGCCTCGGCGCTCAACCGCAGCTCGGCATCTCGTCCGGGGACCCGTCCGTGAGTGACGGCGTTGGCGGCCAGCTCGGCGACGATCAGCTCGACCGTGTCGTGCACCGGCGTCCCGTAGGGCCAGCCCCAGGCGTCCATCTGCTGGGAGGCGAGGCGCCGGGCGAGACGGGCGCCGCGCGGGGTCGCCGTGAACCGCAACGTGAAGCCGGTCCCGGGGCCCGGCCCGTGGGTGCTGTGGGGAGGGGTGGTCATGCGCCCGAGGTTCTCGTTCCCAGACACGCCTGACCAGGAGAAACGGCTCTACGGCCGCAGGCTGTAGGGGTATGGCGGCCCGGTGTGGGGGTTGTCGGGAGCGAGTCCCGGGCCGACCGGTCCGCTCACCGGCCGCCGGATTTCACTCACACGAGGCAACTTGTGCCTTCTGGGGCGTGGTTGGCGCACGGGCGTCCTACTGTGCAGCCATGGATACGGGTGCCGATGCGGGTACGGGGGGCGCCGAGCCGGACTCGAACGTCGAGTTCCTGCGCTGCTTCGGCCGGCAGATGAAGCTGCTGAGGGAGGCGGCCGGGCTGACCCAGCCGCAGCTGGGGAGCCTGGTCGGGTACGGCGAGGCGCAGATCGCGGCGGTGGAGCAGGGGCGGCGCATTCCCAAGCCGGAGCTGATCGACGCGGTGGACCGGGCGGTGGGGGCGCGGGGCGTCCTGGTGGCCATGAAGGAGGAGGTGGCCAAGGCGCGGTATCCGTCGTTCTTCCGGCGGTACGTGCAGGTGGAGGCGGAGGCTGTCGAACTGCACGCGTACATCAGCCATGTGGTCAAGGGACTCCTGCAGACGGAGGAGTACGCGCGGGCCGTGTTCCAGATGTGGCGCCCGCTGCTCAGCGAGGAGTCGATCGAACAAGGAGTGTCCGCCCGCATGGAAAGGCAGAAGCTCTTTTCGCGCCGACCTGCTCCGCTCCTGAGCTTCGTCATCGACGAGAATGTGCTCCGCCGACCGTTGGGCGGTCAGGAAGTCTGGCGCGGCCAACTTGAGCAGCTTCTCATCTACGGCCATCAACGCAATGTCGAGATGCAGGTCATGCCGCTCTCGCGGGAGGAACATGCCGGACTGGCGGGGCCGTTCACATTGATCCACTCGCCCAGAGGGCGCAGGATGGCCTACATGGAGGTGCAGGACGTGAGCGCCCTGTACGCGGAGCCGAAGAAGGTCAGTCCGCTCGAAGCGACGTATGGCGTTCTCCGAGCACAGGCGCTGACTCCTCGTGAGTCGCTGGCCTTCATCGAGAAGCTGTTGGGAGAGCTATGAAGGAAGTCAGCCCCGAGCCTGCTGTCGGCGAGCTGAGCTGGTTCAGGAGCAGCTACAGCGCGGGCAATGGCGGCGACTGCGTCGAGGTCGCGGCCGCGGGTACGGCCGTGCTGGTCCGTGACTCCAAGCGGCCGGAGGAAGCGTTTCTCTCCGTGGGCGCCGATGAGTGGGCGGCGTTCGTACGGATGGCCGCGCGCGGCTGAACGGTGCGACGGAGGGGCGGTCGGCTGTGGACCGTCCCTCTGCGCCCGCTTGCCCGCTCCTCTTCCCGCGCCCTACCGCTCCAGCGCGTCCAGCGCGCCGAGCTGCTGCATCAGCCCCAGCTGGTCGTGCTGCCACCAGATCTCGGCGATCTTGCCGCCGTCGGCGAACCGGAACAGGGTCATCCCCGTCATGGTGACCCGCCTGCCGGTGGGCGCGATCCCCAGGAAGTCGCCCGTGTGCGTCGCGCGCCACGTCCAGCGCGCGCACGCACGCCCGCCCTGGGCGATCACGTCCTCGACCGTGAACGCGAAGTCGAAGCCGCCGCGCCACATCCGGAACTCCGCGCGGGCGTTGTCCAGCCCCAAGGTGTCCTGCGGGTTCACCGGGTCGTGGCTGTGGACGTCCTCGTCCAGCAGGTCGTTGAGCGGCGGCAGCTCGCCCGGGACCGCGAGCGCCTCGAAGAACCGCCGGACCGTGTCCACCATCAGGCTCTCGTCCCGTACGACGTCCAGGTCGACGAAGGTCGGCAACTCGTCGCACAGCGCGACCAGCCCCCGGAAGATCCGGTCGGTCTCCGGGAGGTTCGAGTTCCGCATCGCGTCCTCGTACGACGGGAACTCCACCAGTTCCACGACGTGCGACGCGTCGGAGCGGTCCGTGCCGACCACCGCGTGCGTCGCCGTCCGCTTCCCCTTGGTCTGCTCGACCCAGTCGTCCATGAGCCGGTTCATCTCGTCCAGCCGGCTCGTCCTGCACTCGATGAGCTGTACGAAGGTCATGGCGTCGCCTCCGGCCCCCCTGGCCCGGTACCGTCCCGCCCATTTTCCCACCGGGACGGCGGCGCCACCCGCCGCTACCGCGGCCCGTACTTACGCCCGGTCCGGGAGGTGATCCCGCCCAGCAGCCCGCGCGGGGCCACCTTCACCAGACCCATCAGCGCCTTGTACCGGGGATCGGGGATGGACAGCGTCCTGCCGCGCGCGAGATCGGCCAGGGCCGCCGCGACCAGCTTGTCGGCGTCCAGCCACATCCAGCCCGGGATGTTGTCCGTGCCCATCCCGGCGCGCTGGTGGAACTCGGTGCGCACGAAGCCCGGGCACAGCGCCATCAGCCGGACCCCGCTGCCCGCCAGGTCCTTCGCCGCGCCCTGGGTGAACTGCACCACCCACGCCTTGGAGGCGCCGTACGTGCCGCGCGGCAGGAACGCGGCCACCGAGGCGACGTTCACCACCCCGCCCCGGCCGCGCTCGCGCATCGCCTCGGCCGCCGCCGACGTCAGGCGCAGCACCGCCTCGCAGTGCACCTTCAGCATCGCCAGCTCGTCCGCCATGGGCACGTCCAGATAGCGGCCCTTGAGGCCGAAGCCGGCGTTGTTGACCAACAGGTCGACCGGGTTCCTCCGGTCGCCGAGCCGGCCGGCGACCGCCTCGATGCCCTTGTCGGCGGACAGGTCGGCGGTCAGCACCTCCACCTCGATGCCGTGGCGGTCGTGCAGTTCCGTGGCCTGCTCGTGCAGCCGCCCGGTGTCCCGGGCCACCAGCACCAGGTCGTGCCCGTCCGCCGCCAGCCGGCGCGCGAACGCGGCACCGATCCCCGCCGTCGATCCCGTAATCAGAGACGTTGTCATGGCGCAAGGGTAGTGACCGGCACCTATCGCCCCCGCTGACCGGCTCGCCCCGTCCGGTTGGTCTCCTGATGGCCGCTCAGGCCCCGTGCTCCGCCACGTACGCCCGGGCCCGTGCCAGCGTCTCCGTGTGCAGGGCCTCGCCCGCCGCGAGCAGCCGGGGCAGCAGCTCCCGCTCGGTGGTGACCGCGCGGAACTGCATCTCCGCCGTGATCCCGTGGTCCGGCCGGTGCACGATCTCGACCGGATCGCCGGCCCGGATCTCACCGGGTTCGATCACCCGGAGGTAGGCACCCGTTGCGCCCTTCCGTGTGAACCTCCTGAGCCAGCCGCGCTCGCCCAGATGGCCCTGGAACGTGTTGCACGGGACGCGGCCCGAGGTCACCTCCAGCACCACCTCGGACCCGATCCGCCAGCGCTCGCCGATCAGCGCCCCGGAGACGTCCAGGCCCTCCGTCGTCAGGTTCTCGCCGAAGGAGCCGTTGGCCAGCGGCCGCCCGAGTTCGCCCTCCCACCCGTCGAGGTCCTCGCGGGCGTACGCGTACACCGCCTGGTCGTCCCCGCCGTGGAAGCGCCGGTGGCACACCGCGTCCCCGGCGAGCCCGCTCCCGGCGATCCCCTTGGGCCCCGGCGCCGCCACGCGCACGGGCCCGTCGGCCGGGCGCTTGTCGATGCCGGTCAGCCCCTCCGGCTGGCTCGTGTAGGAGACCTGCCGTGGGCGGCCCAGATTGACGGAGAGAAGCTTCATGTCGGCACGGTAAGTGATCGGGACCCAAAGTGTCGACGCGTGATCGGGCGACACACCCAAGGCTGCCTTATGCTCAAGGGGTGATCGAGGCCCGTCATCTCCGCGTCCTGCGCGCCGTCGCCACCACCGGCTCCTTCTCCGCCGCGGGCCGCCAACTGGGCTGCACCCAGCCGGCCGTCAGCCAGCAGATGAAGGCCCTGGAGACCTCGGTCGGCACCCCGCTGCTGGTCCGCACCGGCCGCGAGATGCGCCTCACCCAGGCCGGCGAGGCCCTGGTCCGGCACGCCTCCGGCATCCTCGCCGGGCTCACCGCCGCCGAGGAGGAGGTCGCCGCCATCGCCGGGCTGCGCGCGGGCCGGGTCCGGCTGGTCTCCTTCCCCAGCGGCAGCTCCACGCTGGTCCCCACGGCCCTGGCCGCCCTGCGCGCCGCCCACCCCGGCACCCGGGTCTTCCTGGAGGAGGCGGAGCCCCCGCGGTCCGTCGAACTGCTCCGCGAGGGCGACTGCGACCTGGCCCTGGCCTTCCGCTACGAGGGCGCGGCGGTCGCCGAGGACTGGGACGACCTCGTCGTACGCCCCCTGCTGACCGACCGCCTGGTCGCCCTGGTGCCCGAACGGCACCGGCTCGCGCGCGCGGAGGCCGTCGCGATCGGCGAACTGGCCCGGGAGCCCTGGATCGCGGGCTGCCCACGCTGCCGCGGCCAGCTGATCGAGGTGTGCGAGGGGGCCGGATTCACCCCGCGCATCGACTTCGCCACCGACGACTATCCGGCCGTCGTCGGCCTGGTCGGCGCGGGGCTCGGCGTCGCCGTACTGCCCCAGCTGGCCGTGGAGTCGGTGCGGCCCCGGGGCGTGCGCATGGTACGGCTGGAACCGGCGGTACGGCGCGAGATCGTCGCCCTCACCCTGCCCGACCTGGCACAGGTGCCGGCCGTGTCGGCGACGCTGGAGCAGCTGGCCCGGGCGGCGCGTCCGGGCGGGCGCGGCTAGGTCCGACGAGAGGGCCCCGGAGCCGGCGCGGCCAAGGGTCACGCGGAGCGGGGTCACGCGGAGTGGGGTCACGCGGAACGGGCACGGGCACGCGCGAGCGTGCCCGGTCGTGGTTCGAAGGGATGAAACGGATGAAAAAACGTTCCTTCAGTGATCCGAGGCGGGATCCCCGCTGGTGGTCGTCGCCGCCACCAGGCGGTTGCGCGCCCGCCCCATCAACTCCTCACGCTCGTCCTCGGTCAGTCCGCCCCAGACCCCGTACGGCTCGCGCACCGCCAGCGCGTGCGCCGCGCACTCCGCACGGACCGGGCACCTCATGCAGACCTCTTTGGCCGAGTTCTCGCGAGCGCTCCGAGCCGCCCCGCGCTCGCCCTCCGGGTGGAAGAAGAGCGAGCTGTCCACCCCGCGGCAGGCTGCGAGCAGCTGCCAGTCCCACAGGTCCGCGTTCGGTCCGGGAAGGCGGGAGAAATCTGCCATTACGTGACCCCTTGTCGCCGTTCTGGGCGGATACGGTGCCAACGACCGTACATCTCCGGTCTAAGGAGATGAAAATATGACTCATTGCGAATCTAGCCCCGGACACTACGAAACGGGAAGAAAATGGGCCAAATGGGGCATAGGTTGTGATGAAAAGTTGAGAGTCCGACGGGCATGTCTGCACCGTGTCGACCCCCTCACATAGAGTGCCGAAGACGGCACGCGGCCCCGTAACTCTTTCGAGTGACCGTCGTTGAGAGTGCGGAGGCGGTTGAAAACACAAGCGCTCGGGCAGGCGTCCGAGACGGTCGACCGCACAGGTGACGATTCCGTACCAGCCTGGAGGCTCAAGGTGACGCGCATCAGCTGCGGAGGGCGGTCATGACATCCGTCCTCGTCTGCGACGACTCCCCGCTTGCCCGAGAAGCACTGCGCCGCGCGGTAGCGACCGTGCCCGGTGTCGAGCGCGTGACGACGGCGGCCAACGGCGAGGAAGTCCTCCGCCGCTGGGGCGCCGACCGCTCGGACCTCATTCTGATGGACGTGCGCATGCCCGGCCTGGGCGGCGTCGAGACCGTGCGCCGGCTGCTGTCGGCCGACCCCGGCGCACGCATCATCATGCTCACCGTCGCCGAGGACCTCGACGGCGTGGCCCTCGCGGTCGCCGCCGGCGCGCGTGGCTACCTGCACAAGGACGCCTCGCGCGCGGAACTGCGCGCCACGGTGACGCAGGCCCTCGCCGACCCGACCTGGCGGCTCGCCCCACGCCGCCTGCGCTCGGCCGAGATGGGCGCAGCGCCCACGCTCACCGCGCGCGAGATCCAGGTCCTGGAGGGCATGAGCCACGGCCGCTCGAACGCCGAGATCGGCCGCGAGCTGTTCCTCTCCGAGGACACCGTCAAGACGCACGCCCGGCGCCTGTTCAAGAAGCTCGGCGCCTCGGACCGGGCCCACGCGGTGGCCCTCGGCTTCCGCTGGGGACTGGTCCGCTGACCCGGCGCGGGGCCCTGCGGGCCGCCTGACACGGGGGACCGTCCGGTCGGGCCCCGGTGCGCGGCGGCCGGCGGAGCGGGGGGCCGGCTCGCCGGTGAAGGCCCGCGTGGCGGCGGGCTCCGGCCGAGCCGCCGGGCTGGTCGAAGGGCAGGGCGACGGGACCGGCCGGGTCGTACGGCAGCGCCGTACACACCGGCCCGCCGGCGCCCGGGCCCCGCCGTCCCCGTCGTGCGCCCCCGTGCTCCGGTAGCACACGCACCACCCCCGCGAGCCCCCGGAGGGGCCCGTGCAAGGCGGCCCGCCGGACGCGCGCTGCTTGTTTCGGCGCGGATGCCGCATCCTTGAGATGTGGAGTCTCTCGGGGACGAGTCGGTCGAGCGGAAGGGGAGGGCGCAGGGAATGAGTGCCGGCGCACCTGCTCATAACGCTTCGGTGCACAACCACGAGCACGATGCGACGGACCGGACGGCCGCAGGGCACCATGGACCGATGCGCGACGACGAGGCGGGCACGGCCCACGGGGCGATCGGTGCGCTCGTACATCGCGCCGTCGACGGGGACGAGCAGGCCACGCACGATCTGCTCGCCCACGTCCACCCGCTGGCGTTGCGCTACTGCCGCACCCGGCTGTCCCGGCTCCCCGGCGACGCGCGCCACTTCGTGGAGGACCTCGCCCAGGAGGTCTGCGTGGCCGTCCTCCTCGCCCTGCCCCGCTACCGGGACACCGGCCGCCCCTTCGAGGCGTTCGTCTTCGCCATCGCCTCCCACAAGGTCGCCGACCTGCAGCGCGCGGCGATGCGCCACCCCGGGTCGACCGCGGTGCCGTCCGACGAGATGCCCGAGCGGCCCGACGACTCCCTCGGCCCCGAGGAGCGCGCCCTGCTCAGCAGCGACGCCGAGTGGGCCAAGAAACTGCTGGCCAACCTGCCCGAGAACCAGCGCGAGCTGCTCCTGCTGCGTATCGCCGTGGGCTTGACCGCGGAGGAGACCGGACAGATGTTGGGAATGTCACCCGGTGCGGTCCGCGTGGCCCAGCACCGGGCCCTGAGCCGCCTGAGGGCGCTCGCCGAGCAGTAACCGCCCTGCGCGGAGCCGTCGTCACTCCGGCGCTGAACGGGCCCGCCGTCGTTTCCGTACGAACATACGAAGCCTGAAGCGACCCCCTACCGTGGAATTTGCTAGCGATGCTTCCCGTTAGCATGGACATCCGCACCGAGCAAGGCCATTTGGGAAGGTGTCATGACTGCCAACGTCGACGGAGTGCCCGGTAAATTCGCGACACTCGGGCTGACCTACGACGACGTGCTGCTGTTGCCGGGCGCGTCGGACATGGCACCCGACGAGATCGACACCGCCTCGCACGTCTCGAAGAACGTGCGGGTCAACATCCCGCTGCTGTCCGCCGCCATGGACAAGGTGACCGAGTCCCGCATGGCGATCGCGATGGCCCGTCAGGGCGGCGTCGGCGTCCTGCACCGCAACCTCTCCATCGAGGACCAGGCCAACCAGGTCGACCTGGTGAAGCGCTCCGAGTCCGGCATGGTCACCGACCCGATCACCATCCACCCGGAGGCCACGCTCGCCGAGGCCGACGCGCTGTGCGGCAGGTTCCGCATCAGCGGCGTCCCGGTGACCGACGGCGACAAGAAGCTGCTCGGCATCGTCACCAACCGGGACATGGCCTTCGAGAGCGACCGCAGCCGCCGCGTGCACGAGGTCATGACCCCGATGCCGCTGGTCACCGGCAAGGTCGGCATCTCCGGCCCGGAGGCCATGGAGCTGCTGCGCAAGCACAAGATCGAGAAGCTGCCGCTGGTCGACGACGAGGGCGTCCTCAAGGGCCTGATCACGGTCAAGGACTTCGTCAAGGCGGAGAAGTACCCGAACGCCGCCAAGGACGCCGAGGGCCGCCTGCTGGTCGGCGCCGCGGTCGGTGTCGCCGGTGACGCCTTCGAGCGCGCCCAGGCCCTGATCGAGGCGGGCGTCGACTTCATCGTCGTGGACACCGCGCACGGCCACTCCCGGCTGGTCGGCGACATGATCGCCAAGATCAAGTCGAACTCGTCGGGCGTCGACGTCATCGGCGGCAACGTCGCCACCCGCGACGGCGCCCAGGCCCTGGTCGACGCGGGCGCCGACGGCATCAAGGTCGGTGTCGGACCGGGCTCCATCTGCACGACCCGCGTGGTCGCCGGCGTCGGCGTCCCCCAGGTCACCGCGATCTACGAGGCCGCGCTCGCCGCCAGGGACGCCGGTGTCCCGGTCATCGGCGACGGTGGCCTGCAGTACTCCGGCGACATCGCCAAGGCCCTGGTCGCGGGCGCCGACACGGTGATGCTCGGCTCGCTGCTCGCGGGCTGCGAGGAGTCCCCGGGCGAGCTGCTCTTCATCAACGGCAAGCAGTTCAAGTCGTACCGCGGCATGGGCTCGCTCGGCGCCATGCAGACCCGCGGCGACCGCAGGTCGTTCTCCAAGGACCGCTACTTCCAGGAGGGCGTCGCCTCCGACGAGCAGCTGATCCCCGAGGGCATCGAGGGCCAGGTGCCCTACCGCGGCCCGCTGTCCTCCGTCGTCCACCAGCTGGTCGGCGGCCTGCGCCAGTCGATGTTCTACGTCGGCGGCCGGACCGTGCCCGACCTCCAGGCGAACGGCCGCTTCGTGCGGATCACCTCGGCGGGCCTCAAGGAGAGCCACCCGCACGACATCCAGATGACGGTCGAGGCGCCGAACTACAGCAGCAAGCGGTAGTCCTCGGGTAGCACACGCGCGCCGCCACGCGCGCGTGAAGGCGGTGAAGGGCGGCCCCGGAACATCCGGGGCCGCCCTTGTCGTACCCGTCGGCGATACTGGAAGGCGCTGCAACGCATAGGGAAAGGCCACCAACGTGACTGAGATCGAGATCGGGCGCGGCAAGCGCGGCCGCAGGGCGTACGCCTTCGACGACATCGCCGTCGTCCCCAGCCGCCGTACGCGGGACCCGAAGGAGGTCTCGATCGCCTGGCAGATCGACGCCTACCGCTTCGAGCTGCCCTTCCTGGCCGCCCCCATGGACTCCGTGGTCTCCCCGGCCACCGCGATCCGCATCGGCGAGCTGGGCGGCCTCGGCGTGCTCAACCTCGAAGGCCTGTGGACGCGGCACGAGGACCCGCAGCCGCTGCTGGACGAGATCGCCGAGCTGCCCGCCGAGCAGGCGACCCGCCGCCTCCAGGAGATCTACGCGGCGCCCATCAAGGAGGAGCTGATCGGCGCCCGCATCAAGGAGGTCCGCGACTCCGGCGTGGTCACCGCCGCCGCGCTCTCCCCGCAGCGCACCGCCCAGTTCTCCAAGGCGGTCGTGGACGCGGGCGTGGACATCTTCGTCATCCGGGGTACGACGGTCTCGGCGGAGCACGTGTCGTCCTCGCACGAGCCGCTGAACCTGAAGCAGTTCATCTACGAGCTGGACGTCCCGGTGATCGTCGGCGGCTGCGCCACCTACACGGCGGCCCTGCACCTGATGCGGACGGGCGCCGCGGGCGTGCTCGTCGGCTTCGGCGGCGGCGCCGCGCACACCACGCGCAACGTGCTCGGCATCCAGGTCCCGATGGCCACGGCCGTCGCCGACGTGGCCGCGGCCCGCCGGGACTACATGGACGAGTCCGGCGGGCGGTACGTGCACGTGATCGCCGACGGCGGCGTCGGCTGGTCCGGCGACCTGCCCAAGGCGATCGCCTGCGGCGCCGACGCGGTCATGATGGGCTCCCCGCTGGCCCGTGGCACGGACGCGCCCGGCAAGGGCCATCACTGGGGCATGGAGGCGGTCAACGAGGAGCTGCCGCGCGGCAAGAAGGTCGACCTCGGTACGGTCGGCACCATCGAGGAGATCCTCACCGGCCCGTCCCACACCCCGGACGGCTCGATGAACTTCTTCGGCGCCCTGCGCCGCGCCATGGCCACCACCGGCTACAGCGAGCTGAAGGAGTTCCAGCGCGTCGAGGTGACGGTCGCGGACAGCCAGCACCGGCGCTGACCACCGGCGCGGCCACGGCCGGCGACGCCCTGAGGGCCGGGCACCCCGAGCGGGGGTGGCCGGCCCTTCGCGTGCCCGCGCGCCCCCTTCACAGCCGGTGCGCCGCCCCCGTGGGCGTGGCGCCCCGGGTGTCCAACAGCAGCTGGGCCTTCACCGACAGGCCCTGGAGGTCGTACGTGCGGTGCTGCTGGAGCAGGATCGTGAGGTCGGCGTCGGCGGCGGCCTCGTACAGCGAGTCCACCCGCTCCACCGGTTTGTCCTGGACGCTCCACGCGGGCACGTACGGGTCGTGGTAGGTCACGTCCGCGCCCAGCCCTCTCAGCCGTACGGTGATCTCCTGGGCCGGAGTGCCCTGCAGGTCGGCGATGTCGGGCTTGTAGCTGACGCCGAGCAGCAGCACCCGGGCCCCGCGCGCGGACTTGCCGTGTTCGTTCAGCAGCGTGGCCGCGCGCTGGACGACGTACCGGGGCATCCGGTTGTTGACCTGCTGCGCCAGCTCGACCATGCGCAGGGTGCGGGTCGCGTGCCCCGTCAGGTCCTGCGCCGCGCCGTGCCCGCCGACGCCGGGGCCGGGCCGGAACGCCTGGAAGCCGAAGGGCTTGGTCTCCGCACAGCGGATGACGTCCCACAGGTCCACGCCCAGCTCGTGGCAGAGGACGGCCATCTCGTTGACGAGCGCGATGTTGACGTGCCGGTAGTTGGTCTCCAGCAACTGCACGGTCTCCGCCTCGCGCAGCCCGCGCGCGCGGACGACCTTGTCGGTGAGCCGGCCGTAGAAGGTGGCGGCCGACTCGGTGCAGGCGGGGGTGAGGCCGCCGATCACCTTGGGGGTGCCGGCGGGCGTGCGGTCCCGGCTGCCGGGGTCGACCCGGCTGGGGGAGTAGGCGAGGTGGAAGTCGCGGCCCGCGCGCAGCCCCGAGCCCTCCTCCAGCAGCGGACGCAGGAAGTCCTCCGTCGTCCCCGGGAGCACCGGCGACTCCAGGATGACCGTGGTGTGCGGGCGCAGCCGCGCGGCCAGCGTGCGGGCCGCCGCCTCGACCTGGCCGAGGTCGAGGGCGCCGTCGGTGCCGCACGGGGTGGGCGCGCAGATCACCGCGGTGCGCACCCGGCCGAGCTGGGCCGGGTCGCTCAGGGGCCGGAAACCGGCGGAGTGCATCCGGCGCAGCTCCGCCGGGCTGAGGGAGCCGACCTCGGGGCCGGTGGCATAGCCGACGGTGGAGACACCGGCGGCGACGGCGGCCTGGGCGAGCGGCAAGCCGTAGGGACCGAGTCCGATGACGGCGAGGTCTGCGGGCATGGCGTGGGCCGTCCTTCCCAGTAACCGAAGCGGGACAGGTGCGCAACCGCTGTGGACAGCATGAGCGAGTGCACTGCCAGACTAGGTACACATATGACCGTTATGTGTGATTGTGTTTGTGTGTCTTCCCAAGGGTTGTGCGTGAGTTGTCCACAGGTGGGGAGCCCGTGGTGGCCGTGGCCGGACAACACCGTCAGAATTTGGGCATGAGGAGGGGATGAACCGGGCTTCGCCCGCCGGGTGCGGCCGACGCGAGTGAGTGTTGCGACAGCGGGAGGCAGCGGTGAGGACAGCGACTCTGGGGCCGGCGCAGCGCGCCGAGGCACTGGCGGCGATGGCGGAGCGCGAGCTGGACGTGCTGGTGGTCGGCGGCGGAGTGGTGGGCGCCGGCACCGCGCTGGACGCCGTCACACGCGGCCTGTCCACCGGCCTGGTCGAGGCCCGCGACTGGGCCTCCGGCACCTCCAGCCGGTCCAGCAAGCTGATACACGGCGGCCTGCGCTATCTGGAGATGCTCGACTTCGCCCTGGTCCGCGAGGCCCTCAAGGAGCGCGGCCTGCTGCTGGAGCGGCTCGCCCCGCACCTGGTCAAACCGGTCCCGTTCCTCTACCCGCTCCAGCACAAGGGCTGGGAGCGGCTGTACGCCGGCTCGGGCGTCGCGCTCTACGACGCGATGTCGATGGCCCGCGGCCACGGCAGGGGCCTGCCCCTGCACCGTCACCTGACCCGCCGTCACGCCCTGCGCGTGGCCCCCTGCCTGAAGAAGGACGCCCTGGTCGGCGCCCTGCAGTACTACGACGCCCAGATGGACGACGCCCGCTTCGTGACCACCCTGGTGCGCACGGCCGCGTCCTACGGCGCGAAGGTGGCCAACCGCGCGCGCGTGACCGGTTTCCTGCGCGAGGGCGAACGGGTCGTCGGCGCCCGGGTGCAGGACGTCGAGGGCGGCGGGGAGTACGAGATCCGCGCCCAGCAGGTCGTCAACGCCACCGGCGTGTGGACCGACGACACGCAGGCCATGGTGGGCGAGCGCGGGCAGTTCCACGTCCGCGCCTCCAAGGGCATCCACCTGGTCGTGCCCAAGGACCGCATCCACTCCACCACCGGCCTGATCCTGCGCACCGAGAAGTCCGTCCTGTTCGTCATCCCCTGGGGCCGGCACTGGATCGTCGGCACCACCGACACCGGATGGGACCTGGACAAGGCCCACCCGGCCGCGTCCAGCGCCGACATCGACTACCTGCTGGAACACGTCAACTCGGTGCTGGCCGTGCCGCTCGGCCGCGACGACGTCCAGGGGGTGTACGCGGGGCTGCGCCCGCTGCTGGCCGGCGAGTCCGACGCCACCAGCAAGCTGTCCCGCGAGCACACGGTCGCCCATCCGGCGCCGGGGCTGGTGGTCGTGGCGGGCGGCAAGTACACGACGTACCGGGTGATGGCCAAGGACGCCGTGGACGAGGCGGTGCACGGCCTGGACATGCGCGTCGCCGACTGCGTGACCGAGGAGACCCCGCTGATCGGCGCGGAGGGCTACCAGGCGCTGTGGAACGCGCGGGCGCGCATCGCCGCCCGCACCGGACTGCACGTCGTCCGCGTGGAACACCTGCTGAACCGGTACGGCTCCCTGGCCGAGGAGGTCCTCGACCTCGTCGCCGCCGACCCCGCGCTCGGCGAGCCGCTGCACGCCGCCGACGACTACCTGCGCGCCGAGGTGGTGTACGCCGCCTCGCACGAGGGCGCCCGCCACCTGGACGACGTCCTCACCCGCCGCACCCGCATCTCCATCGAGACCTTCGACCGCGGCACCCGCAGCGCCCGCGAGGCCGCCGAGCTGATGGCACCGGTCCTCGGCTGGGACAAGGGCCAGATCGAGCGCGAGGTCGAGCACTACGAAAAGCGCGTGGAGGCCGAGCGCGAGTCCCAACTCCAGCCGGACGACCAGACGGCGGACGCGGCGAGGCTGGGGGCGCCGGACATCGTGCCGCTGTGAGCCGCCCGGCCCGCCGGCACGGGCGAGCGGTGCCGCGCGACCGGGTCCGCGGCGGCCGGGGCCGGCGGCAGCGCCGGACACACCGGTATGGGCAGGACTGTCCGAAGGGTCGGCATCCCGGTTCCTCCCTTCTTACGACCCATCATCCCGATAAGCGGAACGGCCACTTCAGCAGGGCTCGGGGGCCGCGGGGGGTGGGCCGGGGGCCGGGACACCCTGGGCGCCGGGCACTTGCCGGGTGAGAGACAATGGAGGCTCTGTCAGGGCGGGTTGTATGAGGGGACGCATGTCGGAGGCGGAGCGGGCGGGAACATCTCGTCAGGAGACTCGTCAGGACAAGAGCGCGCGGCGTCTCCTCGCCGGGCGGTACCGGCTGGGAGACGTGCTGGGCCGGGGCGGCATGGGCACGGTCTGGCGGGCCGAGGACGAGACCCTGGACCGGACGGTCGCCGTCAAGGAGCTGCGGTTCCCGTCGAACATCGACGACGAGGAGAAGCGGCGCCTGATCACGCGCACCCTGCGCGAGGCCAAGGCGATCGCCCGGATCCGCAACAACAGCGCGGTGACGGTCTTCGACGTGGTCGACGAGGACGACCGGCCGTGGATCGTCATGGAGTTGGTCGAGGGCAAGTCCCTGGCCGAGGTCATCCGCGAGGACGGCGTGCTGGAGCCGAAGCGCGCCGCCGAGGTGGGGCTCGCCATCCTCGACGTGCTGCGCTCCGCGCACCGGGAGGGCATCCTGCACCGGGACGTGAAGCCGTCCAACGTGCTCATCGCCGAGGACGGCCGGGTCGTGCTCACCGACTTCGGTATCGCGCAGGTCGAGGGCGACCCGTCCATCACCTCCACCGGCATGCTCGTCGGCGCCCCCTCCTACATCTCGCCGGAGCGGGCCCGCGGCCACAAGCCGGGCCCGGCGGCCGACCTCTGGTCGCTCGGCGGTCTGCTGTACGCGGCGGTCGAGGGCACGCCGCCGTACGACAAGGGCTCGGCGATCGCCACGCTCACCGCGGTGATGACCGAGCCGCTGGAGGAGCCCAAGAACGCGGGACCGCTCCGGGACGTCATCTACGGCCTGCTGTCGAAGGACCCGGCCAAGCGGCTCGACGACGCCGGGGCCCGGGCCATGCTCAACGCGGTGATACACGCGCCCGAGCCGGAGCCGATGGACGCCACGCGGGTGGTCCCGCTGCCCGCGCAGCCCGGCGGCCCGGAGGGCGAACGCGGCGAGGAGAGCGGGGAGAAGCGGCGCGGCGCGCTGCGGTCGGTCCGCAAGGCGGCCGCGCTGGCCACCGGCGCGGCGGCGGCGCGGATCAAGGGCGGCGGCGAGCCGGCCGCCCCGGGTGCGGGCGGCGGCACGCCGGGCACCGGGGGCGCGGTGTCCGGTGGGACGCGGCCCGCCGCGCCCGCAGCGCCCGCCGCTCCGACGGCGCCGGGAGCCGGGTCCGCCGCGCGGCCCGGGACGCCCGTGTCCGGTGCCTCCCGTGCCGCCGGTGTCTCCGGTGCGGCCGGCTCCGGCGCGAAGAAGACCGGTTCCGGCTGGCCCGTGGTGCCGCCGCCGGACCTGGACCTGCCGCCGCGACCGGTGCCGAGGGCGCCGCTGACCGACGTGGTGCCCCGGCGCACGCTCATCGTCATCGCCGTGGTCGTCGTCCTCGCGGTGCTCGGAACCGTGCTGGCCCTCACCCTGGGCGGCGACGACGGCAAGGGCGACAAGAGCGGCGCCAGGGCGGTGAGCAGCGCCAGTGCGTCCACCAAGCGGGACAAGAACGGGGGGAGCGGCACGGACACCGGGAAGCGGACGGACGGGACGTCGTCGTCGACCCCGCGGGACGGCTCCGGCTCGCAGGGCACGGGGGAGGCCGGGGCGAGCCCGTCCGCCGACGGCTCCGCCTCCGCCTCCGGCTCCGACGCGTCTGGCGGCTCCGGGTCGAAGGGCGACGGCGCCGCCCCGGCGGTCTCGACGCGCAAGGCCCCCCAGGGCTACTCGATCGGGCTGCCCAAGGGGTGGAAGTACCAGTCCACCGGAGCCGCCGGCGACCGCTACACCGGCCCCGACGGGCAGAGGCTGCTCCTCGGATGGACGAGCACTCCCAAGAGCGACCCGGTGGCGGACTGGAGGAACCAGGAGCACGACATGGTGCGCTCCCAGTACCACCGGATCCGTATCGAGAAGGTCGGCTACCGCGGCTGGAACACCGCCGACTGGGAGTTCACCTACGTCGACGGCGGCACCCGGTACCGGTCGATCGACCGCGGGTTCGTGGTGAACGGCCGTCTCGGCTACGGGATGATGTACACCGCGAAGGACGCCGACTGGCACAGCGGTCTGCGCGAGGACACCTGGAAGACGTTGACGGAGACCTTCACGCCGAAGTCGTAGGCACCGGGCGCCTCTTCGGCGCGTGAGAATCCGTCATCTCTCGATGCGGGGTTGCCTCCGGCACGTATCGTGAAGGATCGCGGACCGTACGCAGCCGCATGCGTGAGCGAAACGGACCGCGAGGCGATCGGACATGACCAACCGGGCGGCCGGGGGAGGCACAGTGGACGACTACGCGGGCCGGGTGCTCGCCGACCGCTACCGCCTGCCGCTGCCGCCCTCCGACGAGTACGAACTCACCGAGACCCGGGCCTTCGACACCTACAGCGGTCAGGAGGTCCTCGTCCGGCAGGTGCCGTTGCCGGAGGTCGTCGAGGCCGAGGTGCTCGACGCGGAGGGACTGCCCGAGGGGTTCACCGCACGGCAGGGCGGCCGCCGGCCGCCCGACGGCAGGACCGCCACCCGGCAGCCCGCCGACCCGGCGGTGCGGCGCGCCGTCGAGGCGGCGCAGGCCGCGGCCGGCATCCCCGACCACCCGCGCCTGGACCAGGTCTTCGACGTGTTCGCCGAGGGCGGCTCGCTGTGGGTCGTCAGCGAACTGGTGGCGGCGCGTCCGCTGGCCGCACTCCTCGCCCAGCAGCCGCTGTCGCCGTACCGGGCGGCCGAGGTCGCCTCCGACGTGCTCATGGCGCTGCGGGTGCTGCACGCCCACGGCTGGGTGCACCGCAATCTCACCGCTCGTACCGTCCTGGTCTGCGACGACGGCCGTGTGATGGTCACCGGTCTGGCGGTCGGCGCGGCGGAGGAGGCGCTGTGCGGGTACGACCCGGTGCCGGCGCCCGAGGCCCCGGACCCGGCCGGTGAGCCGTACTCCGCCGACGGCCCCCTCGGCTTCGGTCCCGGCGCGGCGGGCACGGAGGCGCCCGGTGACCCGGTCGCGGACCTCGATCCCGAGGCCGCGCGGCGGGCCGCGATCCAGGCACGGGCGGCCGGCGGTCTCCCGGCGCCGGACGCGAACGGGGTGGCACGCCCCGCGGGACAGCCGGCCCCGGAGAGCGGCGCCGACATCCGGGCCGCCCGGGCGGGGGCCATCGCGGCCTACCGCGCGGGCGCCCGCGCCGCCTCCCGGATGCACGAGGCGCAGCAGAGGGGGCGCGCGGCTCTGCCCGGTGCGCGCTCCTCCGGGGAGGGCGACGCCGGCACGGGAGGCCAGGAGGGCACGGGGGCGGCGTCGTTCTCCCCGGACGCCGGGGCGGCGCGGTATCCGTACGACTCCCCGGACGCCGGGAGCGCGGGGCCGCCCGGGCGGACAGCCGACCCCTACGGGGTGCGGGGTGCCCCCTGGCGCGGTGCCGCGCCCCGTACCGGAGCCGGCGGCGCGCCCCCGGCCTCCCTGGACGCCGGTCCGCTCCGGCCGGGGCTGCCCGCGGCGGATCCCCGGCCCTCGCGCGCCTCCGTGCCGGGCCAGGGGTACGGGCCGGACGCCGAGCCGGGCTCGCGGTCCGCCGTGCCCGCGCAGAGCGGCGGCCGGTGGGACGAGCCGGGTGCCGTACGCCGGGGGCCCGGGACCGCGCTGGCCGCCGAGCGGGCGCGGCAGGTGCGGATGACCGTGGTGGGGCCGGTGACCGAGCGCTGGGCGCCGGAACAGGCCGGCCCCGTGCACGAGAACTGGCAGCTGGCGGCGCCGATCGGCCCGGCGACCGACCTGTGGGCGCTGGGCGCCCTGCTGTTCCGGGCCGTACAGGGGCACGCGCCCTACCCGGAGGATTCGACGGCCGAGCTGGTGCAGCTGGTGTGCGCCGAGCCGCCCGCCTTCGCCGAGGAGTGCGGCCCGCTGCGCCCGGTCGTGGAGTCGCTGCTGCGTCAGGACCCCACCGAGCGGCCCGACGTGGAGGAACTGAGCGGCTGGCTGCGGTCGCTGGTGCGGTCCGCGCCCGAGCCGGACGCCGGTACCCGCGTGGTGCCGGTGCCGCCCGCCGACCCGAGCCGGCTGCCGATCGTGCGGCGCCGCGGCGAGTTGGTGCGCCGGCGGCGCGCCGGACTGCCCGCGGCCCATCCGCACGGCCGGCACAAGCGGGCCCGGGAGGAGGCCCGTTCGCCGCGCAGCCTGGGCCGGACCCTGCTCCTGCTGGTCCTGCTCCTGCTGGCCGGCGCGATCGCGTACGCGATGCTGTTCATGCCGAAGCAGGGCGCGAGCGGCGCGGCGGGCGGCGACCGTACCGGCAGCGCCGGACAGGCGAGCCCCGCGCCCTCGAACACCGGGCAGCCGTCAGGCGGTCCGGGCACACCGGGCGGTGAAGCGACCGCCTCCGCGCCCGCGACCGAGACGCAGACCGGCGGGGACCCCTCCGTTCCGGACGGGTTCACGCTGCGCAAGGACCCGGACGGCTTCCAGGTCGCCGTCGCCGAGGGCTGGGACCGCACCCCGAAGAACGGCAGCGGCCAGGTGGTGTACACACACGGGAACTTCGAGCTGATCGTCGTACCGGGCCGGGACGGCACGTCCGCGTACGGCAGCGATCCGATGGTCTACCAGCGGGACAAGGAGCGCGAACTCCAGCCGTACCGCGACTCCAGCTGGGCCACGGCCGCCGGGCTGCGGACCATCGAGGTGGGCGGACGGACCATGGCCGAGGGGCAGTTCACCTGGACCGACGGGCAGGGCCGGGACCTCTTCGTGCGGAACATGGCCCTGCTGCTGAACGGGAGATACCACATCGTCCAGGTGCGCGGCCCCGAGGCCGAGCGCGACGAGGTGACACGGCTGTACGAGCAGGCTACCGCGACGTATCGCTACACCGGTTGAGCAGCGCGTACACGAGGGCGGACGAAGTGGCTCCGGTTCCCTTTCTCGCGCGGAAATGACCATCGTCACAGTGCGGTTTCCTTGGGACCCCACTGGTTCCCTGCGAGCAGGCCGGTCCTTAGTCTGACCCAGTCAAGAGCATTGCGGGGCAACGTGAATCAGATGCAGGGCCTGCTCATAGCGGGCCGCTACCGGCTCGCCGACTCCATCGGCAGCGGCGGCATGGGCCGGGTGTGGCGCGCCCACGACGAGGTGCTGCACCGGCAGGTCGCCATCAAGGAGTTGACCGCCGCGCTCTACGTCTCCGACAGCGACCAGGCCGTCCTGCTCGCCCGCACCCGGGCCGAGGCGCGGGCCGCCGCGCGCATCAACCACTCCGCCGTCGTCACCGTGCACGACGTGCTGGAACACGACGGCCGCCCGTGGATCGTGATGGAACTGGTCGAGGGCGCCTCGCTGGCCGACGCGGTCAAGGAGCGGGGGCGCGTGGCGCCGGCGGAGGCCGCGCGGATCGGGCTGTGGGTGCTGCGGGCGCTGCGCGCCGCGCACTCCGCCGGGGTGCTGCACCGGGACGTCAAGCCGGGCAACGTGCTGCTCGGCGACGACGGCCGGGTCCTGCTCACCGACTTCGGCATCGCCCAGATCGAGGGCGACACCACCATCACGCGCACCGGGGAGGTCGTCGGCTCCGTCGACTACCTGGCGCCCGAACGGGTCCGCGGCCACGACCCCGGGCCCGCCTCCGACCTGTGGGCGCTCGGCGCCACGCTCTACACGGCGGTCGAAGGGCGCTCGCCGTTCCGGCGCACCTCGCCGCTGACCACCATGCAGGCGGTCGTCGAGGAGGAGGCCGGCGAGCCGCTGCACGCCGGTCCGCTCGCCCCGGTCATCGCCGCGCTCCTGTGCAAGGAACCGGCCGGGCGACCGGGCGCGGAGGAGGCCGAGCAGATGCTCGCGGAGGCCGCGGAGGGGCGCCGCCCGCGCGCGGCCCAGGCCTTCGTGCCGACCCACGGCTCGGGCATCCACACCCGCCCGGACCGGGACGCGCCCGCCT
Organism: Streptomyces sp. NPDC023481; assembly: GCF_055560195.1. Taxonomy (NCBI): domain Bacteria; kingdom Bacillati; phylum Actinomycetota; class Actinomycetes; order Kitasatosporales; family Streptomycetaceae; genus Streptomyces; species Streptomyces sp. NPDC023481. The sequence continues at coordinate 522,641 of NZ_JBVHJE010000001.1, forward strand.
CCGACCACGGCGTGGACCGCGGGACATCGGGCGCCGGCCAGGGCTCGGGCCCCTCCGGCGGTGGCTACGGCCCCGGTTCCGGGACTTCGTCCCCCGGGCACGGCGCGGTGGCCACCGCTGGCGGTGGCGGCGGTGGTCGTTCCGCGACCGGGCCGACGGCGGTGGCGCCGGCGGACGGCGTGTTCGCGGCGGGCGGCTCGGCGCCGGCCCGGCCCCGCCGGCGGCTGCGCACCCTCGCGCTGGTCGTCGCCGTCGCGGCGGTGCTCGGCGGCGCCGGGGCGATGGCGATCCAGCGGTGGGGCGGCACGGACACCGGCTCCGGCGGCGGTACGAGCCCGGCCCCGGCGCCCGCCGACAGCGCCACGCCCGCCGCCGAGGGCGCGCTCCCGGCCGACTGGAGGACGTACCACGACCCGCTGGGCTTCAGCCTCTCCCTGCCCAAGGGCTGGAAGCGCAAGGTGTACGGCATCGACGGCGACCTCAAGCAGATCGACTACACCCCGGACAAGGGCCTCCACTTCGTCCGCATCGCCATCGACACCTCACCGGACTACTTCGACGCCCTCTCCCACCAGAAGGACCTGGAGCTGCAACTCCAACGCCTGGTCGACTACCGGCGCATCACGCTGCAGGAGAACCTCTACCGCGACCGCAAGGGCGCGCGATGGGAGTACACCTGGACCGCGCTGAAGAAGGACCCGCCCTACGTGGCCGGTCCGCGCCACGCCGTCGAGGAGACGTACTTCTCGCGCCAGGGCACCGAGTACGCGATCTACATGTCCTCACCGGCCGGTGACTGGTCGACGACCGGCAAGCAGTTCTCCTGGGTGCTGCGCGGCTGGCAGCAGCCGGACGAGGGCTGAGCCGACCGCACCGGCGCGCCCGAGTCGGCCGAAAATGGCTGGCTGCGCGGGGTGTCTTGGCCGGGCTGCGCCCCGGAGGGCGGGCGTCCCGTGCGGCATGATGGGGCGCATGGGGACCGAGGGAGCCGGCTTCCGGCTGATCGCGGGCCGTTACCGCCTGGAGGAACGCATCGGGCGCGGCGGCATGGGCGTCGTGTGGCGGGCGAGCGACCAGGTGCTCGGCCGCCGGGTGGCGGTCAAGGAACTCCTCCCGGACGACTCGCTCCCGGACGACGACGCGCGCCGCCGCCGTGACCGCACGTTCCGCGAGGCCCGAGCGGTCTGCCAGTTACGGCACCCGCACATCATCGTCGTGCACGACGTGGTCGAGCAGGACGAACGGCCGTACCTGGTCATGGAGTTGATCGACGGCTGCTCGCTCGCCGAACGGATCGTCCGGCAGGGCCCGGTGGACGCCGCCGAGGCCGCGCGGATCGGGGTCGCCCTGCTGAGCGCGGTACGCACCGCACACGAGGCGGGGGTGCTGCACCGGGACATCAAGCCCGCGAACGTCCTGATCGAGGCCGGCACCGACCGGGTCGTCCTCACCGACTTCGGTATCGCGCAGGTCGAGGGCGCCACCACGCTCACCGAGACCGGTTCGTTCGTCGGTTCGCCCGAGTACACCGCGCCCGAGCGGATGTCCGGGCTGCGCACCGGTCCGGAGTCCGACCTGTGGTCGCTGGGCGCGCTGCTGTGCACGGCGCTCAGCGGCGAGTCGCCCTTCCGGCGCGACTCGCTCGGCGGCATCCTGCACGCCGTCGTCACCGACGACATCCGCCCGCCGGTCCAGGCCGAGCCGCTGCTGCCCGTCGTACGGGGCCTGTTGGAGCGCGACCCGGACCGGCGGCTGGGCGCGGCGGACGCCGAGCGGATGCTGCGGACGTACCTGGAGACCGGCCGGACGCCGGACGCGCCGGGCCAGGGCGCCCCGGGGACGCACGGCGGGCTCATCCACCGCATCGGCGCCGGCCGCGCGGCGAAGCCCCCGGTGCCCTACTCGCCGGCCCGACCGGACCCGCCCCACGGCACACCGCCGCCCGCGGAGGCGGCCCCGGCCCGCTCGTCCCGGCGCGCGGTCCTGGTGGCGGCGCTGCTCGTCGCCGCGCTGGCCGGGGCCGGCGTGTCGGCCGCGACGCTGCTGCTGCACCGGGGCGGGGACGGGGGCGGCGGCACCCCGGGCGGTACGGCGACGACCCCGGCGACCCCGGCGAGCCGGACCGGTACGGCGGGTACGTCCGGTACGGCGACGTCCCGGACCGGTACGGCGGGTACGTCAGGTACGGCGACGTCCCGGACCGGTACGGGGGGTACGGCCGGGTCGCCCACGCCCACCGGGACCCGGCCGGGGCCGACGGCCACCGCCGGTCCCGGCGGCTCGCACACCGCGCCCTCCGGGTACCGCACCGCCCGGGACCCGGCCGGCTTCTCCCTCGCCGTACCGGAGCACTTCACCCGCAGCGCACAGGACCAGCGCGTCTTCTACCTCTCGCCCGGCGAGGTCTTCCGCCTGGGCATCAGGATCGGCGCGCCCCAGCCGGGCGGTCCCGAGAGCGTGATGAACCGCTCGGCCGCCGCCGGCCCCTCCACCAACCCCGGCTACCACGACGGCCGGGTCACCCGCACCGCGCACGACGGACACCCGGCCGCGTTCTGGGAGTTCACCTGGGACGGCTTCAGCGCGGCCGAGGGCCCCCGGCACACCTACGACCTGTGCTGGGAGCAGAACGGGCTGCTGTACGACGTATGGGTGTCGGCGCCGGTCGGGAAGGTGCGGGAGGCGCGGGAGTACTTCGACGTGGCGGTCGACACGTTCTCGGCCCCGGGCGCGTGACGGGTTCGCCGTACCGGTCCGCCGTACCGGTCCGCCGTACCGGCTCGCTGTACTGGTGAGCGTGCGGGCCGGGGACCCGGGGCCGCACCGGTCAACGCGCCGCCGCTGGCACCCGTTTCGACAACGGCCCGCCGCGCACGGTACTCATGGGGCATGACCGAAGACGGCGAACACCCGCCCGACGCACGTCTGATCGGTGGCCGCTACCGGCTGGCCGGGCGCCTCGGGGCCGGACCGGCCGGGATCGTGTGGCGGGCCCGGGACGAGCCGGGGCGGCGCGAGGTCGCCGTCAAGGAGCCGCTGCTGCCGGGCGATCCGGCCGCCGACGAGGACAGCGGGCGCATCGCGCACCGGCTGCACCACGAGGCCCGGGCCGCCACCCGGGTGCGCCACCCCTCGGCCGTCACGGTGTACGACGTCGTCAGCGAGGCCGGAGTCCCCTGGATCGTCATGGAGTTGGTGTCCGGCGAGTCGTTGCGCGAGGTGCTACGGCGCGGGCCGCTGCCGCCCGAGGAGGCCGCCCGCATCGGTCTCGCGGTGCTCGGCGCGCTGCGCGCCGCCCACGCCGTCGGCATCGTCCACCGGGACGTCAAGCCGGCCAACGTCCTGCTGGAGTCCGGCACCGGGCGGGTCGTCGTCACCGACTTCGGTGTCGGCGGCGGTCACGCGCCGGACGGGCCCGCCGGTTTCGTCGCGCCCGAGCGGGCGGCGGGTCCCGGCGCCGGCCCGGCGAGCGACCTGTGGTCCCTGGGCGCGCTGCTGCGTGCCGCGGTGGGCGACACGGACCCCGGCCCGCTGGGCCCCCTGCTGGACCGGCTCCAGGCCCAGGAGCCGGCGGCCCGTCCCGACGCGGCGGAGACGGAGGCCGCGCTCCAGGCCTACCTGCGCCTCACCGCCGTACCGCAACGGACACAGGAACCCGCCGGGGAACCCACCACACCGACGCCGACCCTCCCGGGCCCTACGACCGTGAGCCCCGGCCCTGCATCCGCCGCTCCGGAGGCCGCCGCCCCCGGGCCCGCCGTTCGGGGCCCCGCGTCCGCCGCCCCGGGCTCTACGCCCGCCGTCCCGGGCTCTATGACCGTGAGCCCTGGCCTGGCATCCGCCGTCCCCGCGCCCGCCGTTCCGGACCCAGCGCCCGCCACCTCGGATGCCGCACCCGCCACCCCGGCCCCCGCACAAGACACCCCGCCCCCCGAGCCTCCCGCCCCCCGCCGCACCCCCCTGGCCGCGCTCGGTCTGCTCCTGGCGCGAAAAAGCGAAGGGGACTGATCGTTCCCGGCCCGCTCCCCTCAACGCCCTGATCAGCGCGTTGTCTGCCAGTGATCGCTGGCAGCGTGTGAGCGGTCGGTGAATCCCCGTTACCGACGGGTACACAAAGCCTCCGCCGCGGCATACCCTGCGCGTCATGACGGACACGCAGGCCTCGGACATCGCCGGTACCAACCCGCTCGCGCCCGCCCCCGAAGGCGCCCGCACCGCCGCCGACGTGGTCACGCCGGAGTGGGTGGCCCAGCTCACCAAGGGCGTCATCGGCTCCGGCCGTACCGCCAACCACACCCCGTTCACCGGCGAGAGGCTGGCCGAGCTGCCCGAGTCCACCCCGGAGGACGTCGGCAAAGCCTTCCAGGCGGCCCGCGCCGCCCAGGCCGTATGGGCGAAGGTCCCGGTCCGGCAGCGGGCCGCCGTGCTGCTCCGCTTCCACGACCTGCTGCTGGAGCGGCAGGGCGAGGTCCTCGACCTGGTCCAGCTGGAGACCGGCAAGGCCCGCCTGCACGCACACGAGGAGGTGCAGGCCGTAGCCGTCGCGGCCCGCCACTACGGCCGGCGCGCCGCCGCCTACCTCAGGCCCAAGCGGCACACGGGCGCCGTACCGACCCTGACGAAGGTCACCGAACTGCGCCACCCGCGCGGGGTCGTGGGCCAGATAGCCCCCTGGAACTACCCGCTGGAGCTGTCCGTCGGCGACGCCCTGCCCGCCTTCGCCGCCGGCAACGCCGTCGTGATGAAGCCGGACACCGAGACCTGCCTCACCGCGCTGTGGGCCCGCGACCTGCTGATCGAGGCCGGGCTGCCCGACGGCGTGTTCCAGGTCGTCCTCGGCGAGGGCCCGGTCGTCGGCCCGGAACTGGTCAGGCACGCCGACTACGTCTCCTTCACCGGCTCCACCCGCACCGGCCGCGAGGTCGCCGTGGGCGCCGCCTCCCGTCTGGTCGGCGTCTCCCTCGAACTCGGCGGCAAGAACGCCATGCTGGTGCTGGAGGACGCCGACATCGAGAAGGCCGCCGCCGGCGCCGTACGGGCCTGCTTCTCCTCCGCCGGGCAGCTGTGCATCTCCATCGAGCGGCTCTACGTCCACGAGTCGATCGCCGACGCCTTCCTGGAGCGGTTCGCCGCCCGCACCCGGGCCATGCGGCTCGGTAACTCCCTCGCCTACGGCGCCGACATGGGCTCACTGGTCGGCGAACGCCAGCTGGAGACCGTCGAACGGCATGTGCGGGAAGCCGTCGACAAGGGCGCGAAGGTGATCGCGGGCGGGGTGGCCCGCCCCGACATCGGCCCCTACTTCTTCGAGCCCACCATCCTCGACGGCGTCGAGCCCTCCATGTCCGTCTGCGAGGAGGAGACCTTCGGCCCGGTCGTCTCCGTCTACCGCTTCAAGAGCGACGACGAGGCCGTCGAACGCGCCAACGCCACGCCGTACGGCCTCAACTCCTCCGTGTGGACGACGAACGCCCGCCGCGGCCGGGACGTCGCCGCCCGCCTGCGCACCGGCACGGTCAACGTCAACGAGGGCTACGCGCCCGCCTACGGCAGCGTCCAGTCCCCGATGGGCGGCATGAAGGACTCCGGCCTCGGCCGCCGCCACGGCTCCGAGGGCATCCTGAAGTACACGGAGGCCCAGACGGTGGCGCAGCAGCGGCTGCTGCCGATGGCGCCGTCGCTCGGGATGGACGACGAGTCCTACGCCCGCTTCATGAGCACGAGCCTCCGCCTGATGAAGGCGTTCCGGTTCCGCTAGACCACCGCGTCACCACCACCCCCGATACACGCACCCCCGATACACGCACACCCGTTCAGACCACCCCGTTCAGACCACCCCCGTTCTCGACGAGGAGAGCACGTGTCGCAGGAGAAGTCCGTCCAGACCCGGGACGACGAGGGCGGGTACGACTACGACGTCATCGTGATCGGATCGGGGTTCGGCGGTTCCGTGTCCGCCCTGCGCCTGACCGAGAAGGGATACCGGGTCGGTGTCCTGGAGGCCGGCCGCCGCTTCACCCGCGAGGACCTCCCCAAGAACTCCTGGGACCTGAAGAACTACCTCTGGGCCCCGAAACTCGGCATGTACGGCATCCAGCGCATCCACCTGCTGGGCAACGTCATGGTGCTGGCCGGCGCGGGCGTCGGCGGCGGCTCCCTGAACTACGCCAACACCCTCTACGTACCGCCGAAGGCCTTCTTCGACGACCCCCAGTGGCGGCACATCACCGACTGGCAGGAGGAGTTGAAGCCGTACTACGAGCAGGCCCGGCGCATGCTCGGCGTCCGGCTCAACCCCACCATGACCCCCTCCGACGTGCACCTGAAGGCGGCGGCCCAGCGGATGGGCGTCGGCGACACCTTCCACATGGCCCCGGTGGGCGTGTTCTTCGGCGACGGCGAGGACGCCGACGGCACGTCGAAGGCCCGGCCGGGGGAGACGGTGAACGACCCGTACTTCGGCGGCGCCGGTCCCGCGCGCACCGCCTGCACCGAGTGCGGCGAGTGCATGACCGGCTGCCGGCACGGCGCGAAGAACACCCTGAACGAGAACTACCTCTACCTCGCCGAGAAGGCGGGCGCGGTGGTCCACCCCCTGACCACGGTCGTGTCCGTCACGGACGACTCGCGGGGCGGCTACGCGGTGGCGACCCTGCCGACCGACCGGAAGAAGAAGGGCGAGGGCCGGCTCTTCACGGCCCGCAGGGTCGTCCTCGCGGCCGGCACCTACGGCACCCAGACCCTGCTGCACCGCATGAAGGCCGGCCGCCAGCTGCCGTACCTGTCCGCCCGGCTCGGCGACCTCACCCGCACCAACTCCGAGGCCCTGGTCGGCGCGCAGACCGACAACCGCCGCTACGGCAGGGCGCACGGCGCCGCGAAGGCCGACTTCACCCGGGGCGTCGCGATCACCTCCTCGATCCACCCGGACGAGAACACCCACATCGAGCCGGTCCGCTACGGCAAGGGCTCCAACGCGATGGGCGGCCTGTCGATCCTGCAGGTGCCGTACGCCGAGGGCTCCTCGCGTGCGCTGGCCTGGCTGGCGAACGCGGCCCGGCACCCGGTGCTGGTCGCCCGCTCGCTGTCCAACCGGCGCTGGTCGGAGCGGACCATCATCGGGCTGGTCATGCAGTCGCTGGACAACTCCCTGACGACGTACCTGAAGCCCGGCGGCGTCGGCAAGGGCCTGCTCACCGCCCGGCAGGGGCACGGCTCACCGAACCCCAAGCAGATCAAGGCCGCCACGGAGGCCGCCTCCGCGCTCGCCGCCGAGATCAACGGCTTCGCCGGCAGCAACGTCGGCGAACTGATGGGCACCCCGCTCACCGCGCACTTCCTCGGCGGCTGCCCCATCGGCGACTCCGCGGAGACCGGTGTGATCGACCCGTACCACCGGCTCCACGGCCACCCCGGCATCTCGGTCGTGGACGGCGCCGCGGTCTCGGCGAACCTGGGTGTGAACCCCTCGCTGACGATCACCGCGCAGGCCGAGCGGGCGATGTCGTTCTGGCCCAACAAGGGCGAGCGGGACCCGCGGCCGGCGCCGGGGGCGGCGTACGAGCGGCTGAAGCCGGTGGAGCCGAAGGCCCCGGTGGTCCCGGCGGACGCGTTCGGCGCGCTGCGGCTGCCGTTCCTGGGGATACCGGCGGTGCCTCCGAAGGAGTGAGCGCGGCGGCGGGTGCAGAGGGACCTGCCTCCCCCTCCGAAGGCAGGTCCCTCTCACCGTTTGTTGATCCGGGAGGTTTGATCGGCGAAATGTGAGAAGGGTTGCTTCGGAGGCCCGGGATTGTCGTGTGAGCCGGGTCACATCGAGTGGTGGCTGTCCGAGCGTGGGCATGACGAAGGGCCCCACGGGACGGTGAGGCCGCGGGGCCCTTCGCTCGGTCAGCACCGGCGTCAGGGCAGCGCCGGTGCCCGGGAGCGGCGCCGGGGGGGGGTGCGCCGCGTGTTCGTGTGCCCTGTGCCTGTCTTCAGTTGTCCGCCGGCCGGCCCCGGGCGTCCCCGGAGCCGGCCGTTCTCTTGGGTGACCGGGCTGCTGTCCCCTGCCGTCCGGTCACTTCCTGGAGCGAGGTCCCACGGCGTGCGGCACGACCCGTACGCCTCATCGCTCCAGCGAGCCACGCGTGGTTCTTCGGGCCCGCCCCTGGCTGGCACGGACACCCCGCTCAACGAAGCGGTGCGCGGGCCGGTCACGCGCCGTACGGGTGAGAGCGGGGCCGAACTCAGATACGACCCCGGCTCAGCTCCAGCAGGGTCATGGCGAGGTGGGTGCCGGGCTTGCCGAGGGCGTCCCGGTAGCGGGCGAGGATCTCCATCTCGCGGGAGAGGTGCACCCGCCGGCCGCCGGAGGCGATCCGGGTCTGCTGGACCACGGTGGAGACGGCCACCCGTTCCTGGATGAGGCCGATGATCCGGTCGTCGAGCGCGTCGATGCGCTCACGGGCGTCGGCGATGACCGCTTCGGGGCCGGCCGTGGCTTCCGGGCCGGCGGTGGCTTCCGGGCCGGCGGTGGCCTCCGGACTGATGATGGCTTCCGGGCTGGTGGTGGTCATGTGGGGCTCCTTGTCGGGGAGGCGGCCGCCCTGGAACGACAGGACCCGGAAAACGACAGGCGCCCCGGGCCTTGTCGGCCCGGGGCGCCTGGTAAGTCGCTTGGCGGTTCGCTCAAGCAGCACGACCATGGCAGCCGGCGGGCCGGATGCCATAGGTAAAGACGAAGGTCGAGTGCTTGCGCATGCGGCCAGTATGCCACGGCGCCCGTCCCCGGGGTCGGCGGCCATGTCGTCGGGAAGCGGAGGTCCTGAGCCCCCCCGCCGCGAACCACGGGCCCCGCGCCTTCCCTTTCCCGCCGCGAACCGCATCCTCCCGGGCCACCCCGCCGCGAACCGCGGGCCCCCCGCTCACCCCGTTAGAATCGGAAGTACAGACCCCCGCCCGACCACCAGAAGGCACCCCGTGTCATCAGCGACCCAGTCTGCCGCCACCTCCGACACCGTCCTGGTCGTCGACTTCGGCGCGCAGTACGCCCAGCTCATCGCCCGTCGCGTCCGCGAGGCGCGGGTCTACAGCGAGATCGTGCCCAGCACCACACCGGTCGCCGAGATGCTCGCCAAGAACCCCGCGGCGATCATCCTCTCCGGCGGCCCCTCGTCCGTGTACGAGGAGGGCGCCCCCACCCTCGACCGCGAGATCTTCGAGGCCGGCGTCCCCGTCTTCGGCATGTGCTACGGCTTCCAGCTCATGGCCCAGGCCCTCGGCGGCACCGTCGACAACACCGGCGCCCGCGAGTACGGCCGTACCGACCTGCACGTCGCCAAGAACTCCTCCACCCTCTTCGAGGGCACCCCGGCCGAGCAGCACGTGTGGATGTCCCACGGCGACGCCTGCTCCGCCGCCCCGGAGGGCTTCTCGGTGACCGCGTCCACGGACGTCGTCCCGGTCGCCGCGTTCGAGAACGACGAGAAGAAGCTCTACGGCGTCCAGTACCACCCCGAGGTCATGCACTCCACGCACGGCCAGCAGGTGCTGGAGCACTTCCTGTACCGCGGTGCCGGGCTGAAGCCGAACTGGACCACCGGCAACGTGATCGAGGAGCAGGTCGAGGCCATCCGCGCGATGGTCGGCGACAAGCGCGCGATCTGCGGCCTGTCCGGCGGTGTCGACTCCGCCGTGGCCGCCGCCTTGGTCCAGAAGGCCATCGGCTCCCAGCTGACCTGTGTCTACGTCGACCACGGCCTGATGCGCAAGGGCGAGACCGAGCAGGTCGAGAAGGACTTCGTCGCGGCCACCGGCGTCCAGCTGAAGGTCGTCGACGCCGAGGAGCGCTTCCTCAACGCCCTCAAGGGCGTCTCGGACCCCGAGGAGAAGCGGAAGATCATCGGCCGGGAGTTCATCCGCGTCTTCGAGCAGGCGCAGGCCGAGATCATCGCCGACGAGGGCCCGGCCGTGGAGTTCCTGGTCCAGGGCACCCTGTACCCGGACGTGGTCGAGTCCGGCGGCGGCACCGGCGCCGCCAACATCAAGTCACACCACAACGTCGGCGGCCTGCCCGAGGACCTCGAGTTCAAGCTGATCGAGCCGCTGCGCAAGCTGTTCAAGGACGAGGTCCGCATGGTCGGCCAGGAGCTGGGCCTGCCCGAGGAGATCGTCCAGCGCCAGCCCTTCCCCGGCCCCGGCCTGGGTATCCGGATCGTCGGCGAGGTGACGAAGGAGCGGCTCGACCTGCTCCGCGAGGCCGACGCCATCGCCCGCGAGGAGCTGACCGCGGCCGGCCTGGACCGGGACATCTGGCAGTGCCCGGTGGTCCTGCTCGCCGACGTCCGCAGCGTGGGCGTCCAGGGCGACGGCCGCACCTACGGCCACCCGATCGTCCTGCGCCCGGTCTCCTCCGAGGACGCCATGACCGCCGACTGGTCCCGGCTGCCGTACGACGTCCTCGGCCGCATCTCCACCCGGATCACCAACGAGGTCCGGGACGTCAACCGGGTCGTCCTGGACGTGACCTCCAAGCCGCCGGGGACGATCGAGTGGGAGTGAGCCCCGCTCGCTGACGCTCAGGTCCGCCTGAGCGTCCGCAGGGGCCGCCCGGGCTTCCAGACCTGGGTGACCAGATACGTGTCGTCCTCGACGGTGGTCCGTACGACCTCCGTCAGCTCGGTGCGGAAGAGGTGGAACGGCTGCGGCGGTTCCACCTCTTTCCCGTACGCCGCCTTGACCGCGCCCTCCTCCACCTCGAACGCCCGCCCACCGATCCGGACGTCGCCCCCGCCCATGCCCGTCCCCTCGCCGGGGTTCGCCTGGAGGGTGAAACGCGGGTCGCGGTGCAGGTCGAGGGACTTCAGGGAGCCCGGCATCATGCCGAACCACAGCTCCCCGTCCAGGAAACGGACCTCGATCCCACAGGTGCGGGGCGAGCCGTCCGCGCGGAGGGTCGCGAGGACGTGGTGCCGGTACGCGCCGAAGCGCTCCTCGGCGGTCTGTGCCAGCCCGGGTACGGCGGTGCGGAAGTCTCCCCAGTTCATACGGGGCAGCTTCCTCCGGAATCCCGACACCTCGTGTCGGGTATGCGTGGCGCACGGCATCTTTACAGAACAGCCCTGCCCTTTTGCGCCGGCCGAAGGTACCTTCCGGCCGTACCGCCATTCCCGCACGGGAGGATCTATGCCCGGGCCCACCCCGCCCCTGCCGCTGCCCACCGACCGGCTGCGGTTCGCCATGCCGCCCAAGCACGAGTCCACCGAGGACGAACGCCGGCACCGCAAGGAACGGCTCGCGGGCGCCCTGCGGATCTTCGGCCGGGCCGGGTTCGAGGACGGGGTGTCCGGCCACATCACCGCCCGGGACCCGGAGTTCACCGACTGCTTCTGGGTCAACCCGTTCGGGATTCCGTTCAAGCACGTCACCGTCAGCGACCTCGTCCTCGCCAACCAGGACGGACAGGTCATAGAGGGCCGCTACCACGTCAACCAGGCCGCCTTCACCGTGCACGCACAGGTGCACGCCGCACGGCCCGACGTCGTCGCCGTCGCCCACTGCCACTCCGTGCACGGCCGCGCCCTCGCCGCCCTCGGCGACCTCATCGACCCCCTCACCCAGGAGAGCTGCGCCTTCTACGAGGACCTCGCCCTCTACGACGCCTACACCGGCGTCACCGTCGACGCCGGGGAGGGCCGCCGCATCGCCGCCGCGCTGGGCTCCCACAAGGCGCTCGTCCTGCGCAACCACGGCCTGCTCACCGTGGGCGACTCGGTGGACGCGGCGGCCTGGTGGTTCCTGTCCCTGGACCGCTCCTGCCAGGTGCAGCTGCTGGCGAAGGCGGCCGGCCGACCGGTGCTCATCGACCACAAGCTCGCCGTCGCCACCCGCGAACAGCTCGGCGGCGACCTGGTGGCCTGGATCAACTACCAACCCCTGTGGCAGGACATCAGCCGGGCCGAACCCGACCTGTTCGGCTGAGCCCGCACCCGGAGCCGGACACCCACACCACCCGGACACCGCCCCGCCGGAGGACACCGCCCCGCCGGCGGACGCCGTGCCGCCGGAGGACACCGTGTCGTCAGAGGAACCGCACGGGCACCGGCACCGGCTGCCGTACGGCGTTTCCCGCGGCCGGGTCAACACGGCGGCCCCGGCTTCACCCCCGCTGACCCGGACCGCCGCCCCGAAGGGCCCGATGTAGGGCACAATGCGCTCTCGTCACCGGGGAGTTGCCCGGCCGTCGTGCGCCCCGCCGGGGCGGGCGGACGGAACGGCAGGTCGTGGGGAAGGCGGGCGTCGGGCGTGGCGGTGCAGGAGGCGAGAGGGGACACGGATGCCGAGGGCGTCCACGAGGGCGGCTGCACCTGCGAGGAGTGCCCGCACGGCGCCCGGCAGGGGCACCGGCGGGCCGTCGCCGCGTTCCTGCGCCGGCGCGACGAGTTCGCCGCCGGCCGGGGACTGCCGGCGGGCGTGGCGCACTCCGCCTCGGCGTCCCGCCAGTGGGTCTCCGAGGAACTGACCCAGCGGGCCGAGGCCGTCGCCGAACGGAGCCGGGCCGAGGGCGCCGCCCGGCTCGCCCGGCTGTGGCTGCGGACGGTGAGCGCCGTGTGGGGCGCGGTCGTCGCGCTGCTGCTCGCCGAGGCGCTCACCGCGATCGGCGCGGGCTGGACCGGCGCCCGCACCGCGGCCCTGCTCGCCGCGCTGGCCGTCGCCGGCGCGCTGACCGCCGCCTGCTTCCTCCACCGGGCGCGCGGCGGAGCGCTCGCCCCGGTGATCGGCGAGGACAACCGCATGTCCACCTCCCGTACCGTCGCCGCCTGCTGGGTGCTGTTCGTCGGTTACGCCGTCCTGCTGCTGGCCGCCCGCCTGGCCGCCGCCTCCGACCACGCCGGACGCGACGCGCTGATCTCCGGCCTCGATCTCGCGCGCGGCGCGGGCGTGGTGACCGTCCTCGCCGTGGTGTGCGGCATCGCCGTCCTGGTCCGCCGGGTGGTGGGCCTGCGCGTCCTCTCCCAGCGGCTGCAGAAGGTGCCGGCCCACCGCCCGCGCGCCGCCGACCTGCTCACCGACGACTCCGGCAAGGGCGCCTTCGCCGACATCCAGTACGTCGCCATCAGCGCCGTCGCCCTGCTGTTCGCCGCCGTACGGCTGGCCCGCCGCCCCGACCAACTGCCCGACCTGCCCTGGGGCCTGGCCGTGGTCGTACTGATCTCGGCCGCGACCTACCTGGCCGGCAAGTACGCCGAGGGCGGCCGGCCGGTGATCCTCTCGGTGGTCCGTGCCCGCGAACCCGGCGACCTGGACGGCCCGATCCGCACCGGCGACGACATCGAGATCCGCGGCAGCGGCTTCGTCCCACCCGGCGCCCAGACCGCCGACCGGCTCTCCCGCATGGTCGTCCGCATCGGTGCCGTCGACGTCCACGTCCCGCTGGTTCCCGTCGCCGGCGGCTTCCGCAACCCCACGGACCACGCCCTGACCGTCCCCGTACCCGCGGACGTGGAGCCCGGCGCCGTGGACGTCCAGGTGGTGACCGCGGCCGGTGTGGCGACCAACCGGTACCCCCTCCGGGTGGCGGAGTGAGCGCTGGGCAGGTTCGCGAGGGCGCCCGAAATCCGGAAAATCATCTGCGAGAGGGTTGAACCGACTCCCTTCGTCATACGTATGGTCAAGCGAGGGGTGCACGGCGGGCGAGAGGCGGCTGCGGCGATGACTCACGGCATGCGGACCGAGACACACACCACCGGGCCGTGGGGCCCCCGCACCTGGCGGGACACCGCCGCCCACTACGCCCTGCTGCCCCTGCGCGTCTTCCTGGGCATCACCTTCCTCTACGCCGGCCTGGACAAGCTCACCGACAGCGCGTTCATGCGGTCCGCCGGCAGCGGCTCGATCGGCGACACCATGCGCGCGGCCCGCGACTCCTCCGCGATCCCGGCCCTGGTCGACCTGGCCCTGAAGAGCCCGGTCGGCTTCGGCTACGCCGTCGCCCTGGGCGAGCTGGCCGTCGGCATCGGCACCCTCCTCGGGCTGCTCGGCCGGCTGGCCGCGCTGGGCGGCGCGCTGATCTCGCTCAGCCTCTGGCTGACGGTGAGCTGGGCCACCACCCCCTACTACTACGGCAACGACCTCGCCTACCTGATGGCCTGGATCCCCCTCGTCCTGGCCGGCGCCCCCTACCTCTCCGTGGACGCGGCCTGGCGGGCCCGGCGCCGACGGCCCCACGGCTACCTCTGACCGCCCTCCGCTTCGACCTTCGCACCGGTCCGTCTGCGTATCCCCCGGGTCAGCGCGGCCGTCATGCCGGCCAGGCAGAGCCCGCCCACGACCAGCGGCACGACCGCGAACCACGGGGCGTCCCACCGACCGCCCGCGTTCCCCGCGTACACCGCGGCGGTGGCGGTGAGGAAGAGCCCGGCGACCAGCTTCCCGGGCTGGAACTCATGACGCAGCACGGCTGACCTCCACCTGTCCCACTCCGACGCCCAGCGTCAGATCCAGCGTGCCGGCCTTCCCGGCATCCCCGGCCGGCGCCAGCGTCACCTCCTGGTGCCTGCCCGGCCGCATGTCCACGTCCCTTGTGCTGTCCCCGGGCAACCGGAGGTCCCCCATTCCCACATCGATGCTCATTTGCACGGTCGTGTCGGCCGGCACGACCACCTTCAGCTCTCCCGCCCCCACCCGGGCGTCCGTCGAGACCGTCCGGCCCCTGCCCGGGTGCACCCGGGTCAGGTCCAAGGTCCCCCGCCCGGTGCCGAGGTGGTACTCGGGCCGCACCTGGGCCGCCGCGGCCGGCTTCCAGGACGTCTTGCGCCAGTCGGTGGTGATGTCCCGGGGCAGGGCCGCCGCCCCGGCGAGCAGAGCCGCCGTGAGCAGCGCCAGGAACACCGTCCCGGATCCGGTCCGGCCCAGGACCGCGCTGACCGCGATGCCCAGTCCGAACACCGCCAGGGCGCCCGCCAGGCCGGCCTGCAGGCTGATGCCCAGTGGCTGCGTGTGCCAGCCGAGCCCGGTGCCCAGGCCGCCCGCCAGCAGGGCCAGCAGGAACACCCAGCCGCCGATCCGGCGCGGGCCGCGCGGTCTCGCCGGCGCGGGCCGCGGCGGCCGTATCACCCCCGGGTGCGTCCAGGGGTTGGCCATGCCGACGTCCACGACCGAGACCAGGTCCCGCTCCCGGGCGTCCTCGCCCGGCCCCCACAGATAACCGGTCCCGCCGACATGGGAGCCGTCCTTGACGATCGGGTCCCGCCACCACGACGGGTAGACGGTGACGACCGGCGGCGCCTGCGCCTCCGGCGGGGCGTCGGCGGCGGCCTGCGCGGCGAGCGGGTCGGGGCCGGGGGCGCCACGGCGCGGCGACCAGTACCCCGCGCCCGCGAGCAGCAGTGAGAGCACCGCGGCGAACGTCAGCACCCCGCCGTTCTTCAGCAGGGTCAGCAGGATTCCGCAGCCGACCAGCGTGAACAGCACGGCGGCCAGCGCCTGGCCGTCTACCCGGGCCGTGAAGAGCTTGCGCAGCTCGTTCTCCTCCTCGTCCTCGTACGGCACCAGGAGCCAGACGAAGCCGTAGAAGATGAGGCCCAGGCCGCCGGTCGCGGACAGCACGGCCAGCGTGATCCGGAAGATCACCGGATCCATGTCGGTCTGCCGGCCCAGTCCCGCGCACACGCCCGCGATCATCTTGTGCCGGCGGTCGCGCCGGAGCCGGCCGGGGGCGCCGGCGCCCTCCTGCCGCGCGGGCTCGTCCGTGGGCGAAGGGGCGCCGGCGCCGGCCGCTCCCGTCTCTCGCGTCGCGGCGGGCGCGGCATCCGTCGGCCCGGTGCCCGGGGCCGGGCGCGGGCCGGGGCCGGGTCCCGGACCCGTCGCGGCGTGCTCGTGATCCGTCATGCGTTCCATGGTGACGGCCCGGCCGCCGCGACGGCAGTCGGGACGACCCTGGGCGAACCCTGAAATCGGCCCTGAGACGAGGCGGGGAAGCGTCCGACCGGCCCGCACCGGCCGCCTTCCCCCTCACCCGGACCGCCCCCCGACCGAAGATCAGGGGCGTCTCGGGGACCGACCCTGATGCCTCCTCCGCCCGGCCGTGTGACCATCGTTGGCATGCCGGAAGCCGCAAGCCTGCCACTCGACGACCCGCGGCCGCCGCGCAAGCTCTACCGCAGCAGCGACGGACGCTGGCTCGGCGGGGTGGCGCGGGGCCTCGCCGGGCATCTCGGGCTGCCCGTCGTCTGGGTGCGGCTCGTCTTCGTCGGCCTGTTCCTGGCCGACGGCCTCGGAGCGCTGCTGTACGCCGCGTTCTGGTTCTTCGTCCCGCTCGGTGTCGGCGGCGTCGGCGACCAGAAGCCGCCGCTGGTGGGCACCGAGAGCTGGCCCGACGGCCGCCGCAGACTCGTCGCCCGCAAACCGGACCGGGGCCAGATCGTCGCGCTGCTCCTCATGGTCGTCGTGTCCATGGTCTTCGTGAGCAGCGTCGACCTGGACAGCGCGGCCAAGGCCTATCTGGTGCCCGCCGTCCTCGTCGCGGCCGGTGTCGCCCTCGTCTGGCGCCAGGCGGACAACGCCCGCCGGGCCCGCTGGGTCGAGGCCGGCCGCCGGCGCCGCACCCTCACCCTGCTGCGCACCGCCGGCGGCGTCCTGCTCGTCACGGCCGGTGTCACCGTCGTCTTCGTCCTCCAGGGCTCGGCCGCCCACCTGGGCGCGGTGCTGCAGGCCGCGCTCGCCGTCCTCGTCGGTATCACCCTGCTCGCCGGCCCCTACCTGGTCCGCATGACCCAGGACCTGTCCGAGGAGCGGCTGATGCGCATCCGCGCCCAGGAACGCGCGGAGGTCGCCGCCCACGTCCACGACTCCGTGCTGCACACCCTCACCCTGATCCAGCGCAACGCCGACCAGGCGGGCGAGGTGCGCCGCCTCGCCCGCGCCCAGGAGCGCGAACTGCGTGCCTGGCTGTACAAGCCGGAGGGCACCGGCAAGGAGGAGGCCGACGAGCCGGACACGGTCGCCGAGGCGGTGCGTCGCAACGCCGCCGAGGTGGAGGACAAGCACGGCGTCCCCATAGAGGTCGTGATCGTCGGCGACTGCCCGTTGGACGAGCGGACCGGTGCGCAGATGCAGGCCGCGCGCGAGGCGATGGTGAACGCCGCCAAGTACGGTGGCGAGGGCGGTGCCGTACAGGTCTACGCCGAAGTCGAGGGGAAGACGGTCTTCGTGTCCGTACGGGACCGCGGACCCGGCTTCGACCTCGACGCGATACCCACCGACCGTATGGGTGTCAGAGAATCGATCATCGGCCGCATGGAACGCAACGGCGGCACGGCCCGGCTGCGGGCGGTGCCCGGCGGCGGCACCGAGGTCGAGCTGGAGATGGAGAGGGCGGAGAAGACGTCATGAGTGACGCGACCGAGGCGAACGGCACGGCGGGGGCGGGGGAGCCGGCCGAGCCCGGCGGCGCGGGCGGGCGGCACGTACGGGTGGTCCTCGTGGACGACCACCGGATGTTCCGTGCGGGCGTGCAGGCCGAGATCGGCCGGACCGCCGAGACCGGCGTCGAGGTGGTGGGCGAGGCCGCGGACGTCGACGAGGCGGTCACGGTCATCACCGCGACCCGGCCCGAGGTCGTCCTCCTCGACGTCCACCTGCCGGGCGGCGGCGGGGTCGAAGTGCTGCGCCGGTGCGCGGCGTTGACCGCGGACGCCGAACATCCCGTCCGGTTCCTCGCGCTGTCCGTGTCGGACGCGGCGGAGGACGTGATCGGGGTGATCCGTGGCGGCGCCCGGGGCTATGTCACCAAGAACATCACCGGCGGCGACCTGGTCGACTCCGTCTTCCGCGTCCAGGAGGGCGACGCCGTGTTCTCCCCGCGGCTCGCCGGGTTCGTGCTGGACGCCTTCGCCTCCACCGACGCCCCGCCGGTGGACGAGGACCTGGACCGCCTCACCCAGCGGGAACGCGAGGTACTGCGCCTGATCGCCCGTGGCTACGCTTACAAGGAGATCGCCAAGCAGCTGTTCATCTCGGTGAAGACGGTCGAGTCCCATGTCTCGGCGGTCCTGCGCAAGCTCCAGCTGTCCAACCGGCACGAGCTGACCCGCTGGGCGACAGCACGCCGACTGGTCTGACCCTGCCCCGATCCGGCCCTCAGGCCACCCTGGCCGCCCCCGCGAACGGCATCTCGTCGATCGGGGCCAAGCGGACCGGTGCCGACGGGTTGGGGGCGTGGATCATCAGGCCGTTGCCCACATAGATGCCGACGTGACTGACCCCGGAGTAGAAGAACACCAGGTCGCCCGGCTGGAGTTCGGAGCGGGAGACCCTGCGGCCGGCGCTGATCTGGGCGTAGGTGGTGCGGGGCAGGGAGATGCCGGCGGAGCGGTAGGCGGCCTGGACCAGGCCCGAGCAGTCGAAGGCGGTCGGGCCGGTCGCCCCCCACACATAGGGGCTGCCCAGCTTGCCGTAGGCGTAGGCGACGGCCGCCGCCGCGCGGGTGGTGGGGGCCGGGGCGGTCCCGGCCGGTTCCAGTGGCTCCCGTGGGTCCGCGGCCGACCGGGAGGCGCGGGGCCCGGCCGCCGCGCCGGCGCCGGTGACCTCGGTCCGCTGCCGCGGAGTCAGCCGGGCCAGCAGCCGGCGGGCCTCGCCGAGCTTGCCGGTGACGATCTTCTTCTGCCGGTTAAGCTCGGCCTGCCGGGACCGCAGGGAGGCCAGCTCGACGCGGGCGGCACCGCGCAGCCGTTCGATCTCCCGCAGCTGTCCGCGCACCTGCGAGACGGCGGCGGCCTGCCGGTCACCGGCCCGCTCGGCGAGCGCGGCACCGTCGAGATACCGGTCGGGGTCGCTGGAGAGGGCCAGTTGCCAGGCCGGATCGATGCCGCCGTCCCGGTACTGGGCCGCCGCGACCGAACCCAGTGCCTCCCGGGCCGAGTTCAGTTTCGTCTGCTCGCGGGCGGCCTCGTCCTGGAGGGAGTGCAGCCGCCGCTGGGAGGTGTCCGCCTTCTCCTTCGCCCCGTTGTACTTCTCGGTGGCGGCCTCGGCCTCCCGGTACAGGGTGTCCACCTTGGCCTTGACCTGCTCCGGCGTCAGCTGTGGCTCGGCGTGTCCCGTCCCGTCGAAACCCGTCGCGGTGGCCGCGCCCGCCAGGGCGAGGGTGACGGCCGTGCGGGCCGTATGGCCGCTGAACGGGCGTTGCGAGGGTTTGCGGTGCGCTGCCACCTGAACGGTCACGTCCTTCCGTACGACGCGTACGACCGGTCTCAGCCGGTCACTTGGGGGAGGACGCTAGGCCGGACGGTGACGAGAAGGTAACGCGCTGTGCGGAAGTGGTGCGAACGGACCGGCTTGTGACCGTACGTGACCACGGAGGAGTGCTGGAGCCGTCACGTTTACGGAGTGTGGTGACCGAAGCGGGGAAAGCGGGACCGACGGCGAGCACGGGCTGCTATAGCTCGCATTTATGCAAGATCTTTCCCGGTGGTCCGGGGTCTGCCCCTCGGGCCGCCGGGGTCTTTCGGCGGGCCCGGTGGCGGGGCGGCCGGAGTCCCCTGGCTAGGCTCCGGGCCCATGGACGTACTCACCCATCTCTTCGTCGGCCTGCACATCGTCGGTATCGCCGCGCTGCTCGGCGGTTTCCTCACCCAGATGAAGGCGATGGGCCAGGGCACGGCCCGGTTCGTACCCGGGATGCTGCACGGCGCGCTGACCATGCTGGTCACCGGCGTCGCCCTGGTCGGCCTCAACCAGGCCGACGACCACCACGTCAACACGATCAAGATCGGCGTGAAGCTGGCCCTGCTGATCGTGATCCTCGGCCTGGTCTACGTGAAGCGGGACGAGGAGCGGATCGACAAGGGCCTCTTCGGTGTGGTCGGCCTGCTCACCACGGCCAACATCTTCATCGCCGTCCTCTGGACCTGACCCCCACGCGCCCCGGGTCTCAGCCCGGCCGCACCACGCTGTGGACGGCCGACTCGCCGATACCGGAGACCGGCTCCTCACGGACGTACGCGCCCGGCCTGGGGGCGTGGATCACCATGCCGTCGCCCGTGCAGAGCCCGACGTGGCTGACGTCGTCGTGGAAGAAGACGAGGTCGCCGGGGCGGGCGTCGGCCGGCGGTACCGGAGTGCCCGCTTCGGCCTGCTCCCGCGCGGTGCGGGGGAGGGTGACGCCGGCGGACTTCCAGGCGGCCTGGGTGAGGCCCGAGCAGTCGTAGGAACCGGGGCCGGCGGCGCCCCACACGCACGGCTTGCCGACCTGCGCGCGGGCGAAGGAGATCGCCTTCCTGGCCTTGGTCGCGTACGTGCCGGACGGGGCGGCGGCGGCCTGCGCCACGTGCTGGGACAGCAGCACGCGCGCGTGGGCGAGCTTTGTCTGCACGGCGGCCTTGGCGGCCTTGGGCCCGCTTGCGGCGGGGCCCGGGCTGCCGGCGGCACCAGCGGCAACAGGGGCAGTCGTGGCCGCGGCCGACGCTCCGTGGCTCGCCGCGCTGACGGCGCTGTGGGGGAGGGACGGGATCACGGCGGTGTTCTGCGCCGAGACCGCGGGTCCGGTGCTCTGGACCGGCTGCTCGATCCCGTCCCGAACCGGCGGGGCGACTCGCGTGTCACGAGCGTGCCGCGCGGCTCGGGTGCCTGACGAAGGCCGGGTGACGGTCAGCTTCCCGACGGAGGATGCGGTGCCCGAGCCCCCGATGGCCGGGGAGAGGGCCGTGTCCCCGAGGAAGGGTGCGGCGCCTGAGCCCCCGACGGTCGGAGAGAGGGCCGTGTCCCCGACGGAGGGTGCGGTGCCTGAGCCCCCGACGGCCGGGGAGAGGGTCGTATCCCCGAGGGAGGGGGAGAGGCCCGTGCCGCCAAGGGGCGGTGCGATGTCCGCACCCCCCACGGTCGGCATGACCGCCGTACTCCCGGCGGGACCCGCGCCGCGCTGGGCCGGGATCATGCCGCGCAGGCTCGGAAGGGCGCGGTGCTGTGCACGGCGGGCAACCTCGTCCCGCAGCCGCTGGAGGCTGTCCGCACGGCGCCCCGAGGCCTCGGCCCTCTCGGCGCCCTCGACCCGTTCACCGCGCCCGGAACCCTGTTCCGCCGGCCCCCCGGCCCAGCGCTCGACCCGCTCGGCCCACCCCTCGCGCCGCCCGATCCCCTGCACCGGCCCCCCGGTCACAGGCTCGCCGCTCCGGGCACCCTGCTCGACCCGCTCGGCCCACCCTTCACGCCGCCCGGCGCCCTGCACCGACCTCCCGGCCCCGCTCTCGCCCCGCCCGGACTGCCGCTCGCTCCTGGCGACCCCCCGCTCGCCCCGACCGGCCCCCCGTTCCACCCGGCCGCCCCACTCCTTGCTCGCGGCGGAGGTCTCGGCGGCCGATTCCGCGCGGCGGTAGAGGTCGTCGATCTTCCGCTCGACCTCTTCCGGGCTCGGCGCGGCGTGCCCGGGGGTCTGGGGGAGCACGGCCACGGAGGTGGGCGCGGGGGTGCTGATGCCCGTTCCCGGGGTCCCGCCGGGGCGCGGCTTGCGGTGCGACGCCAAGGGAGGCGACTCCTTCCGTACTGCCGCCTACCGGGTCAGCGGTGGGGGCCCCAGGCCTCGTGGGCTCTGGGGGAGGGTTCGGGCGGACGCTCGGAAGGTCGCCCTACGGCGTCGTCCCGGGCGGGAGTCGGCCGATTCGCCCCAGGATGGGTGGGTCCCCGGCTCCGGGCACCGTGCGGGCGCGCCGGACTCGGCGGAGGCCGTGCGGCCCGGCGAGGTTCGCCGGAGAGGGGTCGTACGGCCTGACGGAAACCTAGCCAACTCGTGTGTCTTCTGTGAAGGTTGGTGTGCGGTATGTCCGATACATTTCCGTGACCTGGAGCCGGTTTCACATCCGCGTCACCGGCCGCTTCCGCTGTGTGAGCGGCGCGGACGCGTTTTCGGTACGAAGATCAACTCGCCGTCGGTGCCGCGATGTTCCGGGGACGGTGACCGGTTGTCGGTGGGGCGCCCTAGACTCGGAGAGCGATGAGCAGCCTCTTTGACGACAGCTTCCTGGCGGACCTCCAGCCCCCTCGCGGGCATCAGGAGGAGCCCCCGCCGCCGCCCGAGGACGATCACGCTCCGGAGTCGATTCCGGACGATCTGTTCGGCGGGAAGTTCGACGCGCCGCCGGACCGGGACGCCTACTACCGCGACGGCGCCCCACGCCCCGTGCTCGACCCGGCGGCCCTCCTGGAAGGGCTGAACGAGAACCAGCGCGCGGCGGTCGTGCACGCCGGCTCCCCGCTGCTCATCGTCGCCGGCGCCGGCTCCGGCAAGACCCGCGTGCTGACCCACCGCATCGCGCACCTGTTGGGCGAGCGGGGCGTCCACCCCGGCCAGATCCTCGCGATCACCTTCACCAACAAGGCCGCGGGCGAGATGAAGGAACGCGTCGAGCAGCTCGTCGGACCGCGCGCGAACGCGATGTGGGTGATGACCTTCCACAGCGCGTGCGTGCGCATCCTGCGCCGCGAGAGCAAGAAGCTCGGCTTCACGTCGTCCTTCTCGATCTACGACGCCGCCGACAGCAAGCGCCTGATGGCCCTGGTCTGCCGGGACCTGGACCTGGACCCCAAGCGCTTCCCGCCCAAGTCCTTCAGTGCCAAGATCAGCAACCTGAAGAACGAGCTGATCGACGAGGAGGACTTCGCCGCCCAGGCCACCGACGGCTTCGAGAAGACCCTCGCCCAGGCCTACGCGCTCTACCAGTCGCGGCTGCGCGAGGCGAACGCGCTGGACTTCGACGACCTGATCATGACGACGGTCAACCTGCTGCGCGCCTTCCCGGACGTCGCCGAGCACTACCGTCGCCGCTTCCGGCACGTCCTGGTGGACGAGTACCAGGACACCAACCACGCCCAGTACGCGCTCGTACGGGAGCTGGTCGGCACCGGCGCACACGACGAGGACGTGCCCCCCGGTGAGTACGACATCCCGCCCGCCGAACTGTGCGTCGTGGGCGACGCGGACCAGTCGATCTACGCCTTCCGCGGCGCGACGATCCGCAACATCCTCCAGTTCGAGGAGGACTACCCGGACGCGACGACGATCCTGCTGGAGCAGAACTACCGCTCCACGCAGACCATCCTGTCCGCCGCCAACGCGGTCATCGAGCGCAACGAGTCCCGCCGCCCGAAGAACCTGTGGACCAACGCCGGCCAGGGTGCGCGGATCACGGGGTACGTCGCCGACACCGAGCACGACGAGGCCCAGTTCGTCGCCGACGAGATAGACCGCCTGGTCGACGCGGGCGAGGCGCGCGCGGGAGACGTCGCCGTCTTCTACCGCACCAACGCCCAGTCCCGTGTCTTCGAAGAGATCTTCATCCGCGTGGGCCTGCCCTACAAGGTCGTCGGCGGCGTCCGCTTCTACGAGCGCAAGGAGGTCCGGGACGTCCTGGCCTACCTGCGTGTCCTCGCCAACCCCGAGGACTCGGTGCCGCTGCGCCGCATCCTCAACGTGCCCAAGCGGGGCATCGGCGAGCGCGCGGAGGCCATGGTCGACGCCCTCGCCCAGCGCGAGAAGATCAGCTTCCCGCAGGCCCTCAAGCGCGTGGACGAGGCCTACGGCATGGCCGCGCGCTCCACCAACGCGGTCAAGCGGTTCAACACGCTGATGGAGGACCTGCGCACCATCGTGGAGTCCGGCGCGGGCCCGGCCACCGTCCTGGAAGCGGTCCTGGAACGCACCGGTTACCTGGCCGAGTTGCAGGCCTCCACCGACCCGCAGGACGAGACCCGGATCGAGAACCTCCAGGAACTCGCGGCCGTCGCCCTGGAGTTCGAGCAGGAGCGCGGTGAGGGCGAGCAGAGCACGCTCGCCGAGTTCCTGGAGCAGGTCGCCCTGGTCGCCGACTCCGACCAGATCCCCGACGAGGAGGACGGCGACGGCGTCATCACGCTGATGACCTTGCACACCGCCAAGGGCCTGGAGTTCCCGGTCGTGTTCCTGACCGGCATGGAGGACGGCGTCTTCCCGCACATGCGCGCCCTCGGCCAGACCAAGGAGCTGGAGGAGGAGCGGCGCCTGGCGTACGTCGGCATCACACGCGCGCGGGAGCGGCTGTATCTCACGCGGTCGGCGATGCGCAGCGCCTGGGGCCAGCCGTCGTACAACCCGCCCTCCCGTTTCCTGGAGGAGATCCCGGCCACCCACGTGGAGTGGAAGCGGACGGGGGCGGCGGCGCCGGTGTCCTCCGGGCCGGCGTCCGGGATCGCCGCCTCGCTGTCCTCCAGCCGTTCGCGTTCGTCGGCGTCGGGCGCGTCCGGGTTCGCCACGCGGCGCACCGCGGAGAAGCCGGTGGTCGCCCTGGCCGTCGGTGACCGGGTCACGCACGACCAGTTCGGGCTCGGCACGGTCGTCGCGGTGAAGGGCACCGGCGGGAACGCGGAGGCGACGATCGACTTCGGCGACGACAAGCCGAAGCGGCTCCTCTTGCGGTACGCGCCGGTGGAGAAGCTCTAGACGGAGGAAGGGGCCCCGGTGAGGGGCCCCTTTGCGGGTGGTTCCTAGGTCGGGTCCAGCCCGTGGCTGCGGAGCCACGGCAGGGGGTCTATGGCCGCCCCGCCCGCCGGCCGGACCTCGAAGTGCAGGTGCGGGCCCGTGGAGTTGCCGGAGTTGCCGGAGTAGGCGATCGGCTGGCCGGCCTTGACGGTCGCACCGGTGGCGACGCGGTAGCTGGAGAGGTGGCAGTACCAGGTCTCCGTGCCGTCCTTCGCCGTCAGGATCAGCATGTTGCCGTAGGCGCTGTTCCACTTGGTGGTGACGGTGCCGTCGGTGGCGGCCATCACCGTGGTGCCGTAGGAGACCGGGAAGTCGATGCCGGTGTGCACCGACATCCAGTTGATGCCCGCCTGCCCGAAGTAGGCGCTCAGCCCGTGCTGCGTGACCGGCAGCGCGAACTTCGGGCGCAGCCGCTCCTTCAGCGCGGCCTCGGCGGCCGCCTTCTTCTTCTCCAGGTCCTGCTGGGCCTTGAGGTCGATCCGCTCCTGCGTACGGCTCGCCCGGTCGGCGAAGTCGGTGGCGCCGGCCGACAGCGTCTTGAGCTGGCTGTCCAGCTTGTCGTTGGCGATCGACGGCTTGACCGGCTGCGCGTCCGCCGCGGTGGTGGCGGTGTCCTTGGAGTCGTCGGTGAGCGCGCCGACCGAGGCGGCGGCGATCCCGGCGACCCCCATCACACAGGCCGACGGTACGGCGACGGTCAGCAGCGCGGAGCGTTTCGCAGGCGTACGACGCCGGGAGCGCGCCCCGCTGCGTGAGCCCGCGCGGGTCGCCGGCGCCGGGCTGATCTCCTCCTGGTCGTCCAGCAGGCCGGTGACGGCGGGCAGTTCACCGGTGGAGTCCGGCTCGCCCGCGCCGGAGGCGTGTTCGCCGAATTCGGCGGCCTCGTACGGCACCTGCTCGAAGCCCGCGGTCGCCTGCGGGTCACCGGCCTGCTCGAACCCGGTCTGCCGGTCGCCGACCGCCTCGAAGGTCGCGGTGGCCTGCTGGTCGAACGGTTCGCCGCCCCGCTCGGACTGCGCCGGCACGCTCTGCCCCGCGGAGTTCCACTGGGTGGCGTCGTACGCGCCGGTGTCGAAGGTCTGGGTGCCCCACTCCCACTGCTGGGTGGCGTCGGCGCCGGCGGACTGGTCGGGCCGCAGCCAGGCGCCGGTGTCCCACTGGCCGCTCACGTCGTTCCCGGCGGGCTGTGCGGGGGCGTTCCAGGCGGTGCTGTCGTAGGCACCGGTGTCGTAGCCGGTGTGCTGGGCCGCGTACGGGTCGTAGGCCGGGGCCGGGGCGGTGCCGGACTGCCACTGCGTGCTGTCGTACGCCCCGGTGGCCTGCTCGCTGCCCGGGAGGCTGCCGAAGAGTGGGTCGGCGTGGAAGGCCGTGGTGCTTCCGGGACCACCGGCGAAACCGGTGGCGTCATAGCCGCCGTACGTGGTGAGGTCGTCGTAAGGAGCTTCCTGCGCTCCGTACTGCGCGTAGTGCGCGGTGGAGGCGTCGGAAGCCGGGGCCGGGGTGGTCATGGTCCCCGACGGGTGACGGTCGTTCACCAACTTCTCTTTCGCCTCGACAACAGGGGCTGCCAGAGCAGTGCGGCGACTGTACCCGGCGGTACCTGGGCGCGACAATCTTCGGCCTGTTTCGCGTGGGCCGGAAACGGGCATTCGGCCGTGTTTAGGGGGAGCGCGGACGCTACCTTGGCCTGACGTTCGAAGAATGTTCGATGTCGATCGGCGATGGGGCGGTGTGTGCCCGTCTCTCAGGCCACCGTCAGGCCGCCCGCGGCCCGGTCCACGGGGTTCGGGACCTCCAGCGCCTCGCGTATACCGGCGGCCACGGCCGGGTGCACGGGCAGCGCGAGGTGGCCGATACCGGACACCCGGACGTTCTGCGCGTCGAGGTCGGGATGCTCCAGGCAGGCCGACTCCAGCGGGTCCATCAGGGAGTCCAGGTCGCTCCAGAAGCTCACGAAGCGGGTCCGGCAGCCGGCCGCCGGCCGGGCCAGCTCCTCGATCACCGCTGATCCGGGCCGCATCTGCCGCACGATCGGATGCGCGTCCGCCAGCGGAGCCACCCGGGTCCCCGAGTGCGGTGTACCGAGCGTGACCAGGGTGCGAACCCGCAGGTCACCGCCCAGGCACTGGACGTAGTAGCGCGCTATCAGACCGCCGAGGCTGTGTCCCACGATGTCGATCCGGGCGCTGCCGGTGCGCTCGCAGATCTCCTCGATGTGCCGGCCGAGCAGCTCGGCGGCCGCGCGGATGTCGCAGGTCAACGGAGAGTAGTTGAGCGACTCCACGCGCTGTCTACCGTGCTGGGCCAGGGTGCGGCGGAGCAGGACGAACACCGACCGGTTGTCGATGAAACCGTGCAGCAGGACCACCGGCGGGGCGGGACGCAGCGGCAGCCGGGCCGTGCCGTCCGGGTCGGGCAGGACATCGGAGCGGCGCTCCTGGATCAGGCCGGTCGGATACAGCAGGAGGTGACCCGCCAGGATCGCGGCCTCCAGGGCCGTCGCCCGCAGCAGTGTCATGGACAGACCGGCCAGTCTGCCGGGCCACAGGCGGCGACAGAGCGGGTAAAAGAGCGGCAGCACCCCGGTGACCTTCATGGCCGACCTCCTGTCGGCACGCCGGAGGACGGCTAGGTCCCCCGTGTGCCCTCATGTCCCACCATGTGATTTCCCCCTCCCCGCGTCCCGTAAAACTGCTCGCTGCGGGATGCTGGAGATAACGTTCGTTCACTTCGCGGCGGTGGCGGAGCACGCCGGAAGTGCGGTACTTGTCGGTACGGACGGAAGCCGATCGCTTCCGGGCTCGCTTGATGGAGGCAGTGATGGGTGTGGCAGCCGGTCCGATCCGCGTGGTGGTGGCCAAGCCGGGGCTCGACGGCCACGACCGCGGGGCCAAGGTCATCGCGCGCGCCCTGCGCGACGCCGGCATGGAGGTCATCTACACCGGGCTCCATCAGACGCCGGAGCAGATCGTGGACACCGCCATCCAGGAGGACGCCGACGCGATCGGCCTGTCCATCCTGTCCGGCGCGCACAACACGCTGTTCGCGGCGGTCATCGACCTGCTCAGGGAGCGGGAGGCCGAGGACATCCTCGTCTTCGGCGGCGGCATCATCCCCGAGGAGGACATCCCGCCGCTGAAGGAGAAGGGCGTCGCGGAGATCTTCACCCCGGGCGCGACGACCACGTCGATCGTGGAGTGGGTCCGGGAGAACGCCCGTCAGCCGACCGCGTCCGGGGGCTGAGCGGCGACCTCCCCAGGGGTGGGCGGGGCCAGCTCACGTCTCATCGCCGCCCGCAAGCGCAGCGTCGTGACCAGCCGCTGGAAGGCCTCCGACCAGTACCCGCCGGCTCCCGGGGCGGCGTCCTCCCGTTCGTCGGGTATCGCCAGCAGCGCCTCCAGCCGTACCGCCTCCGACGGGTCCAGGCAGCGCTCGGCCAGCCCCATCACCCCGCTGAAGCTCCACGGGTAACTGCCCGCGTCCCGGGCGATGTTGAGGGCGTCCACGACGGCCTGGCCCAGCGCGGGGGCCCACGGGACCGCGCACACCCCGAGCAGTTGGAACGCCTCCGACAGGCCGTGCGTGGCGATGAACCCGGCGACCCACGCGGCCCGTTCGGCCGGTTCCAGCGCGGCCAGCAACTTCGCCCGGTCCGCCAGGGACACCGCGCCCGGGCCGCCCGCCTCCGGTGCCGACGGCGAGCCGAGCAGCGCCCGCGACCACGTGGCGTCCCGCTGCCGCACCGCCGCCCGGCACCAGGCCGCGTGCAGTTCGCCCTGCCAGCCGTCCGCCACCGGCAGCGCCACGATCTCCTCGGCAGTCCGCCCGCCGAGCCGCCGCGGCCAGGTGCCGAGCGGTGCGGCCTCCACCAACTGCCCCAGCCACCAGGACCGTTCACCCCGGCCCGTGGGCGGTGTGGCCACCACGCCGTCCCGTTCCATACCGGCGTCGCACTCGTGCGGCGCCTCCACCGCGATCGTCGGCGCGCCCCCCGTACGGTCCAGGGCCACACACGCCGTGGCCCGCACCGCCATCCGCGCGGCGAGCGCCGAGTCCGGCAGCCCCGACAGCAGTTCCGCCGCCGTCGCCCGGACATTGCGGCTGCGGTCGCCCAACGCCTGCTCCAGGAACGGCTCGTCCGCCGCGGACAGGCCCGTGCGCAGCGAGTCGAGGAACATCAGCCGGTCCTCCGCCCGTTCCGTCGCCCAGGTCGACACCAGCAG
Source organism: Streptomyces sp. NPDC023481 (assembly GCF_055560195.1). NCBI lineage: Bacteria > Bacillati > Actinomycetota > Actinomycetes > Kitasatosporales > Streptomycetaceae > Streptomyces > Streptomyces sp. NPDC023481. The sequence continues at coordinate 551,345 of NZ_JBVHJE010000001.1, forward strand.
ATCGCGGCCCAGCGCGGGCGTACGGGTGCGCAGCGCGCCCAGCAGCGCCGCCCGTTCGGCGAACAGCCCCTCCTGCCACAGCCGGCGCACCGCCTCGGCGTCCTCCGGGTCGGGCAGGGCGGCGCCGCCCCCGGAAGTGGTGCGCAGAGCGAACCGCCAGTCCGGGTTCAGCCGGGCCAGCCACACCGCGCGCGGACCCGCGAACGCCAGCGCCGCCGGGCGCAGATCCGTACGCCCCCGGGCCGCGTCCAGCAGCGCGGGCAGCGCCTGCGGGGGTGCCGCGTACCCGTGGGCGTTGGCCGCCGCGAGCCACTGCGGGAGCAGTTCCATGAGGTCCGGGGTGCTGCCCCGCCGGCCGCCGGACCCGCCGCCGGACCGGTCGGCCAGCAGGGTGGTGAGCCGGCGCGCCGCCGCTGCGGGCAGTGCCGGGCGGGGGTCGGCGGGCGCGCGCCCGGGCCGTCGCGCCGCCCGCGCGGGCCGCAGCCCGGCCCGCCGCCGTACGGTCGCCACGGCGGCCGCGTCGAGCAGCGCCAGCGGCGCCGGCCGGCCGGGCGTCGCGTGCGCCGGGGCGCGCCGGTCCGTGCCGAGGACCGCGGTCGTCACCAGCTCTTCCCAGGAACTCTCCGGTGAGCGTTCCGGCATGCTTTCGGGCGCAGCGGTGTCCCCACCGGCCGGTGTCCCCTGCATCACGTCCCTTCCCCTTCCCTTGCTCTCTTCCCGTCGCCTGCCTGCGCGTGGGTGTCCGTACGGCCGGTCAGCACAGCGGCACCGCCTCGCCCGCCTCCTCCGGCCAGGCTGTGAGCGGGGTGAAGCCGCGATGGCCGCACTCGCCGAAGACCGTGACGGGGGCGCCGCCGGACAGCGCGACCAGCCGCCACAGACCGGGCCGCGACCGGGCGGCCCGGCTCAGCGGCAGGGCCGCGTCCGTGTCGGCGTCGGCCAGCTGCCACCGGTCGCCGTCCGGAACCGGTACCACCCGGCCCAGGGTGACCGGGACCGAGTCCAGCCAGGGGTCGTCGGTGAGGGCCGTGCCGTAGCGGGCCGCCGCCTCGGCGGTGGTCACGCCCGGCGGCCGGAACCCGGCCGGGGCCGGCGGGGCGAACCGCTCGCCCAGCGCGGCCCGGGCCTGACCGGAGCCCGGATACGCCGTCAGCTCCGCCTCCAGGGCCAGGCCGACCGGCAGGGACAGCTCGGGTGCCCGCCCCGCCGCGCCGTAGCCCAGCAGCAGCCTGGTAGCGCCGGACGCGGCGCCGTGCAGCCATATCCGGCGCGTCGTCAGTTTCGGGTCCGCCGTGTCGTACTGGGCGAGGACCAGCCAGCGGTCGCGCACCGGCGGGCCGTCCGGCGAGGCGGGCAGGCCGAGCCGGGAGCGGACCGTGGCCGCGAGGGCCTCCGGCAGCCGGTCGCGGCGCAGCCAGCCCTGGTCGAGCAGATGCAGCAGCGCGCACTCCTCCAGCAGCCGCGCCGGCCAGCCTGCGCCGGACGCCGGCACCGCCCCCAGCTCCCGCACCCGCGCGGCCAGACCCGGCGCCTGGGCGTCGACCATGCGGGCCGCCGTCTCGTCCCACACGCCGTACCCCGCCTGCTCGGCCGTGGCCAGGCCGCCGCGCAGCAGGTCCGCCAGGCGCTGCTCCAGCTCGCTCGCCCCCGCCGTGACCCGCTCGGCCCGGCGCTCGGCCCGCCGCCGGGCCGCCTCCGGATCCGCGGGCGCCGCCGCCGAACCGCCCTCGCCCCGCGCCTCCTTCGTCCGCGCGCGTCCGCGCCGGCCGGTGAGCCACTGCCCGGCCCATTCCGGCGGCAGCGCGCCGGCCGGCACCGCTCCCTCCTCGCCCGCCCACAGCAGGAGCAGGCCGAGCGCGTGCTTGCACGGGAACTTACGGCTCGGGCAACTGCACTTGTACGCCGGTCCGGCAGCGTCGGCCAGGTCCACCACCGTCTGGTACGGCCTGCTGCCACTGCCCTTGCACAGTCCCCACACCGCCCCCTCTCCGCTCCCGGTCCCGGACCACGGGCCGGCCACGCCGAGTCTGCTCCCCGCCTTGCGTGACGCGGCGTCAGGCGCCAGTGCCAGCACCTGCTCCGCGGTCCGTCGCACCCCCTGCTCAGTCATGCCACCGACGGTAGGTCCCGCCACTGACAATCGACCCGGCGAGCGTATCCGTGCAGGTCAGAGCAATTGTCAGTGGCGTGGTGCACGGTGGGTGCCAGAACCGAACCGGCCGAGCTGGAGGGGGCCTCAGCCATGACTGTGTCCGTGGAACCGACGATCGCCGCACCCGACCGCGACCAGGCCGCGCAGGCGTTGCGACCGCACGCCGAGCACGCCTTCGCGGCCGAACTCGCCGCGCTCGCCGCACAGGACGACCGCCCGCGCCCGGCCCGCTGGAAGCTGTCGCCGTGGGCGGTGGCGACCTACCTGCTCGGCGGCACCCTGCCCGACGGCACGGTGATCACACCCAAGTACGTGGGCCCGCGCCGCATCGTCGAGGTCGCCGTCACCACGCTGGCCACCGACCGCGCCCTGCTGCTGCTCGGCGTGCCCGGCACCGCCAAGACCTGGGTGTCGGAGCACCTGGCCGCCGCGGTCAGCGGTGACTCGACGCTGCTGGTGCAGGGCACGGCCGGCACCCCGGAGGAGGCGATCCGGTACGGCTGGAACTACGCGCAGCTGCTCGCCCACGGCCCGAGCCGCGACGCCCTCGTGCCCAGCCCCGTCATGCGCGCCATGGCCGAGGGCATGACGGCCCGCGTGGAGGAACTGACCCGTGTCCCGGCGGACGTGCAGGACACGCTGATCACGATCCTGTCGGAGAAGACCCTGCCCATCCCCGAGCTGGGCGCGGAGGTCCAGGCGGTCCGCGGCTTCAACCTCATCGCCACCGCCAACGACCGCGACCGCGGGGTCAACGAGCTGTCCAGCGCGCTGCGCCGCCGCTTCAACACCGTGGTGCTGCCGCTCCCGGAGAGCGCCGACGCCGAGGTCGACATCGTCACCCGCCGGGTCGAGCAGCTCGGCCGCTCCCTCGACCTGCCGGCCGCGCCCGACGGCATCGAGGAGATCCGCCGGGTCGTCACCGTCTTCCGCGAGCTGCGCGACGGCGTCACCGCCGACGGGCGTACGAAGCTGAAGTCCCCCAGCGGCACGCTGTCCACGGCGGAGGCGATCTCCGTCGTCACAGGCGGCCTCGCGCTCGCCACACACTTCGGCGACGGCGTGCTGCGGCCGGGAGACGTCGCCGCGGGCATCCTCGGCGCCGTCGTCCGCGACCCGGCGGCCGACCGGGTCGTCTGGCAGGAGTACCTGGAGACGGTCGTCCGCGAACGCGAGGGCTGGACCGACTTCTACCGCGCGTGCCGCGAGGTGAGCGCATGACCGGCACCGACGGGAGCACGGCGTACGCCGCCGGGCCGCTGCTGCTCGGCGTACGGCACCACGGGCCCGGTTCCGCGCGTGCGGTGCGGGCCGCCCTGGACGCGGCGCGCCCGGCCGCCGTCCTGATCGAGGGCCCGCCCGAGGCCGACGCGCTGATCCCGCTCGCCGCCGATCCGGGCCTGCGGCCGCCGGTCGCGCTGCTCGCCCACGCCGTGGACGAGCCCGGCCGCTCGGCCTTCTGGCCGTTCGCCGAGTTCAGCCCCGAGTGGGTGGCCCTCCGCTGGGCCGTGGAACAGGGCGTCCCGGCCCGCTTCATCGACCTGCCGGCCACGCACACGCTCGCGGGGGAGCGGGGGACGTGCGACGCCGGTTCCGAAGAAGAGACGTCCGAGCCCGACCGCGGTGACGAGGTCCGCGTCGACCCGCTCGCCGTGCTCGCCGAGACGGCCGGGTACGACGACCCGGAGCGCTGGTGGGAGGACGTCGTCGAACACCGGGGGCCGGGCGCCCGCGACCCCTTCGCGCCGTTCGCGGCGGTGGCGGAGGCGATGAGCGCGCTGCGCGAGCGGTACGGCACCGGCGGGCACACCCGGGACCTCGTCCGCGAGGCGCACATGCGGCTCCGGCTGCGGGACGCGCGCAGGGAGTTCGGGGACGCCGTGGCCGTCGTGTGCGGGGCCTGGCACGTGCCCGCGCTGCGCGAGAGGACCACCGTCACCGCCGACCGGGCCCTGCTCAAGGGCCTGCCCAAGGTCAGGACCGACCTGACCTGGGTGCCGTGGACGCACCGCAGGCTGGCCCGCGCCGGCGGATACGGCGCGGGCATCGACTCCCCGGGCTGGTACGGCCATCTGTTCCGCGCCCCGGACCGGCCGGTCGAGCGGTGGCTCACCAAGGTGGCCGGGCTGCTGCGCGCGGAGGGCCGGGTCGTGTCCTCCGCGCACGTCATCGAGGCCGTACGGCTCGCGGAGACCCTGGCGGCGTTGCGCGGCCGCCCGCTGCCCGGCCTGGGCGAGACCACCGACGCGGTGCGCGCGGTGCTGTGCGAGGGCTCGGACGTGCCGCTGGCGCTGGTGCACGACCGGCTGGTGGTCGGCGACGTCCTCGGCGAGGTCCCGGAGTCGGCGCCCGCGGTGCCGTTGCAGCGGGACCTGGCCCGGCAGCAGCGCTCGCTGCGGCTCAAGCCGGAGGCGCTGGAGCGCGAGCTGGAGCTGGACCTGCGCGGGGACACCGACGCCGGCCGCAGCAGGCTGCTGCACCGGTTGTGGCTGCTCGGCGTCGGCTGGGGCGAGCCGGGCCGGTCCCGGGGGAGCACGGGCACCTTCCGGGAGACCTGGCGGCTGCGCTGGGAGCCCGAGCTGTCCGTGCGGGTCGCCGAGGCGGGCGTGTGGGGGACGACCGTACGGGCGGCGGCCCGGGCCAGGGTGGAGGCGGACGCGGCGGCCGCGCGGGCCCTGGCCGACGTCACCTCGCTCGCCGAGCAGTGCCTGCTGGCCGGGCTGCCGGACGCGCTGCCCGTGGTCATGCGGGTGCTCGCCGACCGGGCGGCGCTGGACACCGACGTCGGCCACCTCGCGCAGGCCCTGCCCGCCCTCGTCCGCTCCCTGCGCTACGGCGACGTGCGCGCCACCGACACCGGCGCGCTGGCCGAGGTCGCGTCTGGTCTCGCCGAGCGCATCTTCGTCGGCCTGCCCCCGGCCTGCACCGCACTCGACACGGACGCGGCGGAGGAAATGCGCGACCACGTGGACGCCGTCCACACGGCGGTGGGCCTCCTGACGGAGAGCCTGCCCGAGGCGCCGACGGGCGGGGTGGCCGGCGCGGAGGGGGTGGCCGGGGGCGGCGCCGGGGCCGACGGCGGCGGCAGCGGGCCGGGCCCGGGCCGTGAGAAGCGCGAGGAGCACCGGGCGTACGAGCGCGGTGGTGGGCTTCGGGGGCGTTGGCGTGCGGTGTTGCGGGTGCTGGCGCTGCGGGACAACGCGCCCGGTGTCATCCGGGGGCGGGCCGTGCGGCTGTTGCTGGACGACGGGGCGCTGCCGGCCGAGGAAGCGGCCCGGCTGATGGGGCTCGCCCTGTCGCCGGGCACCGCGCCCCCCGCTGCCGCCGCCTGGATCGAGGGGTTCGCCGGTGGTGGGGGCGGGCTGCTGCTGGTGCACGACGAGCGGCTGCTCGGCCTGCTCGACACCTGGCTGACCGAGGTGCCGGCGGAGGCCTTCACGGATGTGCTGCCCCTGCTGCGGCGCACCTTCGCGGCGTACGAGCCGGGGGTGCGCAGAACCCTTGGCGAACTGGTCCGACGCGGCCCCGGGGACCGGCCGGGCGGACCCGCCGCCCAGCACGCCACGCTCCCCGGCTTCGACGCCGAACCGGACAGCGACCGCGCGGACGCCGTGCTCCCGGTACTGCGGCTCCTGCTCGGCCTCGACGGGGACCACGCCCCCGCACCCGGCGCGGCACCCACCGCGCCACCCGGCACGAACACGGCGCCCACCCCGTCCCCCGGCGCACGGCCCGACACGGCGACCGCCGTGGCGGACAGCATGGCGACCGCCGTGACACGCGTCCCGGGACACGGCGCCCCCGACATCCCCTCGCGCGGCGCACGGCACAGCAGGACGCCCGTCGCCGCGGGCACCCAGCCGCGCGTCGCATAGCCCGGCACAGCGGCCGTCGACGCACACAGCACCGGGCACCCCGCAGCACACCGCCCCGGCCCCCGACCCGACAGCCCCCAGCCCGACCGCCCCCGACCCGACCGCCCCAAGGCCCAAGGAGGTAGGCCCATGACAGACACGACGGCCGAGCCGCAGCACCCCCCGCAGGACCCCCCTGCGAACACCCGGGGGGAGCGGTTGCGGCGGTGGCGGTTGGTGCTGGGCGGGGAGCAGGCCGACGGGACCGGGTGTGCGCTGGCGGGGCGGGACGCGGAGATGGATGCCGCGCTGGCCGCGCTCTACGGGAGGAGCGAGAGAGGAGCGCGGTCGGGGCGGGACCGGTCGGCGGGGCTCGGGGCCTCCGCGCCGTCCGTGGCGCGCTGGCTGGGGGACATCCGCCGCTACTTCCCGTCCTCCGTCGTCCAGGTGATGCAGCGCGACGCGATCGACCGGCTCGGCCTCGCCTCGCTGCTGCTGGAGCCGGAGATGCTGGAGGCGGTGGAGGCCGACGTCCACCTGGTCGGGACGCTGCTCTCGCTGCACAAGGCGATGCCGGAGACCACGAAGGAGACCGCCCGCGCGGTGGTGCGCAAGGTGGTGGAGGACCTGGAGAAGCGGCTCGCCACCCGCACCCGGGCCACCCTCGCCGGCGCCCTGGACCGCAGCGCCCGGGTCAGCCGCCCCCGCCACCACGACATCGACTGGAACCGCACCATCGCGGCCAACCTCAAGCACTACCTGCCGGAGAACCGCACGGTCGTACCGGAACGGCTCGTCGGCTACGGCCGGGCCGCCCGGTCGGTGCGGAAGGAGGTCGTGCTCTGCATCGACCAGTCCGGGTCGATGGCGTCGTCGGTGGTGTACGCGTCGGTGTTCGGCGCGGTCCTCGCCTCGATGCGGTCGGTCAGCACCCGGCTGGTCGCCTTCGACACGGCGGTGGTCGACCTCACCGACCAGCTGGACGACCCCGTCGACGTGCTGTTCGGCACCCAGCTCGGCGGCGGTACGGACATCAACCGGGCGCTCGCCTACTGCCAGGAGCGGATCACCCGGCCGGCCGAGACCGTCGTCGTGCTGATCAGCGACCTCTACGAGGGCGGCATCCGCAACGAGATGCTCAAGCGGGTCGCGGCGATGAAGGCGTCCGGGGTGCAGTTCGTGTCGCTGCTCGCGCTGTCGGACGAGGGGGCGCCCGCGTACGACCGCGACCACGCGGCGGCGCTCGCCGCGCTCGGCGCACCGGCCTTCGCCTGCACCCCCGACCTGTTCCCCGAGGTGATGGCGGCCGCCCTGGAGAAGCGGCCCCTGCCCCTACCGGACACCGCGTGAGTGGAACCGGCCGGGCGTGGGCACCCGGTGGGCAGCCGGTCCGAGGGTTCGGAGCAGCTCCGCGGGGCGGCCGGCCCGGGTGGCCGAAAGCCGTCGGTCCGTCCAGGAGGTGCCTCGCGGGCGGGACGGGTGGTCCCCATTGGGGTGGGGACCAAGCGTCCCGGCCCCGGTCGCCCGGGGCCGCCAGGGGGGTCTCACCGGGTACACCCCAGCCCGGTGAGGCCTCGCACATCGCCCGTACCGCGACGATGCGGCGGCACCCCGTGCCAGGGAATCCGGCATCATGTGACAGGTATCACCGCTCAGGTGTGACCCGCGATTTAGAGGGCCCCCGCAAGCAGAGATAACCTGCGAGACGGACATGCCGCGCGCTCGGACACCGTGTGCGCCCCCCTAGTGACATGCGGACGTCACGTTGCCCTTCGCGGCACGCCCACGCATCCAACGAACCGCGAGATCACTGATAGGGACGGAAGCGCGTGGACCTGTTCGAGTACCAGGCGAGGGACCTCTTCGCCAAGCACGATGTACCGGTGCTGGCCGGTGAAGTCATCGACACGCCTGAGGCGGCGCGCGAGATCACCGAGCGTCTGGGCGGCAAGTCCGTCGTCAAGGCGCAGGTGAAGGTCGGTGGTCGCGGCAAGGCCGGTGGCGTCAAGCTGGCCGCCTCCGCGGACGAGGCCGTCGCCCGCGCGACGGACATCCTCGGCATGGACATCAAGGGCCACACGGTCCACAAGGTCATGATCGCCGAGACGGCTCCGGAGATCCTCGAGGAGTACTACGTCTCCTTCCTCCTCGACCGTGCCAACCGCACCTTCCTCTCCATCGCCTCCGTCGAGGGCGGCATGGAGATCGAGGAGGTGGCGGCCACCCGTCCGGAGGCCGTCGCCAAGACCGCGATCGACCCGATCGACGGCGTGGACGAGGCCAAGGCCCGCGAGATCGTCGAGGCCGCCAAGTTCCCGGCCGAGGTCGCGGACAAGGTCGTCAACGTCCTGATCAAGCTGTGGGACACCTTCATCAAGTCGGACGCCCTCCTGGTCGAGGTCAACCCGCTCGCGAAGGTCGCCTCCGGTGAGGTCATCGCCCTCGACGGCAAGGTGTCGCTCGACGACAACGCCGAGTTCCGTCACCCGGAGTACGAGGAGCTGCACGACAAGGCAGCCGCCAACCCGCTCGAGGCGGCCGCCAAGGAGAAGGGCCTCAACTACGTCAAGCTCGACGGCGAGGTCGGCATCATCGGCAACGGCGCCGGTCTCGTCATGAGCACCCTGGACGTCGTCGCGTACGCCGGTGAGCAGCACGGCGGCGTCAAGCCGGCCAACTTCCTGGACATCGGCGGTGGCGCCTCCGCCCAGGTGATGGCGAACGGCCTGGAGATCATCCTGGGCGACCCGGACGTCAAGTCCGTCTTCGTGAACGTCTTCGGTGGCATCACCGCCTGCGACGAGGTCGCCAACGGCATCGTGCAGGCCCTGAAGCTCCTGGAGGACCGCGGCGAGAAGGTCGAGAAGCCGCTCGTCGTCCGTCTCGACGGCAACAACGCCGAGCTGGGCCGGAAGATCCTCACGGACGCCGACCACCCGCTGGTGCAGCGCGTCGACACCATGGACGGCGCGGCCGACAAGGCCGCCGAGCTGGCCGCCGCCAAGTAAGCACGAGGACGAGGACTCACACCACCATGGCTATCTGGCTCAACAAGGACAGCAAGGTCATCGTCCAGGGCATGACCGGCGCCACCGGCATGAAGCACACCAAGCTCATGCTCGGTGACGGCACGAACGTCGTGGGCGGCGTCAACCCGCGCAAGGCGGGTCAGACCGTGGACTTCGACGGCACCGAGGTACCCGTCTTCGGCAGCGTCAAGGAGGCCGTCGAGAAGACCGGCGCCAACGTCTCCGTCATCTTCGTGCCGGAGAAGTTCACCAAGGACGCGGTCGTCGAGGCCATCGACGCCGAGATCCCGCTGGCCGTCGTGATCACCGAGGGCATCGCGGTGCACGACTCGGCGTCCTTCTGGTCGTACGCCGGCAAGAAGGGCAACAAGACCCGGATCATCGGCCCGAACTGCCCCGGCATCATCACCCCGGGCCAGTCGAACGTCGGCATCATCCCGGGTGACATCACCAAGCCGGGCCGTATCGGCCTGGTGTCGAAGTCCGGCACGCTGACGTACCAGATGATGTACGAGCTGCGGGACATCGGCTTCTCCACCGCCGTCGGCATCGGTGGCGACCCGATCATCGGCACCACGCACATCGACGCCCTGGCCGCGTTCCAGGACGACCCCGACACCGACCTGATCGTGATGATCGGTGAGATCGGTGGCGACGCCGAGGAGCGCGCGGCCGCGTTCATCAAGGAGAACGTGACCAAGCCGGTCGTCGGCTACGTCGCGGGCTTCACCGCGCCCGAGGGCAAGACCATGGGCCACGCCGGCGCCATCGTCTCCGGTTCCTCCGGCACCGCCCAGGCCAAGAAGGAGGCCCTGGAGGCCGCGGGCGTCAAGGTCGGCAAGACCCCGACCGAGACGGCCAAGCTCGCCCGCGAGATCCTGAGCGCCTGACCTTCTCCGCTCCGCTCGGTAGGCCCGTTCCCCATGCCGGGGGCGGGCCTACCGCCGTTCGCGCCGCGTCGGCACCGCCCCTCCCGGGGCGTGTCCGCAGTTCTCACCGCGGCTCCGGGAACACCCGCTCCGGGCCGGTCGTCCGCCGGCGCAGCTTGGCCCGCAGGGCCTGCTCCTTGTGGGAGAGGGGGCCCGCGGCGACCGGGGGCGGGACGCCCTGCACCGCCTGGGCGGGGGCCACCGGGGCCTCGTAGCGCGTCGGTGCCGTGCGCAGCGTGAGCGTCGTCGCGCCGATGATCGTGACCGTGAAGGCGATGGCCGCCCGGGTCCAGAAGACGTTCCGGCGTTCGCAGCCGGTGCGCACGACCGTCGGGCCGGCCGCCCGCAGATGCTCCGTCGAGGCCAGTTCGAGCAGCCGGCGGTGCAGCTCGGCGGGGTCGGACAGCTCCGGCAGCCGCGCGGCCACCGCCTCGCGCGCGTGGGTGAGCCGGCTGGCGGCGGCCGGTGTGCTCGCCTCGGTCTCCGCCGCCGTCTCCGGCAGGTCGAGGCCCACACCGTCGTACAGCACGAGTGTGCGCCGGTACGACGCCGGCAGTTCGAGCAGCGTGTACAGCAGCGCCCGGTGCGCCGGGTCGGCGGGCGGGGGTTCCGGGGACCGGTAGCGGGGGCGGAAGCGGTGCCAGGGGGAGAGCGCGTAGTCGTACGCCACAGCCCGCACCCAGCCGGCCGGGTCCCGGTCCCGGGCCACCTCCGGCCAGCGCTGCCAGGCCAGCTGGAAGGCCCGCTCCACGGACTCGCGGGCGAGCTCCCGGCGCCCGGTGAGCAGATAGGTCTGGCGTACGAGGGCGGGTGCGCAGAAGGCGTACAGCGCGTCGAAGGCCTGAGCGGGCGTCAGCGGAGGTGTCTTTTCGGTCGTCAGACCCGCCTGGGGCGACCGTTCCTGAGGGGCCGTCGGCCCGGCACTCTGTGTCGCCATCATGCACCCTTCTGTACGAAAAAGAACATAAACGTATATTGAGCGACACTTCGGAAGTTCGCCTGTTACGACGGGAAAGCGCGTGTCGTTGGGAGCATGGCGTGCGTGATCCACATGACCGCTCGCCGCTCTCCGTCGCCGCTGCTGTCGACCCGCATGCGCGACCGCTCGCCCGGCCTCGGCGCGAGCCTGCTGGGCGGTGCCGTCGCGGCCGGACTGGGCCTCGGTTCGTTCGCCGTGCTCGTCATGGTGCTCTGGGTCAGCTCGCCGTACCCGGACAGCGGACCGGACGGCGCGCTGCACATCGCCGCCGCCCTGTGGCTGCTCGCGCACGGCGTCGAACTGGTCCGCACCGACACGCTCTCCGGCACCCCCATGCCCGTCGGCCTCACCCCGCTGCTGCTGCTCGCCCTGCCGCTGTGGCTGGTCTACCGGGCGGCACGGGACGCCACGGACGCCTCCCCCGAACCGGACGGCCCGCCGCCGGTGGGGGCGCGTACCGCGTGGACCGGTGTGGTCCTCGGCTATCTGGGTGTCGGCACCGCCGCGACGCTGTACTGCTCCGGCGGCGAACTGCGCCCGCAGTGGGCCTGGGTGACGCTGTGTCTGCCGCTGGTCGCGGCGAGCGCGGCCGGCGCCGGGGTGTGGTCGGCGCACGGCCGTCCGCCCGAGCCGGTGCTGAGCGTGCTGGTGGTGGTGCCGGGGCCGGTGCGGCGGCTGGTGTTCGGCACGGACGCGCGGGCCCGGCTGGGTGCCGCCGTACGCGCCGCCGGCGCCGCGACGACCGTGCTCTTCGGCGGCGGCGCCCTGCTGGTCGGGGCGTCGCTGGTGTGGCACGGCGAGCCGGCGCGGACCTCCTTCCTGCAGCTGACCGAGGGCTGGACGGGCCGGTTCGCGGTGCTGCTGCTCGGCATCGCCCTGGTCCCCAACGCGGCGGTCTGGGCCGCGTCCTACGCGCTCGGCCCCGGCTTCCTCCTCGGCACCGGGCACCTGGTCGACCGGTTCGCCTCCCACCCGGCCCCGCTGCTGCCGCCGTTCCCGCTGCTGGCTGCGGTGCCCGGGCCGGGCCCCGGCACGCCGTACACGTGGGCGGTGGGCGCGGTGCCCGCGGTGGCCGGGATGACGGCGGGGTGGTTCGTGGCGCGGGCGGCCGTGGAGCGGCCCGCGTCCGGGGCGCCGGCGCGGGCCCGCTGGTCGGCCGGCCGGACCGCCGGGGTGGTCCTGCTGACGGCCCTGGTCTGCGCGGGGTTCGTCGCCCTGCTCGCCGGGCTCGCGGGCGGCTCGATGGGCGTGGCCGCGCTGGCCCACCTCGGCCCGCTGTGGTGGCGGACCGGGGGTGCGGCCGGGGCGTGGACGCTGGTGTTCGCGCCGCCGGTGGCGCTGACCGCCCGCCTCTGGCGGCTGCGCCGCCGGCGCCGGCCCCGCGGCGGCGTCCCCGCACAGGGCACGCAGACGGGGGCCCCGACCGGGGCGAAGAGCGGTGGCGTGCAGCCGGCGGGGGAGACCGCGGGGGCCGGGGGCACTGCTGCGGGAGCCGCTACGGCCCCCGACGCGGCCACGGCCGGCGAGGCACCGGCCACGGCCGCCGACGGCGACACCCCGGGCGCGGCGGCCGCGGGCGGACGCGGCCCGTGGGGGCGGGGCAAGGACCCGGTCAAGGGGGGTACGGCCGCTCAGGCGGCCGGTGCGGACGAGGAGGAGCCGTACGAGGTGCTGCCCGCCGCCGACGCGTTCCCGACCACCTATCCGAGCCCCTTCCCGACCTCGTTCACCGAGCCGTTCCCCTCGGGCTGGCACGACGACGTCGCCCGGGCCTCGCGCTGGGCGGCCCTGAAAGAGGTGGCGGGCACGCCCGGACTCCCCGAGGACGACGCCGACACCACACCGCCGCCGGGCCCCGCGACCAAGCCCGAACCCGAACCCGAGGCCGAACCCGAGCCCGGTGCCGAAGCCGAGCCCGGTGCCGGTCCGCGTCCGGAAGCCGCCGAGTGAGGGGCGTCAGCCGTTGTCCACGCCCAGGACGCCGCGCAGCTCCCGGGGGAGCAGGGTGTCGCAGGACTGCTTGGCCTCGTGGGTGAGCGCGTCGTTCACGCAGGTGTAGTAGTCGCGGTAGACGAGCTGCACGGTGAACGTGGACGCCACCAGGACCAGGGCCAGGGACGCCGTGACCAGGCCGCTGACGGCCGCCGTCGTCTGGGGGCGGCCGGTCTGGGCCGCCGGAGCCCCCGGAGTTGCCGGGGCCGCCGGGGCGTCCGGGGACGGCCGGAGCGGCTTGGCGCGCAGCGCGCTGATGCCCCAGTACAGGGCCAGCGCGCCCAGCAGCAGCGCCACGTAGGGCCAGCTGAACAGGGCGAAGAAGACCGACCACATCCCGCAGAGCAGGGCGTACCGCGCGCGGCGCTGGGCCGGGTCCGTCGGGTCCCAGCGCATGCCGGGGCCGGCCGGTCCGCCGGGCCCATGGGGGCCGCCGCCGGGCCGTTCGCCGAAGCCGTCGGGGGAGCGGCCGGGCTGCCGGTCACTCCACTGACTGCCCCAGGGGGAACCACTACCGGGCCCCTGACCGCCACCCTGCCCGTGCCCGTGCCCGTGCCCGTGCCCGTGCCCCTGCCCGTGTCCGGACGCGCCCCCGGGGTGGCGGGGCTGCCACGGCCGGTCGGGAGCCCCCTGCGGCGGCGGCGCGAACGGATTGTCGTCCTGCGATCCGCGACCACGCCCGGAGTCACCCTGGCCCGAGCGGCCGTGTCCCGAGTCGCCCCGCCCGGAGCCGCCGCCCCAGCCGGAACCGCCCTCGCCCGATCCGCCCTGCCCGGAGCCGCCCTGGCCCGAGTCGCCGGGGCCGCCCCCCGGTGTCTCGGTCGGCGGTGAGGTCGGGCGCTCCCGCAGCAGCGCGGCGCCACGCTCGCCCCCCTGGGCCGGGCGCGGCGGGAACGTGAGGAGTCGCAGGCTGCGGTCGGGCATCAAAAGAGCGTCTTCCCCTAGGTGACTACGGCAGTCCGTCATGAGCTTCCACCCCCGTGAACGCACCGCACGACGACCGCGTTCCCGAGGCTGCTCCTTCGTGACTCCTTGCGAACGCTACCGTCCGGCCGGCCACCCGTCCCCGGGGCCCCTTCCCGAGTGCCGGTATCGTTGCTGGCGGTCGGCCGCTTCGTAGACTTCCCCGTATACCGGGGCGCGAAGCATTCGTACGACTGTACAAACCGCCCGGCCGGCCGACGGCCGGACCCGTCGTTTCCCGAGAAAGGGCCCCACCGTGGCCGCCACCACCCCTGGCCCAGCGGTCAAGCGCCTCGTCGTGCTGGTCTCCGGATCCGGCACCAACCTGCAGGCGCTCCTGGACGAGATCGAGCGCACCGGAGCCGAGGCGTACGGCGCGCGGATCGTCGCCGTCGGGGCCGACCGGGAGGGCATCGAGGGACTGGCCCGCGCCGAGCGCGCCGGGATCCCCACCTTCGTCCGCAAGGTCAGGGACCACGGCTCTCGCGAGGAGTGGGACGCGGCGCTCGCCGGGGCCGTCGCCGCGTACGAGCCCGACCTCGTCGTCTCCGCCGGCTTCATGAAGATCGTCGGCAAGGAGTTCCTGGCCCGTTTCGGGGGACGGTTCGTCAACACCCACCCCGCCCTGCTGCCCAGTTTCCCGGGGGCCCACGGGGTCCGTGACGCGCTCGCGTACGGCGCCAGGGTCACCGGCTGCACCGTCCACTTCGTCGACGACGGCGTCGACACCGGCCCGATCATCGCCCAGGGCGTGGTCGAGATCCGGGACGAGGACGACGAGAGCGCGCTGCACGAGCGCATCAAGGAAGTCGAGCGAAGGCTGCTCGTCGAGGTCGTGGGGCGGCTCGCCCGCAACGGCTATCGCATCGAGGGACGAAAGGTAGTTATCCAGTGACCGCCGAGAGCAACAAGCGGGCCATCCGTCGCGCGCTGGTCAGCGTCTACGACAAGACCGGTCTTGAGGAGCTGGCCCGCGGGCTGCACGAGGCCGGGGTGGAGCTGGTCTCCACCGGGTCCACGGCCGGCCGGATCGCCGCCGCCGGTGTCCCCGTCACCAAGGTCGAGGAGCTGACCGGCTTCCCGGAGTGCCTGGACGGCCGGGTGAAGACCCTGCACCCGAGGGTGCACGCGGGCATCCTCGCCGACCTGCGTCTCGACAGCCACCGCGAGCAGCTCGCCGAGCTGGGCGTGGAGCCGTTCGACCTGGTCGTCGTCAACCTGTACCCGTTCCGGGAGACGGTCGCCTCCGGTGCCTCGCCCGACGAGTGCGTGGAGCAGATCGACATCGGCGGCCCCTCGATGGTCCGCGCCGCCGCCAAGAACCACCCCTCCGTCGCCGTGGTCACCAGCCCGGAGCGGTACGCCGACGTGCTCGCCGCGGTGCAGGACGGCGGCTTCGACCTCGCCGCCCGCAAGCGCCTGGCCGCCGAGGCCTTCCGGCACACCGCCGAGTACGACATCGCCGTCTCCTCCTGGTTCGCCTCCTCCTACGCCCCGGCCGACGACTCCGCGTTCCCGGAGTTCCTCGCCACCAGCCTGCAGCGCGCGCACACCCTGCGTTACGGCGAGAACCCGCACCAGCCCGCCGCCCTCTACACCTCCGGCGAGGGCGGCCTCGCGGCGGCCGAGCAGCTGCACGGCAAGGAGATGTCGTACAACAACTACGCCGACACGGACGCCGCCCGCCGTGCCGCGTACGACCACGCCGAGCCCTGTGTCGCGATCATCAAGCACGCCAACCCGTGCGGCATCGCGGTCGGCGCGGACGTCGCCGAGGCGCACCGCAAGGCGCACGCCTGCGACCCGCTGTCCGCGTTCGGCGGTGTGATCGCCGTGAACCGGCCGGTCACCAGGGAGCTGGCCGAGCAGGTCGCCGAGATCTTCACCGAGGTCATCGTGGCCCCGGACTACGAGGAGGGCGCGCTGGAGGCCCTCACCCGGAAGAAGAACATCCGCGTGCTGCGCTGCCCCGACGCCCCGGCCCATCCGGTCGATGTCAGGCCGATCGACGGCGGTGCGCTGCTCCAGGTCGCCGACCGGCTCCAGGCCGAGGGCGACGACCCGGCCCACTGGACGCTGGCCAGCGGCGAGGCGCTCCCCGCGGAGGAGCTGAGGGAGCTGGCCTTCGCCTGGAAGGCGTGCCGCGCGGTGAAGTCCAACGCGATCCTGCTGGCCAAGGACGGCGCCTCGGTCGGTGTCGGCATGGGCCAGGTCAACCGCGTCGACTCCTGCAAGCTGGCCGTCGAGCGGGCCGGCGAGGAGCGGGCCCGCGGCTCGTACGCGGCCTCCGACGCCTTCTTCCCCTTCCCCGACGGCCCGAGGATCCTCATCGCCGCCGGTGTCCGGGCGATCGTCCAGCCGGGCGGCTCGATCCGGGACGAGCAGGTCGT
This sequence comes from Streptomyces sp. NPDC023481, assembly GCF_055560195.1. Lineage (NCBI taxonomy): Bacteria > Bacillati > Actinomycetota > Actinomycetes > Kitasatosporales > Streptomycetaceae > Streptomyces > Streptomyces sp. NPDC023481. The sequence continues at coordinate 567,633 of NZ_JBVHJE010000001.1, forward strand.
GGAGGCCGCCAAGAAGGCGGGCGTGACCATGTACTTCACGGGCACGCGCCACTTCTTCCACTGATCGTGCGCCGCGCCCCGGGGGCGCACGCACAAGGTCCCGCCCGTCGGCCGACGGGCGGGACCTCGTCTTCGTGTACGGCGGCTCACCGCCGCCCTGCCGGCGGGGTGCCGGGTGACTCAGTACTGCGGGCGGTTGAACCAGGCACCGCCGCCCTTGTTGGCGCAGAACACGATGATCAGGATGCCGAGCACCAGGCTGATGAGCGCGAAGACGTTGGCGGTCAGCAGGCTGATCAGGCTGAACAGCGTGACCACCGAGCCGTAGACGATCGCCGAGACGCGCGCACCGCCGCGCCCGCCGGAGAACTTCACGCCGGTGAAGACCGCCCAGAAGGCGAACGCCAGGACGATGACGCCCAGGACGACCAGCGCGCCCACGCCGTAGCTCGTGGCCTTGTCGGCGTCGTCCGAGGAGACGCTGCCGTCCGACGAGATGAGGTTGCGGATCCGGTCGGCGAAGACGACGCTGCCCACGACGAACAGCAGGCCGGCGAGCGCCTGGAAGCCGCCCAGGATGAACAGGAACACGCGCGCGGCCTTCACCCCGCCCGGCATCTCCACGGGACCGGCCGGGTAGCCGTAGCCCGGCTGCTGGACCGCGGGGGCGGCCGGGTAGCCGTAGCCCGGCTGGCCCTGGGGGGCGGCGGGGTAGCCGTAGCCGGGCTGCTGCTGGCCCTGCGGGGGACCGTAGGGGTTCTGGGGCTCGCCAAAGCTCATGGCGGTCTTTCCTCCGTTGCTCAAGTGCGGGGACGACGCGCGGCACGGTTCGGAGGAGAGTTCTACAGATGCGGTCCGTCCCCCCGGCACTGCCCGCGGCACTGTGCGCCCATCGTTCTTTAACGGGCTCTTACTTGTCCAGCCGGATCCCCAGGTGTTGTGCAAGTGCAACATCACTGATCAAGCCGTGACACCCGGATTGGAACCGGGGCCGGGTCATCCGCGAGGATGGGACCCATGACCGCCCAGATTCTCGATGGCAAGGCCACCGCAGCCGCGATCAAGTCCGATCTGACCGCCCGCGTGGCGGCGCTGAAGGAAAGGGGCGTCACGCCCGGCCTCGGCACGATCCTCGTCGGGGAGGACCCCGGCAGCCAGAAGTACGTCGCCGGCAAGCACCGCGACTGCGCCCAGGTGGGCATCGCCTCCATCCAACGCGAGCTGCCGGCCACGGCGAGCCAGGAGGAGATCGAGGCGGTCGTACGCGAGTTGAACGAGGACCCGGCCTGCACCGGCTACATCGTCCAGCTGCCGCTGCCCAAGGGCATCGACGAGAACCGCATCCTGGAACTCATGGACCCGGCCAAGGACGCCGACGGGCTGCACCCGATGAACCTGGGCCGCCTGGTGCTGAACGAGCCGGCCCCGCTGCCCTGCACCCCCAACGGCATCCTCAGCCTGCTGCGGGCCCACGGCGTGGAGATCAAGGGCGCCGAGGTCGTGGTCGTCGGCCGCGGTGTCACCATCGGTCGCCCGATGCCGCTGCTGCTCACCCGGCGCAGCGAGAACGCCACCGTCACCCAGTGCCACACCGGCACCCGTGACCTCTCCGCCCACCTGAAGCGGGCCGACATCATCATCGCCGCGGCCGGCTTCCCGCACCTGATCCGCGCCGAGGACGTCAAGCCCGGGGCGGCCGTCCTCGACGTCGGTGTCTCCCGCAACGCCGAGGGCAGGATCGTCGGCGACGTCCACCCCGACGTGACGGAGGTGGCCGGCTGGATCTCCCCGAACCCCGGCGGTGTCGGCCCGATGACCCGGGCGCAGCTGCTGGTCAACGTGGTCGAGGCGGCGGAGCGCAGTGCCGGCTGAGGACGCACCCGGATCCGCGGAACCGACCGTGCGCGACGCGATCAGCGCCCCCGACGCCGAGGGGCGCCCGCGCCGCGTCACCCGCCGCTTCCCGCTGTTCACCAAGGACACCGCACGCCCCGAGGGCGGCGGTCGGGCCGCGGCCGGCGACGCCCCGGCGCCCGCCCGGCAGTGGCCGATGCTCGTGGTGGTGTCGGCGGTCGCCCTCGGCCTGCTGCTGACGGCGCTCGACATGCTCCGCGCCGGCACCCTGCTGATCGGCGCCGCCCTGCTGGCCGGGGCGGTCCTGCGCTGGATGCTGCCGAGCGTCGGCATGCTCGCCGTCCGCTCCCGCTTCACCGACATCGTCACCTACGGCGTGCTGGGTCTGGTCATCTCCCTGCTGGCGCTGATGATCCAGCCCGACCCGCTGCTGAAGATGCCGTTCCTGAAGGACATCCTTCACCTCACGGTCACCAAGTAGCGGCCCGCGTACGGCCGGTGGCCCACGCCTCCCCCGGGGACGCGGGCCACCGTCGTACCCCCCGTCCCGACGACGCTACGGCCGTCCGCCGCGCGGCGCCTCAGCCGCCGGGTTGAGCCGCCCACCCACCTGCGGGCGCAGCCGGCCCGGGAGGTGCAACTTCCGCGGTACCGCGTGCGGTTGATCCCGGCGTGCGCCCGTGCGGGTTACCCTGCGGCGATGCGACTGAGGACCCCCCGCCCGCTGGTCGTGGACGCGCTGATCGCGGTGGCCATGACCGTGGTGGCCGTCCTGCTCGGTCAGGAGTCCCGCTCGCAGGGATGGCCGGAACTCGACACCCGCGCCTACGTCCTCGTCGCCTTCGCCCATCTCCCGGTCGCCCTGCGCGGCCGCCGCCCCCTCGTCGTCTTCGCCGTCATCGAGGCCGCAGCGGTCGTCTTCGTCACCCTCGGCTACTGGCCCGTGGTGTGCACCTTCGGCGTCATGCTCGCCCTGTACACCGTGGCCTCCGTCCGCCCGGTGCGCACGGCCCTGGCCTGCGCCGCCTGCGCGACCGCGGTCTGGGTGTACGCCGGTGTGGTCAGCCACAGCCCCTCCATGGCGTCCGTGGTCGGCCAGGCGCTGCTGTACTGCTCGGTGCTCGTCTGGTTCGGGCAGCTGGCCCGGCGCAGCGCCGAACTCACCCGGCGGCTGCGGGACGAACAGGCCGAGCGGGCCCGGCGCGCGGTCGCCGAGGAACGCGGCCGGATCGCCCGCGAGCTGCACGACGTCGTCGCCCACCACATGTCGGTGATCTCCGTGCAGGCCGGACTCGCCCGGTTCGTCTTCACCTCCGACCCAGCGAAGGCGCGGGGGGCGCTCGGCACCATAGCGGACACCAGCGGCGAGGCCCTGGAGGAGCTGCGGCGCATGCTCCAGGTGCTGCGCGAGGAGGACCCCGAGGCGCCCGAGCGGGCCCCCATGCCCACCCTGGCCCGGCTCGGTGAACTCGTGGACCGGGTCCGGGCCGGCGGCCTGCCCGTGGACCTCGTGGTCGAGGGCACCGCCCGGCCGCTGCCGCCCGGCGTCGAACTGTGCGCCTACCGCGTCGTCCAGGAGGCCCTCACCAACGCCCTCAAGCACGCCGGGCCCGCACACGCGCACGTCGAACTCCGGTACGACACAAACGAGTTGAGCGTCCGCGTCACCGACGACGGCGAGGGCGCGGATCCGGCCAGAGTGCCGGCGGGCAGTGGCCACGGCTTGATTGGCATGCGGGAGCGGGCCAAGCTCTACGGGGGGACGATCACCGTCGGCCCTCGCTCCGAGGGCGGCTACGAGGTCCGGCTGACCCTGCCGACGACGGCCGCCGAACGCGGCCGCGGGGGCACGCCGGAGGCGGAGCGGTAAGGCAGCGCACGTCGGGGGGACGACCGTACGGCATGATCAGAGTGCTCGTCGTGGACGACCAGTTCCTCATCCGCGCCGGACTCGTCGGCCTGCTGGACGCCGCGCCCGGCTTCGAGGTGGTGGGCGAGGCGGGGGACGGCGAGGAGGCCGTACGGCTCGCCGCCGAGACCCGCCCCGACGTCATCCTCATGGACATCCGGATGCCCGGAGTCAACGGCATCGAGGCCACCGAGCGGATCCTCGCCGAGGCCGCCGACCGCCCGCCCCGGGTCCTGGTGCTGACCACCTTCGACCTCGACGAGTACGTGTACGGGGCACTGCGGGCCGGTGCCTCCGGGTTCCTGCTGAAGGACTCCGGGCCCGAGCGGCTGCTCGCCGCGGTCACCGCGGTCGACGGCGGTGACGCGTTGTTCGCGCCCAGTGTCACCCGGCGCCTGGTGGAGGCCTTCGCCCGGCAGCAGGAGCCCGCGCAGAGCGCGCCGCCGCCCGACCTCGGCGTGCTCACCTCCCGTGAGGTGGAGGTCCTCAAGCTCACCGCCCGCGGCCTGTCCAACCTGGAGATCGCCGACCGCCTCTACATCAGCGAGGCCACCGTCAAGACCCACCTCAACCGCACCATGACCAAGCTCGACCTGGGCAGCCGGGCGCAGGCGGTGGTGCTGGCCTACGAGTCGGGCCTGGTGACCCCGGGCGGCTGACCGCCCGCTCCCGTGCACGGCTCCCCTCGGGGAACTGGGATCCTTGGTCAGCGCGGAAAGCGCGGCAAGGAGCACGGGGGAAGAGGGGAAGAGGGGATAGGCGATGCCTCGCTGGGAAGCCCTGCCGGAGGATCTGGAACCGCAGATCGAGGAACTCACCGGCCGTTTGCGGCGGTTGGTGGACGACAGCGGCCTGAGCATCGCGGCACTGGCCGAGCGCACGGGCTACGGCACGAGGTCCTGGGAACGGTATCTGGGCGGCCGGCTGCTCGCGCCCAAGGGTGCGGTCATCGCCCTCGCGGAGGCCACCGGCACCGAGCCCGCCCGGCTGACCCCCCTGTGGGAACAGGCCGAACGCGCCTGGACCCACGCGCACCTACGCCGCCCGCAGGCACGGGCCGCCCTCGACGCCACGGGGGGCGGCGCCGCCGACACGGGGGGCGGGGGTGGCGGTGCCGCTTTTACGGGGGGTGCGGGTGGCGGTGCCGTCGCGTCGGGGGCCACGGGTGCGGGTGCCGACGTGCCGGGGGCCGCTGGTGCGGGTGCCACCGTCGTGCCGGGGACCACGGGTGCGGGTGCCGCTGGTACGGGGGGCGGGGGTGGTGGTGCCGCCGTTGTGCCGGGGAGCGCCGATGCCGGTGCCGCCGTCGCCAAGGGCAGGGGTGGCGGTGCCGCTACCGCGCCGGGGACCGCGGGTGCGCCGGGGACCGCCGGTGCCCCGCCGAGGACACCGGGCCGGCCGACGGACGCAGGCACGGACAACGACACCGACACCGGCGCCGACATCCAGGACAGCGCCCCGAAGGGCTCCCGTTCCGCTTCCGAGGGCACCGACGCGCCCCCCGGCAACTCCTGGGGCCTGGCCGGTTACCGGGGCCCGTCGAAGGCGACGGCCCGCAGGGGTGCCCGGCCGCAGGAGGATTCCGCCGGCAGCCAGCCGTCGGCCGAACCTGCCGGGGACCGGCCGACGGTCGACCCCACCGGCTCCCGGTCGTCGGCCGAGCCCGCTGATTCCCGGTCGTCGGCCGAGCCCGCCGGCCCCCGGTCCTCGGCTGAGTCCAGCGGCTCCCGGTCGCAGGCGGATTCCGCCGACATCTGGCCGTCGGCAGCACCTGCCAGCCCTTGGCCGTCGGTTGAGTCCACCGGCGCCGGGCCGCAGGCCGAGGCTGCTGATTCCCGGTCCTCGGCTGAATCCAACGGCTCCCGGTCGCAGGCGGATTCCGCCGGCAACCGATCGTCGGGTGTACCCATCGGCCCCCGGTCCTCGGCTGAGTCCAGCGGCTCCCGGTCGCAGGCGGATTCCGCCGACATCTGGCCGTCGGCAGCACCTGCCAGCCCTTGGCCGTCGGTTGAGTCCACCGGCGCCGGGCCGCAGGCCGAGGCTGCTGATCCCCGGCCGTCGGCCGATCCCACTGGCACCCGGTCGCAGGCCGATCCCACCGGAATCCGGCCGCAGGCGGATCCCACCCCCGCCCGGCCGCAGCCCGCACCCGCCAGCCCCTGGCCGTCCGCCGCATCCGCCAGCCCCTGGCCGTCGGCCGGATCCCCCGGCACTCGGCAGCCGGCCGCATCCGCCAGCCCCTGGCCGTCGGCCGAACCCACCGCCGCCCGGCCGCAGCCCGCATCCGCCAGTCCCTGGCCGTCGGCCGGATCCACCGGTGCCCGGCAGCCGGCCGCACCTGCCGGCCCCCGTTCGTCGGCCGCGCGCACCGGCACCTGGCCGCGGGGCGACTCCACCGGCGCCCGGCCGCAGGCGACCCCGGACGGGTCCGCCCCGGCCTCCACCGCCCGGGAGGCGTCGTCGCCGCGGTGGCAGCAAGTCGTGATGTTCTTCGCGGGGCTGGTCGGTGTGGGTGCGCTCATCGCCGGGGTCTTCTACTTCACCCACGGGGACCACGACGGGCACAAGAACGGCGGTGGGCGGGCGCCCTCGGCGTCGGCTTCGGCGCGTACCAGTCCGCCGCCGGGGGTGAAGTGTGTCGGGGACGCCTGTGCCGGCAAGGACGCGGAGGCCATGGGGTGCAGCGGGGAGTCGGTGACGACCGCCAAGACCGCCACCGTCGGGACGACCACCCTGGAGGTCCGCTACAGCAAGGTGTGCGGCACGGCCTGGGGGCGGATCACCAGCGGCGCACCGGGGGACACCGTACGGGTCCTCGTGGGGAGCAAGCGCCTGGCGGGTGGCATCACGGCTGCCGGGGACACCATCGGATACACCCCGATGATCGTCGTACGGGACCCGGCGCAGGCCAGGGCCTGTGCCACGCTCGCCACGGGGCAGACGGGCTGCACGGAATGAGGGACCGGGCGGCCTGAGGAACAGGAAGTTCCGGTGGGGCGGCATAGGGGGCCCGCCTCCGGGGCAGGCGAACGGTACCCCCACGGGAGTCCGGTACCCCGGTACCCCCCACCGGCGGCCGCCTCCGTCCCCCCTCTCCCGGACGGGCGGCCGCCCCCGCGTACCCCGCCCGTGCCGCGGCCGGCACGGCGATACGTCCCCGCTGATCCCCTTGTGGGGTGAGCCACACGGCCCCGGACGTCCCACCTGCCGGATGCGCGATAGCCTGACCGCTGGATCTCTCTTGATGCCAAGAGATCGATCATCCGCCCGGGGCAGTGACGCCCCACCGCCAGCTGTCATACGGAGAACGCCATGACCCGCACTCCCGTGAACGTCACCGTCACCGGCGCGGCCGGCCAGATCGGTTACGCCCTGCTCTTCCGCATCGCCTCCGGCCAGCTGCTCGGCGCGGACGTGCCGGTCAAGCTGCGCCTCCTGGAGATCACCCCGGCCCTGAAGGCCGCCGAGGGCACCGCGATGGAGCTGGACGACTGCGCCTTCCCGCTGCTCCAGGGCATCGAGATCACCGACGACCCGAACGTCGCCTTCGACGGCGCCAACGTAGCCCTGCTGGTCGGCGCCCGCCCGCGCACCAAGGGCATGGAGCGCGGTGACCTGCTGGAGGCCAACGGCGGCATCTTCAAGCCGCAGGGCAAGGCCATCAACGACCACGCCGCGGACGACATCAAGGTCCTCGTCGTCGGCAACCCGGCCAACACCAACGCGCTCATCGCGCAGGCCGCCGCTCCGGACGTCCCGGCCGAGCGCTTCACCGCGATGACCCGCCTGGACCACAACCGCGCGCTGACCCAGCTCGCGAAGAAGACGGGCGTGACGGTCGCCGACATCAAGCGCCTGACCATCTGGGGCAACCACTCCGCCACCCAGTACCCGGACATCTTCCACGCCACCGTCGCCGGCAAGAACGCCGCCGAGGTCGTGAACGACGAGAAGTGGCTGGCCGAGGACTTCATCCCGACCGTCGCCAAGCGCGGTGCCGCGATCATCGAGGCCCGCGGTGCCTCGTCGGCCGCCTCCGCCGCGAACGCCGCCATCGACCACGTGCACACCTGGGTCAACGGCACCGCCGAGGGCGACTGGACCTCCATGGGTATCCCGTCGGACGGCTCCTACGGCGTCCCGGAGGGCCTGATCTCCTCCTTCCCCGTCACCACCAAGGACGGCAAGTACGAGATCGTCCAGGGCCTGGACATCAACGAGTTCTCCCGCGCCCGCATCGACGCCTCCGTCAAGGAGCTGACCGAGGAGCGCGAGGCGGTCCGCGGTCTCGGCCTCATCTGACCTGACGTGGTGTGACCCCGGCGGCGGTGCGCTATAGTTGATCACGCACCGGCCGCCCGGAAACCGGCACCAGGTGATGCGTTGGTGGTCCAAGGAAAGACGCCCCGCTTCCTGCGGGGAGATGCAGGTGCAAGGCCTGCCCGGCGCTCCACACACGAAGTCCCCTTCCACAGCCGCGGAAGGGGACTTCGTCGTATCCGGCCTCTACGCGCCCCGGAGCAGTTCGATCCCGGCCCGGTCCGTGTCCTCGGACCGCCCGTTCAGCCGGTGGACCACGACCCAGCTCCCGTCCGGCACCGCCCCGGCGAACACGGACGCGTCCCGGGTGGCGCCGTTGTGCCAGTACAGCGGCCCCGCCGTCTGCCAGCCGACGGCCGGTTCGCCCAACCGCCGCCGCACCAGCAGCCGTACGACGAGATCGGCGACGGCGCGCGGGGTCGCCCACAGCCCGCCCGCCGGCAGGACCGCGCCGTCCATCGTCCACGGCCTGCGCCGCGTGCCCGGCAGCAGTCCGGGCGCGGTCAGCCGCTGTCCGGGAGCCGGGTGCGCGGTCACCTCGGTGAGGCCCAACGGCCGCAGCACGTAGGCCTCCAGGAGGTCCTCGTAGGCGGCGCCGCCCGCGGCGGTCAGGGCGGCGCCGAGGACGGCGTACCCGAGGTTGGAGTACTCCTCCTCGCCCGGCGGGCGTACGACGACGGTGTCCAGGGTGCGCACCAGCCGCAGCAACTCCGCCCGGCCGAAGGGCGCGTACGGGTCCCGGTGCCCGAGGCGCGGCGGCAGCCGGGGCAGTCCCGAGGTGTGCCGGGCCAGGTGGAGCAGGGTGATGCCGGTGCCGGGCGGCGCCGGGAGCCACCGGTCGAGGGGGTCGTCGAGGCCGAGCACGCCCGCCTCCGCCATCCGGGAGAGCACCGTCCCGGTCAGCGCCTTGGTGAGGGAGCCGATCTGGACGTACCGGTCCACCGCGTGCCCCCCGGTCACCCGCGCCGGCCCCGCGTCGGTCAGCACACAGGTCGGGATACGGCGCACGGGCGGGTCCTCTCGGCGGTCGGCTGGCAACGACACCACGCGTCTCGGCGGGCACCCGCCCACCGCACCACGGATTCTCCGCCCCGGACCCGCACCCGGGGGCGCCTTCAGGCCACCGGCTCCTCGGCGGCGGCGGCGCCCGTGGCCGTGCGGGACCGGCGGGTGGCGGGGCGGTAGCCGGTCACGACCAGCAGCGTCGCCAGCAGGACCACCGCGCCGACGGTGCGCAGCGCCGGACCCATCCCGCTCGCGAAGTCCGGGTGGCCCGCCAGCGCCGTGCCGGCGACCGCGACCCCGAGGGCCGCGCCGATCTCCCGGGCCGAGGTGCCGAGCCCGGAGCCGAGGCCCGCCTGGTGCGGCGGCAGGGACACCACCACGCCCAGGGTGAGCGCCGGCATGGCGAGGCCGGTACCCACCGAGATGACCAACAGCCAGCACGCGTACAGCGCGTACGGCGTGTGCGCGTCCGCCGTGGACGCGGCCAGCAGGCCCGCGCCGATCAACGCGAGCCCGGTGCCGACGACCGGGCGCGGACGCGCCGACCAGCGGGCCGCGAACCTCGGGACCAGGGCCATGCCGACGATCAGCGGCACGATCGCGACCCCGGTCATCGCGGGCCCGAACCCCTTGACCCCCTGCAGGTACTGCGAGTTGACGAAGAACAGCGCGAACAGGCCGAAGAAGCCGGTCGCCAGGCCCAGCGTCGTCGCGCGCAGCCGGCCGGAGCGGAAGACGCGCGGGTCGAACAGCGGGGCCCGCGAGCGCAGGGCGTGCGTGGTGAAGGCCGCCACCAGCAGGGCACCGACGCCGAACGCGGTCAGGATGCGCGCCGACGTCCAGCCGTGGCCGGGGCCCTCGATGATGCCGAACAGCACGGCCACCAGGCCCGCGGTGAGCAGCAGGGTGCCGACCGGGTCCGGGCTGCCGTGCGCGGAGCGGGCGGTGCGCGGGGTGGTGACCGCCACGGCGACGGCGAGGACGGCCGCCAGCGGCACCATCGCGGCGAACAGCGCCCGCCAGGACAGGTACTGGCCGGCCAGGCCGCCGCCCAGGTTGCCCGCCATGCCGCCCAGCCCGATGGCCAGCGTCCAGGACGCCATCGCCTGGGCCCGGCGCTCGGGCCCGGCCAACTGCACCAGGATGGACATCGTCGCCGGGGTGATCAGCGCGGCCCCCGCCCCGGACAGGCCCCGGCCGGCGACGAGCAGCGCGGGCACGGGGGCGAGCGCGCTGGTCGCGGCGCCCGCGGCGAACAGGGCCAGACCGCCGAGCAGCGCACCCTTGCGGCCGTACCGGTCGCCGAGCGCGCCGGCCGGGATCAGCAGACCCGCGAAGACGATGACATAGGCGTCGACCGTCCACAGGATCTCGGTGTGCGAGGGGTGCAGGGCGGACGAGGCCAGTTGGGGGATCAGCAGGTTGACGGCGGCGACCATGCTCTGCGCGACCAGTACGCAGGCGCACAGGGTCAGCAGGGCCGGACGTGCAAGGGCGTGCGAGGGCACGGCTCCTCCCGGGAGCTGGTGGTGTGGGATGCGCTCTCACCGTAGGCTCGCCCCCGACCTGCCTTCCAGTGCAACCTTCGCAAGGAACACCTGCACATGACGCAATCCACGGGCCTGGACCTGAATCTGCTGGTCGCGCTGGACGTGCTGCTGGAGGAGGAGAGCGTGCAGGGCGCCGCCCGCCGGCTGCACCTGTCCGAGCCCGCGATGAGCCGCACCCTCGGCCGGATCCGCAAGGCGCTCGGCGATCCGGTGCTGGTCCGCGCCGGCCGCCGGATGGTGCCGACCCCGCACGCGCTCGCGGTGCGCGCCGAGGTCGGTGCGGTGGTGGAGCGGGCCCGCGCGCTGTTCGCGCCGCACCGGGACACCGATCTGCGCACGGTCACCCGCACCTTCACGATCATCGGCCACGACGCGATCGCCGCGACCCACGGTGCCGCCCTGTTCGCCCGTGCCGCCCGCGAGGCCCCCGGCATCCGCCTGCGTTTCCTGAGCGAGAGCCACGTCGACGCCCCGTTCCTGCGCCAGGGCACCGCCGACCTGGAGGTCGGGGTGATCGACTCGGTCGCGCCCGAGGTGCGGGTGGAGACGGTGTGCGAGGACCGCATGCTGGGCGTCGTACGGCCCGGACACCCGCTCCTCCAGGGCGAGTTGACACCCGAGCGGTTCGCCGGGGCGGCGGGCCACCTCATCGTGTCCCGGCGGGGCAGGCAGCGCGGCCCGGTCGACGACGCCCTCGCCGAACTCGGCCTGGAACGCCGGGTGGTGGGGAGCGTCGGCACCTATCCGGCCTCGCTGTTCGTGCTGGCCGAGACCGACCTGATCGGGCTGGTCAGCCGGTGGGGCCGGCCGCTCGCCGACACCCTCGGCCTGGTCGTCTTCGAGGTCCCGCTCCGGCTGCCCGCCGTGGGGCTGGGCCTGGCCTGGCACCCGCGCCACGACGCCGACCCGGCCCACGCCTGGCTGCGCGGCTGCGTACGCGAGCTGATGACGGACGTGTCAGCCCCGCGGTGACGCGCGCCCTTCCGGTGCCCCCGATTCCGGGAGGACCACCGCGTCGTCTTCCGGCCACCGCTCCTTTCCGGCCATCGTGCGCCTCCGTGCAGGGCGGTTAACATTTCTTTTCAGAGTAGATTTGTCTGATTTAGGCCGCCTTTTTAGTGACGCGGAACACTTTCGGCCATAGATTGCGCATGCAACGCGAACGCTCGGGGCAGGCGGCGACGGTCCCCACGCGAGACACCCGTGTGACGCAGGGGCACCGAACAGGAACGGAAGGCGACACCGATCATGGCGGAAAGAACGGAACGAAAGGCCCAGGCGACCATCCACGCGGGCGGCGAATGGCTGGAAGCCGCCTCCGGCGCGACCCGGGACATCCTCGACCCCGCGGACGCCCTCCCCTTCGCCGTCGTCGCCGAAGGTGACGAGAAGGACGCGGAACGCGCGATAGCCGCCGCCCGGCAGGCCTTCGACGAGGGCCCCTGGCCGCACACCCCGGCCGCCGAGCGCGCCGCCCTGCTGCGCCGGGTCGCCGACCTCCTGGTGCGCGACCGCGAGGAACTGGGCCTGCTGGAGAGCCGGGACGCGGGCAAGACCGTCGAAGAGGGCCGCGTCGACATCGACTGCGTCGCCGACGCCTTCCGCTACTTCGCCGACCTGGTCGCCGCCGAGGCCCCCGGCCGGGTGGTCGACGCGGGCTCGCCCGACATCCACAGCGTGGTCGTCCACGAACCCGTCGGTGTCTGCGCGCTGATCACCCCCTGGAACTACCCCCTCCTCCAGGCCAGCTGGAAGATCGCCCCGGCCCTCGCCGCCGGCAACACCTTCGTGATCAAGCCCAGCGAGATCACCCCGATGACGACGATCGCCCTGATCGAGCTGCTGACCGAGGCCGGTCTCCCCGCCGGCGTGGCCAACATCGTCACCGGCCCCGGCCACACCGTCGGCGCCCGGTTCGCCGACCACCCCGACGTCGACCTGGTCTCCTTCACCGGCGGCCTGCTCAGCGGTACCAAGGTCGCCCAGGCCGCCGCGCCCACCGTCAAGAAGGTCGCCCTCGAGCTCGGCGGCAAGAACCCCAACGTGGTCTTCGCCGACGCCTGCGCCACCGAGGAGAGCTTCGACACCGCCGTCGACCAGGCCCTGAACGCGGCCTTCATCCACAGCGGCCAGGTCTGCTCGGCCGGCGCCCGCCTCATCGTCGAGGAGTCGGTCCGCGAACGCTTCGTCGCCGAACTCGCCCGCCGCGCCACGAAGATCCGCCTCGGCCGCGGCACCGAGGACGGCGTCGAGTGCGGCCCGCTCGTCTCCGAGCAGCACCGCGCCAAGGTCGAGGCGTACGTCACCTCCGCGCTGGTGGAAGGCGCCGTACTGCGCTGCGGCGGCAAGCGTCCCGAACCGTCACCCGAGCGCCCGGAGGCCGGCTACTTCTACGAGCCGACCGTCCTCGACGCCTGCCACCGCGAGATGAAGGTGGTCCGCGAGGAGGTCTTCGGTCCGGTCCTCACCGTCGAGACCTTCCGCACCGAGGAAGAGGCGGTGTTCCTCGCCAACGACACCGAGTACGGCCTCGCCGGCGGGGTGTGGACCAGCGACCCCGGCAAGGCCCGCCGCGTCGCCGGCCGGCTGCGCCACGGCACCGTCTGGATCAACGACTTCCATCCCTACCTGCCGCAGGCGGAATGGGGCGGCTTCGGCAAGAGCGGTACCGGCCGCGAGCTGGGCCCGGCCGGACTCGCCGAGTACCGCGAGACCAAGCACGTCTACCAGAACCTCGCCCCGAAGCCCGTCCGCTGGTTCGCCGGCTGACCCCCGGCCCCACCGCACCCCTCCCCTCCCTCCCCGTCCCCGGCACACCCCCGGAGTAGTACCCCATGTCCCACACCCCCCATGTGTACGACTACGTCGTCATCGGTGGCGGCACCGCGGGCTCCGTCATCGCCTCCCGCCTCACCGAGAACCCGGACGTCACCGTCGCCGTCATCGAGGGCGGCCCGAGCGACGTCGACCGCGACGACGTCCTCACCCTGCGCCGCTGGATGGGCCTGCTCGGCGGCGACCTCGACTACGACTACCCGACGGTGGAGCAGCCCCGCGGCAACTCCCACATCCGGCACAGCCGCGCCCGCGTCCTCGGCGGCTGCTCCTCGCACAACACCCTCATCTCCTTCAAACCCCTGCCCTCCGACTGGGACGAGTGGGAGGCCTCCGGCGCCAAGGGCTGGGGCGCCGTCCCCATGGAGGCCTACTACGCCCGCCTGAAGAACAACATCGTCTCCGTGGACGAGAAGGACCGCAACGCCATCGCCCGCGACTTCGTCGACGCCGCCCGGTCGGCGCTCGGGGTACCCCGGGTCGAGGGCTTCAACCGCAAACCGTTCACCGAGGGCGTCGGATTCTTCGACCTCGCCTACCACCCCGAGAACAACAAGCGGTCCTCGGCGTCGGTGGCGTACCTGCACCCGGGGATGGACGAGCGGCCCAACCTGACGATCCTGCTGGAGACCTGGGCGTACCGGCTGGAACTCGACGGCACCCGCGCCGAGGGCGTGCACGTGCGCACCAAGGACGGCGAGGAACTGCTGATCCGGGCCCGCAACGAGGTCGTCCTGTGCGCGGGCGCCGTCGACTCCCCGCGGCTGCTGCTGCACTCGGGCATCGGCCCCGCGAAGGACCTCCGGGCCCTCGGCATCCCCGTCGCGCACGACCTGCCGGGCGTCGGCGAGAACCTGCTCGACCACCCCGAGTCGGTCATCGTCTGGGAGACGAACGGACCCATCCCGGAGAACTCCGCGATGGACTCCGACGCGGGCCTCTTCGTCCGCCGCGATCCCGATCACGCGGGCCCCGACCTGATGTTCCACTTCTACCAGATCCCGTTCACCGACAACCCGGAACGGCTGGGCTACGAGCGGCCCGCGTACGGCGTCTCCATGACCCCGAACATCCCCAAGCCCAAGAGCCGCGGCCGCCTCTACCTCACCAGCGCCGACCCCTCCGTGAAGCCCGCGCTGGACTTCCGGTACTTCACCGACGAGGACGACTACGACGCCCGGACCCTGGTCGACGGCATCCGCATCGCCCGGGAGATCGCCAAGACCGAACCACTGGCCGGCTGGCTCAAGCGCGAGGTGTGCCCCGGCCCCGAGATCCTCGGCGACGCCGAGCTGAGCGAGTACGCCCGCAAGGTCGCGCACACCGTCTACCACCCGGCCGGCACCTGCAGGATGGGCGCCGCCGACGACGAACTGGCCGTGGTCGACCCGGAGCTGAAGATCCGCGGTCTCGACGGCATTCGCATCGCCGACGCGTCCGTCTTCCCCACCATGACCGCCGTCAACCCGATGATCGGGGTGCTCATGGTCGGGGAGAAGGCCGTCGACCTGATCGGAGGTGACCCCCGATGAGTCTCACCGTCCCCACTCGCAAGCCCCCCACCACCAACGAGCCCGTCTTCTCGGTGTCCGGCCTGTGGAAGGTCTTCGGACCCAAGCCGGAGCGGATACCCGGCGACCCCGAGCTGACCGCGCTCGACCCCGCCGAACTGCGCTCCCGCACCGGCTGTACGGCCGCCGTCCGGGACGTCTCCTTCGACGTCCGCAAGGGCGAGGTCTTCGTCGTCATGGGCCTGTCCGGCTCCGGCAAGTCCACCCTCGTCCGCTGCCTGACCCGCCTCATCGAACCGACCGCGGGCACGATCTCCATCGACGGCGAGGACGTCCGCGCGATGGACCGGTCCCGGCTGCGCGAACTGCGCCGGCACCGGGCCGCGATGGTCTTCCAGCACTTCGGCCTGCTCCCGCACCGCACGGTCCTCGACAACGTCGCCTACGGCCTGGAGATCCAGGGCGTCGGCAGGTCCGAACGCCGCGAGCGGGCCGCCGAGTTCGTCGCCAAGGTCGGCCTCGAAGGCATGGAGAAGCGCCGGCCCGGCCAGCTCTCCGGCGGCCAGCGCCAGCGCGTCGGCCTGGCCCGCGCGCTGGCCGTGGACCCCGAAGTACTGCTCTTCGACGAGCCGTTCAGCGCGCTGGACCCGCTCATCCGGCGCGACATGCAGGAAGAGGTGGCCCGCCTGCACAGCGAGGAGGGCCGCACGATGGTCTTCATCACCCACGACCTCAGCGAGGCCCTCAAACTCGGCGACCGCATCGCCCTCATGCGCGACGGCCGCGTCGTCCAGCTCGGCACCCCGGAGGAGATCGTCGGCTCCCCGGCCGACGACTACGTCCGCGAGTTCGTCCGGGACGTTCCGCGCGAGCAGGTCATGACGGTGGGTACGGCCATGCGCCCGGCCCACGCCGGCGAGTCCGCCAACGGCCCCGCGGTACGCCCCGAGGCCACGGTGGCCGAGGCCATCGAGGCGGTGGCCCGTGCCGGCACCCCGGCCCGCGTCATGGACCAGGGCCGCTGCCTCGGCGTGGTGGACTCGGACGCCCTCCTGGGCGTGGTCGCGGGAACGACCGTGGAACCGGCGGACGGAACCGCCGGGGAGACGACGAGCGACGGTACGGGCGCCGGCGTACCCGTGGGTGACGGTGCTGCCGGAACGACGGGTGACGGTCCCGGCGCGGCGACTGGTGACGGTCCCGGCGCGGCGACGGGTGGCGGTGCCGCCACGGCCGCGCACGACGATGCCGCCGTAGCCGCGGACACCGGCGCCCCCGCAGCCCCGCGCGACGAAACCGCCGTGAAGGCGGACGGTGACGCCCCCGCGTCCCCGCGCGATGACGCCTCCGTGAAGGCGGACGGTGCCGCGGGAAGGCGGGCCGGCCGGAAGGCCGCGTCCCTCCCGGAGACGGCGTCCCGCAGGCGTGGGCAGGAGAACTCCCGCGGGCCCCGGAGCACCCCGGAGGCCGTCTGATGGCAACGCTCGGTATCCCGGCCCTGCGCACCGGTAAACCCCGCATCCTGAAGAGCCGAGCCGCGGGCAAGCTGCTGCTGCTCGCCCTCGTCGCCGCGGTCCTGGCCCCCTGGGCCGCCGCCCACTGGCCCGGCGCCGCCTGGCCGCACCAGCTGACGATCAGCCTCGACAAGTCCCTCAGCAGCGCCAGCGACTGGGTCATCGACAACCGGGACAGCCACCCGCTGTTCCTGTACTTCTTCGGCTACATCAGCAACGCCGTCATCCTGGCCGTCCGCGCCGTCTACCTCACCCTGCTCGCCGCGGGCTGGGCCGGTGTCACGGCCCTGGGCGCGCTCACCGCCTGGCGCCTCGGCGGGGCCCGCCTGGCCGCCGGCACCGCGGCCGCGTTCCTGGCCTGCGGTGCGCTCGGCATGTGGATCCCGACCATGCAGACCCTCGCGCTGATGGTCGCCGCGGTCCTCGCCTCCGTCATCGTGGGCGCGCTGCTCGGTCTCGGCGCCGGCCTCTCGGACCGCCTGGACCGCGCCCTGCGCCCGGTCCTGGACACGATGCAGGTGCTCCCCGCCTTCGCCTACCTCCTCCCCGTCGTCCTGGTCTTCGGCATCGGCGTCCCCGCGGCCGTCCTCGCCACCGTCGTCTACGCCGCCCCGCCCATGGCCCGCCTCACCGCGCTCGGCCTGCGCGGCGCCGACCCCGAGGTCCTGGAGGCCGTGGAGTCGCTCGGCGCCACCCGCCGCCAGCGGCTGCTGACCGCGCGCATCCCACTGGCCCGCAAGGAACTCCTCCTCGGCCTCAACCAGACGATCATGATGGCGCTGTCCATGGCCGTGATCGCCGCCGTCATCGGCGCCGGCGGCCTCGGCGACCGCGTCTACCAGGCGCTCGCCTCCGTCGACGTCGGCGCGGCGCTCGCGGCCGGCATCCCGATCGTGCTGCTCGCGGTGGTCCTGGACCGCGTGACCGCGGCCGCCGGGGCCGCCGCCGACGGGACGCGCACCCGGGCCATCGGCTGGCCGTACGCCCTCGCCGTCACCGTGGCCGTCGCCCTCGCCGCCCGCCTCCTCGGCGCGCTCGACTGGCCCGCCGGCTGGACCGTGGACATCGCCGCACCGGTCAACCGCGCCGTCAACTGGATGACCGCCCACCTGTACTCCGGCGTCCCCGTGATCGGCGGCACCGCGGACTGGGCAGGCCACTTCACCACCTGGGTGCTGGACCCCGTCCGGGACGGCCTGCAGTGGCTGCCGTGGTGGTCGGTGCTGCTGATCGTCGCCGCGCTGGCCTGGCTGATCGGCACCTGGCGCACCGCGCTGACCGCCGTCCTGGCCATGGCCGTGATCGGCGTGCTCGGCGTGTGGGAGCCGTCGCTGGACACCCTCTCCCAGGTGCTCGCCGCCGTCGCCGTCACCCTCGTCCTCGGTTTCGCGACCGGTGTCGCCGCGGCCCGCAGCGACCGGGTCGAGCGGATGCTGCGCCCGGTCCTGGACGTCTTCCAGACCATGCCGCAGTTCGTGTACCTGATCCCGGTCGTCGCCCTGTTCGGCGTCGGCCGCGCTCCCGCCGTCGCCGCGGCCGTCGTCTACGCCCTCCCCGCCGTCGTCCGGATCACCACGCAGGGCCTGCGCCAGGTCGACCAGGCCGCGCTGGAGTCGGCGCGCTCGCTCGGCGCGACCGGCCGCCAGCAGCTGTGGCAGGTGCAGCTCCCGCTGGCCCGGCGCGCGCTGCTGCTCGCCGTCAACCAGGGCGTGGTCCTGGTACTGGCCGTGGTCATCATCGGCGGCCTGGTCGGCGGCGGTGCCCTCGGCTACGACGTCGCCTTCGGCCTCGCCCAGGGCAACCTGGCGACCGGCCTGGTCGCCGGTGCCGCCATCGTCTGCCTGGGCCTGATGCTCGACCGGGTGACCCAGCCGACGGAGGGCCGCCCGAGGAAGGGGGCCTGACATGCGCCTTCGTACGACCCTCCCGGCCGCCGTCGCCGTGCTGGCCCTGGCCACCGGCTGCGGCGCCGCCGACATGACCAAGCAGGCCTCGCCCTTCGCGCACGCGGGCGGCGGGAAGTCGGTCACGCTGTCCGTGCAGTCCTGGGTGGGCGCGCAGTCGAACGTGGCCGTCGCCCAGTACGTCCTGGAGCACAAGCTCGGCTACCGGGTCGACACCGTCCAGGTCGACGAGGTGCCCGCCTGGGACGCGCTCAGCCAGGGCCGCGTCGACGCCCTTCTGGAGGACTGGGGTCACCCGGACCAGGTGAAGCGGTACGTCACCGACAAGAAGACGATCACACCGGGAGGCGCCCTCGGGGTGACCGGGCACATCGGCTGGTTCGTGCCGACGTACCTGGCCAAGCAGCTCCCGGACATCACCGACTGGCGGAACCTGAACAAGTACGCCTCGCTCTTCCGCACCGCGGAGAGCGGCGGCAAGGGCCAGCTGATGGACGGCTCGCCGTCGTACGTCACCAACGACAAGGCGCTGGTGAAGAACCTGAAGCTGGACTACCAGGTCGTCTTCGCCGGTTCCGAGGCGGCGCAGATCACCCAGATGAAACAGTTCGCCAAGGAGAAGAAGCCCTTCCTGACGTACTGGTACTCGCCCCAGTGGCTGTTCGAGAAGGTGCCCATGACGGAGGTGAAGCTGCCGCCGCACAAGGACGGCTGCGACACGGACCCGGCGAAGGTCGCCTGCTCCTACCCGCACACCCCGCTGCAGAAGTACCTGAACGCGGACTTCGCGAAGACCGGCGGCAAGGCGGCGGCCTTCCTCAAGAAGTTCCGGTGGACGACGGAGGACCAGAACGAGGTCTCCCTGATGATCGCCGACCAGAAGATGGACCCGCAGACGGCGGCGAAGAAGTGGGTGGACAGCCACCCCGACGTGTGGAAGAAGTGGCTGTCCTGACGTCGCTCACCGGGCCAGCCCGTCGGCGATCTCCCGCAGCGCGGCCGCCGACCGCCGCTGGAGACCCGGCCCGAAGGTGACCCGGGTGGCCCCGAGCCCGCCGAGCGCGGCGGGCCCGGGGCCGTCCCCGTCCAGCCGGGCCAGGGCGTTCAGCGGCCCCTGGATCCCGGCCCGCAGCAGGGGCAGCACCGCCGCCGGGGCGAGGATCGGATACACGCAGTCCGCGCCCGCGGCGACGTACAACGCGGCCCGCTCGATGGCCCGTTCGGGGTCGCCGTCGCCGTGCACGAAGACGTCCACGCGGGCGTTGACGAACAGCCGGTCGGCGGCCGCGGCCCGCACCTCGGCGAGGAAGTCGGCGTGCTCGTGCGGGTCCTTGAGGACACCCCCGTCGGAGTCCTCAAGATTGCAGCCCACGGCGCCCGCCGCCAGCAGCCGCTCGACCAGCTCCCGCGGGGCGAGCCCGTACCCTCCCTCGACGTCCGCCGACACCGGCACGTCCACCGCCCGGGTGATCCGGGCGACCGCCGCGAACATCTCGTCGGCGGGGGTGGCCCCGTCCTCGTACCCGAGTGCGGCGGCCACGCCGGCGCTCGGCGTGGCCAGCGCGGGGAACCCGGCGGCCACACACACCCGTGCGCTCGCCGCGTCCCACGGCCCGGGCAGCACCAGGGGCTCACCCGGGACGCGGCCCCGGTGCAGGGCGCGGAACGCCTCCGCCTTGTCCCGCCCGGGCCGCTGCGGGCCGCCGCTCACTTGTGCTGCCCGGGCCGGTAGTGCCCCGGGGTCATCCGGAAGGTCACACCGAACCGGTTCCAGGCGTTGATCACCGTGATCGCGGCGACCAGCCGGGCCAGCTCGGTCTCGTCGAAGTGCCGGGCCGCCCGCTCGTACACCTCGTCCGGCACGAAGCCGTCGGTGATCACGGTGATCGCCTCGGTCAGCTCGATCGCCGCCAGCTCCCTGTCGGTGTAGAAGTGCCGGGACTCCTGCCACGCGCTCAGCTGCACGATCCGCTCGACGCTCTCGCCGGCCGCCAGGGCGTCCTTGGTGTGCATGTCGAGGCAGAACGCGCAGTGGTTGAGCTGCGAGGCGCGGATCTTCACCAGCTCGTAGAGCGTGGGGTCCAGGCCCTGCCTGGCCGCGCTGTCCAGGCGGATCATGGCCTTGTAGACGTCGGGGGCGTGCTCGGCCCAGCCGAGCCGCGGGGCTTCTTCGGTGGCGTAGATATCGGTTTCCTGTGCGGTGCTCATGCCTTCGACCCTAGGAGCGAGGCAGCCCAGGAGTATGGTCCATTTCCATGGCGGATTCCTGGGCCACCCTGGGTGTGGACCTGCACCTCGAACACACCGGGGCGGGCGGTGTGCGCCGGGGCCTGACCGACGCCCTGCGCGACGCGGTCCGCTCCGGCCGGCTCGCCCCCGGCACCCGGCTGCCGTCCTCCCGCTCCCTCGCCGTCGATCTCGGCGTCGCCCGCAACACCGTCGCCGAGGCCTACGCCGACCTGGTCGCCGAGGGCTGGCTCACCGCCCGGCAGGGCTCCGGCACCCGGGTGGCCCCCGGCGCCCCCCACGGCCACACGGCACCCGCCGCCCCCGCGCCACCCCACCGCGCCCCCGCCCGCCCGCGCCACGACCTCGTCCCCGGCACCCCCGACCTGGCCGCCTTCCCACGCACCGCATGGCTGGGCGCCACCCGCCGGGTCCTGGCCACGGCCCCCTTCCACGCCCTCGGCTACGGCGACCCCCGCGGCCGCCCCGAACTGCGCACCGCCCTCGCCGGCTACCTCGCCCGCGCCCGCGGGGTGCGCACCGACCCCGAGACCCTGGTGATCACCGCGGGTTTCTCGCACGCCCTGACCCTCCTCGGCAAGGTCCTGCGGGCCCGCGGGGTGCGCACGGTGGCAGTGGAGTCGTACGGGCTCCACGTCCACCGGACGCTGCTGGGGAACGCGGGCCTGGCCACACCCCCGCTGCCCTACGACGACCTCGGCACGGACCCCGGCGAGCCGGGGGACGCCGGCGCGGTCCTGCTCACCCCCGCCCACCAGTTCCCGATGGGCATGCCGCTGCACCCCGACCGGCGGGCCGCCGTCGTCGCCTGGGCCCGCCGCACCGGCGGTCTGGTCCTGGAGGACGACTACGACGGCGAGTTCCGCTACGACCGTCAGCCCGTCGGCGCCCTCCAGCAACTCGCCCCCGACCGGGTCGTCTACCTCGGCACGGCCAGCAAGTCACTCGCGCCCGGACTGCGGCTGGGCTGGATGGTGCTGCCGCCGGCCCTGGCCGCGGAGGTGGTCTCGGCCAAGGGGGCCGCGGACACCGTCGGCGCGCTGGAACAGCTCACGCTCGCGGAGTTCCTCACCTCCGGCGCGTACGACCGCCATGTCCGCTCGTCCCGGCTGCGCTACCGCCGGCGCCGTGACGCCCTCACCGCCGCCGTGGCCGCCCGGGCCCCCGAGGTCCACGTCACCGGCATCGCCGCCGGCCTCCACGCGGTCCTGCGCCTCCCGCCGGGCACCGAGGAGTCCGTGGTCCAGGCCGCGGCCTGGCAGGGTCTCGCCCTGCACGGCCTCTCCTTCCACCGCCACCCCCAGGCCGTCACCCCACCGCTGGACGCCCTGGTCGTCGGCTACGGAACCCCTCCGGACAGCGCGTGGGCGGCGGCACTGGAGGCGCTGTGCCGGGTGTTGCCGTAGGCCCTCGACGCGCGCGGGGGCCCTCACGCCTCCCCGGCCGCCCCCTCCGTCACCGGAGCCTCCCCGAACCGCGCCAGCAGCAACGCGCCCGCCACCGCCACCGCGAACCCCAGCGCCGCCACCCCGGTCATCCCCTCCCGGGTCCGGTCGCCGAGCCAGATCACGCCCACCGCGGCCGGACCGAGCGTCTCCCCGATCACCATGCCCGCCGTCGCGGTCGTCACCGAGCCCCGCTGGAGGGCCGAGGTGAGCAGGAGGAACGCGGCACCGCCGCCGAGCAGCAGCGCGTACGCCGCCGGGTTGACCAGCAGGTCGGCCGGCCGCAGCGAGTCGATCAGCCGTACCGCCACCTCCACGACGCCGAACCCGCACCCGGCGCCGAGCCCCAGCAGCAGCGCGCGGGCCCGGCCGGACAGGCGCCCGCCGATCCAGCCGAGCAGCAGCACCCCCGCCGCGGCCGCCACCATCGCGTACCGCAGCCAGTGCGGGCCGGTCCGGTCGCCCTCGGCGCCCGAGGCCAGCCCCAGCAGGGCGAGCCCGGCGCACACCACCCCGACCGCGCCCCACTCCAGGCCGCTCAGCCGGACCCGCAGCAGCCGCGCCGCCACCACGGCGGTCACCGCGAGGCTCGCCGCCAGGGCCGCGCCCACCGCGTAGATCGGCACCGACCGCAGGGCCGCGATCTGCAACACGAAACCGAGCCCGTCCAGCGCGAGCCCGGCGAGGTACCGCCACTGCCGCAACGCCCGCAGCAGCAGCGCCGCGTCCCCGCCGCCGCCCTCCTGCGCACCCGCCACCCGCGCGGCCACCGCCTGCAACACCGTCGCGGTCCCGAAGCAGACCGCCGCCCCCAGGGCGCACACCATTCCCAACAGCACGAAGCGACTCTAGGCGAGCGCGGGATCGAGGGCCCCCGTGCAGGGGGCCGTACCGGCTCTCTAGGCTGGCCACGGACACGACAACTCGACGGGGGAGACACCACCATGGAGCGCACACGCCGGCCTCTTCGTTCCGGCACGGTCGTCCTGGGGGGCGTGGGCCTGCTGGCCGCCGCGCTCACCGCCTGCTCGTCCGACCCGGACAAACGCTGCGTCGACCGCGAAAGTTACCAGCGCGGCAAGGGGTACGAGGTCGTCTCCGACAGGAACTGCAAGACGTCGGGCACGACCGGCAAGACGACCGGCAAGACGACTGGCAGGACGACCGGCAGGACCGGCGGGAAGAAGGCCGGGAAGCAGCCCGACGCCGCCTGGTACTACGGCGGCGAGAAGAAGAACGGCCGGGTCGACGGCGGTTCCTTCACCAAGCCCGGCGGCGGCTCGGGCAGCGGCTCGCGCGGCGGTGACGACGACCACCACGGCGGGAGCGGAGTGCACCGCGGGGGATTCGGCGGCGGCCACGGCAGCTCCGGCGGCTGAGCGGAACACGCGCATGGAACGCCGCACCCTCACCCCCCGCCCCGGCTGGCAGCAGACCGTCGAGGCCCAGGGCCTGGTCTACCCGCTCACCCGCCACCCCGACGGCTCGCTGCGCCCCTACTGGGACGAGAGCGCCTGCTACGTCTTCTCCCTGGCGGAGGTCGAGGCGCTGGAGGAGACCGTCGGGGAACTCCACCGCATGTGCCTCGCGGCGGCCGGGCACATCGTGGCCGAGGACCGGCTCGCCGACCTCGGCATCACCGACCCGCGGGTGGCCGCCGCGGTCACCGAGGCCTGGCACCGCCGTGCCGAACTCCCGTCCGTCTACGGCCGTTTCGACCTCCGCTACGACGGCACGGGACCGGCGAAGCTGCTGGAGTACAACGCGGACACCCCGACCTCCCTGGTCGAGGCGGCCTCCCCGCAGTGGTTCTGGATGGAGGACCGCTTCCCCGGCGCCGACCAGTGGAACTCCCTGCACGAACGCCTGGTGGAGGCCTGGCGCTCCCAGTCGGCCCTGCTGCCCCCCGGCGGCACGCTGCACTTCGCGCACTCCTCGGCCGACGAGATCGGCGAGGACCTGATGACGGTCGCCTACCTCAAGGAGACCGCCGAGCAGGCCGGCCTCACCACCGACTGGCTCGCCATGGAGGAGATCGGCTGGGACGGCCTCTCCGGCCGCTTCGTCGACAACCGGCTCCGCTTCATCCGCGGCATCTTCAAGCTCTACCCGTGGGAGTGGCTCACCGCCGACGCCTTCGGCGGGCACGTCCTGGACACCCTGGACAACGGCGGCGGCACCGGCAGCACCCTGTGGATCGAACCGGCCTGGAAGATGCTCCTGAGCAACAAGGCCCTGCTGCCCGTCCTCTGGGAGCTGTACCCGGGCCACCCGAACCTGCTGCCGGCCTACCTGGACGGCCCCCGCGACCTGCCCGGCACCACCGGCTACGTCGCCAAGCCCCTCCTCGGCCGGGAGGGCGCCGGCGTCACCGTCCACCCCCCGGGCACCCCGGCCCTCCCACGCGACGAGCCCTGCTGCTACCAGGCGTTGGCCCCGCTCCCCGCCTTCGACGGCAACCACGTGGTCCTGGGCGCCTGGGTGGTCCAGGGCGAACCGGCGGGCCTCGGCATCCGCGAGTCCACCGGCCTGATCACCGACGAGTACGCCCGCTTCCTGCCCCACGTCATCCTCTAGCCCCGTGGTCCGGCGCGGACGCCAGCACCGCCCGGAGCTGCTCCACCCCCCAGTCCAGGTCCTCCTCGCCGATCACCAGCGGCGGCGCGATCCGGACGGTCGACCCGTGGGTGTCCTTGACCAGGACCCCGCGGGCCAGCAGCCGCTCGGAGAGCTGCCGCCCGGTGCCGAGCGCCGGCGCGACGTCCACCCCGGCCCACAGCCCGCGCCCGCGCACCGCCGTCACCCTGCCGGTGCCCGGCAGCTCGCCCAGCGCCCGGTGCAGCCGCTCGCCCAGCCGGGCCGCCCGCTCCTGGTACTCCCCGGTCCGCAGCATCGCGATCACCTCCAGCGCCACCGCGCAGGCCAGCGGGTTCCCACCGAACGTCGACCCGTGCTCACCCGGCCGGAACACCCCGAGCACCGCCGCGCTCGACACCACCGCCGACACCGGCACGATCCCGCCGCCCAGCGCCTTGCCCAGCACGTACACGTCCGGTACGACCCCCTCGTGCTCGCACGCGAAGGTCCGCCCGGTCCGGCCCAGCCCGGACTGGATCTCGTCGGCGACGAACAGCACGTTCCGCTCGCGCGTCAGCTCCCGCACCCCCGCCAGATAACCGCCCGGGGGCACGATCACCCCGGACTCGCCCTGGATCGGCTCCAGCAGCACGGCCACCGTGTTCTCGGTGAGCGCCGCCCGCATCGCGGTCAGATCGCCGTACGGCACGATCTCGAACCCGGGCGTGTACGGCCCGTAGTCCGCCCGGGCCCGGGGATCCGTCGAGAAGCTGATCACCGTCGTCGTACGGCCGTGGAAGTTGCCGCCCGCCACGACGACCTTCGCCATCTCCGCGGGCACCCCCTTCACCCGGTACCCCCACTTCCGGGCCGTCTTGATCGCGCTCTCCACCGCCTCCGTGCCCGTGTTCACGGGCAGCACCATCTCCATCCCGCACAGCCCGGCCAGCTCCGTGCAGAACGCGGCGAACCGGTCGTGGTGGACCGCCCGGGAGGTCAGCGTCACCCGCTCCAGCTGCCGCCGCGCCGCCTCGGTCAGCCGCCGGTTGCCGTGCCCGAAGTTCAGCGCCGAGTAACCGGCCAGCAGGTCCAGGTACCGCCGCCCCGCCACGTCCGTCAGCCACGCCCCCTCACCGGTGGCGATCACCACGGGCAGCGGACGGTAGGTGGGCGCGCAGTGCG
This sequence comes from Streptomyces sp. NPDC023481, assembly GCF_055560195.1. Lineage (NCBI taxonomy): Bacteria > Bacillati > Actinomycetota > Actinomycetes > Kitasatosporales > Streptomycetaceae > Streptomyces > Streptomyces sp. NPDC023481. Next base: position 593,486 of record NZ_JBVHJE010000001.1, read on the forward strand.
CGTCGGCGGCGGCGATCAGGTCCTCTGCAGCGGTCACGGCCTCTCCCGAGTACGACCGGAAACGACGGCGACCCCCTTCATATCCCCGCTCGCATGGTGGACGCGGGACCTGCGCCGCACGGCGCGCCCGGTAGTCTGACGACGGGCCGTGACTGGCGCGCTGGGATGGGACGGACCATCGGGGAGCGGCCCGAGCGGGAAAGAGTGCCGTGCGCCTGGGCCGAACGTGAACGCTGTACGCACGCCGTCCGGAGGTCCCCATGCCAGAGCAGTCCCTGTCGACCGAATCCACGGCCTTCCGCGCCGCCCTCGACGTCATCCGCACGGTGGAGCCGCGCGTCGCCGACGCCATCGGCCAGGAGGTCACCGACCAGCGCGGGATGCTCAAGCTGATCGCGTCCGAGAACTACGCCTCCCCGGCGACCCTGCTCGCCATGGGCAACTGGTTCAGCGACAAGTACGCCGAGGGCACCGTCGGCCGCCGCTTCTACGCCGGCTGCCGCAACGTCGACACCGTCGAGGCCCTCGCCGCCGAGCACGCCCGCGAACTCTTCGGCGCCCGCCACGCCTACGTCCAGCCGCACTCCGGCATCGACGCCAACCTCGTCGCCTTCTGGGCCGTCCTCGCCGACCGCGTCGAGGCGCCCTTCCTGGAGAAGACCGGCGTCCGCCAGGTCAACGACCTGTCCGAGGCCGACTGGGCCGAGCTGCGCCAGGCCTTCGGCAACCAGCGCATGCTCGGCATGTCCCTGGACGCCGGCGGCCACCTCACCCACGGCTTCCGCCCGAACATCTCCGGCAAGATGTTCGACCAGCGCTCCTACGGCACCGACCCGGCCACCGGCCTCGTCGACTACGACGCGCTGCGCGCCCAGGCCCGCGAGTTCAAGCCGCTGATCATCGTGGCCGGCTACTCCGCGTACCCCCGTCTGGTGAACTTCCGGATCATGCGCGAGATCGCCGACGAGGTCGGCGCCACCCTCATGGTCGACATGGCGCACTTCGCCGGCCTGGTCGCGGGCAAGGTCCTCACCGGCGACTTCGACCCGGTCCCGCACGCCCAGATCGTCACCACGACCACCCACAAGTCCCTGCGCGGCCCGCGCGGCGGCATGGTCCTGTGCGACGACTCCCTCAAGGACCAGGTCGACCGCGGCTGCCCGATGGTCCTCGGCGGCCCGCTCCCGCACGTCATGGCCGCCAAGGCCGTCGCCCTGGCCGAGGCCCGGCAGCCCTCCTTCCAGGACTACGCCCAGCGCATCGTGGACAACTCCCGCGCCCTCGCCGAGGGCCTGACCCGCCGCGGCGCCACCCTGGTCACCGGCGGCACGGACAACCACCTCTGCCTGATCGACGTCGCCGGCTCCTACGGCCTCACCGGCCGCCAGGCCGAGGCGGCCCTGCTGGAGTCGGGCATCGTCACCAACCGCAACGCCATCCCGGCCGACCCGAACGGCGCCTGGTACACCTCCGGCATCCGCGTCGGCACCCCCGCGCTCACCACCCGCGGCCTCGGCACGGCGGAGATGGACGAGGTGGCCGCCCTGATCGACCGCGTCCTGACCACCACCGAGCCGGGCACCACCAAGTCGGGCGCCCCGTCCAAGGCCGCCCACGTCCTGGACGCGAAGGTCGCCGAGGAGATCTCCCAGCGAGCGACGGACCTGGTCGCGGGCTTCCCCCTGTACCCGGAAGTCGACCTGGGCTGAGGCGCCCCCGAAGGGGCGCGGGGAACCGCGCGAGCCGGCACGCACGGCCCGCGGTCCGCCGCGCCCCGGAGCCGACCCCCCCTCGACGGCCAAACCCACCCGTGCCCTCTGAGACAATGGGGGACATGGCCAACGACCGTCCCCGCGTGCTGTCCGGCATCCAGCCCACCGCCGGCTCGTTCCACCTCGGCAACTACCTCGGCGCCGTCCGCCAGTGGGTGGCCCTGCAGGAGTCCCACGACGCCTTCTACATGGTCGTCGACCTGCACGCGATCACGGTCCCGCAGGACCCCCGGGAGCTGCGGGCCAACACCCGGCTCGCCGCCGCGCAGCTGCTGGCCGCCGGCCTGGACCCGGACCGCTGCACCCTCTTCGTGCAGAGCCACGTCCCCGAGCACGCCCAGCTCGCCTGGATCATGAACTGCCTCACCGGCTTCGGCGAGGCCAGCCGCATGACCCAGTTCAAGGACAAGTCCGCCAAGCAGGGCGCCGACCGGGCCTCCGTCGGCCTGTTCACCTACCCGGTCCTCCAGGTCGCCGACATCCTGCTGTACCAGGCCCACGAGGTGCCGGTCGGCGAGGACCAGCGCCAGCACATCGAGCTGACCCGCGACCTCGCCGAGCGCTTCAACGGCCGCTTCGGCGACACCTTCACGATCCCGAGGCCGTACATCCTCAAGGAGACGGCGAAGATCTACGACCTGCAGGACCCGACGGTCAAGATGAGCAAGTCGGCGTCCACGCCGAAGGGCCTCATCAACCTGCTGGACGAGCCGAAGGCCACGGCGAAGAAGGTGAAGAGCGCGGTCACCGACACGGACACGGTGATCCGCTACGACGTCGAGAACAAGCCGGGCGTCTCCAACCTCCTCACCATCTACTCCACGCTCACCGGCAGGTCCGTCGCCGAGCTGGAGCAGGAGTACGAGGGCAGGATGTACGGCGCGCTCAAGACCGACCTCGCCGAGGTCATGGTCGAGTTCGTGACGCCGTTCCGCGAGCGCACCCGGCAGTACCTGGACGACTCCGAGACGCTGGACTCGATCCTCGCCAAGGGCGCCGAGAAGGCGCGCACCGTCGCCGCCGAGACCCTCGCGCAGGCGTACGACCGCGTGGGCTTCCTCCCGGCCAAGCACTGAGGCGCCCGGCCGCCGGACCCCGCGCGGGCGGAGCGCTGCACATCACTTCCGCTGCGCCTGCCCACAGGACACTCATGGCCGTACAGTCATAGCCGACGGCTGGACAGAAAACAGACACGACGACAGGAGACGACGTGGGGACCGTAACGATCGGCGTCTCGATCGCGGTCCCGGAGCCTCACGGCAGCCTGCTCCAGGAGCGGCGCGCGGGCTTCGGCGACGCCGCGGCTCACGGTATCCCCACCCACGTCACGCTGTTGCCGCCGACCGAGGTCGACCAGGCCGACCTGCCGGCGGTCGACACGCACCTCAGCCGGGTCGCGGCGGCCGGCCGGCCGTTCCCGATGCGGCTGTCCGGCACCGGCACCTTCCGGCCCCTGTCCCCGGTGGTCTACGTCCGGGTCGTCCAGGGCGCCGAGGCCTGCACCCGGCTGCAGCAGCGGGTCCGGGACGCCTCCGGACCGGTGGCGCGCGAACTGCTGTTCCCCTACCACCCGCACGTCACCGTCGCGCACGGCATCGAGGACGCGGCGATGGACCGCGCCTTCGAGGAACTGGCCGACTTCGAGGCCGAATGGCCCTGCACCGGCTTCGCGCTGTACGAGCAGGGCGCCGACGGCGTCTGGCGCAAGCTGCGCGAGTACACCTTCGGCGGATCCGTCGTACCGCCGCAGCCGGGCCACGCGGACGTGTGCGCCCCCCGGGTCGCCCAGTAGCGTCCCGCCTCGCTCGGGCGCTAGATCTCCAGCCTGCGGAACAGCGGTCGTGGAGTGTGGCGCAGGGCCGACATCACCCAGCGCAGCGCGCCCGGCACCCACACCGTCTCCGCGCCGCGGCGCAGGCCGAGTTCGATGGCCGCGGCGACCGCCTCCGGCGTGGTGGCCAGCGGGGTCCGCGGCCGTCCGGCCGTCCGCCGGGTCCGCACGAAGCCGGGGCGTACGACCATGACGTGCGCGCCCGTGCCGTGCAGGGCGTCGCCGAGACCCTGGGCGAAGGCGTCGAGGCCGGCCTTGCTGGAGCCGTAGATGAAGTCGGCGCGGCGGGCGCGTTCGGCCGCGGCGGCGGACAGCACCACGAGGGAGCCGTGGCCCTGCGCCTGGAGGGCGCCGCCGGCCACCAGGCCCGCCGAGACGGCCCCGGTGTAGTTGGTCCGGGCGACCTCCACGGCCCGGGCCGGGTCGCGTTCGTCGTGCGCCTGGTCGCCGAGGACACCGAAGGCCAGCAGCACCAGGCCGACGGGCCCCTCGGCGAAGACCTTGCCGAGGACGCTCGCGTGCGCGTCGGGGTCGAGCGCGTCGAAGGCGACGGTGTGCACGTCCGCGCCGAGCGCCCGCAGGCTCCCGGCGGCGTTCTCCAGCGCGACGGAGGGGCGGCCGGCCAGCCACACCGTGCGGGTGCGGCGGGCGATCAGCCGGCGCGCGGTGGCCAGCGCGATCTCGGACGTGCCGCCGAGGACGAGCAGGGACCGGGGCAGTTCGATGGCATCCTTCATGACAGTTGACCGTATCGCCCCCATATGCCCGTTCAGGCGAAGAAACGCGGTGTTGACGTTCCCGCGGACCGGGCACAGTCGGATCATGGACTGGCTGAAGAAGCTGCCCGGCATCGGGCCGATCGTCATCCGGCTGACCGCCACCCACGCCTGGCGGTCCTACGAGCGGCTGGCCCGGGTGAAGTGGACCCGGCTGGCCGCCGCCATGACGTTCGTCAGCTTCGTGGCGCTGTTCCCGCTGCTGACCGTGGCCGCCGCGATCACCGCCGCCACGCTCAGCCCGGCCCGCCAGAAGACCGTGGAACACCGGATCGCCGACCAGTTCCCGGGCCTGTCCGACCAGTTGGACCTCACCTCCCTGGTGCAGAACGCCGGCACGGTCGGTGTCATCGCGGGCGCGGCCCTGCTGTTCACGGGCATCGGCTGGGTCGGCCAGATGCGGGACTGCCTGCGCGCGGTGTGGGAGCTGCCGGACCATGAGGAGAACCCGGTCGTCACCAAGGCCAAGGACGCCGGCATCCTGTTCGGCCTCGGCGGCGCCCTGCTCGTCACGCTCGCCGCGTCCACCCTGGCCTCGGCCGCCGTCGGGCTGCTGTCCCGGCGGATCGGCCTGGACGAGCACGGCTGGGGCAGTTGGCTGCTGCAGATCGCCGCGTTCGCCGTCGCCGTGCTCGCCGACTTCCTCGTCCTGCTCTACGTCCTGACCCTGCTGCCCGGCGTCGAGCCGGCGCGCCACCGCCTGCTGGTCGCCGCGCTGCTCGGCGCGGTCGGCTTCGAACTGCTGAAGCTGCTGCTGAGCGGCTACATCCAGGGCGTCGCCGCGAAGAGCATGTACGGCGCGTTCGGGGTCCCCGTGGCGCTGCTGCTGTGGATCAACTTCACCGCCAAACTGGTCCTGTTCTGCGCCTCCTGGACGGCGACCCGCAGCAAGGAGGCCGAACTCACGGACGCGTCCGGCGGCGCACCAGGTCCGGCAGCGGCCACCGGCGGTTGACCAGGAACACCGCGCCCCCGAGCAGCACCAGCAGCCCGCCCGCGACGGCCAGGGCGATCCCGGCCCCGCTGGAGCCGGACGCGGCGGTGGCGCTCGCCACCGGCTTCGCGCCCGCCCCGCCGGTCCCGGAACCCTGCCCCGCCGTCCGCCCCGTGGCCTGTCCCGCCGCCTGCGCCGCGTCCTGTCCGGTGGACGCGCTCGGGTCGGGCCGCGCGGTGGCGGCGCTCCTCGGCGGCACCAGCTCGCCCACCGGTCGCACCTTGCCGGCCGCCTGGAAACCCCAGTCGAACAGCTTCGCGGCCTCCTTGTAGACCTCGTTGTGCTCGTGCTTTTGCGGGTTCATCACCGTGACCAGCAGCACCTTGCCGCCGCGTTCGGCGACCCCGGTGAACGTGGCGCCGGCGTGCGTGGTGTTGCCGTTCTTCACGCCCGCGATGCCCTGGTAGACGGGCACGTCGCTGTCGCCGCTCAACAGCCGGTTGGTGTTGCGGATCTCGGCGGAGCCGAACTTCGCGCTCACCGTCGAGCAGTAGTCCCGGAAGTCCTTCTTCTGCAGCCCGGAGCGGGCGAACAGCGTCAGGTCGTACGCCGACGACACCTGCCCCGGCGCGTCGTAGCCGTCGGGCGAGACCACGTGCGTGTCCAGGGCCTGGAGTTCCTCGGCGTGGTCCTGCATGTCCCGCACGGTCTGCTCGACACCGCCGTTCATCGCGGACAGCACGTGCACCGCGTCGTTGCCCGAGCGCAGGAACACGCCGAGCCACAGGTCGTGCACCGAGTAGGTGCCGCCCGCCTTTATCCCGACCACGCTGGAGCCGACGCCCACACCCTGGAGGTCCGACGGGGCGACCCGGTGCTCGGTGCCCCCGGGGAACCGGGGCAGCACGGTGTCCGCGAACAGCATCTTCAGAGTGCTCGCCGGGGGCAGCCGCCAGTGCGCGTTGTGCGCGGCGAACACCTCGCCCGACTCGGCGTCGGACACGATCCAGGACCGGGCGGTGAGGTCCTCGGGCAGCACGGGGACACCGGGGGCGAGGTCGACCTGCGTGCCCGGCTGCCCGAGCCGGGCACCGCCCAGGCCGGACATCACGGCGGGGGGAGTGGCCGTCGGGCTCGGGGAGGGGGCCGGCGCGGCGAGCGCGGCGGGCGCGGTGACGGACAGCGACAGCAGGGTGGCGGAGGTGACCAGCAGGGATCGCCGGCCGGTCGTCTTCGGTGCGGGCACGGTCGAGAACGTACCCGCCCCGGACCCCGAAGTCCCGCCCGCCGCCCCACCCCCGGCACGGCCCCGGACACCGGACGGCGATACTGGACCCATGAAGCTCAGCCGCCCGGTCTCCTGGTTCCTGCTCGTCTTCGGGGTGTGGTCCTGGGTCATCTGGGTCACTTTCGTCAAGAACCTGGTCAAGGACGGCAGCGGACTCGCCTTCGACGACGGCCACCCGACCGCGTACTTCTGGGTGCATCTGCTGCTGGCGGTCGTTTCCTTCGTATGGGGGACGGTCATCGGGGTCATCGGGTTGCGCGGGCTGCGCGCACTGCGCCGGAACTCGTAGCCCGGGACGCGGGCCCGGGCCCCCTGGCGCCCACAGTTCTCCCACAGTCGGCAGAAAGCCCTTCCGCGAGGTGAAACCCATGTGATTAGGTGAGCCGCGTCACTCAAGGGGAAGTGGCTGGGGAGGTCACCACCATGCGATCTGTTCGCATGCGGATGCTCGTGACGCTGCTCGTGCTCGCCGTCGTGGGGATCGGCGGCTGGCAGCTGCTGCCGTCGCAGGGCAACGGGAACCGGACCATCACCGTCGGCACGACGGACGCGGTCACCGCACTCGACCCGGCGGGCGCCTACGACGCCGGGTCCTGGGCCCTGTTCAGCAACGTGTTCCAGACGCTGCTGACCTTCGAGCCGGGCGGCGTGGAACCGGTCCCGGACGCGGCGAAGAGCTGCGGTTTCGAGGGCGGCGGCCTGAAGACCTACCGGTGCACCCTGCGGTCGGGGATCACCTTCCCGAGCGGGCGCGCCATGACGGCCGAGGACGTCAAGTACTCCTTCGACCGGGTCAAGAGGATCAACTCCGATGTCGGACCGGCGTCCCTGTTCGCCACGCTCGACTCGGTGACCGCCGACGACGCGCACACCGTCACCTTCCACCTCTCCTCCGCCGACGCCACCTTCCCGCTGAAGGCCGCCACCGGCGCCGGGTCGATCGTGGACCGGGAGAAGTACCCGGCGGACGCCCTGCGCACGGACGCCGCCGCCGACGGCACCGGGCCCTACACCCTCACGGCGTACACCAAGGGACAGCGCGCCGTCCTCGCCCCCAACCAGAACTACGAGGGGTACCTGAGCGGCACCGGCCGCCCGGTCGAGCTGCGCTACTACGCCGACTCGGCCAAGCTCGACCAGGCCTGGAAGGACCGGCGCATCGACGTCGCCGCCGGAACCCTGCCGCCGGGGGTGCTCTCCCGGCTGAACCCGAGCGACCCCCACCAGCGGGTCACCGAGTCCGACAGCACCGAGACCCACAACCTGTACCTCAACACCCGCCCCGGCTCCCCGCTGCACGAGCCGCGGGTGCGCCGGGCGATGGCCTGGGTGGTCGACCGGGAGCAACTGGCCGCGAAGGTCTACCAGGGCACGGTCGACCCGCTGTACTCGCTGATCCCGACCGGCATCACCGGCCACACCACGTCCTTCTTCGACGACTATCCGGCCCCGGACCCCCGCAAGGCCCGCGAGCTGCTCACCGGCGCCGGGGTCAGCCTGCCGGTGCACTTCACCCTGGGCTACGGCATCGGCCGGGTCGCGGGTGAGCAGGAGGCCCTGGAGCTGAAGAAGCAGCTGGAGGCGAGCGGCCTCTTCGCGGTGGACGTCAAGGGCTACGAGTGGACCGACTTCCAGAAGCGCTGGGCCGCCGGGAAACTGGACGCCTGGGCGGTCGGCTGGTCGGCCGACTACCCCGACCCGGACACCTTCGGCACCGCGCTCGTCGGCACCGGCTCCACCATGAGCACCGGGTACAGCAACAAGCTGGTCGACCATCTCATCCTGGACAGCCAGCAGTTCGCCGACCGCAGCCGGGCCGCGAAGGACTTCAGGGACATCCAGGCGGACGTGGCCGAGGACGTCCCGCTGATCCCGCTGTGGCAGCGCAAGGAGTACGTCGTCAGCACCGAGGACGTGGGCGGCAGCCAGTACCTGACGGACGCCACCGGCGTCTTCCGCCTGTGGCGCCTTGACTGGATCTGATCAGCCGGCGTCCTTCCGGCACGGAGGCGCTGGTGCCCGCGGTCGACGATCAGGCGTCCTGTTCCCGCGCGTTCCCCCGGAAGTGATCACTCCGCCTGTTCCCGTGCCCGCCCCGGATCCGGCAGCACCCTCGTCATGCCCGGCAGGAAGTCCGTGAACAGTTCGTGGATCTCCAGGACCAGGGGCCGTAGCACCCGGAAGCGGGCCAGGGAGACGCCGCGGGCGGTCAGGCGGGCGCCCCGCCGGGCCAGCCGGTAGCTGCGCTCCCGGCCCTCCGTGCGGTCGAAGATCCAGTACAGGACCAGGCCCATCTGGGCGAGCCACATCAACTCGGGCAGGACCTCCCGGAGTTCGGGCGCCACCTTGGACCTGGAGCCGGCCAGCACCTCCCGGTGCACGCTGATGGCCAGCTCGCGGGCGTGCTCGCTCTCCGGGGAGAAGGGGCTGAGCGGGCTGTCGGGGTCGGCGGCGTTCTTGAAGAACTGGACGGCGAACTCGTGGTACGGGCGGGCGATGTCCAGCCAGGCGGTCAGCACGCCCCCGAGCCGCGCCTCCAGGTCGGTCTCCCGGTCCAGCACGCCCCGGACCGCCGCCCGGTGCTCGGCGGCGATCCGGTCGTAGAAGCCCTGGATCAGGTGTTCCTTGCCCTCGAAGTAGTAGTAGGCGTTGCCGACGGAGACCCCGGCCTCCTTGGCGATGGCCCGCATGGTCGTCTTGTCGTACCCGCGCTCCTGGAACAACCGCATCGCGGTCTCCAGGATCAGCGCACGGGTCTGCTCGGACTTGCTGCTCTGGGGGCCGGCCGCGTCGGGGCCGTCGTTCTTCGCGGGCACGGGAGGAGCCTAACGACTGGTGGGGCCGGCCTCGGCGCGAGGCGGCGGGCCGGCAGGTCCAGCCGGTAGTCCCGCGGACCTGTTCTCGAACGCGTTCGACACAGGGGCGCGGGTCAGCTCCTGCGGGCCAGTGCCCGGCGTTTGGTGTAGTCCGTGAGGCCGAGGACGTTCCCCCACGGGTCGGCCAGCTCCACGGTCCAGCCGGTGGCCCCCTGGAACACCTCGTCCAGGGGCGCGATGCCCGCGGCGGCCAGCCTCCGCGCCGCCACCCGGGCGTCCGGCACCTCCAGCCAGATCCGCGCCGAGGGCCAGTGCGGCGACCGGTGCCGCAGCCCCTCCTCGACCCGCAGCAGGATGCCCGGCGTCTCCCCGCCGACCTTCAGCAGCGCGATCCCGGCCTCGTCGAACCGGAACCCCACGACGAACCCGGCCCGCTCGTAGAAGGCGACCGCCTCGCCCAGGTCGCCGACGGGGAGCAGCACGTTGTCGAAACCGAGCAGTTCGTACGACTCTTCGTCTGACATGTCGTCAGATTAGGAGTCCTTCTGCGCGGAAGCTCGGAGCCCCGCCGGAGCGGACGCCCGACCTCCGCCGCCTCGCCGCCGCAGCACGACGAGGGCCCCGTCTCCCGGGACGTCGGTCCGGGAGACGGGGCCCTCGTGCGCGGGGCGTACCGCGGGTCAGTAGCGGCGCGTGATCAGCGCGCGCTTGACTTCCTGGATGGCCTTCGTGACCTCGATACCGCGCGGGCAGGCGTCCGTGCAGTTGAAGGTCGTACGGCAGCGCCACACGCCGTCACGGTCGTTGAGGATCTCCAGGCGCTGCTCCCCGGCCTCGTCACGCGAGTCGAAGATGAAGCGGTGGGCGTTCACGATCGCGGCCGGGCCGAAGTACTGGCCGTCGTTCCAGAACACCGGGCAGGAGGAGGTGCAGGCCGCGCAGAGGATGCACTTCGTGGTGTCGTCGAAGCGCTCGCGGTCCTCGGCGGACTGCAGCCGCTCACGCGTGGGCTCGTTCGTGTCCTTCGTGATGAGGAAGGGCATGACGTCCCGGTACGCCTGGAAGAACGGCTCCATGTCCACGACCAGGTCCTTCAGGACCGTCAGGCCCTTGATGGGCTCGATCGTGATCGGCTTCTCGGGGTTGATGTCCTTGATCAGCGTCTTGCAGGCGAGACGGTTCTTGCCGTTGATCCGCATCGCGTCCGAGCCGCAGATGCCGTGCGCGCACGAGCGGCGGAAGGTGAGGGTGCCGTCGACGTCCCACTTGATCTTGTGGAGGCCGTCGAGGACGCGCTCCTTCGGGTCGATCTCCAGCTGGAAGTCTTCCCAGCTCGCCTCGGCCGCGACCTCCGGGTTGAACCGGCGGACCCGGAAGGTGACCGTGATGTAGGGGGAGTCGGCGAAGCCGGGCTCGGGCTTGCCGGCCGCCTCTTCCTTGTCCAGAACGGGGGTAGCCATCAGTACTTACGCTCCATCGGCTGGTAGCGGGTCTGGACGACCGGCTTGTAGTCGAGACGGACGGTTTCCGAGCCGTCGGCGCCGACCTCGCGGTACGCCATGGTGTGGCGCATGAAGTTGACGTCGTCGCGGTTCGGGTAGTCCTCGCGGTAGTGACCGCCGCGGGACTCCTTGCGGGCCAGCGCCGAGACGGCCATGACCTCGGCCAGGTCCAGCAGGTTGCCCAGCTCGATGGCCTCCAGCAGGTCCGTGTTGAACCGCTTGCCCTTGTCCTGGATCGCCACGTTCCGGTAGCGCTCGCGCAGCTCGGCGATCTTCTCGACGGCCGTCTTGATCGTCTGCTCGGTGCGGAACACCATGACGTTGGCGTCCATGGTCTCCTGCAGCTCGCGCCGCAGGGTCGCCACCCGCTCGCTGCCGGTGGAGGTGCGCAGCCGCTCGATCTGCTCCACGACGAAGGCCTCCGGGGCCTCCGGCAGCTCGACGTAGTCGGCCTTGGCCGAGTACTCGGCGGCGGCGATGCCCGCGCGCCGGCCGAAGACGTTGATGTCCAGCAGCGAGTTGGTGCCCAGGCGGTTGGCGCCGTGCACCGACACGCAGGCGACCTCGCCGGCCGCGTACAGACCCGGGACGACCGTGGTGTTGTCCGCCAGGACCTCACCCTCGACGTTGGTCGGGATGCCGCCCATCGCGTAGTGCGCGGTCGGCTGGATCGGGATCGGGTCCGTGTACGGCTCGATACCGAGGTAGGTGCGCGCGAACTCGGTGATGTCCGGGAGCTTGGCGTCCAGCTGCTCCGGCGGCAGGTGGGTCAGGTCCAGGTAGACGTGGTCGCCCTCGGGACCGCAGCCGCGGCCCTCGCGGATCTCCGTGTAGATGGAGCGGGACACGACGTCACGGGACGCGAGGTCCTTCATGACCGGCGCGTACTTCTCCATGAAGCGCTCGCCGTCCTTGTTGCGGAGGATGCCGCCCTCACCACGGGCGCCCTCCGTCAGCAGGATGCCCATGCGCCAGATGCCGGTCGGGTGGAACTGGAAGAACTCCATGTCCTCCAGCGGCAGCCCGCGCCGGTACACGGCGGCCTGGCCGTCACCGGTCAGGGTGTGCGCGTTGGAGGTCACCTTGAAGAACTTGCCGCAACCGCCGGAGGCGTAGATCACGGCCTTCGCCTGGAAGACGTGGATCTCGCCGGTGGCCAGCTCGTACGCGACCACACCGGCCGACCGCTTCACGCCGTCGACCTCGGTGATCAGCTGGTCCAGGACGTAGAACTCGTTGAAGAACTCCACGCCCTCCTTGACGCAGTTCTGGTACAGCGTCTGGAGGATCATGTGGCCGGTGCGGTCAGCGGCGTAGCAGGACCGGCGGACCGGGGCCTCGCCGTGGTTGCGCGAGTGGCCGCCGAAGCGGCGCTGGTCGATGGTGCCGTTCGGGGTCCGGTTGAACGGCAGGCCCATCTTCTCCAGGTCGAGGACGGCGTCGATGGCCTCCTTCGCCAGGATCTCGGCGGCGTCCTGGTCGACCAGGTAGTCACCGCCCTTGACCGTGTCGAAGGTGTGCCACTCCCAGTTGTCCTCCTCCACGTTGGCGAGCGCGGCGGCCATACCGCCCTGCGCGGCGCCCGTGTGGGAGCGGGTGGGGTAGAGCTTGGTCAGGACCGCGGTGCGGCTGCGCTTCGTCGCCTCGATGGCGGCACGCATGCCCGCGCCACCGGCGCCGACGATGACGGTGTCGTACTTGTGGATCTTCATGATTCTCGCAGCCCCGTGCCTAGCGGATGTTCGGGTCGAAGGTGAAGATCACCAGCGTGCCCAGCAGGATGGTGAACACCGTGGCGGTGTAGAGCAGGCCCTTGAGCCACAGCCGGGTGTTCGGCCGCTCGGCGTAGTCGTTGATGACCGTGCGCAGGCCGTTGGCGCCGTGCAGCATCGCGAGCCACAGCATCAGCAGGTCCCAGACCTGCCAGAACGGGGACGCCCAGCGGCCGGCCACGAAGGCGAAGCCGATCTTGGAGACACCGCCGTCCAGCACCAGCTGGATCAGCAGGTGGCCGATGACCAGGACGACCAGCACGATGCCGGACAGGCGCATGAACAGCCAGGCCGCCAGCTCGAAGTTGCCCCGGGTCGACTTCGGGGACTTCTTGGTGCGCTTGCGCGGCGCCTCGATGAACGGGGCCGGGTTGTCGACGGTGTAGACGGGGGCGCCCTCGACGGGGCCGACTCCGGAGGCCGCGGTTTCAGTCGTGGACATCGGCGTCAGCTCCCAAACAGGACACGGTAGGCGTGGCCGAGGACGGGGTAGATCGCCCCGATCATCAGCACGATCCAGACACCCATCACGGTCCAGAACATCTGCTTCTGGTAGCGCGGGCCCTTCGACCAGAAGTCGACGGCGATGACGCGCAGACCGTTGAGCGCGTGGAAGAGGATGGCGGCGACGAGGCCGTACTCCAGCAGCGCGACGATCGGCGTCTTGTACGTGGCCACGACCTTGTCGTAGGCCTCGGGGGAGACACGCACGAGAGCGGTGTCCAGCACGTGAACGAACAGGAAGAAGAAGATGAGGACGCCGGTGACTCGGTGAGCCACCCAGGACCACATTCCTTCCCGGCCGCGGTACAGCGTTCCAGCCGGCACGGAAGAACCCTCCGGGAGCGGGGACTAGGGCCGCGCCGGCTTCACTGTCGGTCGGGCCCGGCCGGGTACGGTCCACCGGCCCTCTGCATGGTATCCACGTGCCGCCGTGGTGCTTACGGGGGGCCTACCGGTGTGATCAAAGTGGCACGCGGTTGGGCTAGCGGGCGCGGCCGCCGCGGCGGATTCTGTGGTCATTTGCCGGATGCGGGGGCATTTGTGCTGGTCGCGCCCGCGTGGGGGTAACCACAAATCGAACAGGGCCCCCCGTTCCTGAGCAGGGCCTGGAGGCGTCCCCGCGCGAGGCGCCGCAGCTCGTCCGCCGCCGTCACCCGCTCCTCCTCCGGATCGTTTGCCAATCGTGACCGGATCGCTTCGAGAATGTGGTCGATGAATTCGTCCGGGGGGACATCGCCCAGGTAGATGACGAACGCGTGGCCGAAGCGGGCCTCGTAGGCGGCGTGCGCGGCTCCCAGGGCCATGTGAGCCGCCGAGTAGGTGTCCTCGGGCAGTTCCGGGAGGGTCTCGCCGGCCAGCGCCTCGGCCAGGTCGGCGGGGGAGAGGTCGTACGCCGCCTCGTCCGCCGCGGCCAGCAGGGCGTCCAGGTCCGGGTAGGGACGGTGGGCGGCGATCCGGTCGGCCCAGCGCAGGCTGTGCAGGCAGTGCAGGAGCAGGGCCCGGGCCTCGTCGGCGTGGGCCGTGTTGAAGGCGTCGAGGGGTGTGGGGAGATACGGCAGACGATGGGCGGGCAGCGTGGGTCCTCGCGTCACATGTGGCGTGGCAGGGGATGCTGTGAAAGGTGTGTCGTCAGGTTATCGAGAATGGTCACGCTGTGTCCGAGCGATACCTGAATTTCACCCGAACGGAAGAGTTTCGGGCCGCGTGGGTGACGGGTGATCCGGCGATCGGTCGTACGTTGGCAGGGTGACCCAGCACAGGCTTTGGCGCCGGCGCTCGGCGCGACAGGTGATACGGAAGCGGGCGGTCCTGGCCGCCGCGGTCGTCGGGACGGTCGCGCTCGGCACGGGCTTCGGCGTGTGGGCCTCGGCGGACGGAGGCGGCGGCCCGCCCGGGAGCGCCGCCCGGCGGACGACGCCCGGCCGGCCGGCGGCCGCGTCGGCCACCCCCAGTCCCAGCCGGTCGTATCCGCTCTCGCAGGCGCCGCGCACGATACCCGCGGTCCGCTCCCACACTCCCGCGCACGGCCCCGGCTGGAAGCCGCGGGGCGGCGAGCGGGTCGTGGTGAGCGATCCCGGACTGGCCGACGAGGGACGGCTGGTCGCCGGGGAGCTGGGGCTGGCGTACGCGGGGCCGAAGAGCGACGTCCGGGCCGGGGACGTGCGGCTCGCGCTCGGTGGCGGGGGCGGGAACCCGGAGTCGTACACCATGACCGTCCGCGACGGGCGGGTCGACATCAGCGGGCCCGGCGAGGCGGGCGTCTTCTACGGCACCCGCACCCTGAAGCAGGAGGTCCACGACGGCGGTACGGCCCCCGAGGGCGTCGTACGCGACGAGCCGGCCAAGCCGGTGCGCTCCTTCATGCTGGACATCGCGCGCAAGCCGTACTCCGAGGCCTGGATCGAGGACCGGATCCGCGAGCTGGGCGACCTCAAGTACAACGAGCTGGGCCTGCACTTCTCCGACGACCAGGCCTTCCGGATCGAGTCCACCAGCCACCCGGAGATCGTCTCCCGGGACCACCTGACCAAGGCGCAGGTCAAGCGGATCGTGGCGCTGGCGGACAGCCGGCACATCACCGTCGTGCCCGAGATCGACTCGCCGGGACACCTCGGGGCCGTCATCGCCGCCCACCCCGACCTCCAGCTGCGCAACGCGAACGGGGTGGCGACCAGGGGCGCGGTCGACATCTCCAAGGCCGCCTCCGCCCGGATCGTCGACGACCTGCTGAACGAGTACGCCGGGCTCTTCCCCGGCGGCCAGTGGAACCTGGGCGGCGACGAGTACCAGGCGCTCACCGTGCGCGACCCGCAGGCCTCCTACCCGCAGCTGGCGGCCGCCGCCCGGCAGAAGTACGGCGCCGGCGGGACCGTCGCCGACCTCGCCACCGGCTGGCTCAACGACCGTGCCGCCACCGTCCGCGCCCACCACCGGACCATCCGCGCCTGGAACGACGGCTTCTTCCCCCACACCTCCGTACGGCCCGCGGGCGACCTCCAGGTCGCCTACTGGACCGGGAAGGAGATCGGCGCCCGGCCCCCGGCGGAGTACCTGAGCGCCGGCCGCAAGGTGATCAACTACAACGACGAGTACCTCTACTACGTGCTCGGCCAGCCGCAGACCTTCGTCTACCCGACGGGACAGCGCATCTACGAGCAGTGGAACCCGCGGGTGCTGCGCGGCACGACCGCCGTCCCGGCGCGCTACGACGGGCAGATCCTCGGCGGATCGTTCGCCGTCTGGTCCGACCGCCCGAACGCGCAGACGGAGGACCAGGTCGCCACGGGCATCCGGATGCCGCTGCGGGCCACCGCGCAGAAGCTGTGGGACCCGGGCAAGCCGGCGCTCACCTGGGCCGACTTCCGGAAGCTGGCGGACCGGCTGGGCTGAGCACCGCGCGGACGGGGCGGACGCAACCGAGTGGACGTACGACGGCGTCCGACCGTATGTTCCGGTGTCCGCGCGCGGTCTCGTCCGCGCGCGGCACCAGTGCACGCGTCGGCCAGGGGAGGGCCGCGCGCCGTCTCGGATCTCGTCTCTCGGGGGAACTCCACCATGACCACGCCCATGCCCGCGCCCGTGCCCGCACCGCCGTACGCCGCCCCGCCCGGCGCCTGGCTGCGCTCACCGGCCGCGCTCGGCCGGGCCACCGCCCTGCTGCTCGGCCTCGTCATCGCCTCCGACCTGTTCGCCTGCTACGCGGACTTCCTGGAGATGGACGTCACCGGCGACCTCGCGGGCGGTGTCACCGGCGCCGACGTGATCGACCGGGCGGACCACGCCGACACCCTCTACGGCGCCGCGGGCATCGCGCAGGGCGTGGCGCTGGTGGCCACGGCCGTCGTCTACCTCTGCTGGCTGTGGCGGATCCGGGTGAACGCCGAGGTGTTCGACGCCTCCGGGCACCGCATGAAGCGCGGCTGGACCATCGGCGCCTGGTTCTGCCCGGTCGTGAACCTGTGGTTCCCGCGCCGGATCGTCGCGGACAGCTGGGACGCCAGCGCGCTCTGGGGTTCGCGGTCCGGGCACACGCCGGTCAACGCCTGGTGGACGCTGTGGCTCGTCAGCCTTCTCGCGGGCCGGTTCGCGGACAGCACCTCCCGGCACGCCGAGACGGCCGACGAACTGAGCGCGGCGGCCAGGACGATGCTGTTCGCCGACGGCCTCGACATCGCCGCCGCCGTCCTCGCCGTCGTGGTGGTCGTCCACCTGACCCGGATGCAGGAGCGCAAGGTCCTCTCCGGCGAGCTGCCCGCCCCCGGGCTTGGCTGAAAACACGCCTCTGTGACACTCCCGCCCCGTCCCACGCAGTAAGGGGCGATACGGGCCCGTACCGGTCGGCGCCCTGGCGAGGAGGCATTCATGAGCCTGGTGGACCTGATCGCAGAGGCCGACGCACGCGGACTGGCCGCCGGCGGACTGGCTTGTTTGGATCGGTGTCTGCCGCTGCTCAGCGGTGACGACGACCTGCTGCGCCCGCTGTGGGCGCGGCTCGCCGACGGGACCGACTGGGCCGGGGAGCTGGCCCGGGCCCGCGAGGCGCTCGGCGCCACCGAGTCCGCCGAGCCAGCCGAGCCCGTCGAGCTCGCCGAGCCCGCCGACGAGGCCGCGCGGCTCGCCCGCCGGATGCTCCGGTCGGCCCCGGCCGAGCGCACCGCCGACGCCGTACGGCCCTGGGCCGACGCCTGCTCGATCGCCGGCCTGCGCATCCACCGGCTGCTCGACCCCGCCACGGACGACGGCCCGGCCCCGGCGGGCGCGGACGGACTCGACGCCGGGCGCGCGGGCGACACGGCCGGCCTGCCGCCGCTGGTCGCCGCCGAGCTGCGCCGCCAGGCCGCCGTGCTGGAACTCCTCGCCGCGCACGGCGCGCAGGGCCTGCGGCCGGCGCTGGAGCTGTCGGTGGAGGGCCGCCGGGTGCTGCGCGCGGTGGTGTCCCGGCGGGCGCGCGCCGCCGCGGAACCGGGGGCGTGAGGGCGCGTGACGGGGCGTGTGACGGGGGCCCTGTGACCTTCGTGCGGCGGACCTGGGGTGGTCCTGCGACGGTTGCCGGGACGTCCGGACAAACCCCTCGGAAGCCGGTGACGCAACCCCGGCCCGGCTCGCTCTTCCCTGTGTGACAGCCGATGCGACAGCTCATGTGACAGTGCCCAGGACGGCCCGGTACGGGACGGAGTGGCAGGAGACCAGGCCGCAGGCCGCGGTGAAGCCCGCGCGGTGGGCGGCGGACGCGGTGGCGACCATGCGCGAGGGTGCGCGGGTCCGGCTCGACTACTCGGCGCAGAGCCTGTGGCGGGTGGACCGGATGATCGAGGAGATACGCCGAGAGGGCCCGCCGTACGCGGCCGTCGAGAGCGTGCTGCGCGGCTTCGGCGCCTACGCCGGGGAGGTGATCGCCCGGCAGACCGGCGCCGAGTGGTGGGCGACCGGTGGCGAGCACTGGCTGCGCACCACCGACGGCCGGCTCTACGACCCCATCGACGAGGCCCGCCGCTGCTACGGCGGCCACGGCTCGCTCCGGCTGCTGTGCCGGGACGCGACGACCGCCCCCGGCTGACCGGCCGGAAGGGTGCGCAGGCAACGGCCGGGGCCGCCACCCCCCACAGGAGAGGCCCCGGCCGTTGCGGTGCGGGCCGCGTGCGGCCCGTACTCTTCTCAGCGCCGTGCGTGCTGTTTCTGTCACACCCGGCCACCACCGGATCTCACCCTGTGCACATCCGAACCCGGTCACGAGTTAGTTGCAGCTTCTACGGACATGGACGTGGAGTGGTTTCAGGCCGTAACGTGCCTTTCGCGCCGACCGAAGACAGGCGTAAAGGGAGTACGGTGCTGGGGGACGACGCGGAGCTGACCGCCGCGGTGTGTGCGGCACAGGGCGGAGACGAGACCGCGTTCCGTACGGTGTACCGCGCGGTCCATCCCCGCCTGCTGGGCTACGTCCGCACACTGGTCGGCGATCCGGACGCCGAGGACGTCGCGTCCGAGGCCTGGCTGCAGATCGCCCGCGACCTGGACCGGTTCAGCGGTGACGCCGACCGGTTCCGCGGCTGGGCCGCCCGGATCGCCCGCAACCGCGCCCTGGACCACATACGCATGCGCGGCCGCCGCCCCGCCATAGGCGGCGACGAGACGGAGCTGACCAGCCGGGCCGCCGAGTCCGACACGGCCGGCGAGGCCATCGAGGCCCTGGCCACCGACAGCGCCCTCTCCCTGATCGCCCGGCTCCCGCAGGACCAGGCCGAGGCGGTCGTCCTGCGCGTGGTCGTCGGCCTGGACGCCAAGACCGCCGCCGAGACCCTCGGCAAACGCGCGGGTGCCGTCCGTACCGCCGCGCACCGCGGTCTGAAGCGGCTCGCCGAGCTGATCGGCGCCGATCCGGAAGCGGCGGGCGCGCTCGACGCACTCCCGCCTCAGCGAGAACCGCGCCCCCGCGCGGTGACGTCCGCAACTGTGACGCATACGCGTGCGCGGACGCAGAAGGACATGTGATGGCCGACGAGCAGTACAAGTGGCTGAATCGTGAGGCGGCGGAACGTCTGCTGCGCGGTGAGCCGCTGGAGGCCGTCGACCCCTCCGCCCGTGACCAGGCCGAACGCCTCTCCCAGGCGCTCGGCGCGCTGTCCGCGGAGGCGGCCGGGGCACCCGGTGAACTCCCCGGCGAGCAGGCCGCCCTGGCCGCGTTCCGCAAGGCCCGCGAGGCCGGCGAGGCGGAGCGCACCGCCGCGGCCCGCACCCCGGTGCCCGGAACCGATGCCGGCCTGGTCCGCATCGGTGTCCCGCGCCGTACCGGATCGCGCCCCCGGCGCTCCCGCTGGGCCCGACCGGTGCGCCTGGCGATCGCCGCCGCCGCGGCCGCGGGCACACTCGGCGGGGTCGCCATGGCCGCCGGCAGCGGGGTGCTGCCCACGCCGTTCGGCGACGACCACCCCCGCCCCGCCGCCTCCGCCCCGGTCTCCGGCTCCGCCTCCTCCGACTCGGCCGCCGGACAGCCCCTCGTCACCGGCTCCGGGGCGGCCACGCCGGGCCCCGGCACGGGCACGCCGGAGGGCGGTCCGCCGAGCGGTGGTGCGGACGGGCGGCGCGACGGCACCGGCGCCGAGGCCTCCGGCCCGACCGACGGCCCCGCCGCCACCGGTTCCGGGACTCCCTCCGCCGGCTCCGGCACCGGGTGGCCCGGCGCCGCCTCGGCCTGCCGCGCCCTGCGCGACGGCAAGGCACTGGACACCGGCCGCCGGCGCACGCTGGAGCAGCTGGCCGGCGGCCCCGCCCGCGTCACCCGGTACTGCACGGTCCTGCTGGCCCTCGGCGACCCCGCCTCCGGCGAGGGGCAGACCAAGGGCACGGGCAAGGGCGGCGACAAGAACGACGACAAGAACAACGACAAGGGCAAGGGCGGGGACGGGGGCCACGGCTGGCACCGCGGCCGTGTCGCCCCCGCCCCCTCCTCCTTCCTCCCGGCGCGCCCCGACGCACCGGCCAGCACCCCCGCGCTCCCGTCCCCGTCCCCGACGTACACCGCGCTCTAAGCCCCTGACCTGCGCTTTTGCAGGCGTCGAAAAGTTTTCGGCGCGAGGTGTGACGTTTCTGGAGGCCGCGGCGCAGTACTGAGTGAGCCGACTGGTCATCGGCCGTCGCACTGAGCCGGGGTTCCCCCCGTACCCACGGCTCGTGTGCACCTGGCGCGGGCGGGACACGTTCCCCCGGTCCCGCCCGCGCCCCCCGCGTGACCCGCGCCGGACCAGAGGGCATCGTGAGGAGTACCGGTGTACCGGTCGTCCCGCGGAGGCAGTCATGGCACAGGAATCGGCGCGGCGGTCCGAGTCGGGCCTGCCGATCGAACCGGTGTACGGCCCGGCAGCCCTGGCCGGCTGGGACCCGGAGCGGAAGCTGGGCGAACCCGGCGCGTACCCGTACACCCGCGGGGTGTACCCGAGCATGTACACCGGCCGCCCCTGGACCATGCGCCAGTACGCGGGCTTCGGCACGGCGGCGGAGTCCAACGCCCGCTACCGGCAGCTGATCGCCCACGGCACCACCGGCCTGTCCGTCGCCTTCGACCTGCCCACCCAGATGGGCCACGATTCCGACGCCCCTCTCGCGCACGGCGAGGTCGGCAAGGTCGGCGTGGCCGTCGACTCGATCGAGGACATGCGGCTGCTGTTCGACGGCATCCCGCTGGGCCAGGTCTCGACGTCGATGACGATCAACGCCCCGGCCGCCCTCCTGCTGCTCCTGTACCAGCTGGTGGCGGAGGAACAGGGAGCCCGCGCGGACCAGTTGACCGGCACGATCCAGAACGACGTGCTGAAGGAGTACATCGCGCGCGGGACGTACATCTTCCCGCCGAAACCCTCCCTGCGGCTGACGGCGGACATCTTCCAGTACTGCACCGCCGAGATCCCCCGGTGGAACACCATCTCGATCTCCGGTTACCACATGGCGGAGGCGGGCGCGTCGCCCGTCCAGGAGATCGCGTTCACCCTGGCGGACGGCATCGAGTACGTCCGTACGGCGGTGGCGGCGGGGATGCCCGTGGACGACTTCGCGCCCCGCCTGTCCTTCTTCTTCGTGGCCCGTACGACACTGCTGGAGGAGGTCGCCAAGTTCCGTGCCGCGCGCAGGATCTGGGCACGGGTGATGCGGGAGGAGTTCGGCGCGCGCAACCCCAGGTCGCTGATGCTGCGCTTCCACACGCAGACGGCGGGGGTGCAACTCACCGCGCAGCAGCCGGAGACGAACCTGGTCCGGGTCGCCGTGCAGGCCCTGGCCGCGGTGTTCGGCGGTACGCAGTCCCTGCACACCAACTCCTTCGACGAGGCGATCGCGCTGCCGACGGACAAGAGCGCGCGGCTGGCCCTGCGGACCCAGCAGGTGCTGGCCTACGAGACGG
This sequence comes from Streptomyces sp. NPDC023481, assembly GCF_055560195.1. Classification (NCBI taxonomy): domain Bacteria; kingdom Bacillati; phylum Actinomycetota; class Actinomycetes; order Kitasatosporales; family Streptomycetaceae; genus Streptomyces; species Streptomyces sp. NPDC023481. Next base: position 615,070 of record NZ_JBVHJE010000001.1, read on the forward strand.
ACGTGCCGGCGACGGTGGACCCCTTCGCGGGGTCGTACGCCGTGGAGCGGATGACGGACGACGTCGAGGAGGCGGCCGTCGACCTGATGCGCAGGGTCGAGGACCTCGGCGGGGCGGCCGCGGCGATCGAGCGGGGCTTCCAGAAGGCGGAGATCGAACGGAACGCGTACCGGATCGCCCGGGAGACGGACTCCGGCGACCGGGTGGTCGTCGGCGTCAACCGCTTCCGGCTGGACGAGGAGGAGCCGTACCAGCCCCTGCGCGTCGACCCGGCCATCGAGGCCGGGCAGACGGAACGGCTGGCCAGGCTGCGGGCCGAACGGGACGGCAGCGCGGTGACTACGGCCCTGGACGCCCTGCGCAAGGCGGCCAAGGGCGAGGACAACGTCCTGCCCCCGATGAAAGAGGCCCTGCGAGCCCGCGCGACGGTGGGAGAGGTCTGCGGGGCCCTCCGCGAGATCTGGGGAAGCCACGTACCGGCGGACGCGTTCTGAGCTGTGCGGTCGGTCGGCGGCCTGCCGTACCTTCGTGCGACACTCCCTGTCATGTTCGGTGTCGTCGACCTCCCCACCTACCTCGCGGGCCTGGCTCTGATCATCCTGCTGCCCGGGCCCAACTCCCTCTACGTCCTCTCCGTGGCCGCCCGCCGCGGTGTGCGGGCCGGGTACACCGCCGCCGCCGGGGTCTGGTGCGGGGACACCGTGCTGATGACGCTGTCCGCCGCCGGAGTGGCCTCGCTGCTCCAGGGGAACGCGCTGCTGTTCGGGATCGTGAAGTACGCCGGGGCCGGATATCTGAGCTGGCTCGCGATCGGCATGCTGCGGTCCGCCCGGCAGATGTGGCGGACCCGGCGGGAGCCGGCCGTGGAGGAGGCTCCGGCCGCCCAGGGCGCCGACGAGCGGCCCTTCAGCCGTGCGCTCGTCGTCAGCCTCTTCAACCCCAAGGCGATCCTCTTCTTCGTCGCCTTCTTCGTGCAGTTCGTGGACCCCGGCTACGCCTACCCGGCCCTCTCCTTCGTCGTCCTCGGCGCGTTCGCCCAGCTCGCCAGCTTCCTCTACCTCAGCGCGCTGATCTTCGGCGGCACCCGCCTCGCCACCGCCTTCCGCCGCCGCAGGAGGCTGTCCGCCACGGCCACCTCGGCGGCCGGCGCCCTGTTCCTCGGCTTCGCCGTGAAGCTGACACTGGCCAGCGCGTAGGGATTCCCCGGACGGTGTCGCCGGTCCGGCCCCGGCCGGGCGGTCCCCGGCCCCGCCCGCCGTGTCAGCTGACGGCGGGGGTGCCGTGGGCTGTCTTCAGGGCCCTCTTCAGGCGGGGGCCGAAAGGTTTTTCCACCCAGTGGTGGATCAACCAGGCCAGGGTGAGCATCGCCGCGACGGTCACGGCCAGGGTCGGCCACGGGGGCAGGCCCACGCCCCGGTGCAGCAGGCGGATGACGAACCAGCCCAGGTGCTCGTGGACCAGGTAGAACGGGTACGTCAGCGCGCCGGCCGTGGCCAGCCACCGCCAGGAGGCCCACCGGGTCCAGCCCAGCGCCACGGCGGCGACGGCGCCGTAGGCGAGGGTGACGATCAGGACGACGACGTACGGGTCCCGGTGCGGGTGCGGCCCCCACAGCCCGCGGGTGGCCTCGCTCTGCGCGAGCAGCCAGGACATCACGACGATGCCCCAGGCGAGCAGACCGCTGCCGAAGCGGTGGATCAGGTACAGCGCCAGACCGCCGACGAAGAAGGGCGCGTACTCGGGCATCAGCACCTGTTCCAGGAGCGCGTTGCCGGACGTGCGGCACAGCACCGCCGCCATGGTCCACACCCCGCAGAACAGCACGACGCGGCGGTAGGTGACCCCGCGCACCACCACGAACAGGGCGAACAGGGCGTAGAAGCGGACCTCCACCCACAGCGTCCAGCACACGCCGAGGATCCGCGTGGCGCCCATCGGCTGCTGCAGCATGGTGAGGTTGACCAGGAACTCGTCCAGGCGGACCGGGCGGACGACGACCGGGAGCGCCAGGGCCGCCGCGGTGACGAGGACCAGCGCCACCCAGTACGCGGGGTACAGGCGGGCGACCCGGGAGCGGAAGAAGTCGCCGAGGGTGCGGCCCCAACTGCTCATGCAGATCACGAAACCGCTGATGACGAAGAAGAACTGCACACCGAAGTTGCCGTAGACGGCCACCCGGTACAGGGACGGGAAGAGCCGCTCCGGGTCCGCGTGCCAGGACGCGGAGACCGCTCCGCCGCGGCCGGCGTAGTGGTAGAGGCAGACCAGCAGCGCGGCGACGAGCCGCAGACCGTCGAGGGCGAGCAGGCGGTCCCGGCGACCCGCGCGGGCCGGCGGGGCGGGGACCGCCCCCGGTATGAGGGGACCGCGCTCGGCGGTGAGGCCGGGGCCTGAAGCAGCCATGTCCGGGTGTTCCTTCCTGGTTCTTCTCACAGTCCAGCTGCCGAGGGGCGCCCGGCCGCGCACGCGGCCCGGTCAGGCCCGGTCCGCTACCCGCGTACGCCCCGGCGCAGGCTGCGCGCCTTGCGCGCCACCCGGCGGACCGTCGCGTTGCGCGGGATGAACGCCAGCTGCGCGGGCACCCCGCCGGGCAGCGCCAGCGAGGACAGGCGCCGGCGCTTGAAGTAGCGCAGGGTGTGCGCGTTCAGGTGCCGCGCCAACCAGCTCTCCGCCTCGGGGCGCAGGCCCGGGTAGATCCTCGGCTGCATCGCGAAGCCCACCGCGCGCACCAGCGCCCCCAGCGCCTCGACGCCCATGCCGGAGCGCTGTTCCGCGACGGCCTTCCGGTCGGTCAGCTCAGGCAGCAGCGCGTCCACGATCGTCACCGGCACCCGGTTGCTGTTCTCGTACGGCGTCAGCCGCTCCAGCAGCAGCTCGGTGCCCACCCGGGCGACCGGCAGACCGTACAGGGCGGAGGCCGTGAGCAGGGCGGTGGAGAAGCAGCCGACGACCAGCGCGGGACGCATCCGCTGGTACAGCACCTCCGCGAGCACCGGCGTGTCCAGCACGGTCAGTTCGACGTCCAGCCGCTCGGCCTCCTGCTCCAGGGAGCGGGTGAAGGCGGACGGGGCCGACGGGTGCGGCTTGAAGACGACCCTGGTGTGGCCGAGGGAGGCCGCGCCCCTCACCATCCGCACGTGCAGGGCCTCCTCCTGCTCGGCGGTCAGGATGTCCAGCGCGGACAGGTACTGCCCGAGCAACAGCGCCGGCTCCTCCACCGTGGGCAACTCGTCGCCCATCGGCGCCAGTTCGGCGAGGACCTTGGTGAAGGCGGACGTCGGCACCAGCTCGGCGGGTACCCCGAACTCGGTGAGCAGCATCGGCTTCAGCCCCGGCACCAGGTCCAGGTGCAGGACCCGGTCCACGCGGGTGCCGACCAGCGGGTCGATCTTGTTGCGGGTGGGGCCGTAGCTCATCAGGCCGTCGGCGTAGACGGTGACCGGCGCGCCGGTGAAGATCTGCGCGAGCGCCAGCGACGGGTTCACCTGGATCGACTCGACGGCCAGCTCGACGTCCTCGCCGCCGAGCCGCCACTCGTGGCGCAGGTACCGTTCCCACAGCGGCAGATCGTCCCCGCGCGGCGCCCAGCCGCCCGGGTGGAACGGGAAGATCGCCTCGTTGTACGACACCACGTCGTCGAACCGGTCCCGCAGCCGCTCGAACCCCGGCACCGCGTCCAGCGCCGGCGAGGTCTCGGGCGCGGCCGCGTTGTTGCAGACCAGCAGGATGCGCCGGTCGGCCGGACGGAAGCAGCCGGAGTCCAGGGCGGCGGCGAGCGTGGCCGTGCCGTACAGCGTCGACGCCTGGAAGATCTGGGTGGTCACGCGGCGGCCCCCGTGGCGGCGGGACGGCGGCGCAGCCGGCGCAGCCGGGTGGCGCGCTGGAGGTCCATGGAGTCCAGCGCCTCGTCCAGCACGTCCTGCGGCATGCGCCGCAGCGCCGCGGCGCTCAGGGCTTTCAGTTTCCTCGCCACCGCCGGCTCGAACCTCTCGATGGATCCCAGGTGATGGGAGATGATCGCGCAGTAGGTGCGGACGGCCTTCGGCAGCAGGACGCCGGCCTCCCGGTCCGCCGCGGTCTCGGCGATGACCTGGTCGAACGCCCGGATGAAGTCCAGTTGCCGCACATCGCCGATCTGGGTGAGGGACGAGGCGACCCCGCGCCGGTAGAACACCCCGAGCAGGCTCACCGCGGCGAAGGACTCCGCCTCCCGGTGCAGCTTCCAGATCCACGGCCGGTCCTCGGCCGTGCGCAGCCCGTCGGTGAAGTGCAGCACCCCCCGGTCCACCAGCCGCCGGTGGTAGACGCCGGCCCACGCGTACGCGTAGTCCACCGACGTGGACCGGTCGGCGGGCAGGATCGCCTCCCGCGGGTTCAGTACGGTGTTCCGCCGGCCCACCGGCACCCGGTGCACGCTGCGCGACCGCGCGGTGCACTGCACATGGTCCGTGCGCAGGAAGTCGCAGCCCAGCTCCTCGATGGCGGCGAGCAGCCTCGGGAGGTAGCCGGGGGCGAGCCAGTCGTCGCCGTCCAGGAAGGTCAAGTACGTGCCGCGCGCCCGGTCGATACCGGTGTTGCGCGCGGTCGCCAGTCCTCCGTTCTGCTCGTGCCGGACCAGGACCGCACCCGGCAACTCGCGCTCCGCGCGCGCGAGAATCTCTGGCGTCCCGTCGCGGGAACAGTCGTCGACGAGAATGAATTCGAAGTCCTCACCCACGTTCGCTTTCAGGCTCCTGAGGGTGTCGGGCGCGTATTGCTGCACGTTGTAGAACGGCACGATGACGGAGAGCTTGACCACGTCAAGGACGGTAGGGCGTGGCCCGCCATTCGTCTTGACGACCTGCTTGATACGGGGTGAACGACGCATGGCGAAGCCGTGAACCAGGCTGTTCGGCGAGGCGATCGCGGCCCGGTTGGCCATTCGGCGATGTGCTGTTAACCGTTTGTTGCATTCGGGTTGGGCGGAACCTCGGAATGGCTTCCTAGCGTCTTCGGCGTGCCAGCAAGTGCAAAGAACTCCCTGCGGGTCGCCGTCCTCGCCGACTCGGACACCCGGTGGAAGTGGGGCGCGCTCACCGCGCAACGGCTCACTCCCACGGCTGCCGAGATCCGGCTCGACGGCTACCTCCTGCGGGGGCGCGCCACCCCCACCGCCCGCCAGCTGCGGGAGGTCAGCGTCCGGGCGGACTCCCTGCACGAGGTCACCGGCGTCGAGTTCCTGCGCGCGATGACCGGGGAGTCGTACGACGTCCTCGTCCTCGCCCTGGTCGGCGGCGGTGTCCAGGCGATGCTGCACGGGCTGCGCGCCGCCTGGGGCTCCGGGCCGCGTCCCGTGGTCGTCACCGGCTATGTCGGGGTCGTCTACGAGAAGCTCACCGACGGGCTGCTGCTGCGGCACGGCGCGGACCTCGTCCTCGCCAACTCCCGCCACGACGCGGACCGGTTCCGGGCCGTGTACGAAGGGGTCGGCGCCGACGCCTCCTCGGTCACCGAGGTCGCGCTGCCCTTTCTCGGCGGTGCGCCCTACACCGGCGAACACCGGCCGTACACCGTGGTGTTCGCGGCCCAGCCGTCGGTGCCGGACAACCGCCGGGACCGCGGCTACCTGCTGGGCCGGCTCATCGGGCACGCCCGCAGGCACCCCGAGCGCGAGGTCCTGCTCAAACTGCGCTCCAAGCCCGGCGAACACACCACCCACATCGAGGAGTTGCCGTACCAGAAGCTGGTCCAGGGCCAGGACCTGCCCGCCAACTTCCGCCTGGTGTACGGGCACATGGGCGAGGTGCTGGACCGCACCGACCTGCTGGTCACGGTCAGTTCCACGGCCGCCCTGGAGGCCCTGCACCGCCGGGTCCCCACCGCGGTCCTCACCGACCTCGGGGTGCGCGAGGTGCTGGGCAACCACCACTTCACCGGGTCCGGCTGCCTCGCCTCCTGGGACCAGCTCGACGCCGGGCACCGGCCGGTGCCGGACGAGGAGTGGGTGGCCCGGCAGGGGGTCGCGGCCGCGGACTCCTCCGGGGGAGGGTCGTACGCCACGGCGTTCGACGCCGCCCGCGAGCGCATCGCCAGGCTGCTGGACCGGCCGGGCGGCCTGCCGCCCCTGAACCCCTACTACACCACCGAGACCGCGCCCGGCTATCTGCCCGGCATCCTCGCCCGCCACCACCTCGGCCCCGACGGCGTCCCGCTGCCCGGCGCGCCCGCCGCCGACAAGGCGCCCGGCCCCGTCCGGCAGATCGTGCGCCGGGCCGCGCGCGGCGCCTACCGGCACGGCGTCCAGCGGGTCGCCCCGGTGATCCGGCGGATGGGCGAGCTGTGACCTCACTCCAAGGAGTACACCCCATGTCCCACTCGCAAGCGGGTCCGGGCGCCCCCGTCCGCCGGGTGCTCGCGGTGATCCCCGCCCGCGGCGGCTCCAAGGGCGTGCCCGCGAAGAACCTCGCTCCCGTCGGCGGTGTTCCGCTGGTGGCCCGCGCGGTGCGCGAGTGCCGGGCGACCCGGCTGGTGACCGACGTCGTCGTCTCCACCGACGACCAGGCCATCGCCGCCGCCGCCCGGGAGGCCGGCGCCGAGGTCGTGCTGCGGCCCGCCGCCATCGCCGGGGACACCGCCACCTCCGAGGCGGCGGTGCTGCACGCCATGGACACCCACGAGACCCTGCACGGCGCCCGCGTCGACGCGGTCCTGCTCGTGCAGTGCACCAGCCCCTTCCTCGTCCGCGAGGACATCGACGCGGTGGCCGCGGCGGTCACCGAGAACGGCGCCGACACCGCCGTCACCGTGGCCCCCTTCCACGGCTTCGTCTGGCGGGAGGCCGGGCCCGACGCCGAGGGCGGGGCCGGCGTGGGGGTCAACCACGACAAGTCCTACCGCCCGCGCCGCCAGGACCGTCCCCAGGACTTCCTGGAGACCGGCGCCGCCTACGCGATGGACGCGGCCGGTTTCCGCACGCACGGCCACCGCTTCTTCGGCCGCACCGAGCTGGTCCGCACCGACCCGGCCCGGGTGCTGGAGATCGACGACCCGCACGACCTGGCGCGGGCCCGGGCCCTCGCGCCCCTCTTCGACGCGAACCGCCCCGGTTCGCTGCCGACCGCCGACGACGTGGACGCGGTCGTACTGGACTTCGACGGCACCCAGACCGACGACCGGGTGCTGATCGACTCCGACGGACGGGAGTTCGTCGCCGTGCACCGCGGCGACGGGCTCGGCATCGCGGCCCTGCGCAGAAGCGGCCTGAAGCTGCTGGTCCTGTCCACGGAACAGAACCCTGTGGTCGCCGCCCGCGCCCGGAAGCTGAAGCTTCCCGTGCTGCACGGCATCGACCGCAAGGACCTCGCGCTGAAGCAGTGGTGCGAGGAGCAGGGCATCGCGCCGGAGCGCGTGCTCTACGTCGGCAACGACGTCAACGACCTGCCGTGCTTCGCCCTCGTGGGCTGGCCCGTGGCGGTCGCGAGCGCCCACGACGTCGTACGCGGCGCCGCACGCGCGGTCACCACCGTCCCCGGCGGTGACGGCGCGATCCGAGAGATCGCCAGCTGGATCCTCGGCCCCTCTCTCGATTCCCTCCCCAAGTAAGGACACCCCCTGATGAGCACCAACTCCCGTCTGCGCACGTTCGGTTCCCGCGAGGTCGGCCCCGGCAGGCCCGTCTACATCTGCGGCGAGATCGGCATCAACCACAACGGTGAGCTGGAGAACGCCTTCAAGCTGATCGACGTGGCCGCCGAGGCCGGCTGCGACGCCGTCAAGTTCCAGAAGCGCACCCCCGAGATCTGCACCCCGCGCGACCAGTGGGACATCGAGCGGGACACCCCCTGGGGCCGGATGACGTACATCGACTACCGCCACCGGGTGGAGTTCGGCGAGGACGAGTACCGTCAGATCGACGCGTACTGCAAGGAGAAGGGGATCGACTGGTTCGCCTCCCCGTGGGACACCGAGGCCGTCGCCTTCCTGGAGAAGTTCGACCTCCCCGCGCACAAGGTGGCGAGCGCGTCCCTGACCGACGACGAGCTGCTGCGCGCCCTGCGCGCCACGGGCCGTACGGTCATCCTCTCCACCGGCATGTCCACCCCGCGGCAGATCCGGCACGCGGTCGAGGTCCTGGGCAGCGACAACATCCTGATGTGCCACGCGACCTCGACGTACCCGGCGAAGGCCGAGGAGCTGAACCTCCGCGTGATCAACACGCTGGAGAAGGAGTACCCGAACGTCCCGATCGGCTACTCCGGCCACGAGACGGGCCTGCAGACCACGCTGGCCGCGGTCGCGCTGGGCGCCGCCTTCGTCGAGCGCCACATCACCCTCGACCGCGCCATGTGGGGCTCCGACCAGGCCGCGTCGGTGGAGCCGCAGGGCCTCACCCGCCTGGTCCGCGACATCCGCACCATCGAGGCCTCCCTCGGCGACGGCGTCAAGAAGGTCTACGACTCCGAGCTGGGCCCGATGAAGAAGCTGCGCCGGGTCGCCGGCGCAGTCGCCGAGGCGGAGATCGCCGCGGCGGCGGGCGAGCCGGTCGCGGTGTGAGTCCAGGTCACTGACGACGGGACGGTCGTACGCCGATGAGCCCCCGCGCCGGCCGGTCCGGCCACCCCGCCCACACGCTCGCCTTCGTGGAGAGCCCGGTACAACTGCTGAACGTACTGGAGTGGGCCCACCAACAGGGCCTGCCGCCCGCCGCGCCGCCGCCCCCGCCCGGGCACCCCTCGGAGCGCCCGGGCGCCCCGGGCGGCGGGGGAGGGCCGAGCGGGCCTGGCGGCGCGGGGTCGGCAGGGCCGTACGGGGCCGGCGGCGCGGAGCCCGGAGCGTCGCCCGGGCGGGGCGGCGCGGGACCGGTTGCGGGCTACGTGCCCTCGCCGGTCCTGCCCCCGCAGGCGGGACTGCCGGCGCCCGCCGGACCCCCGGCCGTGGTGGCGGGTGGGGCCGCACCTGCCGTGCCCTCCGGGCTCGCGCCCGCTGAGCCTGCGCCCGCCGGGCCCGCACCGGCCGGACCCGCGGCCGGCGTGCCCGGTGAGCCTGCGTCCGCCAGGCCTTCCGGACCCGCGCCCGCCGTACCCGCGCAGGTCCGTCGGTCGCCGGCCGGCGCGCAAGCCACCGGTGCGGGGGCGGCCACCGGGGACGCGGCCGGTACAGGGGCTGCCCAGGCGACCCGTACGGGGCCGGCCGGCGCGGCGGCCGCCGGGGTGTGGCTCACCCTCATCGTGTTGGCGCCGACCGACCCCATGACCCGGGGGCAGCTGCGGCGGATGGCGGATCTGGCGCGGGACGAGGGGTACCGGGTGCGCTGGGAGGAGGCGCGGGGCGGTACGACCGCGCCGTTCCGCACCATCGGCGGGCTGGCCGGCTCCCTGCGCCGGGCCGACCGGATCGTCATGGGCGACCCGTTCTCCCGCTACGTACAGCTCCTGCTGACCATCACCCGCGCCCGCGACCTGGTGGTCGTGGACGACGGCACGGCGACGATGGAGTTCGTCGCCCAGCTGGCCCGGGGCGAACGCCTGGTCCGCTGGCACCGCAAGGGTGGCCGGCCCGGCGCCCGGGACCTGCTCTTCGCGCCGGTGTCCTCCTCCGCCCGCCGCCGGCTGACGCCCAGCCCGCGCCGCCGGGTCGAGGTGTTCTCCTCCATGCCGGTGACGGAGGTCCCGGAGGGCGTCACGGTCACCGCGAACGACTTCGCCTGGACCCGGTCCCGCTTCGGGCCGCCGCGCATCACCAACGGCGCGGACATGGTCGGCACCTCCCTGGTGGAGACGGGGGTGGTGGACGGCGACCGCTATCTGGAGGCCGTCCACCACCTGGCCGAGGCCCACGGTGTGACCCGCTACTTCGCCCACCGCCGCGAGAGCACCGACAAACTGCACCGGCTGGCGGTCGAGACCGGCCTGGAGATCGTCCGCCCGGACCTGCCCCTGGAGCTGATCGCCCGGCGCGGCCCCATCGGCCGCACGGTCCTCAGCTTCCCCTCCACGGTCGTCCACACCCTCCCGCTGGCCCTGGCCGGCACGGGCGTCCGCGTCGCGGTCTGCGACATCGACCCGAGCTGGCTCACCGACACCGCCTCACCCCGCGCCCAGGGCTTCCTGTCCGGCGTGACCGACACCGCCCGCGACGTCCACCGGCTGACGGCGGTGGTCCCGGCATGACGGACGCCCCCGGCCTCAGCCGGGGGCGGAAGGGTGGTTCGGGCAGCCGCCCGAGCAGACCCAGAGCCGGAACGGCAGGCCGCGGTAGCGCACCTCGCCCAGCACCCGGCCACTCGGCCCCAGCGGAAGGCCGCAGACGGCGCAGTCGATGCCCATCTGCTGGCGGGGCCGCAACCGGGCGACATCGGGCATGAGCGGGGGCGCCGTGAGGAGGGTGTTCACGCGGCGCCACCGACCGTCCGGCCCCGGGCGGACCGCACGGCGGCCGCTCGGACCGGCGTACGGAAAGTGCTCATCGATGGGGAACCTCCAGCTGTGCCAGGCGGCACCGGACCCCGGCCGAGTGGCGCCGCCGCGAACGGTCAGGGACGGTCGCCGGTCCAACCGGGGCGACGCGAGGGGCCGGAGAGCCGGTCATGGACCGCCGGGCCGCCGACGACCGCGTCCCCCGCCGGTCCTGCGAAGTTGCTCCGGGGCAGGTCGCCGCTCGTGTAGAGCGTGCCCTCCTGGGGTGCCGCCGTTTCCTCGCCGGCGGCCTTCTCGGCAGGCTGCGACCGGTGCCGGGGGAAGGTCCGCCGGGGCGGCCTGGTCAGCGTGACCTGCCGTACCACCTGCTGGAAGCAGGCCAGCGAGGCGAGGCTCGGCAGGGCGGCGGCCACGGTGTCCACGATGTGCTTCGGTGCCTGCGCCACACACAGCGCCATGGCGATGGCCGAGAACACCAGCAGGACGGACCAGGAGTGGAAGGCCCGGCGCTGGTGCAGCGCCGCCCGGAGGATGGACAGCGACGCCACCAGCCAGGGGCCGAAGATCAGGAGGGGCCACCAGGACACCACGCTGCTCTGGGTCCGGGCCGCCGCCACGAAGCGCAGCGGGTCGTACGCGATCAGGCCGCCGAAGATGCTCACCCCCGAGGCGATGACGGTCGCCGCGGCGGCGATCAGACAGCTGGCGACGCGGACGCTGCCGGGCCGCTGTCTCCTGCGTTCCTTGCGGTGGCCCCGGGGAGCCGCCCGCACCGGGGGCAGTTCCGCCGTGAGTTCCACCAGGGCCTCGCGGGGCGTCATCGGCTCCGGGGCGACGGGGTGGTCCTCCTCGCGCCCGCCGGGAATCCTCGCCTGCTGCTCCATGGTGTCCCGGAGCATGTAGGCCAGTTCCTCCGCGGGGTCCCAGCCCGAGTCCGGGGGGATCAGGGGGTTCGAGAAATCCGCGGTGGGCGAGCGGTGCCGCCCCCTGCCGTGGTGGTAGTCGTCCACGTAGTCGGCGGGGAGGTCCGGGTACGATCCCATTGTCTCGTGCTGCATGGGCGATGTCATTCCGCCGGTGAAAGACGGAACCAGGTGTCCGCGCCCACCCAGCGTTGGGAGATGTCGGTCTCCAGCGAGTTCATTCTGTCCATGAATTCCTGGAGGATCTCCTCGGTCGCCTCCAGTGTGACAGGCAGTCCACCCCTCATCAGAACTCCTTTGGCGCTGTGCGTTTCGGCGGGCGCCGGCAGATAGGTGTAGGAACCCAGCCGCACGGGCCGCCTGGCAACAGAATCGAGTACCTGACCCCTCAGAGCCTTCGTCATGCTGCAACTAACGGCACCATGCGGCGATGGGTGTGCGGCAAACGAGTGAAGAGAGTAGCCGGACAAACACCTTTTCAAGGTGTCGTTCGGCCCTATGCCCATCTGGTATGAGAAATGGACAAGCAGCTGGTACGCGCCGGTGGCGGAGTCTGAAAAAATGTTTCCTCAAAGCGTAGGGGCTGTTTTCTGTCTCGCCGACAGCCCCTGGGGTGGATTGTTAGGATTTCCTGCCATCGGAGCAACCCGACGCGTCACTCATGGCCCGTACCTCACGCTGCAGCACTTCCACCATGCGCCGCCGTCGCCGCAATTCCAGGGTGTCGGTCTGCCGCATTCGGCACTGATGCGGTCGTACGAAAACGGATCCCGCAGTGCAGAGGGAGGTACAGGCGATCATGGTCCAGGCGAGCATGTTCCACATTTTTTTCTTCTCCTCGTGTGACGTGTGATGTGTTGCCGGGTCCGCAGGTTATCCATATCGAGGCGCGCCGAAATAAATACGCGCGATACCTGTTAGGCCGTCACTCGAAGAGCGGACTAAAAGTAAATTAGGCGCGCGAGCGGGCCGGCGGGTGCCGGGAAAGGTGGTGCGCGTCACCCGGATGGCGACCGGCGGCCCGTCCGGGCCGGACGGCCGGGAGGGGTGAGCGCCCCGGCGGCCGCCGGACGGCGCCGGGGCCGGCCGGCGGGGTCCGGTTCGTGGACATCGCGCGCGTGATCCGGCCGAGCCGTGGTATCCGTGGAAGAGGAAACATGGGTGATACCCACCAGAGTCCGCCGCCATGCGTCCGCCGGTCAGATTTTCTTCCCCTAACGGGCTGAAGTTTTGTTGAACGAGGGGCAGTTGACCAGTCGGGCGTCCTACCCTTCAGAGGGTGAAGCAATTGATGTCCCTAGAGTCCGAGGCCGGCCTTACGGGTGATGTGCTCCCCGGCGTGCTGAGCGAGTCCCTGCACGCCGAACTGGTCGCCTTCCGGCGCGACTTGCACATGCACCCCGAGCTGGGCAACCAGGAGTTCCGTACCACCGCCGCGATCAAGGAGCGGCTGGAGCGGGCCGGGCTCAAGCCCCGCGTCCTGAGTGCCGGAACGGGACTCGTCTGCGACATCGGCCTCGCGGAGGGGGAGCGGGCACCGGAACCGCTGCTCGCGCTGCGCGCCGACATCGACGCCCTGCCCATCCCGGACACCAAGGCCGACTGCCCGTACCGGTCGACCGTGCCCGACCGGGCCCACGCCTGCGGTCACGACGTACACACCACCGTCGTCCTCGGCGCCGGCCTGGTCCTCGCCGACCTGCACGCCAAGAGCCTGCTGCCCCGCCCGGTGCGGCTGCTCTTCCAGCCCGCCGAGGAGGTGCTGCCCGGCGGCGCCCTGGACGCCATCGAGGACGGTGTGCTCGACGGGGTCGGCCGGATCCTCGCCGTGCACTGCGACCCCAGGGTGGAGGCCGGGAAGGTGGGGCTGCGGCACGGGCCGATCACCAGCGCCTGCGACCGGCTGGAGATCGCGCTCGACGGCCCCGGCGGGCACACCGCCCGCCCCCACCTGACCACCGACCTGGTCACCGCCGCCGCCCGGGTCGCCGTGGACGTCCCCGCGCTGATCGGCCGCCGCGTCGACACCCGCGCCGGGCTCGCCCTCACCTGGGGCCGGATCGAGACGGGCCACGCCCCGAACGTGATCCCGCAGCACGCCGAGCTGTCCGGGACCGTGCGCTGCCTGGACCTGGAGGCCTGGCGGCAGGCCCCCGACATCGTGCACGCGGCCATCGACGAGGTCGCCACCCTGCACCGGGCCAAGTCCGAGATCACCTATGTGCGCGGGGTGCCGCCGGTCGTCAACGACCGGGAGTCCACCGAGGTGCTGCGCCGCGCCATGGTCGCCCGGCGCGGCATGAAGTCCGTGGAGAGCACCGAGCAGAGCCTGGGCGGCGAGGACTTCTCCTGGTACCTGGAGCACGTGCCCGGCGCGATGGCCCGCCTCGGGGTGCGCCGCCCCGGCGAGCGCACCGTACGCGATCTCCACCAGGGCGACTTCGACGCGGACGAGCACGCGATCACGGTCGGTGTGGAGATGTTCACCGCAGCAGCCTTCCTGGACCCGGGCGGCCCCCGCGGCTGAGGCGTTCCGGGACTTTGGCGGGGCCGCGGCTGGGGTGTTCCTGGGTTCTGGCGGGGCCGCGGGTGGGGTGTTCCTGGGTTCTGGCGGGGCCCGCGGGTGAGGTCGGCCTGGGCCTGGGCGGTGCCCGCGCTGAGGCGTTCCTGTGCTGTGGCGGGGCTGCGGGTGAGGCCTTCGCTGGACTCCGGTGTGGCTGCGGCTCGGGCGTTTCAAGTGCTGTGGCGGGTTCGCGGCTGAGGTGGGCCTGGGCCTATGGGCGGGGCGCGCGGCAGAGGTCAGCCTGGGCCTGGGCGGGGCGCGCGGCTGGGGCGTTCCTGTGCCGTGGCAGGGCCTGCGGCTCAGGTGGACTGGTCTGGGCGGGATCCATGGCCTGAGGCCGGCCTGGGGCTGAGCGGGAGTCGTGGGCTGGGGCCCCCGCCCGGGCCCGGGCGGGGCCCGCGGCCTGGCGTGCCTGGATGCCGGCAGGGTTCCGTGGCCCGCGGCCTAGGCATTCCTGGTTTCTGGCCGTGTTCCGTGGCCGGGGCGTTCCTGATCTTTGAGGGAGCCCGCGGGCTGAGGCCTTCCCTGGATCAGGACTCTGGCGGGGCCCGCGGTTGAGGCCTGCCTGGGCTCTGGCAGGACCCGCAGCCGACGTGCTCCCCGGGCCCCGGCAGGGGTCCGCGGTGGTGGTCGGCGGCCCCCTCGGGGACCGTTCGCTCGGGCGGCGCAACACGGAAGCAAGCCATTCGTACACGGTGCGCTACACCCGCGTGAGAAGGCCGGGAGACCGAGTTCAAACACTGTTTGCCTCGAATCGATAACGGCTTCCCAGGAGGGTTTTTTGCGACATCTACGCGCGTTACGATGCCGCGAAGCCGACGCCGACAGGGCGTCTCGGCCGGAGCACTGCCATGGTGCTCACATCAAGGCGCCGCCAAGGCGCTCAGGTCAGGTGAAGGAGCCTTCCCGTGCGCCGGGTAGCCAAGCTTTCCGCTGCGTGTATCGCCTCCGCAGCACTCGCCATGACTGCCACCGCGTGTGGCAGCACCTCCTCCGAGAACGACACCGGTTCGTCCCCCTCCGGTGGCGGCAAGGGCGTCAAGGTCGGCCTCGCCTTCGACGTCGGCGGCCGTGGTGACCGTTCGTTCAACGACTCCGCCGCGCGCGGTGCCGACCAGGCCAAGAAGGAGTTCGGCGGCGACATCAAGGAGCTGACCGCGAAGACCTCGGACACCGAGGCCGACCGCGAGCAGCGCCTGTCCGACCTGGCCGACGCGGGCTACAACCCGGTCATCGGTGTCGGCTACGCCTACGCCGCCTCCATGGCCAAGGTCGCCGCGAAGTACCCGAAGACCAGCTTCGGCATCGTCGACTCGGTCGTGAACGGCAAGAACGTCGACAGCATCACCTTCACCGAGGAGCAGGGCTCGTACCTGGCCGGTGTCGCCGCCGCCCTGAAGACCAAGTCGAAGCACGTCGGCTTCATCGGCGGTGTCGACGTCCCCCTGATCAAGAAGTTCGAGGCGGGTTACGTCCAGGGCGTCAAGGACACCAACCCGAAGATCAAGGTCGACACGCAGTACCTGTCGCACGGCTCGGACACCTCCGGCTTCGCCAGCCCCGACAAGGGCAAGGAGGCCGCGCAGGGCATGCTCGACAACGGCGCGGACGTCATCTACACGGCGGCCGGCTCCTCCGGCAACGGCGCCATCGAGGCCGTCGCGGGCAAGAAGGGCGCCTGGGCGATCGGCGTGGACTCGGACCAGTACCAGATCCCGGGTCTGAGCAAGTACAAGAACGCGATCCTGACCTCGATGGTCAAGAACGTCGACGTCGGTGTCTACGACTTCGTGAAGTCGGTCCACGACGGCAAGCCGCTGTCCGGCACCAACACGTACTCGCTGGCCAAGGACGGCGTCAAGCTGGCCACCAGCGGCGGCTTCATCACCGACATCCAGGCCAAGCTGGACGCGGCGAAGAAGAAGATCGTCGACGGCTCGATCAAGGTCAAGACCACCCCGTGACCTGACGGGTCCCGTCGGACCCACGGCTCGGCGCGGGGGCCTGACCCGGCCCCTCGCCGAGCCATAACAATGTGTCAACTCTACGCGTGTAGCACGGAGTTGCCGCGCTAGCGTCGCCGACG
Source organism: Streptomyces sp. NPDC023481 (assembly GCF_055560195.1). NCBI lineage: Bacteria > Bacillati > Actinomycetota > Actinomycetes > Kitasatosporales > Streptomycetaceae > Streptomyces > Streptomyces sp. NPDC023481. Next base: position 631,036 of record NZ_JBVHJE010000001.1, read on the forward strand.
CCTGCCCCCTCCCCGCAGCCCCTTTCCCCGAGGAGAGTGCGCCATCAACGCGTCCAGCCCTCCCGCTGCCGTCGAACTGCGCGGCATCACCAAGCGTTTCCCCGGCGTCGTCGCCAACCGCGACATCGACATCACGGTCCGCACGGGCACCGTCCACGCCCTGTGCGGCGAGAACGGCGCCGGCAAGTCCACCCTGATGAAGATCCTCTACGGCATGCAGCAGCCGGACGAGGGCACCATCACCGTGAGCGGCGAACAGGTCGTCCTCCACAACCCCGGCGACGCCATCGCCCGCGGCATCGGCATGGTCCACCAGCACTTCATGCTCGCCGACAACCTCACCGTCCTGGAGAACGTCGTCCTGGGCGCGGAGAAGCTGCACGGCATCGGGGGCAGGGCACGCGCCAGGATCAAGGAGATCTCCGACGCCTACGGCCTGGGCGTACGGCCCGACGCGCTGGTCGAGGAACTCGGTGTCGCCGACCGCCAGCGCGTGGAGATCCTCAAGGTCCTCTACCGCGGCGCCAAGACCCTCATCCTGGACGAGCCCACCGCCGTCCTCGTGCCGCAGGAGGTCGACGCCCTCTTCGACAACCTGCGCGAGCTCAAGGCCGAGGGCCTCACCGTCATCTTCATCTCGCACAAGCTGGGCGAGGTGCTCTCCGTCGCCGACGAGATCACCGTCATCCGGCGCGGCACCACCGTCGGCACGGTCGACCCGCGCGGCACCACGCCCAAGCAGCTCGCCGAGCTGATGGTCGGCAGCGAACTGCCCACCCCGGAGACCCACGAGTCCACCGTCACGGACGTCGCGATGCTGACCGTGGACGGCCTGCACCTGGCGCAGACCGACCTCGACGGCGTCGAGCGGATCATCCTGGACGAGATCTCCTTCACCATCCACAAGGGCGAGGTCCTCGGCATCGCCGGCGTGGAGGGCAACGGCCAGTCCGAGCTGGTCGAGGCCATCATGGGCATGCGGCACCCGGACGCCGGTGTCGTCACCCTCGACGGCGCCGACATCTCCCACGCCCCGACCCGCGCCCGCCGCGAGTCCGGCATCGGCTACATCCCCGAGGACCGCCACCGCCACGGCCTGCTGCTCGAAGCACCGCTGTGGGAGAACCGCATCCTGGGCCACGTCACCGAGAAGCCCAACTCGCGCGGCGCACTGCTCGACCTGAAGGCCGCCCGCGCCGACACCCAGCGCATCGTCGAGGCCTACGACGTCCGCACCCCCGGCATCGACGTCACCGCCGCCTCCCTGTCCGGCGGCAACCAGCAGAAGCTGATCGTCGGCCGCGAGATGAGCCACGACCCGAAGCTGCTCATCGCCGCCCACCCCACCCGCGGTGTGGACGTCGGCGCGCAGGCGGCCATCTGGGACTACATCCGCGAGGCCCGCCGCGAGGGCCTGGCCGTGCTGCTGATCTCCGCCGACCTGGACGAGCTGATCGGCCTCTCCGACACCCTGCGGGTGATGTACCGCGGCCGCCTGGTCGCCGACGCCGACCCCGCCACGATCACCCCCGAAGAGCTGGGCTCCGCCATGACGGGTGCGGCCACCGGCCACCTGGAGCACACAGAGGACGACGCGCGATGAACAAGCTGACCTCACGGATCGACAGGGAGCGGCTGCTCCTCGGTCTCGCCGCCCCCCTGCTGGCGGTCGTCGCCGCGCTCCTCGTCACCACCCTGGTGATCCTCGCGACCGGCAAGAACCCCGGCGACGCCTTCAGCGACATGGTGACCTACGGCTTCGCCAGCGACAGCCAGGTCTACATCCTGAACAAGGCGACCACGTACTACCTCGCGGGCGTCGCGGTGGCCGTCGGCTTCCGCATGAACCTGTTCAACATCGGTGTCGACGGCCAGTACCGGCTCGCCGCGTTCGTCGCCGCCGTCCTCGGCGGGGCGCTCACCGTGCCCGGCTGGCTCGCCATCCCGCTGATCATCATCTGCGCCATGGCGACCGGCGCCCTGTGGGCGGCCATCGCCGGCATCCTCAAGGTGACCCGGGGCGTCAGCGAGGTCATCGCGACCATCATGCTGAACTCGATCGCCACCGCGATCATCGCCTACCTGCTCCAGCCCGGAAAGCTCGGCCAGCTGGACCAGGCCGGCACCCTGGTCTCCACCAAGCCGCTGCCGGCCTCCTCGTACTTCTTCAGCTTCGACACCGGCCCGGCCGGTGAGCTGTGGGGCTTCATCGTCATCGCGGTGATCGTCGGCATCGCCTACTGGTTCGTCCTCGGCCGCACCCGCTTCGGCTTCGACCTGCGCACCGTCGGCCAGTCCGAGAGCGCGGCCGGCGCCAGCGGTGTCTCGGTGAAGAAGATGATCGCCACGAGCATGGTCATCTCGGGTGCGGTGGCCGGCCTGATCGGCATGCCGACCCTGCTGAACGACAGCCACCAGTTCAGCAACGACTTCCCGGCCGGCATCGGCTTCACCGGCATCGCCATCGCGCTGCTCGGCCGCAACCACCCGATCGGCATCGCGCTCGGCGCCCTGCTCTGGGGCTTCCTGGAGCGCACCACCAACCACCTGGAATTCCAGGGCTACGACAAGGAAATCCTCGGCGTCATCCAGGGCGTCATCGTGCTGTGCGTCGTCATCGCCTACGAGGTCGTACGCCGCTACGGCCTCAAGCGCCAGCAGCAGCGCGTCGGCGCCGAACTCGCCGCCCAGGCCGCCGCCCCGACGAAGAAGCAGGAGGTGGCGTGATGACTGCCACGATGACCGACACGCCGCCGCCGGCGGCCCCCAAGGCGGCGGGCGCGCCCCAGCGCTCCGGCCGTTCCCCCGGCCTGATCCTCATGATCGTCGCGGGTGCGCTGCTGCTCGTGGCCGCCGTCCGCGTCATCACCGGCGCGAACCAGCTCGACTCCGCCGGACAGGTCGCCGCCGCCCTCGGCCTGGCCGTGCCGATCGGACTCGCCGGACTCGCCGGCCTGTGGTCCGAGCGGGCCGGCGTGGTCAACATCGGCCTCGAAGGCATGATGATCCTCGGCACCTTCGGCGCCGGCTGGATCGGCTGGCAGACCAGCCCCTGGCTCGGCCTGCTGTGCGGCATCGGCTTCGGCGTCGTCGGCGGCCTGGTGCACGCCGTCGCCACCGTCACCTTCGGCGTCGACCACATCGTCTCCGGTGTCGCCGTCAACCTGCTCGCGCTCGGCGCCACCCAGTACCTGGCCAAGCTGTTCTTCGCCGGCGGCAAGGCCGCGGAGGCGGGCGGCAACCCCAAGCAGTCCCCGCCCGCGGACACGCTGCCCGACGTCACCGTCCCCGGCCTCTCCGACGGCCTCGCCTCGATCGAGAAGCACCACTGGTTCCTGGTCTCCGACCTCGCCGGCATCATCGGCGGTCTGATCACCAACCTGTCCGTGGTGACCATCCTGGCCGTGCTGCTGTTCGCCGGCAGCTGGTGGCTGCTGTGGCGCACCCCCTTCGGGCTGCGGCTGCGCTCCTGCGGCGAGAACCCGGTCGCCGCGGAGTCCCTCGGCGTCAACGTCTACCGGTACAAGTACGCGGCCGTGGCCGTCTCCGGCGGCCTCGCCGGCCTCGGCGGCGCGTTCCTCGCGCTGGTCACCTCGCACACCTACCTGGAGGGCCAGACCGGCGGCCGCGGCTACATCGGCCTCGCCGCGATGATCTTCGGCAACTGGCGCCCCGGCGGACTGGCCATGGGCGCGGGCCTGTTCGGCTACTCCGACGCGCTCCAGCTGCGCAACGGCGGTGTCACGGTCCACGCCCTGCTGCTGCTCCTGGTCGTGCTGCTCGCGCTGCTGGCCGGCTGGAAGCTGTACAAGAAGGCCCTGGTGCAGGGCGTGGTCAGCGCCGTCATGGCCGCGCTGGTCCTGGTCTGGTACCTGCTCACCGACGAGGTCCCGAGCGACTTCGTGGGCGCCACCCCGTACGTCGTCACGCTGCTCGTGCTGTCGCTGTCCGCGCAGCGCCTGCGGATGCCGAAGGCGGACGGCATGCGGTACCGGAAGGGCCAGGGCAAGTGACCGCGGGAACCGACACGTTCGACTGGGAGGCGCTGCGCGCCGAGGCACGGGAGGCCATGTCCCACGCCTACGCCCCCTACTCGGGCTACCCGGTCGGCGTGGCCGCCCTGGTCGACGACGGCCGCACCGTCACCGGCTGCAACGTCGAGAACGCCTCCTACGGCCTCTCGCTGTGCGCCGAGTGCGGTCTGGTCTCCCAGCTCCAGCGCACGGGCGGCGGCCGGCTGACGCACTTCACCTGCGTCGACGGCGCCGGCGCGCTGCTGGTCCCGTGCGGCCGCTGCCGCCAGCTGCTCTACGAGTTCGGCGGCCCGGACCTGCTCCTGGACACCCCCGCGGGCGTCCTGCCGCTCTCCGAGATGCTGCCCCAGGCCTTCGGCCCGGGCCATCTCACCACGTAAGGCCGTACGGCCCCCCTGCCCCGCCGGCAGGGGGGCCGCACACTTCGCACCTCCCGGAAGGAAGCCCCCAGCATGGCCATGGACGCCATCTCCGTCATCCGCACCAAGCGGGACCGCGGCGAGCTGACCGACGAGCAGATCGACTGGGTCATCGACGCGTACACCCGCGGCGAGGTCGCCGACGAGCAGATGTCCGCGCTCGCCATGGCGATCCTGCTGAACGGCATGAACCGCCGCGAGATCGCCCGCTGGACCGCGGCCATGATCGCCTCCGGTGAGCGGATGGACTTCTCCTCGCTGTCCCGCCCGACGGCCGACAAGCACTCCACCGGCGGCGTCGGCGACAAGATCACCCTGCCGCTCGCGCCCCTGGTGGCGGCCTGCGGCGCCGCGGTGCCGCAGCTCTCCGGCCGGGGCCTCGGCCACACCGGCGGCACCCTGGACAAGCTGGAGTCGGTCCCCGGCTGGCGCGCCCTGCTCTCCAACGAGGAGATGCTGCACGTGCTGGACACCACGGGCGCGGTGATCTGCGCGGCGGGCGACGGCCTGGCCCCCGCGGACAAGAAGCTGTACGCCCTGCGGGACGTCACCGGCACGGTCGAGGCGATCCCCCTGATCGCCTCCTCGATCATGTCGAAGAAGATCGCCGAGGGCACCGGCTCCCTGGTGCTGGACGTGAAGGTGGGCACGGGCGCCTTCATGAAGACCATCGAGGACGCCCGGGAGCTGGCGTCCACGATGGTGGGCCTCGGCACCGACCACGGCGTGAAGACGGTCGCGCTGCTCACCGACATGTCCACCCCGCTCGGCCTGACCGCGGGCAACGCCCTGGAGGTCCGCGAGTCGGTCGAGGTCCTGGCCGGCGGCGGCCCCGCGGACGTCGTGGAACTGACCGTCGCCCTGGCCCGCGAGATGCTCGACGCGGCGGGCGTCAAGGATGCCGACCCGGCGAAGGCCCTCGCCGACGGCTCGGCGATGGACGTCTGGCGCCGGATGATCGCCGCGCAGGGCGGCGACCCGGACGCGCCGCTGCCCACCGCGAAGGAGCAGCACGTCGTCAAGGCCCCGGCCTCCGGCGTCCTGACCCGTCTCGACGCCTACGGCATCGGCGTCGGCGCCTGGCGCCTGGGCGCCGGCCGGGCCCGCAAGGAGGACCCGGTGCAGGCGGGCGCGGGCATCGAGCTGCACGCCAAGCCGGGCGACACGGTCACCGAGGGCCAGCCCCTGCTGACCCTGCACACCGACACCCCCGAGCGCTTCGACTACGCCCTCCAGGCGGTGGCGGGCTCCTACGACATCGCGGCCCCCGGCACGGACTTCTCGGCGTCGCCGGTGGTGCTGGAACGTATCGCCTGACCTGCAGTTTCCTCATTCGGGTGAACGGGACCGGTGGATCTCCGCCGGTCCCGTTCGGCATGCTGGGATCGGTGACGCACCGATAGGAGACCGCCATGAGCGCACTCACCGTCAGCCAGGACTCCGACCAGAACTGGGACGACCTCGTCCGGTACTGGGAGGAGATGGAATGGCCGGAGGGCAGCAAGGTGGAGATCATCGAGGGGATCATCACCGTGTCACCTGCTCCCGCGTTCCGCCACAACGCGATCGCGGAACGTATCCAGCGTCGCCTCTACTCCGTGATCCCCGAAGACTGGGAAATCTTCCAGACACTGGCTCTCGCCGTGCCGTCCCGGCTGGGGATGCTCATCCCGGACCTGGTGGTGGCACCGGTGCCGGAACACCCCGAGTCCGACTCCCACATCCCCGCCGCCCTCGCCGAACTCGTCGTCGAGGTCACCTCCAAGTCCAACGCCGGCCACGACCGCGTCAGCAAGCCCGCCGCCTACGCCACCGCCGGTATCCCGCTGTACCTCCTGGTCGACCGCTGGGCTCCCGGCGGACCCACCGCGACGCTCTACGGGGAACCCAAGGGCGATGTCTACCGGGTCCTCAAGGCGGTCAAGTTCGGCGACCCCGTCGAGCTGCCGGAGCCGTTCGGCCTCACCCTGGACACCGACGCGTTCCCCGTCGACTGACCCGGCTTCACCCCAGCACCGTCGCCACCCCCACCAGCACCGGTACGGACACCACCGTCGACAGCAGCACCGACTCGCGGGCCAGGGACTCGGCGACGCGGTAGCGGCTGGCGTACGTGAAGAGGTTCTGGGCGCCGGGGAGGGCCGCGGTCACCACCGTGTCCAGCAGGGCGTGCCCGTGCAGGCCGAACACGCACCGGGCCAGCGCCCAGGCGACCAGCGGCTGACCCAGCGACTTCAGCGCGACGGACAGCAGCACCAGCCGGCTGTCCCGCCCCCGGCCGGGTGCCGGGTTGCCGTGCAGGGACATGCCGAAGGCCAGCAGGGCCGCCGGGACGGACATGCCGGCGAGCGCGGTCAGCGGGTTCAGGAGCGGACCGGGCAGCTGCCAGCCCGCCGCCGACACCAGCACCCCCGACAGCGAGCCCACCGCGACCGGATTCCGCAGCGGGATCAGCAGGCGCCGCCCCACCGCGCCCTTCCCGCCCGTGCCGGACAGGTCCAGCACGGTGAGCGCGACCGGGGTGACCAGGACGACCTGGAAGAGCAGCACCGGCGCCACCAGGGACGCGTCGCCCAGCACGTACGCGGCGATCGGGATGCCGAGGTTGCCCGAGTTGACGTACCCCGAGCACAGCGCGCCGATCGTCGTCCGGCCCACCCCCCACCGCCGTACCGCGCCGGCCGCGACGAAGACCCCCGCGACCACGGCCGTACTGAGCGCCGTCACCAGCAGCCGGCTGGAGAAGAGGACCGACAGGTCGGCCCGCGCGAGCGTGGTGAACAGCAGCGCGGGCCCGGCCGGCGTGAAGGCCAGCCGTGTCAGCACCTCCCCGCCCTGCGCGCCGAGCGTCCCGCACCGCCCGAGCACATAGCCCACCCCGATGACGACCGCGATCACCGCGAACCCGCTCAGCACCCCCGCCATGGCGCCAACCCTGCGAGGAGGCAGGGGCACGGGTCAATGTGATCTCCGGCGCCCGCGATGAGTTCCGCCCGCCCCGCCGGTCTACCGCACGTGAATGCCGAGACCCCCGCCGTGCTGGTGTTGCCCGGGCCCGTCCGCCGGGACGAGGTGCCCGGGCTGTGTGCCCGGGTGCGAGCCCTGCTGGAGGGCGGTGCGGCCGGGGTGGTCGTGTGCGACGTGGGCGGGATCGGACCGCCGGGGCTGGCGGTCGTCGAGCTGCTGGCGCGGCTGGAGCTGACCGCCCGCCGGGCCGGTGGGCGGATCCTCCTGCGGGACACCGACCCCGCGCTAGGCGCCTTCCTCGACCTCGTCGGGCTCCGCTTCCAGATGGAGGGGCAGGTCGAACAGCGGGAACCACCGCTGGGTGTCGAGGAAGCAGTGGAAACCGGTGATCCGGCCGTCTGAGATCTCCAGCACCTGCACCGCCCACGGCGTGAACCCGCCGGTCTCCGGATCCGGCTTGTAGTGCGCGAACCCCGGCAGGCCGTTGGCCTGGACCGGCAGCAGCCGGGAGCCGGCGCAGGAGGCACCGAGGGTGGTCATGAAGCCGGTGATGTCGCCGGTGCCGCGCAGCCACAGGTCGAACGGCGGCATCGTCATGACGGCGTCCTCGTGCAGCAGCGCCGTCAGCGCCGTCATGTCGTACCCCTCGAAGGCCGCGACGTACCGCTCCAGCAGCTTCTGCTGCTCCTCGTCCAGCGGGTCCGACACCGCGCCCGCGGCGTCCGCGTCCCCGCGCTCCGCGAGCGTGGCCCGGGCCCGCTGCAAAGCGCTGTTCACCGAGGCCACCGTGGTGCCCAGCAGCTCGGCCACCTCGCTCGCCTTCCACGCGAGCACCTCGCGCAGGATGAGCACCGCCCGCTGCTTCGGCGGCAGCTGCTGGAGCGCCGCCATGAACGCGAGCCGGACCGACTCCTTGGCCACCGCCGCCTCCGCAGGGTCCTGCACGGCCGGCAGCACGCGCGCGTCCGGCATCGGCTCCAGCCAGGTGTTGTCCGGGCGCGGGGAGAGCGCCGCCCGGGCGAGCGGGGTGGCCTCCGTCAGGTCCATCGGCCGCGCCCGCTTGTTGCCCGCCGTCAGCATGTCCAGGCACACGTTCGTCGCGATCCGGTACAGCCACGAGCGCAGGCTGGAACGGCCCTCGAACTTGTCGTAGCTCCGCCAGGCCCGCACCAGGGTGTCCTGCACCGCGTCCTCGGCCTCGAAGGAGGAACCGAGCATCCGGTAGCAGTACCCGGTCAGCTCGGTCCGGTGCTTCTCCAGTGCGACGTCGAGATCCGCCGTCGCCGTGCTGTCGCCCATCGTCCACCCCCTGTGGCCGTCCCTCCGGCGCGCCTTCGCGCCGACACCCCGGAAGCTACCGCAGCCCACTGACAATGGCCTCCGGAGTTGGAGAAGGCGCAGCTCAGGAGGGTGTCAGTGGGCGCCCACCGGCTCCCTGCGGGCCGCCACCCGGGCCGCCCGGGAACCGAGGACGGTGAGGGTGAAGACACCGGCGATCGCGAGGAGGCCGACACCGACCGTGCCGCCCCAGCCGTCCGCGTGGAAGGCCAGCGCGCCGACCGTGCTGCCGACGCTGGAGCCGATGTAGTACGCGGACTGGTACAGCGCCGACGCCTGGGCGCGCCCGTGTGTGGCCGTCTTGCTGACCGCGGAGGACGCCACCGCGTGCCCGGCGAAGAAGCCCGCCGTGATCAGCACCAGGCCCAGCAGGACCAGCGGCAGCGCGGCCGTCAGGGACAGCAGCAGCCCCGCCGCCGTCGTACCGCCCGCCAGGTACAGCGCGCCCCGGCGGCCGAACCGGCCCACCAGCCGGCCCGCCGTGGACGCGGACACCGTACCCACCAGGTAGACCAGGAAGATCGAGCCCACGATGCCCTGCGGCAGCCCGAACGGCGCGGACGTCAGCCGGTAGCCGATCACCGTGTAGACACCGCCGAACACGGTCATGAACAGCGCGCCGATCGCGTACAGGCGGCGCAGCAGCGGGTCGGCGAGGTGACCGCGGACCGTGCCCAGCAGCACCCGCGGGCGCAGCGAGCCCGCCGTGAAGTGCCTCGGCGCCGGCAGCAGCAGCCGGAACGCCACCGCGCACACGACGGCGAGCGCGCCGATCACCCCGACCGAGACCCGCCAGCCCCACTCCTGCGCGACCCAGCCGGTGATCACCCGGCCGCTCATGCCGCCGACGCTGTTGCCGGCCACGAACAGTCCGATCGCCGTGACCAGCGCCTTCGGCCGGACCTCCTCGGCCAGGTAGGCCTGCGCCGAGGCCGGCAGCCCGGCCAGCGCGGCGCCCTGCACCGCCCGGAGCACCACCAGCGCGCCGAGCGACGGCGCGAAGGGCACCAGCATGCCGACGGTGACGGCGACGGCCAGCGAGCCGGTCATCACCGTACGGCGGCCGAACCGCTCCGACAGGGCGCTCATCGGCAGGACGAACAGCGCCAGCCCGCCGGTCGCGGCGGCCACGGTCCAGCTGGCCTCGCTCGCCGCGACCCCGAACTCCCCGGAGATCAGCGGCAGCAGGGCCTGCGTGGAGTAGAGCAGGGCGAAGGTCGCGACCCCGGCGAGGAAGAGGGCGAGGCTCATCCGGCGGTAGCCGGGGCCGCCCGGGGTCAGCCGGGAGTCGGAGTCGGACGCGGAGTCGGGGGCGGAGACGGGCGGGACGGCGCCCACGCGGGTGGACGCCCCGGTACTGGCGGGAGACATGCCTCGACCGTACGGACGACCCCTCTCATGCGTCCAATGCATGGAACGGCGATAATCGTTCCCATGGCGCATCAGCAGAGCTCACAGGTCCGCCTGTCACCGTCCGGTGACACGGAAGACATGGCGCTGTTGCTCGCCCCGCGGCTCGCGTACTTCGCCGGCGTGGCCCGCACCGAGCACGTCACCCGGGCCGCGCAGGAGCTGAACGTCCCCCAGTCCACCCTGTCGCGTGCGATGGCCCGCCTGGAGCGTGACCTGGGCGTCGACCTGTTCGCCCGGCACGGCCGCACGGTCTCCCTGACCACCGCCGGCCGGACCTTCCTCGCCTCCGTCGAGCGGGCCCTCGGCGAGGTCGAGCGGGCCGCCGAGGAGGTCCGCGCGGACGCCGACCCGGCCACCGGCAAGGTCGCCTTCGGCTTCCTGCACACCATGGGCGCCGAGACCGTGCCCGGTCTGCTGCACGCCTTCCGCGCCGACCACCCCCGGGTCCGCTTCAGCCTGGTCCAGAACTACGGCGAGGCGATGCTGGAGCGGCTGCGCGCCGGCGAACTGGACCTCTGCCTCACCTCGCCCGTCCCCGACGCCCCCGACCTGGTCGCCCGCCGCCTCGACGAGCAGAAACTCCGCCTGGTCGTCCCCGCCGACCACCGCCTGGCCGCCCGCCGCCGCATCCGCCTGGCCGAGGCGGCCGAGGAAACCTTCGTCACCCTCGAACCCGGCTACGGCCTGCGCCGCATCACCGACGACCTGTGCCGCGAGGCCGGCTTCAAGCCCCGCGTCGCCTTCGAGGGCGAGGAGGCGGAGACCCTGCGCGGCCTGGTGGCGGCGGGTCTCGGGGTGGCCCTGCTGCCGCCCCCGACCGTCCCCCGCCCGGGCGTGGCGGAGCTGACGGTCACCGCTCCGAGAGCGGCCCGCGAGATCGGCGTGGCCTGGCTGGCCGACCGCCCGGACACGCCCCCGGTGGCCGCGTTCAAGAGGTTCCTGCTCTCGCGAAGGGGGAGCCTGCTGCCCTGAACGGGCGCGGTGTCCTTCGGCCTCACCGCTTCAACGACCGGCCGAACCCCGCGGCCAGCGGCATCCGGAGCCCGATCGGCGGCGGCGCGGCCAGCGCGTCCTCCACCGGGCGGGACACGCAGTGCCCGAACAGCGCGCCCATGGCGAAGTCCACGGCCAGGGAAACCACTTCGTCCCGGTAGCCGTGCAAACCGTGCCCGTCGGAGTGCACTTCGAACCGGCACACCTCCCGGTTCGCCTTCTTCGCCCGGGCCGCGAAGCGGAAGGACAGCTCGGGATCGGTCCGTTCGTCGTTCGTGCCGTGGGCGATCAGCACGCGGCGGCCCACGAGGTGCCTCACCGGCTCGGGGGGCGCGGCGACGTCGTCCTCCGGCAGCCAGGGGGCGAGGGCCACGACGGAGTTGACGGCCTCGTGGCCGCCGGACCTAAGCGCCGCGCGGCCGCCCATGCCGACTCCGGCCAGGCAGACCGGAACGTCCCCGTAGCGTCGTACGACCTCGTCGGCGGCCCACGCGGCGTCCGCCGCGAGATGGGCCTCGCTGCCGTTCCAGCCGCGGTAGCGGTAGTGGACGGGATGCACGGCCAGCCCCTCGGACCGGCCCGCGCGCGCCAGGGCGCGGCCCAGGGAGCGCAGCAGGCTCATCGCCCGCACGGGGGACGGCCGGCGGGCGGAGACCTCCTCCCCACCGGGGAGCAGCAGCACCGCTCCGCTCACCGACGTCGGCTCCGGGCCGACTGCCTTCCCCAGCCTGGCCGTTCGGACCGGCGTCGCTTGCTGTCCCATGACAGAACAGTCTCAGAAGGCGCGGTGTACGAAACCCGTCCGGCCGGTCACCGTTGGGTATCGGCGGAAAAGCGCCGGGAAACGGCCGCCGCGCGCACCGGCTCCTCTACGCGCGTAGGCGTTAGAGTGCGGAAATGACGAGCCAGACCGCACCGACCGGGACCACCCCCACCGCGGACCAGATCCGCCGGGCGCCCAAGGTACTGCTGCACGATCATCTCGACGGCGGGCTCCGCCCGGGCACCGTCATCGATCTCGCCCGCCTGAGCGGCTACGCCGGGCTTCCCGAGGCCGACCCGGACAAGCTGGGGATCTGGTTCCAGGAGGCCGCCGACTCCGGCTCGCTGGAACGGTATCTGGAGACCTTCCGGCACACCGTCGGCGTCATGCAGACCCGCGAGGCCCTGGTCCGGGTCGCCCGGGAGTGCGCCGAGGACCTCGCCGAGGACGGCGTCGTCTACGCCGAGGTGCGGTACGCGCCCGAGCAGCACCTCGACGGGGGTCTGACCCTGGAAGAGGTGGTCGAGGCCGTCAACGAGGGGTTCCGGCAGGGAGAGCGGCTGGCCCGGGAGAACGGCCGGCGGATCCGGGTCGGCGCCCTGCTGACCGCCATGCGGCACGCGGCCCGCTCCCTGGAGATCGCCGAACTCGCCAACCGCCACCGGGACTCGGGCGTGGTCGGCTTCGACATCGCGGGCGCCGAGGCCGGCTACCCGCCCACCCGGCACCTGGACGCCTTCGAGTACCTCAAGCGCGAGAACAACCATTTCACCATCCACGCCGGCGAGGCCTTCGGGCTGCCGTCCATCTGGCAGGCGCTGCAGTGGTGCGGCGCCGACCGGCTCGGCCACGGCGTGCGGATCATCGACGACATCGAGGTCCGCGAGGACGGCTCGGTCACCCTCGGCCGGCTCGCCTCCTACGTGCGGGACAAGCGGATCCCCCTGGAGCTGTGCCCCACCTCCAACCTCCAGACCGGGGCCGCGCCCTCCTACGCCGAGCACCCCATCGGGCTGCTGCGCCGGCTGCACTTCCGGGCCACCGTGAACACCGACAACCGGCTGATGTCGCACACCACGATGAGCCGGGAATTCGAGCACATCGTCGACGCGTTCGGCTACACGCTCGACGATCTCCAGTGGTTCTCCGTCAATGCGATGAAATCAGCGTTCATTCCTTTCGATGAACGACTGGCGATGATCAATGACGTCATCAAGCCCGGATATGCCGAGCTGAAATCCGAATGGCTGTTCCGGCAGACCGCGTCTACCAGCGGTTCTGGCGGTCCGGAGGCCTAGTCGCCCGACGGGGGCCGGCCCGGAAAGCGGACGCACTTTCACCAAGAGTCCGCATTTCGGTGTTTGCGGCGGGTGGCTCGGGATGTTTACGGTCGTGGACCGCTCAGATCGTTCGTGATCTCCCGTCTCCGCATACAAGGACGCATTCACCATGAAGCAGTCTGCTGCCAAGACCCTCGGTGTCGCCGCCCTCGGCGCCGCTTTCGCCGCCGCCGGTGCGGGCGCGGCCGTCGCGGCTCCGGCCAGCCCGGACGCCGGTCAGACGCTGGACACCGTGACCCGGACGCTGCCGCCCTCGCAGGTCATCGAGGCGCTGCCGGACAGCGGCGCCGTGAAGACGCTGAAGCCCGTGGCCAAGCGCGGTGTCGCCGCGGCGATGCCGGCGGTCGGCAAGGGGGCGTCCGCCGCGCGGCCCGTCGCCGAGAGCGTCGTCGCCGAGGGCCCGACCAAGCCGGTCGCCGGTCTGCTCGGCGGGCTGCCGCTGAAGGGCCTGCCCACGCACGGTGTGCCGGTCAACGGGGTCCCGGTCGGCTGACCCGAGCCTTCCTGCGCGGGGCGCTCCGGCATGTCCGGAGGCGCCCCCGTGGTGTGTGCGCGCCCGCGGTCACCAGGCCGTACGGGCCTTGTCCTCGGACGGCATCAGCAGCCACAGCGCTATGTACAGCACGAACTGCGGGCCCGGCAGCAGGCAGGACACCAGGAAGATCACCCGCATCGTGGTGGCCGAGGTGCCGAAGCGCCGGGCCAGTCCGGCGCAGACTCCGCCGATCATGCGGCCGTGGGTGGGGCGGGCAAGGGCGCTCATGTCGGCTCCTCCGTGGTCGTCGGCTCGTTTCGAGAGCCGGTGGCGGGCCCCCGGTGGGACCCCCCGACTGTCTTCCAGACTACGGAGACGAAGCGGACGAAGCGTCACTCCAAGGGGCGATCCCGACCCTGGGAATCGTCGGGGTCCGCCCCTGAGACGGCTCCTCCTGCACGGTGACGGCCGCCCCGGGCTCCCGCGCCTCCCGCCGCCGCAGCCGCGCCCGGCCCGCCGGTACGACGGCCAGGTGGGCCAGGACGACGCCGGCCGTGTTCAGCAGCAGCGAGTCGACGTCCACGACCCGCCCCGGTACGCCGGTCTGGAGCAGGGCGATGCCGAGGGAGACCAGGGCGCCGGCCGCGGCCGTACGGAGCAGGGACGCCAGCGGGGAGACGGTGAGCCGGCCGTGCGCCATCGGCAGCAGCACGCCCAGCGGCGCGAGCAGCGCGAGTCCCTCGCCGAGGGGTCTGACCGCGTACGGCCAGCCCAGCGCCAGGTCGGCCCGGACACCGGCCAGCGGGCGCAGGTTCGGGGGCATGACCCAGGGGACGTCCAGCGGGCGCAGCATCAGCCAGGCGACGAGGGCGAGGTGTGCGACGAGGAGGACACCCCCTGTCACACGGACGCGGATCTCGGCGCTGCCGCCGATGGAGCCTTGACGCTGCACGACCCCCTAGACGCGGGGGCCGACGTGATTGGTTCCGCCACGGAAGCTTTTCGCCCCGGCGCCCCGGCGCCCCGGCGCCCCGGCGCCCCGGCGCCCCGGCGCCCCGGTCCCCGGCCTCCCGGCCCTCGGCCTCCCGGCCCCCCGACGCCCACGGGCGTCCCGGATGCCCCAGGGGCCGCGGCCGCCCCGACGCCCGACCCTGGTCGCCCCGGTGCTGCCCCCCGACGCCCGAATCTACGTGGTCGCCTCGCTGGACGGTGGCCGCGTGCTGCCCGGGTGGTCGCGGAGGTCGTCCGTGCACTCGTAGCGGCGCAGCGGGCCCGGGGCCGGGCCGCCCAGGATGACCGAGCCGTCGTCCTCGGTCGCCGCCGAGTCCGACAGGGTGCACACCAGCTGGGCCAGTGCGTACGAGGTGAGCCGTGAGGGCGCCGTACTCAGCCGCAGGGTGTCCTCGGGGTCCTTCGGGTGGGGCCCGGCCACCCCGAGGCCGCCCGGCACGTACGTCGTGTAGCCCGCGGAGCGCTCGGCGGGCGCCGGCTGCTTGGCGAGCTGGTCCAGCAGCCCCTGTGCCACGATCACCCGGCGCCGGGCGTCCGCGGTGCCCTCCGGGACCGCCACGGTCCGGTCGACGGCCACCAGGGACGCCCCGCACAGCAGGAAGACCTGCACCGGCACCCCGTGCGCGGACCGCGCGGACTCGTCGGGCCCGGCCAGCGAGCAGGGCACCCGGGAGGGCGCCGCCCCGAAGTCGGTCGGCACCTCCGTGGCCCGGATGCCGCAGCCGGTGAGCAGCACACCCAGGAGGGGCAGCGCCAGCATTCGTCGTACGGTCGTCATGACCCCTCCTCTCCCGTGCCGTCCGTGCCGTCCATGACGTTCCTGCCGTTCCCGCCGTCCTGGGCGTCCCCGCCGTCCTCGGTGAGCCGTGAGGCGTCCCGTGGCAGCCGGAGCGTGAACACCGCTCCGCCCTCCGGGGAGTTGGCCGCGGTGATCCCGCCGCCGTGGATGTGGGCGTTCTCCAGGGCGATGGACAGGCCGAGCCCGCTGCCCTCGGAGCGCGGCCGGGAGGCGCTCGCCTTGTAGAAGCGGTCGAAGACGTGCGGGAGGACGTCCTCCGGGATGCCGGGCCCGTGGTCGCGGACCTGGATCTCGATCGAGTCGTCCGTCTCCCGGACCGAGACCCGCACCGGCGAGCCGCCGTGCTTGAGGGCGTTGCCGATCAGGTTGGCGAGGATGACGTCCAGGCGCCGCGGGTCCAGCTGGGCGTGCAGGCCGCGCTCGGCGTCCAGTTCGACCGCGTCCAGCCAGGCGCGGGCGTCGATGCAGGCGGTGATCTGGTCGGCGAGGTCGACGTCGTCCAGGACCAGGCGGGCGGTGCCCGCGTCGAAGCGGGTGACCTCCATCAGGTTCTCGACCAGGTCGTTCAGCCGCCGGGTCTCGCTGACCACCAGCCGGACCGCCGGCTCGATCATCGGGTCCATGCTCCCGGTCTCCGCCTCCAGCTCCTCCTCCAGCACCTCCGTGACGGCGGTGATGGCGGTGAGCGGCGTCCGCAGCTCGTGCGACATGTCGGCGACGAACCTGCGGGACGCCTCGTCCCGCGCGGCCATCTCCGCGACCCGCTGCTCCAGCGCCTCGGCCGCGTTGTTGAACGTCCGGGACAGGTCGGCGAGTTCGTCGGTGCCGGACACCCGCAGCCGGGTGTCCAGCCTGCCCTCGCCGAGCCGTCGCGCGGCCACCCCCAGCCGGTGCACCGGCTTCAGCACGGTGGTGGCGGCGGCCTGCGCGAGCAGCGCGGCCCCGATCAGCGCGAGCCCGGTGGCGATGCCCAGCGACCAGGCCAGCGAGTTGAGGTCCTTGGCCTCCGGCTCCAGGGACTTCGCCATGTAGCCCGTGGGGCCGCCGCCGATCACGCGCGTGCCGGCCACCAGGTACGGCGTGCCGTGGTCCACGACCCGCTGCCAGTACAGGTGGTACGGCTCCTTGTTGGCGCCGGTCACCTTCTGCCGCTTGGCCACGGCGGCGCGCAGCGACCGCGGTACGTCCTCCAGCGCGAAGCCGTTGATGCCGCCCGAGTTGCCGTACACCGTCTTGCCGTCGGCGTCCTGGGCGACCAGCAGCACGCTGAAACGCTGGCTGCTGGCGGCCATCTGGCCGGCGGCGCGCTGCAACTGGTCCTGGGTCGGGTGCTCCGGCAGCGCGCCCGCGCGGTTCTGCATCTCCTGGCGGAAGTCGCGCAGTACCGCGTCCTGGGCGCGGGTGAGCACCGCCTCCCGGTTGAGCCAGTAGGCGATGCCCGAGGCGGACACCGCGGCGGTGAGCGCGACCAGCGCGAACACCACCACCAGGCGCAGCCGGAGGCTGGTGAACCGCAGCCGCGACAGACTTCTCCCACGCCCCGCGGCCCAGCCGCGCAGCCCCCCTCGCGTACCGGTCACTGAGGCGCGTCCAGGCGGTATCCGACACCACGGACGGTACGGATCAGCGTCGGGGACGACGGCACGTCCTCGACCTTGGCGCGCAGCCGCTGCACACAGGCGTCGACCAGGCGCGAGTCACCGAGGTAGTCGTGCTCCCACACCAGCCGCAGCAGCTGCTGCCGGGACAGCGCCTGACCGGGTCGCCGGCTCAGCTCCAGCAGCAGCCGCAGCTCGGTCGGGGTCAGCTGGAGGTCCTCGCCGTTCTTCGTGACGGTCATCGCCGACCGGTCGATGACGAGGCTGCCGAAGGTCGCCGAGTCGGTGGACTCGCGCTCGCCGCGCCGCAGCACGGCGCGGATCCGGGCGTCGAGCACCCGTCCCTGCACCGGCTTGACGACGTAGTCGTCGGCGCCCGACTCCAGGCCGACGACGACGTCGATGTCGTCGCTGCGCGCGGTCAGCAGGATGATCGGCAGCTGGTCCGTGCGCCGGATGCGCCGGCACACCTCGAACCCGTCGATGCCGGGCAGCATCACGTCCAGCACGATCAGGTCCGGCCGCTGTTCGCGCAGCAGCTTCAGACCGTCCTCGCCGCTGGCAGCGGTGGCCACCCGGTGTCCCTGGCGCGTCAGGGAGAGCTCCAGGGCCGTACGGATGGCGTCGTCGTCCTCGATCAGCAACAGGGAAGGCACGGGCTCATTCTGGCCCATGGAGGGGCCGCCGTACGACCGTCCGGCGCAGGCCCTCCATGCCGCCGTCACCTGTGCACCGTCTGTGATGACCCTGGGCCGGGCCCCTGTGACAGGTCTGTGACAGTCGGCGGACACGGCGATGAAGTCGCCCCGGCAGTCTTTTGGGCACGGGCAGGGCGGCGGTGCCGAACCGGCCCGGGCAGGACCGGACCACCAAGTACACGACGGGGAGCGCGAGATGAACACGCTGCACAGCATCAGCACCAGCGCCGTAGTCACGCGTCTGCACGACGTGCACCGGGGGTCGGAGAAGTCCGGTGCGGACGGGGGTACCTCCCGGGCGAGCGGATTCGAGCGCGCGGGAGGCAGGGGGTGCGCCCGCGGCACCGGGCGTCAGCACCCGGCGTACATGTCGGTGGTTGACGCGCACACGGGGGAAACGCACGGGGGAGCCGCGTACGGGGAGGACCCGGGGGAGCGTCGTTCGCTGACCGAGGCGGAGTTCACCGCCTACGTCCAGGAGCGCCGCGCCTCCCTGTACGCCACCGCCTACCACCTGACCGGCGACCGCTTCGAGGCCGAGGACCTGCTGCAGAGCGCGCTGTTCTCGACGTACCGGGCGTGGGAGCGGATCAGCGACAAGGCGGCGGTCGGGGGATACCTCCGCCGCACCATGACCAACCTGCACATCAGCGCCTGGCGGCGCCGCAAGCTCAACGAGTACCCGACCGAGGAACTGCCGGAGACGCCCGGCGAGACGGACGCGATGCGCGGCACCGAGCTGCGCGCGGTCCTGTGGCAGGCGCTGGCCCGGCTGCCCGAGCTCCAGCGCACCATGCTGGTCCTGCGCTACTACGAGGGCCGCACGGACCCGGAGATCGCGGAGATCCTCGGCATCAGTGTCGGCACGGTGAAGTCGAGCATCTGGCGTTCGCTGCGCCGGCTGCGCGAGGACGAGGTCCTCAGCTTCGGTCGTGACGAGGAGGACGCCTTCGGCGAGCTGGTCGCCTGAAGGCCGGGGGGAACGGGGGAAACACGGGGGACCACTGGGGGGTGGGCCTTCGGGGGAACGGGGGAAAGCGACAACGGGACTGGTGGGGCCGGGGGGCCCGCCGGTCCCGTTGTCGTGTGCCCGTCGCCCGTCGCCCGTCGCCCGTCGTCGTGCGTACGGGCGTTACGCCGCCGTCTCCTGCCGTGCCTGCCGGCCCGCCGCCGCTGCCGCCAGCCGGCCCAGCGCCTCGTCCCGGTCGCACGGATGCGCGCCGAGGGACACCTGGCGGGCGACGATCGTGCGCTCCGAGCGCATCAGCCGCCAGCCGCGGCGCAGCAGGAACGGCACCGACTTGCGGCCCTCCCTCAGATCGCGCAGGAAGCGCCGCCGGAAGGTGGTGAGCGGGCCGCGGGCCAGGCACAGCGCGTCCGCCAGCACACCCAGCTCCCGGCAGCGCTCGACGATCTCCGCGGCGAAGATGCCCTCCGCGATGAACAGCGGGGTACGGCCGATGTGCAGCGTCTCCTCGCCGGTGCGGGCGCTCAGCGCGAGGTCGTACACCGGCACCGGGGTGGAGCCCGTCGCGCACAGGCGGGTGATGGCGTCGACCGCGGTGTCCGCGTCCCACGACAGCGGGTGGTCCCAGTCGATGTCCGAACTCTCCGGCACCAGGGGCAGAGTCGGGTCGTCACCCTCCTTGTAGAAGTCGTCCAGGCGCAGCACGGGGAGCCCGGAGCGGGCGGCGACGAGTGACTTGCCCGAGCCCGAGGGGCCGCACAGCAGCACGACACGGGCGGGGACCGGAGGATGAATGCTCACGGAACACCAGTTTGACGTATCGGGGGCGCCCTGCCGACCCCGCGGGTCGGCTTTTGAGCGTGAGTCGCACCTCAACTACGCTGTGTGCCGACACTCTTACCCTGCGCACCAGAAGGTGGCACCAGCAATGGCCCGACACACCTCTCCCCAGCACCCCACCGCGCAGCGCGCCCTGATCACCCTGGCGGTCGCCGGAGCGGCCCTGGGGGCCGGAGCGGCCGCGGCGTCCGCCGACTCGGTGCCCGGACTGGGCCTCAACTACCGCCCCACGGACGTGGGTCACGTCGACCCGCAGTCGGGCCTGCGCGCCACGACGGGCATCGTCGGCTACGTCACCGGCCCGGTCGCCGGCCTCAAGCCCAACCCGCTCGCGGGCACGGGCGTGGACCCCCTGGACAACGGGGTGGGCACCCAGCTGGCCGACTTCAAGCCGGTCGGCTCCCAGACGCTGACCCGCCCGCTGGCCCAGGCGCCCTCCGTGGGCAGCGTCCCGGTGGCCGGCCCGGTCCTCGGCGGAGCGGGGCACTGAAAAGCGCCCCGGCAGGGGGAACTGCGCGGCACGGCACTCGTGGCCGGCGGGCCGCCGCAGTTCCCCACCCGGGCGGCGTCAGTAGGACGAGCCGCCCGCGCCCAGCGACCCCGTCGGGTGCCAGACCGTCTTGGTCTCCAGGAACGCCGTCATCCGCTCGATGCCCGGCGTCTGGAAGTAATCCACAGCCTGGGGACGGAGCACCCGCTTCAGGTTGTCGGCCGCCGCGATCTCCAGCTCCTTCGCCAGCTCCTCGTCCGCGCCCGCGAGATCGATCGCGTTGACGTCCTGGTGCGCGGCGAGCGGGGCCGCGAGTTCCGCCGTACGGCCGGACAGCACGTTGACCACACCGCCCGGGACGTCGGAGGTGGCCAGCACCTCGCCCAGGGACAGGGCCGGCAGCGGGGCCCCCTCGGAGGCGACGACCACGGCCGTGTTACCGGCGGCGATCACCGGGGCCACCACCGACGCCAGGCCGAGGAAGGACGACTCCCGCGGGGCCAGGACGGCGACGACGCCGGTCGGCTCGGGGGAGGAGAGGTTGAAGTAGGGGCCCGCGACCGGGTTGGCGCCGCCGGTCACCTGGGCGATCTTGTCGGTCCAGCCCGCGTACCAGACCCAGCGGTCGATGGTCGCGTCCACGACCGCGGCCGCCTTCGACTTGGACAGGCCCTCCGCGTCGGCCACCTCGCGCACGAACTGCTCGCGCCGGCCCTCCAGCATCTCCGCGACGCGGTAGAGGACCTGCCCCCGGTTGTACGCCGTGGCGCCGGACCAGCCGCCGAACGCCTTGCGCGCGGCCACGACCGCGTCCCGGGCGTCCTTGCGGGAGGACAGGGGAGCGTTGGCCAGCCAGTTGCCCTTGGAGTCCGTCACCTCGTACACCCGGCCGCTCTCCGAACGCGGGAACTTCCCGCCGACGTACAGCTTGTAGGTCTTGAAGACAGACAGTCGGTCAGACATCGAGGTACGCCTCCAGGCCGTGGCGGCCGCCCTCGCGGCCGAAGCCCGACTCCTTGTAGCCGCCGAACGGCGAGGTCGGGTCGAACTTGTTGAACGTGTTGGACCAGACGACACCGGCGCGCAGCTTGTTCGCGACGGCCAGGATGCGCGAGCCCTTCTCGGTCCAGATGCCGGCCGAGAGGCCGTACTGGGTGTTGTTCGCCTTGGCGACCGCCTCATCCGGGGTGCGGAAGGTGAGGACCGACAGCACCGGGCCGAAGATCTCGTCGCGGGCGATGGTGTGCGCCTGGGTGACGTTCGTGAACAGCGTCGGGGCGAACCAGTAGCCGGAGGCGGGCAGTTCGCAGGCCGGCGACCAGCGCTCGGCGCCCTCCGCCTCGCCCTTCTCGGCCAGCGCGGTGATCCGGGCCAGCTGCTCGGCGGAGTTGATCGCGCCGATGTCGGTGTTCTTGTCCAGCGGGTCGCCGAGGCGCAGCGTGGACAGGCGGCGCTTGAGGGCGTCCAGCAGCTCGTCCTGGATCGACTCCTGGACCAGCAGCCGGGAGCCGGCGCAGCAGACCTGGCCCTGGTTGAAGAAGATGCCGGTGACGATGCCCTCGACGGCCTGGTCGAGGGGAGCGTCGTCGAAGACGATGTTCGCGCCCTTGCCGCCCAGTTCCAGCGTGAGCTTCTTGCGCGTGCCGGCGACCGTGCGGGCGATCTCCTTGCCGACGGCCGTGGAGCCGGTGAACGCCACCTTGTTCACGTCCGGGTGCGCGACCAGCGCGGCGCCCGCGTCGCCGTAGCCGGGGAGGATGTTGACGACACCCTTCGGCAGGCCGGCCTGGCGGCAGATGTCCGCGAAGAACAGGGCGGACAGGGGGGTGGTCTCGGCCGGCTTCAGTACGACCGTGTTGCCGGTCGCGAGGGCCGGGGCGATCTTCCACGCCAGCATCAGGAGCGGGAAGTTCCAGGGGATGACCTGGCCGGCGACGCCGAGGGGCCGCGGGTTCGCGCCGAACCCGGCGTGGTCGAGCTTGTCGGCCCAGCCCGCGTAGTAGAAGAAGTGGGCGGCGACGAGGGGGAGGTCGGCGTCCCTCGTCTCCCTGATCGGCTTGCCGTTGTCCAGCGTCTCCAGGACGGCCAGCTCACGGCTGCGCTCCTGGATGATGCGGGCGATGCGGAACAGGTACTTGGCGCGCTCGGAGCCGGGCAGCGCCGACCACGTCTCGAACGCCCTGCGGGCCGCCTTCACCGCGCGGTCGACGTCCTCGGCGCCCGCCTGGGCGACCTCGGACAGGACCTCCTCGCTGGACGGCGAGACGGTCTTGAAGACCTTGCCGTCGGCGGCCTCGGTGAACTCGCCGTCGATGAACAGGCCGTAGGAGGGCGCGATGTCGACGATCGCGCGGGACTCGGGGGCGGGTGCGTACTCGAAAGCCATGGGGATCAGTCCACCGTCACGTAGTCGGGACCGGAGTAGCGGCCGGTGGCCAGCTTCTGGCGCTGCATCAGCAGGTCGTTGAGGAGCGAGGAGGCGCCGAAGCGGAACCAGTGGTTGTCCAGCCAGTCCTCGCCCGCGGTCTCGTTGACCAGCACCAGGAACTTGATCGCGTCCTTGCTGGTACGGATGCCGCCGGCCGGCTTCACCCCGACCTGGACGCCGGTCTGGGCGCGGAAGTCGCGGACCGCCTCCAGCATCAGCAGGGTGTTCGCGGGGGTCGCGTTGACGGCGACCTTGCCGGTGGAGGTCTTGATGAAGTCGGCACCGGCCAGCATGCCGAGCCAGGAGGCGCGGCGGATGTTGTCGTACGTCGACAGCTCGCCGGTCTCGAAGATGACCTTCAGGCGGGCGCTCGTCCCGCAGGCCTCCTTCACGGCGACGATCTCGTCGTACACCTTCAGGTACCTGCCGGCGAGGAACGCGCCCCGGTCGATGACCATGTCGATCTCGTCGGCGCCGGCGGCGACGGCGTCCCGCACGTCGGCCAGCTTCACGTCGAGCGCGGCACGGCCGGCCGGGAAGGCGGTGGCGACCGAGGCGACCTTCACGCCGGAGCCGGCGACGGCCTCCTTGGCGGCGGCCACCATATCGGGGTAGACGCAGACCGCGGCCGTCGTGGGGGCCGTACGGTCCGTCGGGTCGGGATGGACCGCCTTGGCGCCGAGCGCCCGGACCTTGCTCGGGGTGTCCGCGCCTTCCAGCGTCGTCAGGTCGACCATCGAGATGGCGAGGTCGATGGCGTACGCCTTCGCGGTGGTCTTGATGGAACGGGTGCCGAGGGACGCGGCGCGCGCCTCCAGGCCGACCGCGTCGACGCCGGGCAGCCCGTGGAGGAAGCGGCGCAGCGTGCTGTCGGACGCGGTGACGTCCGAGAGAACGTGAGCTGTGGGTGCGGTAGTGGGCATGGTCACCAGACGAGCATATCTACGCGCGTAGCGGCTGTACACCCCCGCTGCTCGTCCCGGCCGCCGACATCACGGATGAGCGCCGGTTGCCGGGCACCCGGTCACGTGTGCGGCGGCGTCGGGCAGAATCGGGCCATGACCACCCCGGACCACCCGTCACCCGCGTCACAGCCGCCCGCGTCCACCGCCAAGGACCGGGTCTACCGCTCGCCCCTCGGGCTGGCGGGCGGCGCGCTGCTGCTCCTGGTCGTGCTCTGGCTGGGCTTCGACGCCCTGGTCAAGGGCCACGGCCGGACGCCCTGGCTGGCGCTGGCCGGGATGATCCTCGTCGTGCCGCTGGTCGTCGCCTTCACGGTGCGCCCCGCGGTCTTCGCGGGCGAGGACCGGCTGCGCGTGCGCAACCCCTTCCGGGTCGTCACCCTGCCCTGGGGCGAGATCGCCGCCCTGCGCTCCGGCTACACCAACGAGGTCGTCACCCGGTCCGGCGCCAAGTACCAGCTGTGGGCCGTCCCCGTCTCGCTGCGCGCCCGCAAGAAGGCGGCCCGCCGGCAGCAGCTCGCGGCGGCCGACGCGGCCCGTGGCGCGACCCCGCGCGACCGGGGCACGGCGCTCGGCCCCGGTGGCCTCGGCCTCGGCGGCTTCGGCCTGCGCGGGCCGGACACCGGGCCGACCCGCGCGGAGACCGACCAGGTCATGGACGAACTGCGGGAACTGCTGGAACGCCACGGCGAGGCCGAGCCGGCCCAGGGCGAGGTCAGCGTGCGCTGGGCGTACGAGGTGGCGGCACCGGCGGTGGCCGGGGCGGTGCTGTTGGCGATCCTGGTGGGGATGGGCTGAGGGACCGCACCCTCCGGGGTTCGCGGGGTTCGCGGGGCTCCGGCGGTCCCGGGGGTCTTCGCTCGGTTCTCGGTGGCGCGGGGCCGCTGGTCGTCCCCCGCGTCGTGCCGCCGGAAGCCCTGGGGGTTCGCCGCCGGGTGCCCCTGTGCTGGGGCGCCCGGCGGGGGTGGGGGCCTCAGATGCCTGCGGCTGCCGACAGGTCGCGCTTGACGGCCGTCAGCAGGGCGGTCGCGCGGGCGCGGGCGGCCGGGAGGCCGGCGTGGGAGTCGACCGGTACGACGACCTCCAGGTAGCACTTCAGCTTGGGCTCGGTGCCGCTGGGGCGGACGATGACCCGGGCCCCGTCGAGGGTGTAGCGCAGGCCGTCCGTGGGCGGCAGCGTCTCCGTGCCCCGGGTCAGGTCCTCGGCCCGGAGGACGGGCAGGCCGGCCAGCTCGGCCGGCGGCTGCTCGCGCAGCCGGCGCATCGCGTCCCCGATCAGCGAGAGGTCCTGGACGCGGACCGACAGCTGGTCGGTGGCGTGCAGGCCGTGCTCCACGGCGAGGTCGTCGAGCAGGTCGAGGAGGGTACGGCCCTCCTCCTTCAGGACCGACGCCAGCTCGGTGATCAGCAGCGCGGCGGTGATGCCGTCCTTGTCGCGCACGCCCTCCGGGTCCACGCAGTAGCCGAGGGCCTCCTCGTAGCCGTAGCGCAGGCCGTCGACGCGGGCGATCCACTTGAAGCCGGTCAGCGTCTCCTCGTACGGCAGCCCCGCCTTCCCGGCGATCCGGCCGAGCAGGGAGGAGGAGACGATCGACTCGGCGAAGGTGCCCCGGGCGCCGCGCCGGACCAGGTGGGCGGCGAGCAGCGCGCCGACCTCGTCGCCGCGCAGCATCCGCCACTCCCCGCCGTCCTTGACGGCCACGGCACAGCGGTCGGCGTCCGGGTCGTTGGCGATGACGAGGTCCGGGCCGGTGGTACGGGCCCGCGCGAACGACAGGTCCATCGCGCCCGGCTCCTCCGGGTTCGGGAAGGCGACCGTCGGGAAGTCCGGGTCCGGTTCGGCCTGCTCGGCGACCAGCACCGGCTCGGGGAAGCCGGCCCGGGCGAAGGCGGCCAGCAGGACGTCCTTGCCGACGCCGTGCATGGCGGTGTAGACCGTGCGGGCGGTACGGGGGGAGCCGGCGGCGAGTACGGCGTCGGTACGGGCCAGATAGGCGTCCAGGACCGCGTCGTCCAGGGTCTCCCAGCCGGCGTCCGGACGGGGTACGTCGTGCAGGGAGGCGATCGCGTCGATCTCGGCGGCGATCTCCGCGTCGGCGGGCGGCACGATCTGGGAGCCGTCGCCGAGGTAGACCTTGTAGCCGTTGTCCCGGGGCGGGTTGTGGCTGGCGGTGACCTCCACGCCCGCGACCGCGCCGAGGTGCCTTATCGCGAACGCCAGCACGGGGGTGGGCAGCGGGCGGGGGAGCACGGCGGCGCGCAGGCCGGCACCGGTCATGACGGCGGCGGTGTCGCGGGCGAAGTCGGCGGACTTGTGGCGGGCGTCGTAGCCGATGACGACGAGTCCGTCGGTGTGGCCCTGCTTCCTCAGGTACGCGGCGAGGCCGGCGGCGGCGCGGATGACCACACTGCGGTTCATGCGCTGGGGGCCCGCGCCGAGTTCGCCCCGCAGGCCGGCGGTGCCGAACTGGAGGGTGCCGCTGAAGCGGGCCGACAGCTCTGCCGTGTCACCGGCCTCGATCAGCTTGGCCAGTTCGTCGCGCGTCTCCGGGTCCGGGTCCTCGGCGAGCCAGGCCTCGGCCCGGGCGATGAGATCGTCGTGCACCTTGGGATCAACCTCTCCTGTGTTCTGCCTGCTCCGGCCGGGGACTCAGCCCCCGACCCCCATGTGCCCACCCACCCGACTCCCTCGGCTGGAGGACGAACGACCGCGATCCGGCACGCCCGCTCAGCATCCCTGCGGCCCCCGCCCGACCGAGCCCCGCTTGGGTTCGGCGGAGCCGGCAAGACCGCTCCCGGCCCAGCCGGACGCAGTACCGCGCCGCAGTCGGCCGGACCACGACCCGCGGCCGCTCGGCCCAGCCGCGGTACCGCCCCGGGTCCAGCCGGACCGCAGCACCGCGCCGCACTCGGCCGGACCACGACCCGCGGCCGGTCAGGCCAGCCGCGGTACCGCCCCGGGTCCAGCCGGACCGCAGCACCGCCCCCGGCTCGGCTCGACCGCCGCACCGTGCCCCGCTCAGCCAGGGCACGGCACCGCGTCCCGCTCAGTCCGGGCAGCGCGCCGCGTCCCGCTCGGTCAGGGCAGCGAAGCGTGCCTCAGATGCGGCCCAGCACCTGCGCCAGGAGCTCGCCCATGCGGGTGGCGGAGTCGCGGCCGGCCTGGAGGACCTCCTCGTGGTTGAGGGGTTCGCCGGTCATGCCCGCGGCCAGGTTGGTGACCAGGGAGATGCCGAGGACCTCGGCGCCGGCCTCGCGGGCGGCGATGGCCTCCAGGACCGTGGACATGCCGACGAGGTCCGCGCCGATGACGCGGGCCATGCGGATCTCGGCCGGGGTCTCGTAGTGCGGGCCGGGGAACTGGGCGTAGACGCCCTCCTCCAGCGTGGAGTCGATCTCCTTGCACAGGGCGCGCAGGCGCGGCGAGTACAGGTCCGTCAGGTCGACGAAGTTGGCGCCGACGATCGGGGAGGTCGCGGTGAGGTTGATGTGGTCGCTGATCAGGACCGGCTGGCCGGGGCGCATGCCCTCGCGCAGGCCGCCGCAGCCGTTGGTCAGGACGATGGTCTTGCAGCCTGCCGCCACGGCGGTGCGCACACCGTGGGCGACGGCGGCGACGCCGCGGCCCTCGTAGTAGTGGGTGCGGCCCAGGAAGACCAGGGCGCGCTTGTCACCGAAGGAGTACGAGCGGACCTTTCCGCCATGGCCCTCGACGGCCGGCGGCGGGAAGCCGGGCAGCTCGGTGACCTGGAACTCGGCGTCGGGCGCGCCCAGGGCGTCGACGGCCGGAGCCCAGCCGGAGCCCATCACGAGGGCGACGTCGTGGGTCTCGGCGCCGGTGAGTTCGCGCAGGCGCGCGGCGGCGGCGTCGGCGGCGGCGTAGGGGTCGCCCTGGATGTCGTCCGGAAGAAGAGATGCGTTCACGCCGATGAGGGTAACCGCTCTTCGCCTACGCGCGTAGATGACAGAGCCCACGGGTTTCGGTTCGTTGCTTTGTCGGAATCCACAAAGGTGGGGCAAAGAGGGAGGAAAGGCGAGGGGCGGGCTTCAGCAGGGGCGCTTGCGGAGTTCCATCACATAGTCGTGCGGCGCCCCCGCCGACTCCGCCGCGTCGGCGACCTCGCCCAGGTACCGCGCCGACGGCAGCCCGCCCTCGTACGCGTTCAGCACGTACGCCCAGGCCGACTCCTCGCCGTCCAGCGTGTGCACGCGCACGCGTACCCGGCGGTAGATCTCCATCCCCACGCCCTCCCACCGGTCGAGCGACTCCTCGTCCATGGGGGCGATGTCGTACAGGCCGACGAAGACCTGCGCCAGCGGGTCCTCGACGATCGTCGCCAGCGCGCCCTCCCAGCCGAGCTGCTCCCCGCCGAAGGTCAGCCGCCAGCCGTTCAGCCACCCGGTGGCGCGCAGCGGGGAGTGCGGGGCGCGGCGGGACATCAGGCGCGCGTCGAGGTTGCCGGCGTACGCGGCATAGAGCGACATGCACCGAGGGTACGGCAGGCGCACCGCACGTCCCGGCCGCCCCGGGAGTGACCCGGTGGCGCCCCCGGGCAGTAGCACCTTGAGGCGTGCGGGACAATGGAGTACGTGACTCGGATCGTGATCATCGGTGGCGGACCCGGCGGATACGAGGCGGCCCTGGTGGCCGCCCAGCTCGGCGCGGAGGTGACCGTCGCGGACTGCGACGGTCTGGGCGGAGCGTCGGTACTGACCGACTGCGTGCCGTCGAAGACCCTTATCGCTACGGCCGAGGTCATGACGACCTTCGACTCGTCGTACGAGGAACTCGGCATCATCGTCGCCGACGACACCCCGCCGCTGGAGCAGGCGGCCCGGGTGGTCGGCGTCGACCTCGGCAAGGTCAACCGCCGGGTGAAGCGGCTCGCGCTCGCCCAGTCGCACGACATCACCGCCTCCGTCACCCGGGCCGGCGCCCGGGTCGTGCGCGGCCGCGGCCGGCTGGACGGCATGCAGGCCCTGGACGGGTCCCGGAAGGTCATCGTGACCGCCGCCGACGGGACCGAGGAGACCCTCACCGCCGACGCCGTCCTCATCGCCCCCGGCGGCCACCCGCGCGAGCTGCCCGACGCCCAGCCCGACGGCGAGCGCATCCTCAACTGGACCCAGGTCTACGACCTCACCGAGCTGCCGGACGAGCTGATCGTGGTCGGCTCGGGCGTCACCGGCGCCGAGTTCGCCGGCGCCTACCAGGCCCTCGGATCCAAGGTCACCCTGGTCTCCTCCCGCGACCGCGTGCTGCCCGGCGAGGACCCGGACGCCGCCGCCGTCCTGGAGGACGTCTTCCGCCGCCGTGGCATGAACGTCATGGCCCGCTCCCGCGCGCAGTCCGCCAAGCGCGTCGGCGACCGGGTCGAGGTGACGCTGGCCGACGGCCGGGTCATCAGCGGCTCGCACTGCCTGATGGCCGTCGGCGCCATCCCCAACAGCGCGGGCCTGGGCCTGGAGGAGGCCGGCGTCAAGCTGCGCGAGTCCGGGCACATCTGGACCGACAAGGTTTCGCGGACGACCGCGCCCGGTGTCTACGCGGCCGGTGACGTGACCGGTGTCTTCGCCCTCGCGTCCGTCGCCGCCATGCAGGGACGTATCGCCATGTACCACTTCCTGGGCGACGCGGTGGCCCCGCTGAACCTGAAGGCGGTCTCCTCGAACGTCTTCACCGACCCCGAGATCGCGACGGTCGGCTACACGCAGGCGGACGTCGACGCGGGCAAGATCGACGCGAAGGCCGTCAAGCTCCCGCTGCTGCGCAACCCGCGCGCCAAGATGCAGGGCATCCGGGACGGCTTCGTGAAGATCTTCTGCCGGCCCGGTACGGGGATCGTCGTCGGGGGTGTCGTCGTGGCGCCCCGCGCCTCGGAACTGATCCACCCCATCTCGATCGCCGTCGACAACAATCTGACGGTCGAACAGATCGCGAACGCGTTCACGGTGTACCCCTCCCTTTCGGGGTCGATCGCGGAGGTGGCCCGGCAGCTGCACAACCGCAAGGCGAGTGCGGAGGGCTGACGTGACCGGCCGACTTCCCGCTGGTCACGGGGAGTTGCCGCGAGTGCGGGCGGCATAGTCGGGGCGGGTAGGTGCTATACCACCTCCCGCCCTGTCATGCGAACAACTTCTGTTATTCGGCGCAAACTGCTGAAAGCAGACGGTCGCTGGGGTTACTGTCAGTTTCGTGTTCGCTGCTGAACGTCGCCAATTGATCCTCGAAATGGTGCGAGCGAACGGTGCGGTGTCGCTCCGTGAACTCGCCCGCGTCGTCCAGACCTCCGAAGTGACCGTACGGCGGGACGTGCGCGCACTGGAGGCAGAAGGACTCCTCGACCGCCGGCACGGCGGTGCGGTACTGCCGGGCGGTTTCACGCGGGAGTCCGGCTTCCCG
Source organism: Streptomyces sp. NPDC023481 (assembly GCF_055560195.1). Lineage (NCBI taxonomy): Bacteria > Bacillati > Actinomycetota > Actinomycetes > Kitasatosporales > Streptomycetaceae > Streptomyces > Streptomyces sp. NPDC023481. The sequence continues at coordinate 660,974 of NZ_JBVHJE010000001.1, forward strand.
CAGAAATCGCATCTCGCGACCGCCGAGAAGACGGCCATCGCCGACCTCGCCGCGGGCCTCGTCGAAGAAGGCGAGGCGATCGTGGTCGGGGCCGGTACGACCACGCAGGAACTGGCCCGCCGCCTCGCGCGTGTGCCGGGGCTCACGGTCGTCACCAACTCCCTCCTGGTCGCCCAGGCGCTGGCCCATGCCAACCGGGTGGAGGTCGTGATGACCGGGGGCACCCTGCGCGGCTCCAACTACGCCCTCGTGGGCTCCGGCGCCGAGCAGTCCCTGCAGGGCCTGCGGGTGTCGAAGGCCTTCCTCTCCGGGAGCGGTCTGACGGCCGAACGCGGGCTGTCCACCTCCAACATGCTCTCGGCATCCGTCGACCGGGCCCTCGTCCAGGCCGCCGCGGAGGTCGTCGTCCTCGCCGACCACACCAAGCTCGGCACGGACACGATGTTCCAGACCGTGCCGACGGACCTCATCACCCGGCTGGTCACCGACGAGCCGCCCGCCCACGACGACCGGGCCGCCACGGAGTTGCAGGCGCTCGCCGACCAGGGGGTGCAGATCGCCGTCGCGGGGGCGAGCGGAAGCCCGGGGGGTGACCAGGTCCCGGCGGGCCGCCGCGCTCCCCTGCCGGGACCGCGCCGGGGGCACGTACCCGGCTCCTCCCCGCTGCGCTCCACCACCGGCCTCGGCGACCCGGCGTCCCCCGACCGCGGCCGCGTCGCCGACCTGCGCCGCCGGTGACCGCCGTGACGCCGGCGACGGTGGCGTGGGCGCGGGGCGGATGAGGCACCGCCCCGCGGGCCGCCGGTGCCGTTTCCGGTGCCGTCGGCCGCCGCCCGTTCGCTGACGCGCCACAGCGGGCGGTACGACGGGGGAGGCGAGGGGTGCGCCGGGGAGGCGAGCGCCGGGGTCGTGTACGGCCGTCCGCCCGGCCGGCGGCCCCGGAGCGCCCCCTGGCTCTCCCGACCTCCAGAACTCCCGGCCACATCACCCACCCGACGGTGAATCCTTCCGCCGATCGGCCGCACCCCGTACGGCCCAACCCCCTACGGCCCCACCCCGTACGGCTCCGCAAACGCCACGCCCGGCGGGCCGTGGAGCGTGGCCGCCGGGCGTGGCTGGGGATGGTGGGGCAGGGTCAGTCCTTGATCTCGCAGATCGCGGCGCCCGAGGTGACGGAGGCGCCGACCTCGGCGCTCAGGCCCTTGATGGTGCCCGCCTTGTGGGCGTTGAGGGGCTGCTCCATCTTCATGGCCTCCAGGACGACGACCAGGTCGCCCTCCTGGACCTCCTGGCCCTCCTCGACGGCGATCTTGACGATCGTGCCCTGCATGGGCGAGGCGAGGGTGTCACCGGAGGCGACCGGACCGGACTTCTTCGCCGCGCGGCGCTTGGGCTTGGCGCCCGCGGCCAGGCCCGTGCGCGCCAGGCTCATGCCCAGCGACGACGGCAGGGAGACCTCCAGGCGCTTGCCGCCGACCTCGACGACCACCGTCTCGCGGCCCAGCTCCTCGTCCGCCTCGGCGTCGGCCGGAGCGGCGAACGGCTTGATCTCGTTGACGAACTCCGTCTCGATCCAGCGGGTGTGGACCGTGAAGGGGTCGGCCGAGCCGGTCAGTTCCGGAGCGAACGCCGGGTCCCGTACCACCACGCGGTGGAAGGGGATCGCCGTCGCCATGCCCTCGACCTGGAACTCGTCCAGCGCGCGGGCGGCCCGCTCCAGGGCCTCCTTGCGGGTACGGCCCGTCACGATCAGCTTGGCCAGCAGCGAGTCCCACGCCGGGCCGATCACGCTGCCGGCCTCCACGCCCGCGTCCAGGCGGACACCGGGACCGGACGGCGCGTCGAAGCGGGTGACCGTACCGGGGGCCGGGAGGAAGTTGCGGCCCGGGTCCTCGCCGTTGATCCGGAACTCGAACGAGTGTCCGCGCAGCACCGGGTCGTCGTACCCCAGCTCCTCGCCGTCGGCGATGCGGAACATCTCGCGGACCAGGTCGATGCCGGCGACCTCCTCGGTCACCGGGTGCTCCACCTGCAGACGGGTGTTGACCTCGAGGAACGAGATCGTGCCGTCCTGGCCGACCAGGAACTCGCAGGTGCCCGCGCCCTCGTAGCGGGCCTCCTTCAGGATGGCCTTCGAGGCGCGGTACAGCTCGGCGACCTGCTCCTCGGACAGGAACGGCGCCGGGGCCTCCTCCACCAGCTTCTGGTGCCGGCGCTGGAGGGAGCAGTCACGGGTGGAGACGACGACCACGTTGCCGTGCTTGTCGGCCAGGCACTGGGTCTCCACGTGCCGCGGACGGTCCAGGTAGCGCTCCACGAAGCACTCGCCGCGGCCGAAGGCGGCGACCGCCTCGCGCACCGCCGAATCGTAGAGCTCCGGCACCTCTTCCAGGGTCCGGGCGACCTTCAGGCCGCGGCCGCCGCCACCGAAGGCGGCCTTGATGGCGATCGGCAGGCCGTGCTCGCGGGCGAAGGCCACGACCTCCTCGGCGCCGCTCACCGGGTCGGGCGTGCCGGCGACCAGCGGCGCGCCGGCACGCTGGGCGATGTGCCGGGCGGCGACCTTGTCACCCAGGTCGCGGATGGCCTGCGGCGGCGGGCCGATCCAGATCAGGCCCGCGTCCAGGACCGCCTGCGCGAACTCGGCGTTCTCCGAGAGGAAGCCGTAGCCCGGATGGACGGCGTCGGCCCCGGACTCGCGCGCCGCGTTCAGGATCTTTTCGATGACCAGATAGCTGGTGGCCGGGGTGTCACCGCCCAGGGCGAACGCCTCATCCGCGGCGCGGACATGCAGAGCGTCCCGGTCCGGGTCCGCGTAGACGGCCACGCTCGCGATCCCGGCGTCCCGGCAGGCCCGGGCCACGCGGACAGCGATTTCGCCACGGTTGGCGATGAGCACCTTGCGCACGATTGAGGCTCCCTCCTTGAAACAAGCCGAGTTTAGGGACTGCCGACACGGCACTTCGACCCGTCCCCAATGGTGAGCTTGCCCACACGGAGCGTGATTCGAGGCTCGCTCGACCCGTGAAATCCCTTGTCGCACCTCGGTACGCAGGACTCCTTCGGGAAACCCTAGCCCTGTCATGTGGCCAAGGTCTCTGTGAGGGCGTGCTGCGGCCCACTCTGTTTCTTTGTGGAGTCCCTACGAATGGCCCAATGATTCTTTGCCGCCGCCCGAACCCTTGTCCCTCGGTTTACCCGTTAGTAGCGTTCGCGCTGTCCGGAACGAACCCGAGGTAACAGGCCGTCGGTGTGAGAGTGGGTGGGGCCCGGTGGTGCGCAGACCGGTGGCATGGATCGTGGCGGTCGTCCTCCTGGCGGAGGCCGTCCTCATCGCCGCGCTGAACTGGTTCCTCGGAGTGGTCGTCGACCGGCAGGACATGTCCCTGGCCGGCCTCGACCCGGACGTCATGGCGATGTCCTCGAAGATCGCGGGAGTGGTCTTCGGGCTCTACTTCGCCCTGTGCGCCCTGGTGGCCCTGCTCGTCGCGGTACGCGACCGCGCCCCGGCCGGCCTCGGCCGCGTCCTGCTGATCAGCGCGGCCGTGGTGCACGGCCTGCTCGGCGCGTTCGCCTGGGGACTGGTCGGCTGGCCGGCGTTCCTGTTCATGGTGGTCGTACTCGGGCTGATCGTGCTGCTGCTGATGACGTACGACCGTACGGGTGGCCCGCAGGGCCCGGCGGCCGTCGACGGGCCGCCCGAGCAGGGCGGGGGACCGGCCGCGCGGCCTGAGCCGGGCGCGGCCCCCGCCGGTGCGGGCGCGCCGGCGAGCCGTACGGACGAGCCGCAGGACGGCGACGAGGAGCCCCAGGACTCCGTCCCCTCCGCCCCCTCCGCCCCTTCCGTCCCCGACCGGGTCACCGCTCCGGCGACCACAACTCCGTGATGCCCACGCCCAGTTCCGCGAGGAGCCGGCGGACCAGGGGCAGGCTGATGCCGATGACGTTGCCGTGGTCGCCGTCGATGCCCTCGATGAACGGCGCCGAACGGCCGTCCAGGGTGAACGCGCCGGCCACGTGCAGCGGCTCCCCGGAGGCCACGTAGGCGGCCACCTCCTCGTCGCTGGGCTCGCCGAACCGGACGACGGTGGAGGCGGTCGCCGACACGTACCGCTTGGCGGCCGTGTCCCACACGCAGTGGCCCGTCTGGAGCACTCCGGCCCGCCCGCGCATGGACTTCCAGCGGGCGGTGGCCTCCTCGGCGTCGGCCGGCTTGCCGAGCGCCCGGCCGTCCAGCTCCAGCACCGAGTCGCAGCCGATCACCAGGGCGCCCTGCACCTCCGGCCGCGCCGCCACGACCGACGCCTTCGCCTCGGCCAGGGCGAGCGCCAGCTCCGCCGGGGTGGGCGCGGTGACGGCGTCCTCGTCGACACCGCTGACGATCACCTCCGGTGAGAGACCGGCCTGCCTCAGGAGGCCCAGGCGGGCGGGGGACTGGGAGGCGAGGATCAGGCGGCGGTGCGGCTTCGCGGTCATGCCGTCAGACTAGCCGCGTCGCCGCGCTACCTCAGACCGATCACGAGCATGGCCAGGATCATGGCGAGGGCCATGACGAAGCCGAGCCGCCGAAGCATGCCCTGCGCGTCGCGCAGGTCCTTCGGCGGCTCGTCCTCGGGGTCCGACCAGAGCATTCATCCAGCGTGCGGCCGGGCGGCGCCGGGCGCCTGAGTAGGCGTACTCAAGTTGGCACCCCGAGCTGTGCCGGGGTCAGCTCGGCCAGTACGTGCGGGTCCAGGACACCGGACCCGGCCGGGGGACCCGGGCCGCCGCGATCCGCGACGGGTCGGACCACGCGTCCCTCGGGCCTTCCGCGCCGGACGGCGTGGCCGCTGCCGCCGCGGCGCGGGCGCGGACCACCGCCAGGGCGGCGGCCAGCTCCTCCGGGGTCGGATTGCCTCGTACGACCTTGATCACGACTGCTCCTTAGAGGGGGATGTTGCCGTGCTTCTTCGGGGGCAGGGATTCCCGCTTGGTGCGCAGCTGACGCAGGCCGCGCACGATGTGGGCGCGGGTGTCGGACGGCATGATCACGGCGTCGACGTAACCGCGCTCGGCCGCGACGTAGGGGTTGAGGAGGGTGTCCTCGTACTCCTGGATGAGGCGGGCGCGGACCGCCTCGGTGTCGTCGCCCGCCGCGGCGATGGTGCGGCGGTGCAGGATGTTCACCGCGCCCTGGGCACCCATGACGGCGATCTGCGCGGTGGGCCACGCCAGGTTGAGGTCGGCGCCCAGGTGCTTGGAGCCCATGACGTCGTAGGCGCCGCCGAAGGCCTTGCGGGTGATGACGGTGATCAGCGGGACGGTGGCCTCGGCGTAGGCGTAGATCAGCTTGGCGCCGCGCCGGATGATGCCGTCGTGCTCCTGGTCGACGCCGGGCAGGAAGCCGGGGACGTCCACGAAGGTCAGCACCGGGATGTTGAAGGCGTCGCAGGTCCGCACGAAGCGGGCGGCCTTCTCGCTCGCCGTGATGTCGAGGCAGCCGGCGAACTGCAACGGCTGGTTGGCGACCACGCCCACCGGGTGGCCCTCGACCCGGCCGAACCCGGTGAGGATGTTCGGCGCGAACAGGGCCTGCGTCTCGAAGAACTCGGCGTCGTCCAGGACGTGCTCGATCACCGTGTGCATGTCGTACGGCTGGTTGGCGCTGTCCGGTACGACGGTGTCCAGCTCCCGGTCCTCGTCGTTGACGGCGAGGTCCGCCTCCTCAGGGAAGACCGGCGGCTCGGAGAGGTTGTTGGACGGCAGGTACGACAGCAGCTGCTTGACGTACTCGATGGCGTCCTTCTCGTCGCCGGCCATGTGGTGGGCCACGCCGGAGGCGGTGTTGTGGGTGCGGGCGCCGCCCAGCTCCTCGAAGCCGACGTCCTCGCCGGTGACGGTCTTGATGACGTCCGGACCGGTGATGAACATGTGCGAGGTCTGGTCGACCATGACCGTGAAGTCGGTGATGGCGGGCGAGTAGACCGCGCCGCCCGCGCACGGGCCCACGACCAGCGAGATCTGCGGGATGACACCGCTGGCATGGGTGTTGCGGCGGAAGATCTCCCCGTACGCGCCCAGCGAGGCCACACCCTCCTGGATGCGGGCGCCACCGGAGTCGTTGATCCCGATGACCGGGCAGCCCGTCTTCAGGGCGAAGTCCATGACCTTGACGATCTTCTGCCCGTAGACCTCGCCCAGCGCCCCGCCGAAGACGGTGAAGTCCTGGGAGAACACGGCGACCGGGCGGCCGTCCACGGTGCCGTAGCCGGTGACGACGCCGTCCCCGTACGGTCGGTTCTGCTCCAGCCCGAAGTGGGTGGAGCGGTGCCGGGCGAACTCGTCCAGCTCGACGAACGAGCCGTCGTCCAGCAGCAGTTCGATCCGCTCACGGGCCGTCAGCTTGCCCTTGGCGTGCTGCTTCTCGACGGCGCGTTCCGAGCCGGCGTGCGTCGCCTCGTGGATGCGGCGCTGGAGATCCGCCAGCTTGCCCGCGGTCGTGTGAATGTCGATCTCTTCCGGCTCGGACATCGGGATGCGGCTCCCTGCCTGCTCAAAAGGGGGGACGGTTACTCATCCGTAGAGTAGTGGCGGCCCTACGGATCAGCAGTGCGTCGTTTACCACACCTAGGGTGGCTTGCATGACGCCGCACAAACCATCAGACGACAGCCGCTGGTCCGACCTGGACCGTCCGCCCCTGAACGCCGCGGCACTGCGGCGCGCCCTGGTCCGGGAGGAGGGCCTGTACCGCGACATCGACGTGGTGCGGCGGACCGGTTCCACCAACTCCGACCTCGCCGGGCTGGCCGCCGCCGGGAAGGCCGGCGAGGGTGCGGTGCTGGTGGCGGAGGAGCAGACGGCCGGGAGGGGCCGGCTGGACCGCCGCTGGACGGCTCCGCCGCGCTCGGGTCTGTTCTTCTCCGTCCTGCTCAAGCCGGCCGAGGTGCCGGTGGCCCGCTGGGGGTGGCTGCCGCTGCTGACGGGCGTCGCGGTGGCGACCGGGCTGTCCCGGTCCGCGGGCGTCGACACGGCGCTCAAGTGGCCGAACGACCTGCTGGTCACCGTCGGCGGGGAGGAACGAAAGGCCGGCGGGATCCTCGCCGAGCGGGCCGGGGCGGACGGCATCGTCGTCGGCGTGGGCATCAACGTCAGCCTGCGGGCCGACGAACTCCCCGTCCCCCAGGCGGGCTCCCTCGCGCTGGCCGGCGCCCTCGGCACGGACCGGGGCCCGCTGCTGCGGGCGGTGCTGCGCTCGCTGGAGGAGTGGTACGGCCGCTGGCGCGCCGCAGGCGGCGACCCCTCGGCGAGCGGCCTCCAGGAGACCTACACGGCCGGCTGCGCCACCCTCGGCCGCGTGGTCCGAGCCGAGCTGCCCGGCGACCGGTCGGTGGTGGGCGAGGCCGTGGCCCTGGACGGCGACGGCCGCCTGATCATCGCCACGGAACGGGGAGTACAGGAGCCGGTGGGCGCGGGAGACATCATCCACCTACGCCCAGCCTGACCGCCCGCCCCCGCAAGGGACAGCTCCGGCGCCACACGACAGGCCCGACTGCAGCTCCCTCAGGGGCGCGGGGAACTGCGCGACGAGCCACGACGGCCCCGCAGCCGACGACGGCGAAGACGCAAGGGGCAGCTCCGGCGCCGCACGGCATGCCCGGCTGCAGCTCCCCAGGGGCGCGGGGAACTGCGCGAGGAGCCACGACGGCCCCGCGGCCGACGACGGCGAAGACGCAAGGAGGAGCTCCGGCGCCGCACGGCATGCCCGACCGCAGCTCCCTGGGGGCGCGGGGAACTGCGCGAGGGGCCACGACGGCCCCGCGGCCGACGACGGCGAAGACGCAAGGAGAAGATCGGGCGCCGCACGGCAGACCCGACCGCAGCTCCCCAGGGGCGCGGGGAACTGCGCGACCGGCCACGACGGCCCCGCGGCCGACAACGGAGAGCCCCCGCAGCAACCCCGCCCCAGACCACCGGCACCGACCACCACCCCCCCGCCGAACCCAACGGAGTGAGCTGGCGCACACCTGCCGTAGAGTTGAGCCCGGTCGATACCTGACCGCGGCAGATCGGAAGGGCAGCAGGCGTGACCGTCGACGACACGGGCTCCGGCGCTGGCGGGGACCCCCACGCCGCCGACACCGGCGAGGACCCGCTGGCCCTGCGGCTCGAACAGCTCATCCTGGGCGCCGAGCGCCGCTACACCCCGTTCCAGGCCGCCCGCAGCGCCGGCGTCTCCATGGAGCTGGCGTCCCGCTTCTGGCGGGCGATGGGCTTCGCGGACATAGGCCAGGCCAAGGCGCTCACCGAGGCCGACGTCCTCGCCCTGCGCCGGCTCGCCGGCCTGGTCGAGGCGGGCCTGCTCAGCGAGGCGATGGCGGTGCAGGTGGCCCGGTCCACCGGGCAGACCACCGCCCGGTTGGCCGAGTGGCAGATCGATTCCTTCCTGGAGGGCCTGACCGAGCCCCCGGAGCCGGGGATGACCCGCACCGAGGTGACGTACCCGATCGTCGAGCTGCTCCTGCCCGAGCTGGAGGAGTTCCTCGTCTACGTCTGGCGCCGCCAGCTCGCCGCCTCCGCCGGCCGGGTCGTGCAGACGGGTGACGACGAGGAGATGGTCGACCGGCGCCTGGCCGTCGGCTTCGCCGACCTGGTCGGCTTCACCCGGCTCACCCGCCGTATGGAGGAGGAGGAGCTGGGCGAGCTGGTCGAGGCGTTCGAGACGACCGCCGCCGACCTGGTGGCCGCGCGCGGCGGCCGTCTCATCAAGACCCTCGGCGACGAGGTGCTGTACGCGGCGGACGACGCGGGTACGGCCGCGGACATCGCGCTGCGGCTGGTGGAGACGCTGTCGAACGACGAGACGATGCCCGAGCTGCGGGTCGGCATGGCGTTCGGCACGGTGACCACCCGAATGGGCGATGTGTTCGGTACGACGGTGAACCTGGCCTCCCGGCTGACCTCGATAGCGCCGCGCGACGCCGTCCTGGTGGACAGCGCCTTCGCCGAGGAGCTGATCCGCACCGGCGAGGCGCCCGCCTCGGAGGCGGAGGCGGCGGAGGCCGCTGCGGCCGCCGAGAAGGAGGGCGAGGAGCCGCCGACGTACCGCTTCGCGCTCCAGCCGATGTGGCAGCGCCCGGTGCGCGGGCTCGGCGTGGTCGAGCCGTGGCTGCTCGCCCGCCGCGACGGACAGGCGTAGGACCGCTCTTTCGGATCCTGCCGGCGTCGCGGGACCTGGCACGCCCGTCACCTGCCGAGGCCGCCGAGTACGTCCACGCACAGGCCGATCACCGGAACGCACACCCCGCCCGGGTCGGGCCGCGCCGGGCCATGGCTCGGGGTGGGGCTCGGGGTCGGCGTGGGGGTCGCCGGGGCGGGGGGCGGGGCGGACGCCGTCGGCGCGGGGGCCGTCGTACCACCGGGTGTGTCCGGGGTGCCGGTCGCCCGGGCGGTCGGCACGGCGGTGGGGCCGGGTGCCGTCGCCGTACCCGGCGCCGCGCCCGGCGTGCCCCGCGCCGGGGACCCGGTGGGGGTCGGCACGAGGCTGCGGCCGCCCATGACGGAGGTCGCCGAGGGCAGGGCGGTCGGGGCGGCGGCGAGGGTGGCCGAGGTGCCGGCCGAGGACTCCGGGGCCTGGCCGCCCGGGCCGAGCCGGGGCTCCGCCTCCGCCGTGCCCGGCGCGCCGACCCCCGACTCCGGGGTCACCCGGACGAGGGAGAGCACCCCGGCGGCCAGGGCGAGACCGCCGGCCGCGAGCAGCACCTTGCGGGGGTGGGGCTTGCGGTGCCGGCCGCGCCGTAGGCCCGGCGCGCGGTCCTGTTCCGCGGCCGGCTGTCCAGGTATCGGTGTCATGGGTTCCCTCCCCGCCGCGCGCCCGAGGCGCGCCGTGGCGCACGCACGCTATGCGCTCGTGTGGGCGAAGTGCGCGGAGACGGCCGGGATGTCACTCGAACGGGCGAACGGCCCTGGTGCCCCGGGCTTCCCGGGAGCGGGCGCGGCTGCGATGATCGGGCGGACGGTCAGTTAACCCGCGTTAACCGGAGGGGTGTCATGAGCGAGGAGCGGTTCGGGGAGTTCGTGCTGGTGCGGCGGCACGGGCATGTCGCGGAGCTGGTGCTGGACCGGCCCAAGGCGATGAACGCCGTCTCCACGGAGATGGCCCGGTCCCTCGCGGGCGCGTGCACCGCGCTCGCCGCCGACCGGGACGCCCGGGTGGTCGTCCTGACCTCGTCGCACGAACGGGCGTTCTGCGTGGGCGCGGACCTGAAGGAGCGGAACTCCTTCACCGACGCCGACCTGGTACGGCAGCGGCCGGTGGCGCGGGCGGCGTACACCGGGGTGCTGGAGCTGCCGATGCCGACCGTCGCGGCGGTGCACGGCTTCGCGCTGGGCGGCGGTTTCGAGCTGGCGCTGTCCTGCGACCTGATCGTGGCCGACGCCACGGCCGTGGTGGGGCTGCCGGAGGTGTCCGTGGGCGTCATCCCGGGCGGCGGCGGCACCCAGCTGCTGCCCCGCCGGGTCGGTGCGGCGCGCGCGGCCGAGCTGGTCTTCTCGGCGCGGCGGGTGGAGGCGGCCGAGGCGGCCGGGCTGGGGCTGGTGGACCGGCTGGTGGAGGCCGGCCGGGACCGCGAGGAGGCGCTGGCGCTCGGGCAGCGCATCGCCGGGAACTCGCCGGTGGGCCTGCGGGCGGCGAAGCGGGCACTGCGCCTGGGTCACGGCCTGGACCTGCGGGCCGGCCTGGAGGTCGAGGACGCGGCCTGGCGCTCGGTCGCCTTCTCCGGCGACCGCGCGGAGGGTGTGGCGGCCTTCAACGAGAAGCGCGCGCCACAGTGGCCGGGCGAGTAAGCCACCTCGTCCGAACATTCCACCTGATCGCCATACCAACGGCCCCAATCCGACCAATCCTCCCTAATCTGGAGTAATGGGTGAGGACGAGCGGCTGGCCGCGGTCGTGGCGCTGGCTCAGGGGATGGCGGCGGCGCACACTCCCCGGGAGTGCTGGCGGGCCGCCGCCGTCGGGGCCTGCCGTGCGCTGGACGGCAGCTTCGCCGCGCTGTCGGTGTGGGAGCGGGAGCTCGGCCGGCTGAGGGTCCTCGTGAACGTCGGGGACCGCGCCCCGGACGAGGAGGAGTTCCCGGAGGCCGAGACCTACCCGGTGCACCAGTTCCCGGAGATCACCGAGTTCCTGCACGAGCGCTGGGCCGGCGGCGGCGGGCCCAACGCCTGGGTGGAGACGGCCGAGGGAACGGCCGCCGGCGAGCCCGGTTACTTCCACCAGCGCGTCGCCGCCCTGCGCCGCCGGGGCCGCGGCTGCTGTGTCGTCGCACCCGTCGTCCTGCACGGCCGCGCCTGGGGCGAGGTGTACGTGGCGCGCGCGGCCGGCCGGCCGCTGCTCGCGCGGGCCGACGCCGACTTCGCCACGGTCCTCGCCGCCGTGGTCGCCGCCGGCATCGCGCAGACCGAGCGGCTGGAGGAGGCCCGCCGGCTCGCGTACACCGACGCCCTGACCGGCCTCGCCAACCGCAGGGCCGTGGACGTACGCCTGGAGGAGGCCGTCGAGCGGCACCGCGCCGAGGGTGTGGTCGTCAGTCTCGTCGTCTGCGACCTCAACGGGCTCAAGCGGGTCAACGACACCCTCGGGCACGCCGTCGGCGACCGCCTCCTCGAACGCTTCGGCTCGGTGCTGTCGCTGTGCGGCGCGATGCTGCCCGGCGCACTGGCCGCGCGGCTCGGCGGGGACGAGTTCTGTCTGCTCGCGGTCGGACCGCCCGCCGACGACGTGGTGAAGGCCGCCGACGAACTGTGCCGCCGTGCCGGGGAGCTGGAGCTGGGCGAGGGCGTCGCGTGCGGGGTCGCCTCGACCGAGGACCCGATCGGGGAGGTACGGGACGCGCGCCGGCTGTTCCGGCTCGCGGACGCCGCCCAGTACCGTGCCAAGGCCACCCGCCTGGACCGGCCGGTGGTGGCCGGCCGGGAGGGGCCGGACGACCCCGTCGTACGGCTGGCCGACGAGCCGCCGCCCGTGCGGGGCGAGCGGCGCCGGTTCCGCGGGCGCCTGCCGTGAGGCGAAGCCCACACCCCGCGGTAAGGGTCGCCCCCGGCCCCCACTAGTGACACCATCGCATTCAATGCGTACGCTCCTGAATATGGATATGCACACTGTGGTGGTGGGGACGTCCGGGGTCACGGCGTCCGACGTTCTCGCCGTGGCGCGCGGCGGTGCCCGCATCGAGCTGTCGGCCGAAGCCGTGGCGGCCCTCGCGGCGGCCCGGGAGATCGTGGACGCCCTCGCGGCCAAGCCGGAACCGGTCTACGGCGTCTCCACCGGCTTCGGCGCCCTGGCGACCCGGCACATCAGCCCGGAACTGCGCGCCCAGCTGCAGCGCAACATCGTCCGCTCGCACGCCGCCGGCATGGGGCCCCGGGTCGAGCGGGAGGTCGTACGGGCCCTGATGTTCCTGCGGCTCAAGACCGTCTGCTCCGGACACACCGGCGTGCGGCCCGAGGTCGCCCAGACCATGGCCGACGTGCTGAACGCCGGCATCACCCCGGTCGTGCACGAGTACGGCTCGCTCGGCTGCTCCGGCGACCTGGCCCCGCTGTCCCACTGTGCCCTCGCGCTCATGGGCGAGGGGGACGCCGAGGGCCCCGACGGCGTCGTACGGCCCGCCGGCGAGCTGCTCGCCGAGCACGGGATCCGGCCTGTCGAACTGCGCGAGAAGGAGGGCCTCGCCCTCCTCAACGGCACCGACGGCATGCTCGGCATGCTGATCATGGCCCTCGCCGACCTCGGCACCCTGTACACGTCCGCCGACATCACCGCCGCCCTCAGCCTGGAGGCGCTGCTCGGCACGGACAAGGTGCTCGCGCCGGAGCTGCACGCCATCCGGCCCCACCCGGGCCAGGGTGCCAGCGCCGCCAACATGCTGGCCGTGCTAAAGGGTTCGGGGCTCACCGGGCACCACCAGGACGACGCCCCGCGCGTCCAGGACGCCTACTCCGTGCGCTGCGCCCCGCAGGTCGCCGGCGCCGGACGCGACACCCTCGCGCACGCCCGCCTGGTCGCCGAGCGCGAGCTGGCCTCCGCCGTCGACAACCCGGTGGTGCTGCCCGACGGCCGCGTGGAGTCGAACGGCAACTTCCACGGCGCGCCCGTGGCCTACGTCCTGGACTTCCTCGCCATCGCCGCCGCCGACCTCGGCTCCATCGCCGAGCGCCGCACCGACCGGCTGCTGGACAAGAACCGCAGCCACGGGCTGCCGCCGTTCCTCGCGGACGACGCCGGTGTCGACTCCGGTCTGATGATCGCCCAGTACACGCAGGCCGCGCTGGTCAGCGAGCTGAAGCGGCTGGCCGTACCGGCCTCCGCGGACTCCATCCCGTCCTCCGCCATGCAGGAGGACCACGTCTCCATGGGCTGGTCGGCCGCGCGCAAGCTGCGCACCGCCGTCGACAACCTCACCCGGGTCGTCGCCATCGAGCTGTACGCGGCCACCCGCGCCGTCGAGCTGCGCGAGGGCCTCACCCCGTCGCCCGCCACCCGGGCCGTCATCGATGCCGTACGGGCCGCCGGGGTGCAGGGACCCGGTCCGGACCGCTTCCTCGCGCCCGACCTGGCCGCCGCCGACGCGTTCGTGCGCGGCGGCGAGCTGGTGGCGGCCGTGGAGAAGGTCACCGGCCCGCTCCAGTGAACGCGCGAGGGGTCCCGGCACCGGCCGGGGCCCCTCGGTGTCACCAGGGAAAACGTCACTTCAGCTTGGCGGCCTGCGCCTTCACCACCGGAGCGGAGACCGTGTACGCCTTCTTGCTCATCATCGCGCCGATGTTGATCGTGGTGTACACCGCGAGGGTGTTCCCGTGCCGCACGACCTCGGCGTGCAGCGGCAGGGCCCCGTCCTTGCCCGCGTCGTTGGTCCCGGTGAAGGCCACCGACGCGTCACCGGTGCCGGAGGACTTCTCCTCGGCGACCTTGGTGTACCTGCCCTTCTCGCCGTCCTGATCGCCGGAGAAGCCGCCCGCGCAGGCCTTGACCGCGTCGGAGACCGCCTTCAGGCCCCGCTCGGCGCCGTCCCCGTCGTACGAGGCCAGAGTGACCACGGTGACGTCCAGGTCCATGGACCTGCCGAGCGCCTCCTCGAACTTGCCGCTCGCCAGGTCGTCCGGGGACGTGGCGCCGTCCGTCGGGTCCTTCTTCTCCTCCGTGGCCATACGGCTGGTGTGCGCCGCCGGGTCACCGGGCGCGATGGCGGTGAACGCCCGCAGCACCGGCTCGCAGCTGGCGTCGTCGGTCGTGACCCTGGTCCGGTCGGGGACACCGCCCTCGACGGCACCCACCTTGTACCCGGGCACGTCCCCCTGCGCGATGATCGCCTTCTTCAACTCGGCGGCGCTCAGCGCCTTCGCGGCGGACGTCGCCCCGTCCTTGCCCGGGACACTCCCGGACGCCTTCGATCCCCCGCCGCCACACCCCGTGACGAAGGCGAGTGACACTGCGCTCACAGCCGCGGTGGCGCACAGCCGCACGCCCGATGATCTCTTCATGGGCGAACTATGTGGCGGCTGTCAAAGCTCCGTCAAGGACAATTAAAAGCCCAGGCGCTCCCTGCGCACCGAGTACACGACGAACCCGGCGCCCACGGCGAGGAAGAGACTGCCGCCGATGACGTACGGGGTGGTGTCGAAGCTTCCCGTGTCGGCCAGTTCGGTCTCCACCGCCCGGTCCGCGGACCCGGCGGCCGCCGCCGTCACCGCCCTGGCCTGCGTGACCTGCGCCACATGCGGCGAGACGGAGGTGGCCGCGGTGTCTCTCGCCGGGGCGTCCTGCGAGGCGTTCGCGGACGGGACGAACCACAGCGCGCAGAGCAGGGTGCCCGCGGCGGTGGCGGTCAGCAGCGGACGGCGAGCGGATGACACGGAATATCGATCCCCTTGTGACGCTGGCGAATTGGCCGTGTGGGGCGATGTTAGTGAAAGTCGCGGGTCACAGGAAAGTCACGGGAGGTTTCGGTCGTACGCTCCCGGCATGAGCGCTGAAGAGACATCACGGTTTGTGCGGCTTCGGGTGGAGCTGGTGCTGGAGGTGCACGACGACGACGCGGTGGCCAAGGCCGCGCTGCGCCGGATCGCCGAGGACCCGGAGCTGCCGGAGGGGGAGCGGGCCCACGCCGAGGGTGCTGTGACGGAAGACACCGCGGAGGCCCTGGCCTATCTCGTGGACCCGTTCGACCTGGTCAGCGAGGTGCCCGGGGTGGAGCTCCAGCAGGCGTCCTGGTCCAGTGAGCGGATCGACTACGACCCGGACTCGCCCGACTGGGACCTGGACGAGGATGATGGGGAGGACGACGAAGAGGACGGCATCGGCTGAGCGTCCCGGGGCACCCAGAACCCCGGACGGCAACCGCCGTCCGGGGTTTTGTCGTCCCTGGGGGCGTACGGACCGGATCCCGCACCACCCGCGACCGCGTTCGCGGCGGACGTGGGATGCCCCACAGAGCCACGGGCTGGGGAACGGGGCGAGCCGGCCGTAGCGTTGAAGGTTCTCGGCGGGGGACTCTCGGGGTAATCGCTACTCGGCAACGATGGAGAAGCTTGTGATGACGGACAGTAAGCGGCGCCGGCTGACGGCCGCGTCCGCTCTGCTCGGCGGTGTGCTGGTACTGACGGCCTGCTCCGGCGGAAACGCCGACGCCTCCGGCAGTGGCAGCGGAGACACCTCGCAGGCCAAGGTCGACGAGGCGGCGGCCAAGAAGTCGTCGCAGGCCCAGATCTCGATCACGCCGAAGGACGGCTCCGACAACGCCTCGATCAACAACTCCGGCATCGTCACGGTCAGCAAGGGCACGCTCACGGGCGTCACGCTGACCACCCAGGACGGCAAGGCCGTCACCGGTCAGCTGTCCGCCGACAAGAAGAGCTGGAAGCCCAGCGCCCAGCTGGACCGCTCCACCACCTACAAGGTCGCCGCCGAGGCCAAGGACTCCGAGGGCCGCATAGCCCACGAGAACGCGTCCTTCACCACGGTCTCCCCGGCCAACAGCTTCATCGGCAGCTTCACCCCGGACAACGGCTCGACGGTCGGCGTCGGCATGCCGGTGTCGATCAACTTCGACAAGGCGATCACCAACAAGGCGGCCGTGCAGAAGGGCATCACGGTCAGCTCCACCAGCGGCCAGGACGTCGCCTGCCACTGGTTCAACGCCAACCGCATGGACTGCCGCCCGGAGGAGTACTGGAAGGAAGGCTCCACCGTCACCCTGAAGCTGGCCCTCGACGGCGTCGAGGGCGCGCCGGGCGTCCACGGCGTCCAGCAGAAGACGGTCACCTTCCACATCGGCCGCAACCAGGTCTCCTACGTCGACGCGCAGACCCACCAGATGAAGGTCACGCAGGACGGCAAGGTCGTCAAGACCATCCCGATCTCCGCCGGCGCCCCCGACAAGAAGACGTACGAGGGCCAGATGGTGATCTCCGAGAAGTTCAAGCAGACCCGCATGAACGGTGCCACGGTCGGCTTCAAGGACTCCGACGGCAAGGGCGAGTACGACATCAAGGACGTGCCGCACGCCATGCGCCTGACCACCTCCGGCACCTTCATCCACGGCAACTACTGGGGTGCGCCCTCGGTGTTCGGCAGCGTCAACACCAGTCACGGCTGCGTCGGCCTCCGGGACGCCAAGGGTGCCGACGACCCGAGCACGCCGGCGGCCTGGTTCTACAACCACACGCTGATCGGTGACGTCGTGGTCGTCCAGCACACCGGCGACAAGACCGTCTCGCCGGACAACGGCCTCAACGGCTGGAACATGGACTGGGCGCAGTGGAAGGCCGGTTCGGCCGTCTGACCGCCCTCCCCGCAGCTCTCCGCCGGTGCCGCCCCCAGGGGCGGCACCGGTGTTTCACGGGTTCTCATGCTCCTTTTATGACGCCCTTATCGAGTCATCACGCGCCGTACCTACCTTGCGGCGCATGTTCTTCACCTACCTGAGGCGCGAGCTGCGCCGCCGTAGAAAGGCGGCCCTCGTCGTCGCCTCCGGCCTCGCCCTGGGCATCGCGCTGGTCATCGTGGTCGACTCCGTGTCCAGCGGCATGGGCAAGGCCCAGGACAAGGTCCTGCAGTCGCTGTACGGCCTGGGGACGGACATGACGGTCACCAAGGCGGCGTCGGCCCCCACCGGGGACGCCCAGCGGCCCCGCTTCCGGTTCGGCGCGCGCAGCAACGACGACGACTCGAAGCAGAGCAGCGACCGCGTCATGGTGCAGGGCTTCCAGACGCTGCCCGCCGCCACGGTGACCAAGGTCGGCGCGCAGTCCGGTGTCTCGGACGCGGTCGGCGGGCTGAGCCTTCAGGTCCTCAAGGTCAGCGGCCAGTTCACGCGCGGCCAGTTCCGGCAGAACGGCACCGGGGGCACCGGCGGATACCAGCGGGGCGGCGGAAGCGGCCGGCCGCAGGGTGAAGTACAGGGCGGCGGCGCCGACTTCGACGTCAACAGCTACACCGTCTACGGCACCGACGTCACCAAGCCCGGTCTCGGCCCGCTGACCTCCTCGAAGATCACCAGCGGCCGCGGGTTCAAGGCGACCGAGACGGACGCCGAGGTCGCCGTGGTCGACTCCGCCTACGCCAAGCAGAAGAAGTACAAGGTCGGCTCCACCGTCACCGTCAAGGGCGTCGGGTACAAGGTGATCGGTGTGGCCACCGCCGACAGCGGTGACCCGGCGGCCAACCTGTACGTGCCGCTGAAGCAGGCGCAGACCCTGAGCGACTCGAAGGACAAGGTCACCACGATCTACGTCAAGGCGACCGACTCCCAGAAGATCGGCGACGTCAAGTCGGCGATCCAGAAGAACGTCCCGGGTACGACGGTCACCACCTCCGCCGACCTCGCGGACACCGTCTCCGGCTCGCTGTCCACCGCGTCCTCCCTCGCCGCCAACGTCGGCAGGTGGCTGTCCCTCGCGGTGCTGGTGGCCGCGTTCCTGGTGGCCGGCCTGCTCACCTCCTCGGCGGTCTCCCGCCGCGTCCGCGAGTTCGGCACGCTGAAGGCGCTGGGCTGGAAGTCCGGCCGGGTGACCCGTCAGGTGGTCGGCGAGGCCGTCGTCAACGGCCTGGTCGGCGGCGTCCTCGGTATCGCCCTCGGCCTGGCCGGCGCGTACGCCGTCACCGCGATCAGCCCCGGCCTCCAGGCCCGGCTCGGCGGCGCGAGCGGCAGCGCAGGCGGCCCGGGAGGCGGCGGCGGATTCGGCGGCGGTGGCTTCGGCGGTGGCGGTCTCGGCGGCCGCGGGACGGCCAGGACGCTGGAGGTCGCGCTCACCGCCCCGGTCAGCGTGACGACGATCGTCCTGGCCGTGGGCCTCGCGGTGGCCGGCGGCCTGATCGCGGGCGCGTTCGGCGGCTGGCGGGCCTCCCGCCTCCGCCCGGCGGACGCCCTCCGGCGGGTGGAGTGACGCTCACCCTGACGGCACGGGCGAGAACGGCAGGGGCGCGAGGAAACGCGCGACCAGCCCCCGCGGACCGGCAGCCGAAGACGACGCGCACCCACCCGGAACGGACCCCGGAGCCACCATGTACGAACTGAAGAACGTCACCAAGCGCTACACCAGGGGCAAGGACACCGTCCTCGCCCTCGACGGAATAGACCTCACCATCGCCGACGGGGACCGACTCGTCATCCAGGGCCCGACGGGCGGCGGGAAATCCACCCTTCTGCAAATGCTCGGCGCACTCGACCGCCCCACCGCCGGAGAAGTCTTCTTCGACGGCACCGATCTGGCCAGGCTGACCGAATCCCGGCTGACCCGGGTCCGCAGCGAGAACATCGGCTTCGTTTTCCAGTCCTTCAACCTCATTCCGACCCTCACCGCCCAGGAGAACGTCGAGACGGCCCTCGTACCGCTCGGCATCAAGGGGAAGGAACGCCGTGAACTGGCCGCCGAGGCACTGGAGTCGGTGGGCCTCGGCGAGCGCCTCGCCCATCTGCCCTCGGAGATGTCCGGGGGCCAGCAGCAGCGCGTCGCCATCGCCCGGGCCCTGGTGAAGAAGCCCAAGGTGCTGCTGGCCGACGAGCCGACCGGCAACCTGGACGAGGGCACGCGGGACGAGATCATGGACGTACTGGAACGGCTGTGGCGGGAGCACGGGCTGACCTTCATCATGGTCACCCACGACTCCGCGCTGGCGAAGCGGGCCCCGCGGGTGGCGACCCTGCGCAGGGGAAAGATCACGGTGAAGGAGAACGCGGCGACCTGACGTCGTATAACACCTCCGGAACACAAGGGACTTCGCGATTCTGTAACGGTGTCCCGGCCGGCGCGTAACAGTTTCTGGATGCGCTTTCTCACCTTCCTCTCGTCTATTGAGCCGTGTGATCACCCCCCGGCATACTTCGTGACCCGGGGGGTTGACGTGCACACGTGCGAGTCCACCCCCGACCGGGTGAACGGGGAATTCGCCCGGCACCTCATCTCCAGGGGGAGAACTTGCGCAGACAAGTGAGAGAAGCGGCTGCGGCCACCGTGGCAACGGCCGCAGCGGTCGCCCTCGCAGCGGGTATGACCAGCCCGGCGTCGGCGAAGACCGCGAGCGCCCCGACGGCCGCCACCGCCGCCGCCCGGGCCACTGCCAAGCACCACGTCACCCTCATCACCGGCGACCGGGTCGCCCTCGACGCCAAGGGCCGGGTCGTCGGCCTGGAGCGGGCCAAGGGACGCGAGCACATACCGTTCCAGGTCCGCAAGGCCGCCGGGCACACGCTGGTCGTCCCGGCCGACGCGGCCCGCCTGGTCGCCTCCGGCACGCTGGACCAGCGCCTGTTCGACGTCACCGAGCTGAACAAGGCCGCCACCCGCAAGGCCCAGAAGAACGGCCTGAAGGTCATCGTCGGCTACCGCGGCACCGCCACCGCCGCCAAGGCCGACGTCCGGGACGCGGGCACCCTGCGCCGCAGCCTGAAGGCGCTCAACGCGGACGCCGTGCAGACCCCGGCCAAGGCCACCGCCGAGCTGTGGCACGCCGTCACCAACGGCGACCGCACCGCCTCCGGCATCGCGCACGTCTGGCTCGACGGGGTCCGCAAGGCCTCCCTCGACAAGTCCGTGCCGCAGATCGGCGCGCCCACCGCCTGGAAGGCCGGCTTCACCGGCAAGGGCGTGAAGGTCGCCGTCCTGGACACCGGCGTGGACACCAGCCACCCGGACCTGAAGAACCAGGTGATCGAGTCCAGGAACTTCACCTCGGCCGCCGACGCCACCGACCACTTCGGCCACGGCACGCACGTCGCCTCCATCGTGGCGGGCACCGGCGCCAAGTCGGGCGGCAAGTACAAGGGTGTGGCCCCGGACGCCAAACTCCTCAACGGCAAGGTGCTGGACGACTCCGGCTCCGGTGACGACTCCGGCATCCTCGCCGGCATGGAGTGGGCGGCCTCCCAGGGCGCCTCCGTCATCAACCTGAGCCTCGGCGGCTACGACACCCCCGAGGTCGACCCGCTCGAAGCCGAGGTCAACAAGCTCTCCGCCGAGAAGGGCATCCTGTTCGCGATCGCCGCGGGCAACGACGGCCCCCAGTCGATCGGTTCGCCGGGCAGCGCGGACGCCGCGCTCACCGTCGGCGCCGTCGACAAGCAGGACAAGCTCGCCGACTTCTCCTCCACCGGCCCGCGCACCGGCGACGGCGCCATCAAGCCGGACGTCACCGCGCCCGGTGTGGACATCACCGCCGCCGCGGCCAAGGGAAGCGTCATCGACAAGGAGGTCGGTGAGAAGCCCGAGGGCTACCTGACCATCTCCGGCACCTCGATGGCCACCCCGCACGTCGCGGGCGCCGCCGCCATCCTGAAGCAGGAGCACCCCGACTGGGGCTACGCCGAGCTCAAGGGCGCCCTCACCGGCTCCGCCAAGGACGACAAGTACACCCCGTTCCAGCAGGGTTCGGGCCGGATCCAGGTCGACAAGGCGATCAAGCAGTCGATCGTCGCCGACCCGGTCTCGGTGAGCTTCGGTGTGCAGCAGTGGCCGCACACCGACGACAAGCCGGTCACCAAGAAGGTGACGTACCGCAACCTGGGCGACAAGGACGTCACGCTGGCCCTGTCCAGCACCGCCACCGGCCCCAAGGGCGCCGCGGCCCCGGCGGGCTTCTTCACGCTCGGCGCGACGACGGTGACCGTACCGGCGCACGGCAAGGCCTCGGTGAACCTCACCGTCGACACCAAGCTGGGCGGCACCCTCGACGGCGCCTACTCGGCGTACGTGACGGCGACCGGCGCCGGCCAGACGGTCCGCACGGCCGCCGCGGTGCAGCGCGAGGTGGAGTCCTACGACCTCACGCTCAAGTTCATCGGCCGTGACGGCAAGCCGACCCCGAACTACAGCGCCGACGTCAACGGCGTCGCGGGCCTGGCCAACGGCCTGACGCTGAGCCCGTACGACACGTCCGGCACGGTGAAGGTGCGCGCGCCCAAGGGCACGTACATCCTGAACACCTCTATCTTCACCGACCCGCAGAACCCCGCCAAGGGCATCGACTGGATCGCGCAGCCGAAGCTGACCGTCACCAAGAAGCAGACGGTCACCATCGACGCGCGCAAGACCAGGCCGGTGGACGTCACCATCCCGGCCTCGGGCGTCACGTCCCGGTTCGCCTCCCCGGAGTTCGACGTCACGATCGGCGACGGCCAGTACGGCTACGGCTGGTTCCTCGACTCGTTCAAGGGCTTCCGCACCGCCCACCTGGGCCCGCAGCTGCCGGCCGGTACGCTGCGCCAGCAGTGGGACGCCCACTGGAGCAAGGGCGCGACCGAGGAGTACGACGTCACCGCCGGCGGTGCCGTCAAGCAGCTCGCCACCGGCTACACCAAGCACTACAAGGCGGGCGACCTGGCCACGGTGAAGGTCCGCATGGGCGCGGCGGCGAGCGGCAAGAAGGGCTCGGTCGACGCGGTGGGCTGGCTGCCCGGCAGCTCCGGCGCCTCCTCCATCAGCCTCCCGCAGAACCTGCCCGGCACCCGCACCCTGCACCTGTCCGCCACCGGTGGCGTGCAGTGGCAGCTGCAGTTCGAGCAGAACGGCGGGGTCGACCAGGACGGTTTCCCGGTCTACGAGGCCGGCTACTCCCTCGGCCAGTTCGGCTTCAAGGCCGGCAGGACCTACACCAAGACGGTCAACACCGCGGTCTTCGGCCCGCACGTCGCCAAGGGCCTCGGCATCTTCCGCGACGGCAACCAGATCACCGGTTCGCTGCCGCTGGTCGCCGACTCCGCCGGCCACAACGGGTACTCGCTGTTCACCTCGGTGAACACCACGCTGTACCGCAACGGCACCAAGGTCGGCTCCAACGACGACCCGCTCTACGGCGAGCCCTTCACCGTGCCGGCCGGTGACGCCGCGTACAAGCTGACCACCTCGGTCAAGCGGTCCGCGAAGCTGGCGCAGGCCTCGACGCGCATCGACGCGGCCTGGACCTTCCGCTCCAAGAAGCCGGCGAACTTCGTCCAGCTGCCCGCCTCGTCGCTGCACTTCGGCGCCACCACCGGCCTGGACAGCCGGGTCGCGGCCGGCAAGACGGTCACCTTCCCGGTCACCGTCGAGGGCTCCGCCGCCGGCGGCAACCTGAAGTCCCTCGCCGTCTACGTCTCCTACGACGGCAAGAACTTCAAGAAGGTCACCGTCAAGAACGGCAGGATCACCGTGAAGAACCCGGCGAAGAACAAGGCGATCTCGTTCCGCGCCAAGATCACCGACAAGAAGGGCAACACGTCGGAGATCACGATCTACAACGCGTACTCCGGCAAGTAGGCCGTAGCGCTCCCTGACGAGGGGCACACCGGAGGTCCGCCTCCGGTGTGCCCCTCACCGCGTCGCCGCGCGGTTCGCGTCCGTGCCCCAGCTGGCCAGCAGGCGGAGGGAGTCCGCGGTGGGGGAGTCCGGCTCGGCGTGGTACGTGAGCAGGGACTGCTCCGAGCCGTCCGTCAGCCGGAAGCTCTCGAACCGCAGGGCCAGGTCGCCCACCAGGGGGTGGTGCAGCTCCTTGACGCCATGGCTCTTCTCCTTGACGTCGTGCGTCGCCCACAGCCGGCGGAACTCTTCGCTCTTCACGGACAGCTCGCCCACCAGCGCCGACAGCCGCGGATCGTCCGGATAGCAGCCCGCGTCCATGCGCAGCGCGCAGACGATGTCGATCGCCTTCTGCTCCCAGTCGACGAACAGCTCCCGGTAGTCCGGGCGCAGGAAGACCAGCCGCGACCAGTTCCGCTCGGCCGCCGGCAGCTCCGCCCAGTCACCGAAGACGGCCGCCGCCATCCGGTTCCAGGCGAGGATCTCCGTGCGCCGGCCCACGATGTACGCCGGCACGCCCTCCATCGAGTCCAGCAGCTGCCACAGCGCCCCCCGCACCTGCTGCTGGCGCGCCGCCGGCTTCTTCTTGTGCGCCTTCGGCTTCGCCAGATGGGTGAGGTGCGCGTGCTCGGCGTCCGTCAGCCGCAGCGCCCGGGCGATCGAGTCCAGCACCTCCGCCGACACGTTCCGTCCGTTGCCCTGCTCCAGCCGCGTGTAGTACGCCACCGACACCCCGGCCAGCTGCGCCAGCTCCTCGCGGCGCAGCCCCGGCACCCGCCGGTGCCGCCCGAACGGGGCCAGACCCACGTCCTCGGGCTTCAGCCGGGCCCGCCGGCTGCGCAGGAACTCGCTCAGCTCCGCCCGCCGGTCCAGGGGCCGGCCGGTGGCCACGGTCGCGTCCGGCTGTTCGTCCCTGCTGTCCATGCGTCCCAGTATTCCCGGTCGTACGCACCCGAGCCTGACCCCGCCAGTGGTAGGCACCGCGGTCGTACGCAAAGGCGTGGCCTGGGTGGACCGCGCTTCGCGGGGCACGCTGGACACCGTGCCCGGCGGGAAGACAGCCGGGCACGCGACCCCCCGTGCTAGGAGATACCCCCGCATGACCACTGTTGCTGCGTACGCCGCGCCCGCCGCGAAGGCCCCGCTGGAGCGGACGACCATCGAGCGGCGCGCGGTCGGCGAGTTTGACGTCCTGATCGACATCAAGTTCGCCGGTATCTGCCACTCCGACATCCACCAGGTCCGCGAGGGCTGGGGCGAGGCGATCTTCCCGATGGTCCCCGGTCACGAGATCGCGGGCGTCGTCTCCGAGGTCGGCTCCGGCGTGACGAGGTTCCGCGTCGGCGACCACGTGGGCGTCGGCTGCATGGTCGACTCCTGCCGCGAGTGCGAGAACTGCCGGCGAGGCGAGGAGCAGTACTGCCTCAACGGCATGGTCGGCACCTACAACGCCGTCGGCAAGGACGGCGAGCCCACCTACGGCGGCTACTCCGAGAAGATCGTCGTCGACGAGAACTACGTCGTCCGCATCCCCGACGGGCTCGCCCTGGACGTGGCCGCGCCGCTGCTGTGCGCGGGCATCACCCTGTACTCCCCGCTCAAGCACTGGGGCGCCGGCCCCGGCAAGAAGGTCGCGATCGTCGGTCTCGGCGGCCTCGGCCACATGGGCGTCAAGATCGCGCACGCCATGGGCGCCGAGGTGACGGTCCTGTCCCAGTCGCTGCGCAAGAAGGACGACGGCCTGAAGCTGGGCGCCGACCACTATCACGCCACCAGCGACCCGAAGACCTTCGAGGAGCTGGCCGGCACCTTCGACCTGATCGTCTCGACCGTGTCGGCGCCGATGGACTTCGGCGCGCTGCTGTCGCTGCTCAAGGTCGACGGCGCCCTGGTGAACGTGGGCGCGCCCGAGGAGCCCGTCTCGCTCAGCCTGTTCTCCGTGATCAACGGCCGCAAGACGCTCGCCGGCTCCATGATCGGCGGCATCCGCGAGACCCAGGAGATGCTGGACTTCTGTGACGAGCACGGGATCGGCGCCGAGATCGAGCTGATCAGCGCCGCCGAGGTCAACGAGGCGTACGAGCGGGTGCAGGCGAGCGACGTCCGCTATCGCTTCGTCATCGACACGGCCACGATCTGACCGACCTGGCGGGGAAGCGCCCCCGCAGGACAGGGAGCGTCCCGGCGGGTGCCCGCGCGGTTTCCCCGGGCCGCTCCCGTCCGGGCCGGCACCGGCGGCGCGGGGGCACCCTGCGGGGGCCGGTCAGGCGCTCGCCGCCGCTGCCTGCGCCACCGTCCGCACGACGGTGTCGCGGACCTGGCAGTAGTACCCGGCCTTGTTCCCGCGGTAGCGCCACGGCAGCGCGTTCACATGGCCGTCGACCAGCTTGAACTGCTCCAGCGCCGCCTCGTTGCGGTCCTGCAGGTGCAGGTAGAACGCGAGCAGGTGACGCAGTTCCGCCAGCCGCGGGTGGGACGGGTCGGCCGCCGCCGCGTCCGCGAGGGCCGCGTCGACCCGGGCCAGCATCCGCGGCGTGTTGTCGGCGGCGGTGTCCTCCGACTCGTCGTGCTCGAAGTGCGCGATGAGCGGCAGCGCCGTCAGCAGGCTGCCCGGCGGCGCGTCGGCCGCCGCCCGCTCGGCGAACTCGGTGGCCAGCCGCTGGGAGCCGCGCCACTTCGCGCACCAGTACTGCAACGCCGAGAAGTGCGCCTCGTAGTGGTGCGGGGCCCGCGCGGTGATCTCCGCCCAGACCTCGTCCAGCTGGGCGTTCGAATAGCCGAGGCCCAGCGCCACCCAGATCTCCGCGATGTACGGCGTCGGGTCGTCCGGGTTCAGCGCCGCCGCCCGGGCGATCTCCTCACGGGCACTGGCCAGCGTGCGGTGGAAGGCGTCGAACTGCTCCCCGGTCGTGTACTCGGCCCTCTTGCCGCCCCGCAGCTGCCAGGCCAGGATCACCGTGCTGCGCGCCCGGACCACGGCCGCGTCCGGATCGTCCCGCCGGGCGGCCTCCCACTCCAGCAGCCAGTCGTCCTCCTCGGCCGCGCGCTCGGCCAGCAGCAGGGCCACCGCCGACCGGCGTTCCCAGTCCCGGCCGACCGACGCGAGCAGGTCGGCGGCCGGCCGCCAGTCGCCGCCGCGCACCGCGGCGAGCGCGGTGGCCCACTCGGCCGGCAGGGGCGCGGCCAGATCGGTGTTCTGCCGCTCGGCCGGCAGCAGGCCGAGCTGCTCCGCGGCCCGCGCGGCCTCGGCGGCCTGCGCCGCCTCCCCGTCGTCGTCGGGGGTCGGGTGGAACAGCTCCTTCAGGAACACCCAGGCCAGCCAGAGCACGAAGATCAGCGTGGGAACGGCCAGGGCGCCCAGGATCCAGAAGAGGACGGTCATCGGGGTGGGTTCGTTTCCTTCTCGGGGGACGGCGGCGGGACGACGGTGGGGACGGCGGCGGGGCGGGCGTGCGGGGTGGGGCCGCGGGATGGGGCCGGTCAGACGGGCTGGGTCGCCGGGGGCAGCAGCGCCCGCAGCCGCGTGGTGTCCGGGTGGTCGGCGAGCGCCTCGCCCACGGCCTCCTCCAGCGCCGCCTCGGGGCCCTCGTCCCGCGTCTGCGAACCCCAGCCGGGCAACCGCACGGACGCCGGGCGCGTCCAGGAGAAGTCCCAGTGCAGCAGCGAACGGGAGCTGAACTCGGCCAGCACCATGGTGCGCAACGAGCGGCGCAGCACAGGCCGTACGAACTCGCGGAACGCCCGCCCCTTCGCGGCCGCCGCCTCCTCCGACAGAGGCAGCCGCTCCGCCAGCCGCCACAGCCGGCCGTCGTCGATGACGTCCAGCAGCGCCGGCAGCGTCGCCGGCTGCCCGGTGTATGCGGCCAGCGCCTGGTGCAGCGGGGTCTGCGCCACCGACAGGCCCGCGGCCATCGAGGCGTCCAGCAGCTCCTGCCAGCCGGCCGCGCGCGGGTAGCCGAGCAGCTCGTCCACCAGGACCGCGTCCTCCAGGCCGCCCAGCGTGCGCGCCGGGTCGGTCAGCAGGGCCAGCGCCGCCCCCTTCGCCTCGTCCGCGCGGCCGTCGGCGGGCAGCGCCTCGATCCGGCGGACCCGCTCGGCGATCGGCGGGTGCGAGTCGTACGGCCCCGCCGGCTCCTCCGGCAACTCGGCGCGGAGGTCAACCAGTTCCAGCTCACGGGCCGTCAGCAGCCGGCCGAAGCCGCCGAAGAACTCGCCGCGCGGCGGCAGCAGCCGGGCCTGCAGGCCCAGGGTGGCGTACGACTCCAGGTAGAAGTCGTGGGAGGCGGACAGCACCGGGATCTCCCGCAGCGCCGACGCGGTCGCGTCCCGTCCGGCGATCCGGGCGGCCAGCAGGTCGGCGGCGAACTCCTGGCCGCGCGCGGTGGCCAGCGTGGCGCGCAGGTAGAACCTGCCGTAGGCGGTGTAGATCCGCGCCATCATCCGGTACGTCGCCCCGGCGCCGGTCGTGTCGATCCGCTTGGCCTTCTTGCCCTTGGCGACCCGCTTGGCGGACGCCCTCTCCTGCCGGGCCCGGTCGGCGGCCACCTTGTCGTCCGCCTTCGCGAGGAACTGGCCGATGACCCGGCCGATCTGCACGCGCCCGCGCACGACGAGCGCGGACAGCCGGGTGTCCCCTCCGGTGAAGTGCCCGAACTCGTGGGCCAGTACGGACCTCAGCTGGGCCTCGGTCAGACCGATCAGCAGCGGGACGCCGAGGTGGAGGTGGCGCGGGCCGGGGAACAGGCCGAGCAGCCGCGGACGCTCGCTGACGGACGCGTTGACCTCGCCGGTGAGCAGGATCCGGTCGGGGGCGCGGGTACCGGCCGCCGCGGCCAGCTCCCGGACCAGCGCCCACAGCCGGGGCTCGTCGGCCTCGGTGACCGGGACGCCGGGGCCGTCGTCGCCCTTGGGGGTGCGCAGCATGAGCATGCCGCGGACGACGGGGATGGCCAGCAGCACCGTGAAGAAGCCGACCTTCACCGTGAGCGGGCCGTGTCCCCAGCTGAAGACGAGGACGTCGATGCCGATCAGCGCGGCGAGCAGGACGAGGCTCAGCAGATAGAAGCCGAGCAGCAGGACGAGGGCGCGCAGCGCGCGCAGAGTAGCGCCCATCGGGCAGATCCCCCCACAGGACCTCGAAAGGAACATGACAGAAAACCGAACCGGCGGGGCCGGTCGGGGCGGGTGGTACGGGTGTACGGGTGGTGCCGGTGGTGCTGTGTGGGGGGATGCGGAGTATGCCCTACCGCAGGTCAGGAGGGCAATTGAATAGGGAGGAGGGGAAGGGGGGGTTGGGGTCGGGAGCCGGTGGGGGAGGGGGGCGGCGGCCGGGGGCGCGGGCGGGGGCCCGTCGGTCAGGACGCCGACCGGGACGTCACCGGGCGGCCGTCAGCCGGGGACACCGGGCGGCCGTCAGCCGGGGAGGCTCGCCGGGCTTCCGCCGTTGGCCTCGTAACCGGCCACCGCCAGCGCACGGTGGAGGGCGAACGCGGCGGCCGGGTCGTCGGTCAGCGTCCACGGCAGCGCCCCGACGTGCCCGTCGATGTGTATCAGCTGCTGCATGGCCTCCGCCCAGCGCTCGGCGCGAACCAGGAAGTACAGCAGGAGATGCCGTACGTGCGGGAGCGTCGGGTCGTCGGGGCGGGCCGACTGCACCGCGTGCAGCGCGCCGTGGATCGCCCTGGTGACGACCTCGCTCTGGTAGAAACTCGCGACCAGGTTCACCTCAGGGAGGTGCTCGAACACCGCGAACAGCGGCAGCGCGGCGAGCAGCGAGCCCGCCGGGGCACGGGTCGCGGCGGCCTCCGCGAAGGAGTACGCCTGCTCGCGCGAGCCGTGCCACTTCTCGCACCAGTAGTGCAGCGCGGCCAGGTGCGCGCCCATGTGGTGCGGGGCGCGGTCGAGGATCTTCAGCCACAGCTGGTCGAACTCGGCCGGCGGATAGGCCAGCCCGCGCGCGATGGCCAGCTCGATGACATACGGCACCGGGTCGCCGGGGGCCAGCAGGGCCGCCTGCCCGCAGGCGTCCCGGGCCTCCTCCATGATGATCCGGAACTCGTCCGTGCCCGGCGTCGCCGTCCGCCAGGCCTGCTGCACCAGGAACTCCGCGTGGACCGCGGCGGCGCCCGCGTCCTTGGGCTGCTCGGCCCGCCAGACCCGCAGCCACTGGCCGCCCGGCGCCTCGTGCACCCCGCCCGGCCGCTGCTGGAGCTCCAGCGCGGCGGCGCCCGCGAAGGCCTGCACCCGCTGCCAGCGCAGCTCGCCCTCGGCCTCGGTGCCGGCCAGCAGCTGGGCCGCGGCCCGGTAGTCCCGGGTGCGCTGCACCAGCTCCAGGACCGCCAGCAGGTCGTCGTCCGGGCCGGGCAGGCGCACGTCCAGCTCCTCCTGGCGCATGAAGCCGTAGTCCGCCGGGTCGGCGGCGTCCGGGTGTCCCGGGGGAACCTGCTCGATCACCCCGCGCCTGCGCCGCATCAGCGGCAGCAGCACGAAGCTCAGCATGAGCAGCGCCATGAGCAGCCAGAGAATCGCCATGCCCCAAGGGTTCCAGACGCCGCCGACAATTGGCGAACCCCTCCGCCCACCTGTGGAAAACTCCCGACCAGGGCATGTCAGGGCCTGCCAGGCCGGACAGGGCATGACAGAGACGCGTGACAGTCCCCCCCGGAGCGGGCGCGGCCGTGACCGGAGCCGCCCCCCGGCCGCCCGGAGCATGACGGCAGCATTGCAAGGCAGGACGAATCCCTCTTGGCGGGCATCGGGAACGGGCCGGGCGGACTACGCTCGGTACACATGAGTGACAGCCACATCAGCCAGCACTTCGAAACCCTCGCGATCCACGCGGGCAACACCGCGGATCCCCTCACCGGCGCGGTCGTCCCGCCGATCTACCAGGTTTCGACCTACAAGCAGGACGGCGTCGGAGGGCTGCGCGGCGGCTACGAGTACAGCCGCAGCGCCAACCCGACCCGCACCGCCCTGGAGGAGAACCTCGCCGCGCTGGAGGGCGGTCGCCGCGGCCTCGCCTTCGCGTCCGGCCTGGCGGCCGAGGACACCCTGCTGCGTACGCTGCTCACCCCCGGCGACCACGTGGTGATCCCCAACGACGCCTACGGCGGCACCTTCCGCCTCTTCGCCAAGGTCGCCACCCGCTGGGGCGTGGAATGGTCGGTCGCCGACACCAGCGACCCGGCCGCCGTCCGCGCCGCGATCACCCCGAAGACCAAGGCCGTCTGGGTGGAGACCCCCTCCAACCCGCTGCTCGGCATCACCGACATCGCCGCCGTCGCCCAGGTCGCCCACGACGCGGGCGCCAAGCTGGTCGTCGACAACACCTTCGCCACCCCCTACCTCCAGCAGCCGCTCTCGCTCGGCGCCGACGTCGTCGTGCACTCCCTGACCAAGTACATGGGCGGCCACTCGGACGTGGTCGGCGGTGCGCTGATCGTCTCCGACCCCGGCCTCGGCGAGGAGCTGGCCTACCACCAGAACGCGATGGGCGCCGTCGCCGGTCCCTTCGACTCGTGGCTGGTGCTCCGCGGCACCAAGACCCTCGCCGTGCGCATGGACCGGCACAGCGAGAACGCCACGAGGATCGCCGACATGCTGACCCGGCACCCGCGGGTGACCGGCGTCTGCTACCCCGGGCTGCCCGAGCACCCCGGCCACGACATCGCCGTCAAGCAGATGAAGGCGTTCGGCGGCATGGTGTCGTTCCGGGTCGAGGGAGGCGAGGCGGCCGCGGTCGAGGTGTGCAACCGCGCCCGGATCTTCACCCTGGGCGAGTCCCTCGGCGGTGTCGAGTCCCTCATCGAGCACCCCGGCCGGATGACCCACGCCTCCGCGGCCGGCTCCCCGCTGGAGGTCCCGGCCGACCTGGTCCGCCTGTCCGTCGGCATCGAGAACGTCGACGACCTGCTGGAGGACCTCAAGCAGGCCCTCGGCTGACGGCCGGGGTCACCAGCCCGTGAGCGGTGGAGTCGTCTGCGAGGGCGGCTCCACCCACGGGTGCGCGTCGGCCGCCCACACCGCGAACGCGACGGCCGCCGCGCACGCCAGCAGCCACAGCACCCGGCGGACCAGCTGCCGCCGCCGCAGCCGGCGGTTCCCGCGGCGCACCGCTTCCCCGTGCAGATCCGGCGGCACCGGTGCGACGCCCCCCTCCATGATCCGCCGCACGGCGGCCTCCCGCTCCCCCCGGTTCACCGCGGCCTCCCCCCACCAAACCGGCGCTCCCGCGGGACCCCGGCGTCCGCAGGCCTCCCGCGCGCGGGGCGGCTCATGACAGTGCCGTCCTCGGACTGGCCGGGCGGGCGGCCGTAGGGCGGGCCGGGTGGAGCACGGTGGCCGTGGCGCGGTCGCAGATGGTGTGGACGCGTTCCGCGGGCAGGCCGAGCAGCGCCGCCGTCTGTTCCTCGCCCACTCCCTCGTACAGCCGCAGGACCAGGACGAGCCGTTCCCGCGGCGTGAGCGCGGCGAGCGGACTGCGCGGATCCGGCCGGGCGCGGCCGAAGGCGCCGTACTGGTGCCAGGTGGCGCGCGCGAAGCGCGTGGCGAGGTACTGGCGGGCACAGTCGTACGGATCCTCGCCGCGCAG
The DNA here is from genome assembly GCF_055560195.1 of Streptomyces sp. NPDC023481. NCBI lineage: Bacteria > Bacillati > Actinomycetota > Actinomycetes > Kitasatosporales > Streptomycetaceae > Streptomyces > Streptomyces sp. NPDC023481. The sequence goes on from NZ_JBVHJE010000001.1 coordinate 692,374, forward strand.
CCGGTCCCAGCGGGCGTAGGTGTGCGCGAGGGCGAGCGTCAGCAGGCGCCGCGCGCGCGGGGTGGCGTCCGGCGCCTCCGCCGTGAGCAGCACGGCGGCGTGCAGCAGGCGCCCGGCCGCGCCCGCGACGAACGCCTCGAACTCCCGGGCCCGGCGGGCATCGCGGGCCGCTCGCCGATCACGCACCACGCCTCCCCCCGACGGGGTCCTGTCGGATCCGGTCTCATATGAGGCCAGCGACGGCCCCCGGGTCAAGAGGTGCGGTCAAGGGACGCGGCCCAAGGATGCGGTCAGGGGACGCGGCCCAAGGATGCGGTCGAGGGACGCGGCCGGAGGGCGCGGTCGACGGGCGTGGTCGGAGGGTGCGCCGACGGGCGTGGTCAAGGGATGCGGTCGGGGGCGCGGAGCCCGCCGTGCGGTACGCGGCTTCAGGAGGCCGGCGGCTGTTCCCCCGCGGGCACCGCCTGCACCGACATCCGCGCGGAGAGCGCGACGTTGAAGCGGGTGAGGAGCGTGCAGAACTGCTCGCGCTCCTCGGGCGCCCAGTCGTGTGTCAACTCGGCCATGAGCTGACGCCGGGACGAGCGCACCTCCTCCAGCCGGGCGGCGCCGCGCGGGGAGAGCTGGAGCACCACGGCACGCCCGTCCTCCGGGTGCGAGGTGCGCTTGACGAGCCCGGTGTCGACCAGGGGCGCCACCTGCCGGGTGACCGTGGAGGAGTCGATCCCCATGCTCGCGGCGAGCGCCTTGACACCCATCGGGCCTTCCTTGTCGAGGCGGTTGAGCAGCAGATACGCGGCGCGGTCCATGGAGTTGCGCACCTGGCCGACGCCGCCGAGCCGGGTCTGTTCGGCACGGCGGGCGAACACCGCCACCTCGTGCTGGAGGGTGTCGAGGAGACCGGGATCACCGACGGTCGTCATGTCCATCGACATTTCAGGTGTTGTGGGCATGGCCGGAGGCTCGCTTCATGAAGGGCTGCTGGGTTGGGGGACAGGGTACGCGGCCCGGCGCCAGGCCGTACCGGCGCTGCGCAAACCGGTCTCGCAGCTTGGTCACACCCGTCGTGCGCAAACGTGAACTGCGATGCTGGAGACATGAACTACCGCACGGCCGACTCCTTGCGCTCCGTCACCCTGGACGACGTGCGCGGCGCCCAGAAGATGCTCTCGGGCGTCGCGCGGGTGACCGCGATGGAAGGCAGCAGGCACCTGACCCAGCTGGTCGGCGCGCCGGTGCACCTCAAGTGCGAGAACCTCCAGCGGACCGGCTCCTTCAAGCTGCGCGGCGCCTACGTGCGGATCGCCGGGCTGCTGCCGGAGGAGCGGGCGGCCGGCGTGGTGGCCGCGAGCGCCGGCAACCACGCGCAGGGCGTGGCCCTGGCCTCCTCGCTGCTGGGCGTGCACTCCACGGTGTTCATGCCCAAGGGCGCACCGCTGCCGAAGATCAGCGCCACCCGGGACTACGGCGCCGAGGTGCGCCTGCACGGCCAGGTGGTGGACGAGACGCTGCACGCCGCCCAGGAGTACGCCGCCGAGACGGGCGCGGTGTTCATCCACCCCTTCGACCACCCCGACGTCATCGCGGGGCAGGGCACGGTCGGCCTGGAGATCCTGGAGCAGTGCCCGCAGGTGCGGACCATCGTCGTCGGCATGGGCGGCGGCGGGCTCGCGGCCGGTATCGCGGTCGCGGTGAAGGCGCTCCGGCCGGACGTGCGGATCGTCGGCGTGCAGGCGGAGGGGGCCGCCAGCTATCCGCCGTCGCTGGCCGCCGGGCGCCCGGTGTCGCTGGAGAACCCGGCGACGATGGCCGACGGCATCAAGGTGGGGCGGCCGGGCCTGGTGCCGTTCGGGATCGTCGGCGAACTGGTGGACGAGGTGCGCACGGTCAGCGAGGACCAGCTGTCGGCGGCGCTGCTGCTCTGCCTGGAGCGGGCCAAGCTGGTCGTGGAGCCGGCCGGGGCCAGCCCGGTCGCCGCGCTGCTGGCCGCGCCGGACGCCTTCGAGGGCCCGGTGGTCGCGGTGCTGTCCGGCGGCAACGTCGACCCGGTGCTGATGCAGCGGGTGCTGCGGCACGGCATGGCCGCGCAGGGCCGCTACCTGGCCGTACGGCTGCGGCTGACGGACCGGCCGGGCGCCCTCGCCACGCTCCTCGGGGTCCTGTCGGCGGTCGACGCCAACGTCCTCGACGTGAGCCACGTCCGCACCGACCCCCGGCTCGGGCTCACCGAGGCCGAGGTGGAGCTGCACCTGGAGACGAAGGGCCCGGCGCACTGCACCGAGGTCGGCCAGTCCCTGCGCGACGCCGGCTACACGGTCATCGACTGACCAGCGGACCCGCACCCGATCGGGTGAAGCATCTTGAGAGACGCGATACATCGCGTTATGGTTCTCGTGTGCTCGCCGGTCCGCCGACCGCACCCCCGCAAGGGGTGCCCACAGCTGTGGAAAAAGGGCAGGCGCGACCGAGCGAGCAAACCTAGCCTTTGCGGAGAAATACACCCCCAGTCCCCGACGACGTGGAGACAGACATGCCAGGCGCCATCTATGCCGAAGGCCTGGTGAAGACCTTCGGTGACGTAAGGGCACTGGACGGCGTCGACCTCGATGTGCCCGAGGGCACGGTCCTCGGCCTGCTCGGGCCGAACGGCGCCGGCAAGACGACGACCGTCCGCTGCCTGACGACCCTGCTGCGCCCCGACAGCGGCAAGGCGGTCGTCGCGGGCGTCGACGTCCTGCGCCATCCCGACACGGTCCGCCGCTCCATAGGCCTGTCCGGCCAGTTCGCGGCGGTCGACGAGTACCTGACCGGCCGTGAGAACCTGCAGATGGTCGGACAGCTCTACCAGATGAGGGCCAAGGCGGCCCGGGCCCGCGCGGTGGAGCTGCTGGACCAGTTCCACCTCGCCGACGCCGCCGACCGCCCCGCCAAGACCTACTCCGGAGGCATGCGCCGCCGGCTGGACCTCGCCGCGGCCCTCGTGGTCTCACCGCCGGTGATGTTCATGGACGAACCGACGACGGGCCTCGACCCGCGCAACCGCCAACAGCTGTGGGAGGTCATCAAACAGCTCGTCTCCGGTGGTACGACGCTGCTGCTCACCACGCAGTACCTGGAGGAGGCCGACCACCTGGCCCACGACATCGCGGTGGTCGACCACGGCCGGGTCATCGCCCAGGGCACCTCCGACCAGCTCAAGGCCCGCACGGGCGGCGAGCGCGTCGAGGTCGTGGTGCACGAGCGCGAGCACATCCCGACCGCGGTGGAGGTGCTGCGGGGCTTCGGCAAGGGCGAGACCACGGTCGAGGAGCACACCCGCAGGCTCACCGTGCCCGTCACCGGTGGCGCCAAGCTGCTCGCCGAGGTCATCCGCGAACTGGACACGCGGGGGATCGAGATAGACGACATCGGCCTGCGCCGCCCCACCCTCGACGACGTCTTCCTCTCCCTGACCGGACACGCGGCCGAGACCACCGCCCAGGACGAGCAGAACGGTCGGAAGACCGGCGAGCAGACCGGCCGGCAGAAGGGCCGGCAGACCGGCAAGAACACCGACAAGGAGGCCGTGAAATGAGCGCCGTCACCCAGGCCGTGCCCGCCACGGCGCCCGGCAATGCCGTCGGCCGGTCCGTCCGGGACTCGCTGATCGTTGCCAAACGCAATCTGATCCGGATGTCCCGCATCCCCGAAATGCTGATCTTCGGGCTGATCCAGCCCATCATGTTCGTGGTGCTGTTCACCTACGTGTTCGGCGGCTCCATGAAGATCGGCGGCAGCACCAGCGCCCTCGACTACAAGAACTTCCTGATGGCCGGCATCTTCGCGCAGACCGTCACCTTCGCCACCGCCAGCTCCGGCGCCGGCATAGCCGACGACATGCACAAGGGCCTCATCGACCGCTTCCGCTCCCTGCCCATGGCGCGCGGTGCGGTGCTGACCGGCCGCACCCTGGCCGACCTGGTGCAGACGGCGCTCACCTTGCTGGTCCTCGCCGTGGTCGCGCTGCTCGTCGGCTGGCGGACCGGCTCCGACGGCCCCACCAACGCCGGCAAGGTCCTCGCCGCCTTCGCCCTGCTGCTCCTGCTCGGGTACGCGTTCACCTGGATCGGCGCGCTGATCGGCCTCACCGTCCGCACGCCGGAGGCGGCCACCTCCGGCGGACTGGTCTGGCTGTTCCCGGTGACCTTCATATCCAACGCGTTCGTGGACACCGGCAACATGACGCCGTGGCTGCGGCACGTGGCGGAGTGGAACCCGTTCAGTGCCACCGTGCAGGCGGCCCGCGTGCTGTTCGCCAACCCCGGGCAGTCCGCCTCGGGCGCCTGGCCGATGGAGCACCCGGTCTGGGCCTCGCTGATCTGGTCGGTCCTGATCATCGTGGTCTTCCGCACCCTCGCCGTGCGCAAGTACCGCTCCGCGACCGCCTGACGCCGGCGGGCCCCGGCCCGCCGATGGCCCGGCGCATGACAAAGCCCCCGGCGGCCCAGAGGGCGCCGGGGGCCGGAAGCGAACCAGGGGCCCCGATCAGCTCGTGTACGGCTCGGCCTTCAGGATCCGCACCGAGGCCTTCTTGCCGTTCGGCAGCTCGTACTCCGCGTCATCGCCGACCTTGTGGCCGATGACGCCCGAGCCCAGCGGAGACTGCGGGGAGTACGTCTCGATGTCGGCGCTCGCGTACTCGCGCGAGGCGAGCAGGAACGTCAGCGTGTCGTCCTCGTCACCGTCGAAGGCGATCGTGACGACCATGCCCGGCGCGACGGCACCGTCCGCGGCCGGCGCCTCGCCGACCTTGGCGTTCTCCAGGAGCTGGGTCAGCTGGCGCACACGCAGCTCCTGCTTGCCCTGCTCCTCCTTGGCCGCGTGGTACCCGCCGTTCTCGCGCAGGTCGCCCTCCTCGCGCGCGGCCGCGATCTTGGCGGCGATCTCCGTGCGCGCAGGACCAGTAAGGTACTCAAGCTCGTCCCTGAGCTTGTTGTACGCCTCCTGGGTCAGCCAGGTGACGTTCTCGCTGGTCTGGGTCACAGGGTGCTCCTCGTCGGTACTGGGGATACAAAGCATCGCCCTACCCAGAAGCATGTTCCCTCTTGGAAGGGCGAAACCACGAGCCTAACAATTCCCGGGCGAAAGAGGGAGGACATAAGCCATCAGAATCACGTCAATGCAGGTCACAGATCCGCATTCCGGATGAATCCGGGAGGCGTCCGGGGTGCTCAGCCGGTGTGGCAGCCCAGCAGCTCGGCCGTCGTCCCGCGGGCTGTCGTACGGAGCGTGACGACCTTGTCGATGCGGGTGGCCGATCCGGAGAACCGGAAGTCGGCGCGGCCCACCTCGGCGCCGTCGGCCGCCTGGGAGCGCAGGGTGCAGTAGCCGGAGGCACCGGCGTCCTTGCGGACCTCCAGATGCACGCTGACCGCGTCGTCGGAGGCCTTGAAGGTGATGACCTCGGCGCTGATCTCGTTCTGCGCGACGTAGTGGTAGGCGAAATAGCCGATCAGTGCGAGCAGGACCGCGCCCAGCACCGAGCCGGCGACCCTGAGCTTGCGGTCGGCGTGCTGGTCCGAGGAACGGCCGTAGCGGCCCTCGGGCAGCCGCGTGCTCGCGGTACTCATGATCGTCCTCTCCGCGGAATTATTCGCCCCCCGATTCGGTCACTATAGAAGCCGCCCGCCCGCCACCCGGCCACCGCCCCTGCGGGACGCCCCTTCGGGGCGGCACCTGTTTGACCGCACCCCATGACCCGGGGCGCCGACTGACCAAGGATTGAGTCTTGACTGACCAGCTGCGACTGATGGCCGTTCACGCGCACCCCGACGACGAGTCGAGCAAGGGCGCGGCGACCATGGCGAAGTACGTGTCCGAGGGGGTGGACGTGCTGGTGGTGACCTGCACCGGCGGAGAGCGCGGGTCCATCCTCAATCCCAAGCTGCAGGGCGACACCTATATCGAGGAGAACATCCACGAGGTCCGCCGCAAGGAGATGGACGAGGCCCGGGAGATCCTCGGCGTCAGGCAGGAGTGGCTCGGCTTCGTCGACTCCGGCCTGCCGGAGGGCGACCCGCTGCCGCCGCTGCCCGAGGGCTGCTTCGCCCTGGAGGACGTCGACAAGGCGGCCGGTGAGCTGGTGAAGCAGATCCGCTCCTTCCGCCCGCAGGTGATCACCACCTACGACGAGAACGGCGGCTACCCGCACCCCGACCACATCATGACCCACAAGATCTCCATGGTGGCGTTCGAGGGCGCGGCGGACACCGAGAAGTACCCCGAGGCCGAGTTCGGGCCCGCCTACCAGCCGCTGAAGCTCTACTACAACCAGGGCTTCAACCGCCCCCGCACCGAGGCCCTCCACCAGGCCATGCTCGACCGCGGCCTGGAGTCGCCGTACGGGGAGTGGCTCAAGCGGTGGAACGAGATGGAGCGCACCGAGCGCACCCTGACCACGCACGTCCCGTGCGCGGACTTCTTCGAGATCCGCGACAAGGCGCTGATCGCCCACGCCACGCAGATCGACCCCGACGGTGGCTGGTTCAAGGTGCCGCTGGAGCTCCAGAAGGAGGTCTGGCCGACGGAGGAGTACGAGCTGGCGAAGTCCCTCGTCGATACGTCCATCCCCGAGGGCGACCTCTTCGCGGGCATCCGGGACAATGCCTGACATGAGCGCAAGCGTGAGCCTGGCAGTGACGCACCTCGTCCCCCTCGCCAAGGAGGTGGACGAGAACAAGGTCACCCCCGGTGTCCTCGGCTTCGTCGTCTTCGCGGTGATGGCCCTGGCCGTGTGGGGACTGATGAAGTCGATGAGCAAGCACATGCAGAAGGTCGACTTCAAGGAGTCCCCGGACGCCGACGCGGAGCAGGCCCCGCGGAAGGCCGACTCCAAGGCCCAGCAGGGCTGACCGCACAGGTCAGCGCCCCTCCGGTACCGCCACCCCCATCACCTCCCGGGCGTGGCGGTCAGGAGTCATGCGCAGACGCCAGGCCTGCCAGCCGTCCTCCAGCCGGACGCCCCGCTCCAGCAGCAGGGCGTACGCCGAGACGTAGTCGTCCAGCTTCTCGTCCCGCAGCGGATGCGGGGCGCGGGCCAGCTGCGCCAGCTCCTCCTGGGCGACCGCCGTGCCCACTTCCACCCCGCCCGGCGCCGCGTACGGCAGCAGGGTGCAGCGCAGGAAACGGGCCCAGTCCTCGCCGCGCCGGTCGCCGTACGACGAGAACAGGGTGAGCGCCTCGTCGCACAGCGCCAGCGCCTGCTGGGTGCGCGCGTTGCCCGCGTCCACCACCGCCAGCTCCAGACAGGTCCAGGCCTCACCGTGGGCGACGCCGATCCGCTGGAAGTCGGCACGCGCGTCCACCAGCAGTTGCCGGGCGAAACCGGAGTTGCGCAGCGAGCCGGTCTGCGCGGCCCGCTGGTCCCGGGTAGCCCGCGCCGAGTGGTGCCGGGCGCAGGCCAGGCCGTAGACGTCCCGCATCCGGGAGAACATCGTCCGGGACCGCTCCAGTTCGCGCACCGCCTGGTCCAGCTCGCCGGTCTCCTCCAGGGCCTGTCCCAGGTAGTACAGCGTCCAGGCCTCGCCGCGCGCGTCCTCGTTGTCCCGGTGCCGGGCCACCGCCCGGCGCAGGCTCTCCACGGCGGCCGGGGCGTCGCCGTCCACCAGCCGGGCCCGGGCCAGCTGGGTCAGCGCCCACGCCTCGCCGCGGGCGTCGTGTGTCCGGCCGTACCGCTCCAGGGCCGCCCGCAGTTCCTCCTCCGCGCGCGGTACGTCCCCCAGCCGCAGCGCCAGCTGGCCCAGCTGGAAGTGCGCCCAGGCCTCGCCGTGCACCGAGCCGCCCTCGCGGTGCAGGACCAGGGAGCGGGTGAGCAGGTCCAGCGCCTCCGCCAGCCGGGCCCGGTCCCGCTGGACGGCCGCCAGCGCGTGCATCGTCCAGGCCCGGTCCGTCGCCAGCTCCGGCGCGGCCTGCAGGTCGAGGGACTCCTGGAGCCGGGCGGCGGCCTCGGTGAGGTTGCCCTGGTGGTGCAGCGTGATCCCCAGCGAGGTCAGGGCGCGGGCCGCACCCGCGTCGTGGTGCGCCTCCCGGTACAGGTCGACCACCGAGGTCAGCGTGGTGCGCGCCTTGTCCAGCTCGCCCAGCTGCCGGGCCGCGATGCCGGTGCGCCACTGCACCGAGCGCACCAGCAGGCCCTGGTCCACGGACTGCGCCAGCTCGCTGATCTCGCCGAGCCGGTACAGGTCGCCGCGCAGCAGGCAGTAGTCGCACAGCGCGCCGAGCAGGTTCAGCACGGCCCGCTGGTCCACGCCCTCCGCCTGCCGCAGGGCCGCCGTGATGAAGCTGGACTCGTCGTCCAGCCAGCGCAGCGCCTCGTCGAGGGAGGGGAAGCCGTGCGAGCCGAACTGGTTCGACCGCGTCGACATGTTCCCGTCGACCAGGCGCAGCACCGAGTCGGCCAGCTCCGCGTAGTTCACGATCAGCCGTTCCTGGGCCGCCGCCCGCTCGGCCGGGTCCTCCTCGTCCAGCAGTCGGGCGTGCGCGAAGGCCCGCACCAGGTCGTGCAGCCGGTAGCGGCTGCCGCGCACATGGTCGATCAGACCGGCCCGGGCGAGCGCCACCAGATGCCGGGTGGCCTCCGCCTCGTCGGTGGCGAGCAGGGCGGCGGCCGCTGCCGCGCCCAGGGACGCCCGGCCCGCCAGCGCCAGCCTCCGCAGCAGCCGCCGGCCGGGCTCCGGCTGGTCGGTGTAGCGCAGCCACAGCACCCGCTCCACCGGGTCCACCGGGCCGTACGCGCCCAGGTCCGCGGCCAGCTGCCGCGGTGTGCGCGGGCCCAGCGCGGAGCCCGCGATCCGCAGCGCCAGCGGGAGTCCCCCGCACAGTTCGCGGATCCGGTCGGCGGACTCGGCGTCGTACGGCCCCGAGGCGTCCTCCGCGGCCGCGCCCAGCAGCTCCTCGGCGCCCGCCGCGTCCAGTGCCGGGACCGGCAGCTCGTGCACCCAGGCCGGCAGGTCGGCGGGCAGGTCCAGGGGGGTGCGCGCGGTGACCAGGACCAGGCTGTCGGAGCGCTCCGGCACCAGGGCGCGTACCTGCTCCGGATCCGAGGCGTCGTCCAGCACGATCGTCACCGGCAGTCCGGCCAGATGCCGGTGGTACAGCTCGGCGAGCCGCTTGACCTGCTGGTCGGGTGAGGACCGCTCCCGAAACAGCAGCTGCTCACGGGGTGCGCCGAGCCGGTTGAGCAGGTGCAGCAGGGCGTCCCGGGTGGACAGCGGCGCCTCCTCCCGGCTGCCGCCGCGCAGGTCCACCACCACCGCGCCCCGGAAGTGGTCCCGCAGCTCGTGTGCCGCGCGCACCGCGAGCGTGGTCCGGCCGGAGCCGGGCTCACCGTGCACGACGACCACGGTCGGCCGGGTCTCGGTGGCCGCGCGGGCCGCCTGCGCCCACTGCCTGATCCGCCCCAGCTCCGCCCGCCGGCCCGCGAAGACGCCGTCGGCTTCCGGGAGTTGACCGAAGGACTGCTCCAGCACCGAGCGCCTGCGGGCCGCCGCGCTCTTGTCGGTGCCGCGCAACGCGGGGCCGCCGCCGGTCTTCTTCGCGCCCGTGGAGGCGCTCAGCACCCGCTGCTGGTCGAGGAACGGGCGGATGCCCCGCACCTCCAGCGCGGTCAGCCACTGCAACCGCAGCTGCTCCGGGCCGCCGGGCTGGCCGGCCGCGCCCGCGCGGTGGTGGGCGGCCGGCAGATGCGCGCCGGCCACCTTCACCACGGTGGCCGCGGCGCCCACCACGGCCGCGGTGGCGCCGGCGCCGAGGGCCGTGCCGGCGCCCGTGCCGAGGGTCAGGTCGGCGACGGCGGCGGCCACGGCGGCAACGGCCGCCACCATCAGGGCCGTTCCGGCGCCCGCGCGGGCGTAGCGCTGCCCGAAGGTCAGCTGTCCGGCGCCCGCCTCGTCCAGGGCGCGCGTGTAGGCCTCGTACTCCTGGCCGGCCGCCCCCGCCATCGCGTCCAGCGCGCCGCGCGCCCGCGCCAGCAGCGCCTGCCCGTCGACCCGCCCGCCCGACCGCCGTACCTCCTCCTCCACGGCCCGCACCAGCAACCGCTCGGCTTCCGCCCGATGACCGTCCCGCATGTCCCGTCCCCCTCCGGCGGCAACTCCTGTGGGTACGAGTGTCCTTCGGGCGGGGCGGGATGGCGAGGGGGATGCCGATCAGAGCCGGGCGGCGCCCGCGGTCCGGGGGCCGCGTCCGACACCGCCCGGCGCCACCGCGCGGAACCGGCGGGCTGCGGCAGGATGGGGGTATGGCGAACCGACTGGCCCATGAGACGTCCCCCTACCTGCTCCAGCACGCCGACAACCCCGTCGACTGGTGGCCGTGGTCCGCCGAGGCCTTCGAGGAGTCCCGCAGGACCGGCAAACCCGTGCTGCTGAGCGTGGGGTACAGCAGCTGCCACTGGTGTCAGTGAACTCGCGAACCCAGGAGTCGGCAGTGCTCATGTCTCTCTGATGGTCACGCACTGCTCGCAGAGTTTCGACCAGGCGCCTCGGTCGGAGGTCAGGACGATCGCGGGGGGACCCTTCGATGCGAGCCGCCACTCCGAGGTCGTTGCGCAGGCCCAAGGAGAGCGCATCGGAGGCACGCGTCAGTGAGCGGGCCGGCCGCTCCTTCACGCGGGGCCCCGCCTGACCGATCAGGGGTACCTCGCGCCGCAGGTGGGGCTGGCGGACCCGGCGATGCTGTTGCGGGACCGGAATCTGGGCCGTGTGGACCGGGTGTTGAGTAATCCGCCGTTCAGTCAGCGGATCGACGGGTGGGAATGGCGACAGTTCGTCGCGCCACCGGAGTCGAGTGCCAACTTCGCCTGGTTGCAGCTCGCTTGGTCCCAACTGAAGGAAGGCGGGATCGCGGCGGTCGTGATGCCTGCGCGGGCGGCTTGGGCGGGAGGGGCAGAGGCGCTGATCCGCCGGGAGATGGTGGCCCGGGGCGCGGTCCTCGCGGTGATCGCCTTGCCGGCGTACCTATTTGCGGGAACCAACATCGCCGTGCACATCTGGGTACTCGGCCGAGGGCGCCGGGCCTGTCCAGCGCACCGAAGCGATTCCGTCATCCTCGTCGATGCGCGCGGCGCGGGAGGGCGGTCGTCGGAGCGGCCCCGCGTGCTGGCGAGCGAGGACGTCGGCCGCATCGCCGAATGCTTCCGACTCTGGTTCGAAACCCCGGAGGAGGTGGACGAGCCGGGTTTCTCCCGCTCGGTCACCTACGCCGAACTCATTGAGAACGCCGGCAACCTTGATCCGCGGACCTACCTCAGGACGGAGAGCGAGCCGGGTGGGGTCACGGACCTGAGCGCCGTGCTGGCCGATTTTGAGCGGCGTAACCGCGAGACGTCGGAGTTCGGGGCGGAGCTGGCCCAGATCGCCGGCGCACAGGATCAGTCGGCGCAGAACGGCATCCGATGCCAGAATCTCTCACTGAAGGACGTGGTGGGCGGAGGGGAGACGGCCGATGGCCGTCCCGTGCGGCTGCTCGCGGGGCCTTCGGGAAGCCTGATCCGAGCCCAGGACTATGTGGAGGCCCCTGGGGTCCCTGTGGTCATGCCGAAGGACATCTCGGACATCGGCTTCCTCGTGGACGACATCAAGCGAATTTCCGAGCAGCATGCCGAACGGCTCGACCGTTTTCGGTTGAATCCGGGCGATGTCGTGATCGCCCGCCGGGGTGATCTCGGACGGTGTGCCGTAGTCGGGGAAGATCAGCAGGGCTGGGTCTGCGGCACCGGCTGTTTCGTGATCAGCCCTCCCGGCACCGTCGACTCCCGCTACTTGGCGGCATTTCTGCGTAGCTCCGAGGCTCGGGAGTGGCTCGATGCGCATTCGACCGGAAGCCTGGCACTGCGGACCATCTCGCTCGATGTGCTCGGGATGCTGCCCGTCGCCCTTCCCGATCTCGACACCCAGCGGTCCATCGGCGCGGCCATGGCGAGCTTCGATGTCCACGAGCGGCGATTGCTGGATCAGTTGGCGGCGATGCGGGACGTGCGCAGCAAGGCGATGAGCAGCTTCCTGGCGAGATGAGGCGGCCGGACCCCGTCCGCAGGCGAAGCGGTCGGCATCCGGCGCCCGCCCCCCAGTTCTCCTTCGTCGCTGGATCAAAGAGTTGAATCAAGCTGCTCGTGCTGCTTAAAATCGAAGGCAAGTCAAGGTATCCCGTCGGGGGAGAGGCCGTCTACGTCAGGAGCGCGCATGGCCACGCTGAGCATCCATTTCGACCCCGCTGTCATCGCCCGACTCGTGAGCGCGAGCGGTGACGACACCATCCACGTCACCCTGTCCCTCGGCGAAGGGGCCGCCTCGGCGCAGGCCGCGCCGGTGATCCCCCAGGGACCTCTGGCCGGGCTGATGCGCGCCGGCCTGCTGGAGCCGGGGGCGGTGCTCACGTTCCGTCAGCGGCGCGCCAACAGGTCGGGCCGTGCCGTCGTCACTGCCGACGGCCGGCTCGTCGTCGATGGACACCCCTCCCCCTTTCCCTCGCCGTCGAAGGCAGCGGAGGCAGTGACCGGCAACATCATCAACGGCTGGACCCTGTGGCGGACACCCGACGGTTCCACGCTGGATCAGCTGCGGCAGAAGCTGGATGCCGAGTAGCCGTCCAGGCGCCCGCCGGCCGGGGGTGCCGAACCCGTCCTTGAACCAGGCCGTTCACCTGCACCCGCCGCCGAGGCATCTCTCTCCGGCAGCGGGCTTCGAATACGGGGGGCTCCGTGTACGTAACCTTTGACCTGATCACCGCCCTGGTCGTTTCCGGGGCCTTCGCGGCCGGAGTGCTCGTCTACCGCCGGACCGCGCCACCGGAGGGTGTGACCGGTCAGTCGAGAGGAGAGCGGCTGGCGGTCGCACTCGGTGCGGCGGCGACCGTCATCGTGATCGGCAGCTACCTCGGGGGCGGGTTCCGAGGCATCGAGCACGCTGCGAACACACGGCCGGTGGAACCCGCGAAGTCGGAGGTCAGCCGGTAGGCGGTGCCGTGGCCGAAGGTGCCCCGGGCGGAAGGGCCGCTTGGGGCGCCGCCGGCGTTCGCGAACCAGTGGTCGGCGGTGCTCACACGTCCCTGATGGTCACGCGCTTCCCATAGAGCTTCCACCAGTCATGGCAGCCGGAAGTCAGGGCGGACGGGGGCTTGGAGGCCTCGACGCGAGCCACCACTCTGCGGTCGTTGCGCAGGAGCAGGGCGAGCGCTCGGGAGCCGAGCACCTACGAGCGGGCCGGCTGCTCCTCCTGTCCCCAACGATGCCGGCCTTTCCGCACCGCACGGTTCAGTGGGCGGTTGGCCGCTCTTCGCCGAAACCCCCGTCCTCGCCTGTCTTGGTGCGTCAACTTGACGTCTCCCCAGTCGGCTTGTGTTGGGCGCGCTGCCTTAGCCTTGACCGAACAGATCAACAGGTGTATTCGGTGGTGCTGGATTCCCCAAGGCTCGGAATGCGTGGGAAAGCCCGCTGACAGCCAAACGTCGACAGCGGGGCGACGCCTCGGTTCCTTACAGGGCCCCGAGATCGACCGTGACGGAGAAAGGTGCGGTGGCCTTCACCGTGCCGGTGAACATCTCGCCGTCCCTGTAAGCCTTGGTGGCGGGGTCGAGGACGTAGGTGTAGACGATCGGGACGCCGGTGGCGGCCTGCTCCACCCGCCAGTAGAAGGGGATGCCGGCCTTGGCGTACTGGTCCACTTTCACGATCCGGTCGGTGGTCTCCGAGCCGGGGGACACCACCTCGACGACCAGGAGTACGTGCTCGGGGCGGGTAGGCGTGAGGTCGATGGTTTCCGCCCGGTAGACGATGACGTCAGGACGGCGGTTGGTGAGCGGAACATCCTGCAGGCGGACGTCGAAGTCCGTGTCCGCGTTCCAGTCCGGGCCCGCGGCAGCGTCCAGGGCGTTGGCCAGGATGCGGGCCAGCCGGTTGTGGCGCTTGGAGGCGCTCGGGCTCACTACGACCATCCCGTCCACGATCTCGATGCCGGCGCACTGCTCCTCGGACCAGGAGTCGTACTGCTCCGCGCTGATCTGCGTATGCATCCACGCGGGCGCCACCATCTCGGCGCTCATGGTGTACCTCCTTCGAGAGGCTTCGGCAGGTCCGGCGCTGCTGCGCCCAGCCTACTGTTTCGAGGTGCCGGGTCGCCCGTCTCGGAAAGGGCAGGAGCCACCCACCACGTGATGGCGCACAAGCGCAATTCGGCCAAGTGGGGCGGGCTCGTCAGTGATTCGCCGGTCGCGGCAGACGCTGTGAGAGGCTGGGGCGTATGAACCGGTTGGCTGGTGTGACCTCGCCTTATCTGCTTCAGCATGCCGACAATCCGGTCGACTGGTGGCCGTGGGGACCTGAGGCGTTCGAGGAAGCGAAACGGCGTGATGTACCCGTGCTGCTGTCGGTCGGCTACTCCGCGTGCCACTGGTGCCACGTCATGGCCCACGAGTCCTTCGAGGACCAGGCCACCGCCGACTACCTCAACGAGCACTTCGTCAGCGTCAAGGTCGACCGGGAGGAGCGGCCGGATGTGGACGCCGTCTACATGGAGGCCGTGCAGGCCGCCACCGGGCAGGGCGGCTGGCCGATGACCGTGTTCCTCACGCCCGACGCCGAGCCCTTCTACTTCGGCACCTACTTCCCGCCCGCCCCCCGGCACGGCATGCCCTCGTTCCGGCAGGTGCTGGAGGGCGTCCAGCAGGCCTGGACCACCCGGCACGACGAGGTCGGCGAGGTCGCCGGGAAGATCGTCCGGGACCTCGCCCAGCGGGAGATCGTCCGGCAGGCCGCCGAGGCGCCCGGCGAACAGACACTCGCCCAGGCCCTCCTCGGGCTCACCCGCGAGTACGACCCGCAGCGCGGCGGATTCGGCGGCGCGCCCAAGTTCCCGCCGTCCATGGTGCTGGAGTTCCTGCTGCGGCACCACGCCCGCACCGGCGCCGAGGGCGCGCTGCAGATGGCGCAGGACACGTGCGAGCGGATGGCCCGGGGCGGCATCTACGACCAGCTCGGCGGAGGGTTCGCCCGGTACTCCGTCGACCGTGACTGGACCGTGCCGCACTTCGAGAAGATGCTGTACGACAATGCCCTGCTGTGCCGGGTGTACGCGCACCTGTGGCGGGCCACCGGGTCGGATCTCGCCCGGCGGGTCGCACTGGAGACCGCCGACTTCCTCGTCCGCGAACTGCGCACCGAGCAGGGCGGGTTCGCCTCCGCCCTGGACGCCGACAGCGACGACGGCACCGGGCGGCACGTGGAGGGCGCGTACTACGTGTGGACGCCCGGGCAGCTCCGCGAGGTCCTCGGCGACGACGCCGGGCTCGCCGCCCAGTACTTCGGCGTGACCGACGAGGGCACCTTCGAACACGGGCAGTCCGTGCTGCAACTCCCGCAGAGCGAGGGCGTGTTCGACGCCGAGAAGGTCGAGTCCGTCCGGCGCAGGCTGCTCGACGCACGCGCGCGGCGGCCCGCGCCCGGCCGGGACGACAAGATCGTCGCCGCCTGGAACGGGCTCGCCGTCGCCGCGCTCGCCGAGACCGGCGCCTATTTCGACCGGCCCGACCTGACCGAGGCCGCCGTCGGCGCCGCCGACCTGCTCGTCCGCGTCCACCTGGACGAACACGCCCGGCTCGCCCGCACCAGCAAGGACGGCCGGGTCGGCCCCAACGCCGGCGTGCTGGAGGACTACGCCGACGTCGCCGAGGGCTTCCTCGCGCTCGCCTCCGTGACCGGCGAGGGCGTCTGGCTCGACTTCGCCGGGCTGCTCCTCGACCATGTCGTCACCCGCTTCGCCGACCCGGAGACCGGCGCCCTGTACGACACCGCCTCCGACGCCGAGCAGCTCATCCGCCGGCCCCAGGACCCCACCGACAACGCGGCGCCCTCCGGCTGGACCGCCGCGGCCGGCGCGCTGCTGGGCTACGCCGCCCACACCGGCTCCGAGACGCACCGCACCGCCGCCGAGCGGGCGCTCGGGATCGTGCAGACGCTCGGGCCGCGGGTGCCCCGGTTCATCGGCTGGGGGCTGGCCGTCGCCGAGGCGCTGCTGGACGGGCCGCGCGAGGTGGCCGTCGTCGGGCCGGACCCGCGCGAGGAGCGGACGGCCGCCCTGCACCGTACGGCGCTGCTGGGCGCCGCCCCGGGTGCCGTCGTCGCCTGCGGCACCCCCGGCAGCGACGAGTTCCCGCTGCTCGCCGACCGCACCCTGATCGACGGCGCACCGACCGCGTACGTCTGCCGGGGCTTCGTCTGCGACCTGCCGGTGACGACCCCGTCGGCCCTGCGGGAGAAGCTGACGGCCCGCTGAACCCGCGGGGCTGCTCCTTTCAGGCGGCCCCGCCCCGGTGGAGGGCCTGCGCCACGATGGCCTCCAGCTGATCGTGGTGCGCGCCCTTCCAGTACGCCCGGCCGCAGTCCGCGCACCGGGCGAAGACGTCGTACGACCGCCGGGTGCCGCCCTTGAGCTGGTCGGCGACCTCCTCCTTGGTGGCCTCCCGCAGCAGGCCGTTGCAGGCGGTGCAGCGGGTCCAGGGGCGCAGCTCGGGGGCGAAGCGGTCGAGGACGTCCTGGAGCTGGTCGTCGGGGCGGGTGCTGTAGACGTACGCCCCGGCCCACAGTTCGCGGCGGCGCAGCAGGCCCGATCGCGGCTGAGCATCACCCGTTTCTCGGCCGCGGAGCGGGCGGCGAGCGCCGGGTCGCCGATGTCCGTCGACTCGTACGCCGTGTCCACGCCGAGCAGCCGCAGCCGGCGGGCCAGCGTGCCGAGGTGGACGTCGAGGAGGAAGCGCAAGGGGGCGCCGGGGACGTGCTGGGGGCGGTCGACGGGGCGTACGCACACCGTCTCGCCGGGCCGCGGGACGTGGGACGCCGGTACGGCGTGGCCGTCCACGACCAGTGCGCCGACCTCGGTCAGCGGGACGCCCAGGGACTCGATGACATGGCCGAGCGTCGAGACGCCGTCCGTGGCCAGCGGTGTGGCCCCGGCCCGCCGGGAGGCCGGCACGAACGGGTGGAGCGCGGGGGCGACTTCGACGAGGATCTCGGGTCCGTTCACCTCGTCAGCATCGCACGGGGGACGGGCCGCGCCTCAGCGGTTTCCGCCGGGCAGGCCGTGCTCCAGGACGTCGAGGGCGCGGTCGACGAGGCGGTCGAGGTCGTCCCGGTGGTCGTGTTCGGCCCAGTACATGGACGTCTCCATCCAGCCGCCGATGAGGGACATGGCGTAGACCCGGACCTCCAGGCCGTCCGGGTCGCGGCCGGTGCGCTCGCCGATGGCCTGGCAGAGCAAGCGGCCGGTGGCCGACATGCTCTCCCTCATGCGCGAGCGCACCGCGGGGACCTGCACCATGAGCCGGGTCCGCAGCCGGGACACGTCCACGTCCTCGGACCTGGTGAGCCGGACCGCGCGGTGCAGGGCGTACCGGACGGTGTCCGGCCAGGGCTCCTCGGCGGGCCGCCGCCTGATCTCCTCCAGGATGACCGCGTCGTACTCGTCCGTGAGGACGATGTCCTCCTTGGTCGGGAAGTAGCGGAACACGGTCGACGGCGACACCTCGGCCCGCTCGGCGATCTGCTCGATCGTCGTGGCGTCGTACCCCTGCTCCCCGACCAGCGCGTAGGCCGCGGCGCGGATCGCCTCACGGGTCTTGATCTTCTTCCGCTCCCGCAGCCCGAGGCGGGGGCGGTCGGCGGGGGAGTAGGGGGAGGGCGCGGCCGTCATGGGGGTCATTGTCCGGCATCGGTCCCGGAGACGACCATCCACGGAACCCGGGGCGGGCCAGGAAGCGGAAACGGCCACGACTCGCGGGAGCCGTGGCCGGAAGAAGGGCGGTGGGGTGGGGTTACGTGTGCTGGTACGCCACCAGGGAGATGCCGACGTAGTGGACGACGAACGCGGCGAGGGTCAGGGCGTGGAAGACCTCGTGGAAGCCGAACCAGCGCGGTGAGGGGTTCGGGCGCTTGATGCCGTAGATCACGCCGCCGGCGCTGTAGAGCAGGCCGCCGACGACCACCAGGACCAGGACGGCGATGCCGCCCGTGCGCAGGAAGTCGGGCAGGAAGAAGACGGCCGCCCAGCCCATCGCGATGTAGCAGGGCGTGTACAGCCAGCGCGGGGCGCCGACCCAGAAGACGCGGAAGACTATGCCCGCGGCCGCGGCGCCCCAGATCCCCCACAGCAGCCACTGGCCCTTGGCGCCGGGCA
Organism: Streptomyces sp. NPDC023481; assembly: GCF_055560195.1. NCBI lineage: Bacteria > Bacillati > Actinomycetota > Actinomycetes > Kitasatosporales > Streptomycetaceae > Streptomyces > Streptomyces sp. NPDC023481. Next base: position 710,574 of record NZ_JBVHJE010000001.1, read on the forward strand.
GCAGCAGCATCGTGAGCGGGGTGTAGGTGCCGGCGATGATCAGGAAGATGTTGGCGTGGTCGAGGCGGCGCAGCACGCCGTCCATCCGCGGGCTCCAGTTGCCGCGGTGGTACAGCGCGCTCACGCCGAACAGCAGACAAGCCGTCAGAACGTAGATGCTGCAGGCGATCCGGCCTCTGGTCGAGTCGGCGAGGGCGGTGAGTACGAGGCCCGCGACGAGTACGGCCGGGAACATGCCGAGGTGCAGCCAGCCGCGCAGACGCGGCTTGACCGGGTGCGGCAGGGAGAGCGCGACGGGACCGCGGCCGGCGGCCGGCGTGTCCGTGGGCGCGTCGGGGACGGACGCAGTCATGAGGGGCATGGTACCGACGGCGTCGTAAGTCGTCCGTCAGTGCGCCCGCGGGACGGTGTGAACGCAAAAAGTCCTCCAGGCGAACCCAACGCAGACGCAAAAAACCCGCGTAATCGTGGCACTTCTCACGTTGCTCACCTGTGATGCCCCCTGGACAGATGCGCACTAGAATCGGATGATCAAATGAGTGCGGTCGGCACCGGATGAGCGGTAACCACGCATCCGGGTCGCAGCCCCCACGGGGCCGGACAGGACAAAAAACCCTCAATTAGGAGCAACCGTGGCGCGCGACATCGCGGCTCCCACCGTCGTCCCCACCAACCACCAGGAGCTGGTCTCCTGGGTCAACGAGATCGCCGAACTGACGCAGCCGGACCGCGTGGTCTGGTGTGACGGCTCCCAGGCCGAGTACGAGCGACTGTGCGAGGAACTGGTCGACAAGGGAACGTTCCGGAAACTCGACCCGGTCAAGCGCCCGCACTCCTACTACGCCGCCTCCGACCCGACCGACGTCGCGCGCGTCGAGGACCGGACCTTCATCTGCTCCGCCAAGGAGGAGGACGCCGGCCCGACCAACCACTGGAAGGCCCCCGCCGAGATGCGGGAGATCTTCGCCGGCGAGAAGGGCCTGTTCCGCGGCTCCATGCGGGGCCGCACGATGTACGTCGTCCCGTTCTGCATGGGCCCGCTCGGCTCCCCGCTGTCCGCGCTGGGCGTGGAGATCACCGACTCCGCGTACGTCGCCGTCTCGATGCGCACGATGACGCGCATGGGCCAGGCCGTCCTGGACGAGCTGGGCGACGACGGCTTCTTCGTCAAGGCCGTCCACACCCTCGGCGCCCCGCTCGCGGAGGGCCAGGAGGACGTGCCGTGGCCGTGCAACTCCACCAAGTACATCTCGCACTTCCCCGAGGACCGCGAGATCTGGTCCTACGGCTCGGGCTACGGCGGCAACGCCCTGCTCGGCAAGAAGTGCTACGCCCTGCGCATCGCCTCCGTCATGGCCCGTGACGAGGGCTGGCTGGCCGAGCACATGCTCATCCTGAAGCTGACCCCGCCGCACGGCGAGTCCAAGTACGTCGCCGCCGCCTTCCCCTCCGCCTGCGGCAAGACCAACCTCGCCATGCTGGAGCCCACGATCTCCGGCTGGACCGTGGAGACCATCGGCGACGACATCGCCTGGATGCGCTTCGGCGAGGACGGCCGCCTCTACGCGATCAACCCCGAGGCCGGCTTCTTCGGCGTGGCGCCCGGCACCGGTGAGCACACCAACGCCAACGCGATGAAGACCCTGTGGGGCAATGCGGTCTTCACCAACGTCGCGCTCACCGACGACGGCGACGTGTGGTGGGAGGGCATGACCGAGGAGCCCCCGGCCCACCTGACCGACTGGAAGGGCAACGACTGGACGCCGGAGTCCGGGACCCCGGCGGCCCACCCCAACGCCCGCTTCACCGTGCCGGCCTCGCAGTGCCCGATCATCGCGCCCGAGTGGGAGGACCCCAAGGGCGTGCCGATCTCGGCGATCCTCTTCGGCGGCCGCCGCGCCAGCGCCGTACCGCTGGTCACCGAGTCCTTCGACTGGAACCACGGCGTCTTCCTCGGCGCCAACGTGGCCTCCGAGAAGACCGCCGCGGCCGAGGGCAAGGTCGGCGAGCTGCGCCGTGACCCCTTCGCGATGCTGCCGTTCTGCGGCTACAACATGGGCGACTACATGGCCCACTGGGTCGACGTGGCCAAGGACAAGGACCAGTCCAAGCTGCCGAAGATCTACTACGTCAACTGGTTCCGCAAGGACGACGAGGGCAGGTTCGTCTGGCCGGGCTTCGGTGAGAACTCCCGCGTCCTGAAGTGGATCGTGGAGCGGCTGGAGGGCAAGGCCGAGGGCGTCGAGACGCCGATCGGCGTCCTGCCGGCCGAGGACGCCCTCGACACCAAGGGCCTCGACCTGTCCGAGTCCGACCTGAAGTTCCTGCTCACGGTCGACAAGGAGGTGTGGCGCGAGGAGGCCGCCCTCATCCCCGGGCACCTCGAGACCTTCGGTGACCACACCCCGAAGGAGCTGTGGGACCAGTACCGGGCGCTGGTGGAGCGCCTGGGCTGACCGGTCCGACCGAAGCTTCCACGGCCGGCCAGGATGTGCCCTGACCAGCGATCGTCACGACCGGCCGTGGAACCAACCCCCGAGGGGCCCCGCACAACGGCGTGCGGGGCCCCTCGGGGTTGTGCCGCGAGGGCTCGGCGGGGCGCCGGCCGTGTGCCCACCCGCCCCGCCGGGTACTCGGCGGGCGCCCGAGTAAGGAGGGCCGAGCCATGGCGGACGGTGGTGACTTCTACTCCGGCGACCGGCCGGAGAACCCGGAGCTGGAGGAGGACAGGCCCCGTGGCGGCGGACCCGAGGACCGCCCGGTCACCGGCCACCGGCATGTGTGGGTGTGGTGGCTGCTGGTGGCGATCGTGATCCTGATCCTCTTCTTCCTGTTCCTCTGAGGACCGCCCGGGATCGCCGGTTCCTCTGAGGACCGCGCGGGATCGCGGGATGTGTGGCGCCCGGTCCGCGCGTCGCTGCGGGTGCACGCGGACCGGGGCCGATCGGGGGACCCGGAAGGGGTCAGCGGGTGGCCGCGAGCGGCGGGGCGCCGGTATGGGCGTCCATGCGTTCGGCCGCGAGGATCGCCGCGGAGGTGTCCGCGCGGGACGCGGCGACCACGAGCGCGCGGCCGGCGAGGGCGTGCGCACGGCGGTGCAGGGCGGCGGGGTCGCCTGCCGCGACCCGTGCCGGCGCCGGTGCCGCGCGCAGCGGCGTACGGCCGCCGCGCAGCCGGGCCACCTGTGCCGCGAGGCGTTCCGCCGCCGCGTCCAGGTCGGCGGACGGAGCCAGGGCGCGCAGCTCGTCGGTGACCGCGAGCAGCGCGGCGAGATGCCCGGCGAGCTGGATGTCCAGCTCCTCCTCGCGCGACCGGTGCGGGAAGTCGGAGGGGGAGCCGGCCATCGTGCTGTGGACCGACTTGGTGCGGATCGGTTCGTACATGGTGGATGGCCTCCTGTGCGGACAGGAAACCATCTTAGCTTGGATTTCGTCTAAAGTTGAGTCTGTTCACGGAACGGGGTCCGACGGCTACCCCTGGCTGTATCCGTCCAGGAAGTTCCCGATGCGCGTCACCGCGTCCCTGAGGTCCCCGACCGTCGGCAGTGTCACGACCCGGAAGTGGTCCGGCTCCGGCCAGTTGAAGCCCGTGCCCTGGACGACCATGATCTTCTCCTGCCGCAGCAGGTCCAGGACCAGCCGGCGGTCGTCCTTGACCTTGTAGACCTCGGGGTCCAGGCGCGGGAACAGGTACAGCGCGCCCTTCGGCCGTACGCAGCTCACCCCGGGGATCTGGGTCAGCAGCTCGTACGCCGTGTCCAGCTGCTCCTTCAGCCGGCCGCCCGGCAGCACCAGGTCGTTGATCGTCTGGCGGCCGCTGAGCGCGGCGACGACTCCGTGCTGGCCCGGCATGTTGGCGCACAGCCGCATGTTCGCCAGGATCGTCAGACCCTCGATGTAGGAGTCGGCGTGGGCGCGCGGGCCGGAGACCGACATCCAGCCGACGCGGTAGCCGGCCACGCGGTAGGCCTTCGACATGCCGTTGAAGGTGAGCGTCAGCAGGTCCGGGGCGATCGAGGCCGTCGGGGTGTGCGTGGCGCCGTCGTAGAGGATCTTGTCGTAGATCTCGTCCGAGCAGACGAGCAGGTTGTGCCGGCGGGCGATGTCGGTCAGCCCCTTCAGCATCGCCTCGTCGTAGACCGCGCCCGTGGGGTTGTTCGGGTTGATGATGACGATCGCCTTGGTGCGGTCGGTCACCTTGCGCTCGATGTCTGCGAGGTCGGGCATCCAGTCGGCCTGCTCGTCGCACCGGTAGTGCACGGCCGTACCGCCGGACAGGGAGACGGCCGCCGTCCACAGGGGGTAGTCCGGCGCCGGCACGAGCACCTCGTCCCCGTCGTCCAGCAGGGCCTGCATCGCCATCACGATCAGCTCGGAGACGCCGTTGCCGATGAAGACGTGCTCGACGTCCGTCTCGATGCCGATGGTCTGGTTGTGCATCACGACCGCGCGGCGGGCGGCGAGCAGACCCTTGGCGTCGCCGTAGCCGTGCGCGGTGGAGACGTTGCGGAGGATGTCCTCCAGGATCTCCGGGGGGCACTCGAACCCGAACGCGGCGGGGTTTCCCGTGTTGAGCTTGAGGATGCGGTGCCCCGCCGCCTCCAGCCGCATGGCCTCCTCGAGAACCGGCCCCCGGATCTCGTAACAGACGTTGGCGAGCTTGGTCGACTGGATCACCTGCATGTCCGCGAGCTTACGGCTCGGTAACGCGGTATGGGTCGTGTTTTCCACCACGTGAGACACGGAGATTTGTGCGGATATGGCACGGGAGAGCGGAGGAGAGCGCCGCCCGGTGGCGCGACCGGCCGGCTCCGGCCCGCGTACGACACCGCGCACGGCCGGCAGAAGGCGTACGGCACCCCGCGCGTCGGCGTCCCGGGCGGCACCCGGACACCCGGATCCGGCGGTCGCCGCCTCGGCCGGTCCGCGTCCCCGGCCATGTCCCGCCGGCAGGCAGGGCACCCGGGCCACCGACGACCCCGGCACCGGTGGCAGTGCACCGGAGGCCGGTACGCCGAGCCGCCGCCGTCCGCTCGGCCGGGGGCCTCGCCGACCCGCGAGGCCGCCCCGCCGTCTGCCGCTGCGCCCGCGCACGCGAGCCTGCCGGCGGCCCGGCGGCCATGTCGTCGGCCCCGGCATCGATGGCGGCGACACGGAGACCGGTGCGGCCGTGACCGGCCCCACCGGCCCCGCCGCCGTCCGCTCGGCCGCGGTCTCGCCGGCCCGCGTGGCCGCGATGTCGGGCCCGTCCGGCCCAGGGCCCTGCCCACGCCCCCGACCGGCGCGGTGAAGAGGCAGCTCCCGCCAACCGCCGCAGGCCTCACCGCGGTTGAGGCAGCCCTACCTGCGATAGTGGATCCCATGACCGAACACGCGCCGAACCCTGCCGACATGCTCGCCGCCGAGGAGGACCGGGAGCGGGTCGTCGAACGTGTGCGGGCCGCCGTGGCCGACGGCCGGCTGCCGCTGGACGAGCTGGACGACCGGCTCACAAAGGTGTACGGCGCCCGGACGCTGGGCGAGTTGCGCAGTGCCGCGCACGGTCTGCCCGAACTCACGCCCAGGGCACAGCTCGTGGTGGACCGCGCGCCCACTTCCCGTGCCGCGCTCGCCCTGTTCGGCTGGTTCCGGCGGGACGGCGCGTGGGTGGTGCCGTCCCGGTTCCTCGCCTGGTCGATGTGGGGCGGCGGCCGGCTCGACCTGACCGAGGCCCGGTTCGCCGCCCGGGAGACGGTGGTCTGGGCCGTGGCGCTGTGGGGCGGCACCGGGATCGTCGTGCCGGACGACATCGACGTCCAGGTCAGGGGGTTCGGCCTGTTCGGTGTGTTCGGCAGGCGCGAGGCCGGCCGGCCCGCGCGGCCGGGGGCGCCGCGTGTGGTCGTGAAGGGGCTCGCGCTGTTCGGTGCCGTCGTCGTCAAGCCGGGGCAGGGAAAGCGGTGACCCCGCCCGGCACAGGGAAACCCCTATGACCTGACGCGGATCCTTGTCCCCACCCCTCTGCGCTGCCGACAATGCGCATGACAACCGAACGGGCGGCCGGAACACTCCGGTCGCCCAAGTCGTAAGAGGGGACCCCCACATGAAGAAGCCTCTCGTCGCCGCGCTCTCCTCCCTGGCCCTGGCCGGGCTGGGCGCGACCCCGGCGATGGCCGCCCCGCACACCACCGCCCCGCACACCGCGACCAAGGCGGCCAAGGCGACCGTCGACTTCGCCGGCACCGTCTCGCTCAGCAACTGCTCCGGCTCCGTCATCCGCTTCCCCAACTCGGCCGACACCGACCCCGCGCTCGTGCTGACCAACGGCCACTGCCTGGAGACCGGCATGCCGGACGCCGGCGAGGTCATCACCGGCCAGTCCTCCAGCCGCACCTTCGGCCTGCTGAACTCCGCCGGCAGCAAGGTCGCGACCCTCCGCGCCAACCAGGTCGTCTACTCGACCATGACGGACACGGACGTCACGATCTACCGCACCACCACCACGTACGCGGCGATCAGGAACTCGTACGGCATCAGCCCGCTCACCGTGCAGGACACGCACCCGGTCGCCGGCACCGCCATCAAGGTGGTCTCCGGCTACTGGAAGCGCATCTACAGCTGCAACGTCGACGGCTTCGTGTACCGGCTGAAGGAGGGCGACTGGACCTTCAAGGACTCCGTCCGCTACACCTCCGCCTGCAACACCATCGGCGGCACCTCCGGTTCCCCGGTCATCGACACCGCCACGGGCAAGGTCGTCGCCGTCAACAACACCGGCAACGAGGACGGCGAGCGCTGCACGGTGAACAACCCGTGCGAGGTCGACGCGAACGGCAACGTCACCGTCCGCCAGGGCATCAACTACGCCCAGGAGATCTACAACATCCCGGCCTGCTTCACCACCGGCAACAAGCTCAACCTGAGCGCCGCCGGCTGCACCCTGCCCAAGCCGTAAGCGCGGTTCACAGCGGCGTACGGCGGACGGACCGCCCCGGGAGGGCGTCCGTCCGCCGGCCGTCCTCGATGACGAACCGGCCGTCGACCAGCACGTACGGGATGCCGGTCGGCAGCCGGCGCGGCTCGTCGAAGCCGGCGCCGGAGGCGACCGTCCGCGGGTCGAACAGGACCAGGTCGGCCCGGTAGCCCTCGCGCACCAGCCCGCGGTCCGGCAGCCGCAGCCGCGCCGCGGGCCGCGAGGTGAGATGGGCGACGCACTCCTCCAGCGTCAGCACCCCCAACTCCCGTACGTAGTGCCCCAGGTAGCGCGGGAAGGTGCCGTACGCCCGCGGGTGCGGCTTGCTGCCCTGGAGGATGCCGTCCGAGCCGCCGGTGTGCGCACGGTGCCGCATGATCGCGCGGACGTTGTCCTCGTGGCCGACGTGCTGGAGGACCGTCGTACCGAGCCGGTCCGCGAGCAGCAGCCGGCGGGCCGTGGCCCAGGGCGTCTCGCCGTACGCGCCGGCCGCCTCCCGGACGGTACGGCCCACCAGGGCGGCCAGGGCCGGGTCGGTGACGCCGGAGATCTCGACCGTGTCCCACTCCACCGGCACGCCGTGGCAGCCGTCCGAGCCGGTGACCTCCAGGTCGTGCCGGATCCGCTCGGCCGTCGCCGGGTCGGCGAGCCGGGCCAGGAGCTGCTCCGGGCCGCCCTCGCTCGCCCAGCTCGGCAGCAGCGCGGCGAGAGTGGTGCAGCCGGGGGTGTAGGGATAGCTGTCCAGCGTGATGTCCGCGCCCGCGTCCAGCGCCCGGTCGAGCAGCGCGAGCAGGTCCGGCGCCCGCCCCTCGTTCACGCCGAAGTTCATCGTCGCGTGCGCCAGGTGCAGCGCGCAGCCCGCCTCCCGGGTCAGGGCGACCATCTCGGCGTAGGCCTCCAGGGCACCGGCGCCGTAGGAGCGGTGGTGCGGGCAGTAGTAGCCGCCGTAGGACGCCACCACCCGGCACAGTGCGGTCAGTTCGGCGTCCCGGGCGTACATCCCGGGCGTGTACGTCAGCCCGGACGACAGTCCGACCGCGCCCTGCTCCAGTCCCTCGGCCACCAACTGCCGCATTCGGTCCAGCTCTTCGGGCGTGGCCGCGCGGTCCTCCCAGCCGACGACGAGCGCCCGGACCGTGCCCTGGGGGACCAGGTAGGCCGCGTTCACCGCGATCCCGTGGTCGAGCCGTTCGAGGTACTCGCCGACGCTCCGCCAGTCGAAGTCGAGGTCGTCGCCGTACCCGTTCCAGCCGGTGATCGCCCGGCGCACCTCCTCCAGCGTGCGGTCGTCCACCGGCGCGTACGACAGCCCGTCCTGCCCGAGGACCTCCAGCGTGACCCCCTGCGCGGCCTTCGCGCTGTGGTCGGGGTCGCGCAGCAGGGCCAGGTCGGAGTGGGCGTGCATGTCGATGAAGCCGGGCGAGAGGACCAGGCCCTCGGCGTCGATCTCCCGCACGGCGCGCGGCCGTTGGCAGCCGGCCGCGGCGGCCTCCTTGACGATGGACACGATCCGCCCGCCGTCGACCACCACATCGGCGCGGTACGAGGGTTCGCCGCTGCCGTCGACGACGTCGGCGTCCCGGATGACCAGGTCCTCCACGCGGGCCTCCTAGAAGAACGTACGGATGTAGTCGACCACCGTGCCGTCCGCCTCGGCCACCGGGATCAGCTGCCACTTGTCGAAGGACGTGCACGGGTGGGACAGGCCGAAGCCGATCCAGTCGCCGACCTCCACGTCCGCGCCCGGCCCGGTGCGCAGCCACAGGTGCTGGTCGGACAGGGCGGACACCTCGATCCCGGTCGCCGGACGCTCGCTGCCGTCCCGGCGTACCACCTGCGCCACCGGAAGGTCCAGGTCGTAGGCGGCGTCCCGCTTGCCCGCGTTGACGAACGCCTCCGCCGGGGACGGCCGGGACACCACCTGCGCCCACAACCGGAACGCGGGCTCCAGCGCCCCCTCCTCGGGCACCCGGTTGAACGGGGTCAGCCTGCTGTAGTGCACGTCGTCGTGCGAGACGTAGGCACCGGAGCGCAGCAACTTCAGCACGGGCAGGGAGAGTTCGGGCAAGCCGGCGAAGACGTCGGCGACGGCGTCGAACCACTCGCTGCCGCCCGCGCTCACCACGATCTCGCCCGCCCCCGCGAAGCGCCCGGCCCGGTCCCACTCCACGGCGAGCGCCACCAGCCGCTCCAACCACTGACGCACCCGCTCCGGGGAGGCGTCCGGCACCTGCGCCTCGTACCCGGCCACGCCGACCAGCCGCAGCGTCCCGGCGGCGGCCACCGCGTCCGCGACGGCCAGCGCCTGCGCCTGCGTCCGCACCCCGGTCCGGGCGCCGTCGCCCGCGCCCAGCTCGATCACGACGTCCACCGGGCGGGCGGTGCCGGTGAGCGCCGCGTCCATCAGCTCCACCCCGCGCACGGAGTCGACGTAGCAGACGAACCGGAACTCCGGGTCGGCGGCCAGCTCGCCGGCGATCCAGCGCAGGGCGGGGGCGTCCACCAGCTCGTTGGCGAGGAAGACCCGCCGGACGCCGAACGCCCGGGCGACCCGCACCTGGTGGGGCACCGCCAGCGTGATCCCCCAGGCGCCGTGCGCCAGCTGGCGGTGGAAGAGCTGGGGGGCCATGGAGGTCTTGCCGTGCGGGGCGAAGGCCAGGCCGTGCCGCGAGGTGTACGTCTCCATCAGCGCGAGGTTGTGCTCCAGGCGCTCGGCGGACAGCGCGAGAACGGGGGTGGTGAAGCCGTCGCCGTCCCGGAAGAGGTTGCGCCGCTGGGCGGCCAGCTCGGCGACGGTGAGGCCGTCTGCGTCCGGCGGGAGGCCCTTGAAGCGGTGGTCGACGCGTTCCTCGGCGAGGCGGGCGAGGCGTTCCGCGGCGAGGCCCTCCCCGGCAGGGCGTTCCCCGGCAGGGCGTTCCGCGGCCGGTTGGGCGAGCGGTTCGGTGCTCATGGAGCCCCTCTCTCGACCGTTGCGCGCTGTGCAACGGTCGTTGCATGCATTGCTGACTGGTGTCTAGCATCTCGCCGAACACCGGGTCAACGAAGGCCAACGAGGGCCGACGAAGGCCGACCAAGCCGTCGCCCGGCTATCGACAGGAGCCATCATCAACGACGCTGCTTACGCCTCGGCCGTTGCGCGCCCGTGGGACGTCGTGGACGTGGTGACGGTCGGCGAGTCCATGGTCACCTTCCTCCCCAGCCGCCCCGGCCGCCTCGCCGACGTCCCCTCCTTCCACCGGGCCATCGGCGGCGCCGAGTCCAACGTGGCCTGCGCACTGGCCGCCTTCGGACACACCGCCCGCTGGATCAGCCGGGTCGGCGCGGACGGCTTCGGCGACCACCTGGTGGAGCGGATCGCCGGGTACGGCGTCGACGTCACCGCCGTACACCGGGACCCCGCCCGGCCGACGGGCGTGTACTTCCGCACCGCCGGGGACCGGGGGACGGGCGCGCACGAGGTGGCGTACTACCGGGCGGGCTCGGCGGCGTCGGCGATGTCCGCGACCGCCCTGGACCTCACGGCGGCCCGCGCGGCCCGCGTCCTGCACCTCACCGGCATCACGGCCGCCCTGTCGGACGACTGCCGGACCCTGCTGCACACCCTCACGGTCCCCGCCCCGGGGCGTCCACCGGTGTCCTTCGACGTCAACCACCGGCCGGCCCTGTGGGGCGACGGCGAGGGCCCCCGCAGGCTGCTGGACCTGGCCCGCCGCGCGGACATCGTGTTCGTGGGCGCCGACGAGGCGGAGCAGGCCTGGGGCGTCACGGGCGGCCCGGCGGCCGTCCGCCGACTCCTGCCCGAGCCGGCCGTCCTGGTGGTGAAACAGGGAGCGAGGGGAGCGACGGCGTTCGAACGGCCGGCGCCCGCCCCCTCCGCCTTCGTGCCGGCGCTGCGCACGGACGTCGTGGCGACCACCGGCGCCGGAGACGCCTTCGCCGCGGGATTCCTGTCGGCGACCCTCCGCGGGCTCCCCCTGAGGACCCGCCTGCGACACGGCCACCTCTTCGCCGCCGCCGCCCTCACCACCCCCGGCGACCTCGCCCCACCTCCCGCCCGCGCGCACGCCGACCGTCTCGCCGCCCTCCACGACGAGGCATGGGGGAGACTTCGACTCGGCCCCGGCTGGACACAGGCCGAGCAGGCCCCCGAGGAGGCGAACACCCCATGAGTCAGACCGTCGACCGCGCCCTGAGCATCCTGCCGCTGCTCGCCGAGGGCCCCGCCGATCTCGGCCGGGTCGCCGACCGCCTCGGCGTCCACAAGTCCACGGCCCTGCGCCTGCTGCGCACCCTGAACGAACACGGCCTGGTCTACCGCCAGTCCGACCAGCGCTACCGCCTCGGCGCCCGCCTCTTCGCGCTCGCCCAGGAGGCGATGGAGAACCTGGACATCCGCGAGATCGCCCACCCCCACCTCGTACGGCTCAACGAACACTGCGGACACACCGTCCACCTCGCCGTGTACGAGGACGACGAGGTCCTCTACATCGACAAGGTCGACAGCCGCTACCCGGTCCGCATGTACTCCCGCATCGGCAGACCCGTCGCCATCACCGTCGCCGCCGTCGCCAAACTGCTCCTGGCCGACCTGCCCGAAGCCGAGCGCCGCGCCCTCGCCGAGCGGCTCGACTACCCCCTCTACACGTCCCGTTCGACCCCGCACGCCGACGCCTTCCTGAAGGAACTGGCCGCGGTGTGCGAACAGGGCTGGGCCACCGACCTCGGCGGCCACGAGGAGTCCATCAACTGCGTCGCCGCCCCCGTCCGCGGCGCCGACGGCCGCGTGGTGGCCGCCATGTCGGTGTCCGCGCCCAACGTGGTCGTCACCGCCGAGGAACTCCTCACCCTGCTCCCGCTGGTGCGCCGCACGGCGGACGCGATCAGCGGCGAGTACTCCGGAAGAACCCCAGTGAAGGACCCCACCGTATGACCGACAAGACCGCCCTCACCCCGAAGACCCACACCACCCCGCCCGCGAAGTTCTCGCACGGCGTGAAGAAGGGCAACATCCTCCAGGTCGCCGGCCAGGTCGGCTTCCTGCCCGCCGAGGAGGGCAGGCCCCCGACGCCCGCAGGCCCCACCCTGCGCGCGCAGACCCTCCAGACCCTCGCCAACGTCAAGGCGATCCTGGAGGAGGGCGGCGCCGGCTGGGACGACGTGATGATGATCCGCGTCTACCTCACCGACGTGGACCACTTCGCCGAGATGAACGACATCTACAACGCCTACTTCGAGGAGCAGGGCCTCACCCAGCCGCCCGCCGCCCGCACGACGGTCTACGTCGGTCTGCCGGCCGGCCTCCTCGTCGAGATCGACGCGCTCGCCGTACTGGGCTGACGCCCCCTCACCCCTCGTACCCCCCGCACCTCCTGTACGCCCCGCCCGGCGCGGCACCCTCCGGGGTCACCGTGCCGCGCTCCCCCCTGCCCGAAAGCAGTATGCGTTCACGTAGAGGACCCCCGTATGTCCCTCCCCGCGCCGCCCCTCCCGCTCGCCGCGACCGCTCCCGCGCCTTCGCCGCACACCGGAGGCCTGCTCCTCCTCCTCGACGGCACCCCCGGCCTGCTCACGGTCGCCGCCCTCGGCATAGCCCTGCTCCTCTTCCTGATCATCAAGGCGAGACTCCAGCCGTTCGTCGCCCTGCTCGCCGTCTCCGTGGCCGTGGGCCTGCTGGCCGGCCTCTCCGTGACCGAACTCTTCGGCACCGTGCAGCGCTCCGACGCCGTCTCCACCATCGAGTCCGGCATGGGCGGCATCCTCGGCCATGTCGCGATCATCATCGGCCTCGGCACCATGCTCGGCGCCATCCTGGAGGTCAGCGGCGGCGCCGAGGTGCTGGCCTCGCGCCTGCTCGCCCTGTTCGGCGAGCGCCGGGCACCCCTCGCGATGGGCCTGACGGGTCTCGTCTTCGGCGTCCCCGTCTTCTTCGACGTCGGCATCTTCGTCCTGGCCCCGATCGTCTACGCGGCGGCGAAGCGCTCCGGCCGCTCGATCCTCCTGTACTGCCTCCCGCTCCTCGCCGGCCTCTCCATGACCCACGCCTTCCTGCCCCCGCACCCCGGCCCGGTCGCCGCCGCCGGACTGCTGCACGTCCAGCTCGGCTGGGTCATCCTCATGGGAGTCGTCTGCGGCCTGCCCGCCGTACTCGCCGCCTGGGCCTACGCCGCCTGGGTCGGCCGGCGGATCTTCGTCGCCGTACCGCAGGACATGGCCGACGCGGCCCAGGAGGCGCGGCGCGCGGTGCTGGAGGAACAGCGCGCCCAGGGCGTGGCACCGCAGGAGAAGCCGGTACCGCTCGGCACGGTCCTCGCCATCATCGGTACGCCCCTGCTGCTGATCCTCGCCTCGACCTTCTCCTCGATCGCCCTCGACCCGTCACCCGGCCGCTCGGTCCTGGAGTTCTTCGGCAGCCCCTTCGTCGCGCTGACCCTGGCCCTGCTGCTCGCCTACTACCTCCTCGGCATCCGGCGCGGCTGGTCGCGCACCTCCTTGGAGAGGGTGTCGACCTCCTCGCTCAAGCCGGTCGGCAACATCCTGCTGGTGGTCGGCGCGGGCGGTGTCTTCGGTGCCGTACTCAAGGCGAGCGGGGTCGCCCAGGCGCTGTCGGACACCTTCCACGACGTGGGCCTGCCGGTGATCGTCCTGTCGTACCTGATCTCGCTCGTGCTGCGGGTCGCCCAGGGCTCGGCGACGGTGGCGATCGTGACGACGGCGGGCATCGTGGCGCCGCTGCTGACGGAGGGCCACCACTCCCAGGCCTTCGTCGCCCTCGTCATCATGGCCATCTCGGCGGGTTCCATCTTCGCCTCGCACGTCAACGACGGCGGCTTCTGGATGGTGGCCAAGTACTTCGGCATCAGCGAGCGGGACACGCTGCGGACCTGGACCGTCCTGGAATCGGTGCTGTCACTCGCGGGGTTCGCGGTGGCGGTGGTGGCCGGCGTGTTCGTGAGCTGACTGGTTCCGGCACAGGGAAGTCGTCCATACTGCCGCCGTGGAGCAGCGCATAGGATCAGGCAGCAAGCCGGCGGGCAGCGAGCCGTTGAAGGCCGAGCCCGTGACGGGCGCCGGTTTCGACCCGGCCTTCATCCCCGGCCTCACGGGCCCGACGCCTCCGGGACCGACGCCGAAGGGCCCGACGCCTTCGGAGCCGATGCCTTCGGAGCCGACGCCCTCGGGGCCGACGCCTTCGGGTCCGGTGACGAAGGAGCCGACGGACAAGGCGCCGGAGCCGTTGGCCAAGGGGCTGACGACCGAGAGGGCGACGGCCGACGAGCCGACCGCCGACGAACCGACGGCCGACGAACCGACGGCCGAGGCGGACGACGAGCAGCCCTCCGGGGACGGCGGCCCGGTCTTCGAGGCGTCCGACCGCCGGGCGCGGATAGTGGCCGACCGCAAGGGCGTCCGTCTCAGCCTGGACGAGGAGGTCTGCGACTTCCGCTGGGACGAGATCGCCGCCGTGGAGACGGAGTCGCCCCGCTTCGGCAAGCGCTACACGATCACCGTGCACACGCCCGACCGCCGCTGGTACCCGATCGAGATCGAGGCGGCGGCCAGGGCGCGCTTCAAGGAGTGGGACGAGCAACTCGACGCGGTGCTCGACGCCTACTTCGAGGAGGCCTGACCGCTAACCGCAGTACTGGGCGGCCTTCCCGATCGACCGGTACATGCAGTCGGCGTTCTCCAGCAGCTGCAACACGGCGTCCCTGTTCCGGGAGGTCTCCCGCTCGATGACCTCGTCGGGCGGGTAGAACCCGCCGTCCCAACTGGACGTCGGATACATCTCGAACGTGTAGTCGAAGATCTTGTGCACGCCCCAGAGGTAGTCGTCGATGGACCCGTCGGTGATGTACAGGTCGCTGGACTGCTCGGCCGTGTACCCGTTGCTGGCGGCCATCTTCTGCCCCACGGCCTTGAAGGCGGCGGCGTCGTCGGCGGTCATCCCGGTGGCGGTGTCGTTGTACGTCCACCCGAACGGCCACAGCACCAGCTCGCTGTACGTGTGGAAGTCGATGCCCGCCTTGATCTGCTGTTTGCCCCCGACGACCCGGCTGCGCACGAAGTCGGCGACGACCTTCACCTCGGGCGCGGACTCGGCGGCGGCCCCGCGGTAGGTCTCGGAGGACGTCGACCCCGACGACCCGCCGCAGCAGCCCCACTTGTAGTTCCAGTTCCGGTTGAGGTCCGTACCTACGTTCGAGGAGCCGGAGTTGGGCTGCCGGTTCTTGCGCCAGGACCGGTACGACCCGGTGGCGATGTCGTACTCGCCCCCGTCCGGGTTCAGATCGGGCACGATCCAGATCTCGCGGCTGTTGACGATGTTGGTGATCCGCGGGTCGGACCCGTACCCCGCGCCCAGTTCACGCAGCAGATAGAGCGCCATCTCCACGGTCAGGTGCTCGCGTGCGTGCTGGTGGGCGGTGAACAGCACCTCGGGCTCGTCCTCGTCGGTGCCGACGTTGTCGCTGACCTTGATGGCGACGATGTCCCGGCCCTGGTACGACTTCCCGATCACCCGCTTGCTCATGATGCCCGGGTAGGCGGCCAGCCGCTGGTCGATCTCCGCGTTCATCTCGGCGTAGTTGTGGTACTTCGCGTCGGCGGTGGGGAAGTCGTAGAGCCGCGCGGCACCGCGCCGTGGCACGCTCCCGAGGGGCTGCACGTCGTACCCCATGCGGCGCAGCCTGCGGATCTGCTCGGCCCGCCCGGACACGACGACGCTCTCCTCGTCGGCCTCGTCCACGGTGACGCCGGCCGCCTGGATGGCCGTACGGGTTACGGGGTTCGTGCTCTGCTGGATCTCGTACTGCCGGACGTCGTCGTCGGTGGACACGACCTTCCGGACGCCGTCGGCACCGGCGGCCTGGCCGACGGTGGCCGAGACGGGGGCGGCGAGGGCGAGGGCCAGCAGCGCGCCGAGAGCGGCGGTACGTCTGCTGCCGAGCGCGCCGGAGCCGCGGATGCGAAGTCGCATGAACTCTCCTTGTGGGTGGAGGTGGGGTGTTCGCGTGCGACGTGCGGGTGCGGTGGGGTTTCCTGTGGATCCGCTGTGCGGGTCGGCGCTCATGGTCCGTGTTTGACGTGATCAGGTCAACCCTGGGTGTGGGGAAACGACCGGAAACGGCGCGACGAGCCGCCGGCTGACTCAGCCGGCGGAGGCCCGCGCCTTCAGACCCTCGACGAAGGAGGCGAAGGCACGGGCCGGGAAGGTGAGGGTGGCTCGGGTGGGGGCTTTGGAGTCGCGGATGGATATGTGGGTGCGGCGGTCGGCCACCTCTACGCAGGCATCCCCCTGGCCACCTCCTGAGAAGGACGACTTCCGCCAGATGTCGGGGGTCGGCATGCTTACAGCTCCTTCGTCAGCCTGTGGATGAAGTCACGCGACCGGTCGGGGTCGAGCGAGACCGCCTCTACCCTACGGAAGAGCGTTCGATAGCGGCTGAGCTGAGCTTCGGCATCGATGAAAACAGGGCCGCTGGGGCCGTCGCGGACAACTGTGTCCAACCGGGGCACGGCGCCGCCGGCGTACACCATGGCGCTCCCGGCTCCGCCGAAGCCGTCCAGATCGAAGGGGATGACGCGTACGGTCACGTGGTCGAGCTCGGAGAGCTCCAGTACACGGACGAGTTGATCCCGCGCCGCGGTCCGGTCGCCCACCCTGATACGCAGCGCCGCCTCGTGGACCAGTGCCTCGTACGGAACCGGAGCCGGGCGCTCGATGATGACCCTGCGCTTCATCCGGTGTTCCACCCAGCGCTCGACGTCGCTCTCCGGGAACTCCGGGTTCACGTAGGCGAAGAGGGCGCGGGCGTACTCCCGTGTCTGGAGAAGGCCCGGGATATGCAGGAACTCCACGTCCCAGCGGTAGTTCGCATGGTGCTCCAGCTCGGGTAGGTCCATGAACGGTGTCGGCAGCCGGCCCCGGTACTCCTCCCACCAGCCACGTGTCCTGTCGGTGGCCATCGCGACCAACGCGTCGACCAATTCGGCATCCGTGCAGGAGTACTGAGCCGCGAGCCGCCGTACACGCTCCTCGCTCACACCGGCGGTACCGGCCTCGATCTGGCTCATCTGAGCCGCGTCCGTCCCGAGCAGCGTGGCCGCCTCACGCGCCTTCAAGCCAGCGGCTTCCCGCAGTTTCCGCAGTTCAGCGCCTAGGCGCTCCTGTCGTGCGGTGGGCTGCTGCCTGCGTGGCATGGCTTGCTCCCTTGCCTCAACTGCCGAGGAACAGTGCCTCGTTCGAGGGGTAGATTACGGCAACGAGTTGCGGCGTCCCAAAATGTGGCCCTACCGTCGGTGATGCATCGCGCACGCAGCGGAAGCGCACCGCATCGTCCTGCCAGGACGGCCGCGGCAATGCCACCGCGCGCGGAAACCCCCTCACCGACCGGAGTTGCCGAGTCATGCCCGAAATCGAACCCTGGGACTACACCCTCTACATCCCCAACGACCCCAGAGCCGTGACCGTCTGCCGTCGCACCCTGCGCGTGATCCTGACCCTGCACGGGTTGGCGGGACTGGTGGAAACGGCGGAACTCCTCGCCACCGAGCTGGTGTCGAACGCGGTACGGCACACCAAGGGGCCGGCCGCGCTGCGAGTACGGCGCTCCCCGGCGGGCCTGGTGTGGATCGGAGCGTGGGACACGGACCCCGCGCCACCGGAGCCGCCGGTGCCGTTGGGCCAGGTGCTGGAGTCGGAGGAGGGCCGGGGGCTGGGCCTGGTGACGGCGTGCGCGGAGTACTGGGGCTGGCAGCCGTCGGCGCGGTTCGGGGACCGGGGGAAGTACGTGTGGTGCGAACTTGTGGCGGCGTAGCTCGTTGATCACGGCGATGGAAAGGAGAGCTGATGGTCGGCTCGTCGCATGAGGCGTTGCACCGGATCTTCCAGAAGGATCCGACGCTGCTGACGAAGGCGTTACAGAAGGTGCTGCACGTGCCGTTCCCCGAACCCAGGGAGATCGCGGCACTGAACGTGGACCTGACCGAGATCGAACCGGTCGAGCGCCGGGTGGACACGCTGCTGCGGGCGGAGACGGACGAGGGTACGTATCTGCTGGTGGTGGAGTCGCAGGGCAAGGTGGACGACCGCAAGCGGGGCAACTGGCCGTACTACCTGTCGTACCTGTACGAGAAGTACCGGTGCGAGCCGGTGCTGATCGTGATCACGCAGAGCAGTGCGACGGCGAAGTGGGCCTCGCGTCCGATCCGGCTCGGCTTCCCGGGGTGGGAGTCGCTGACGGTGCGTCCGCTGGTGCTGGGGCCGGACAACGTGCCGGTGATCGCGGACGAGCGGCAGGCGGAGCGGGATGTCCCCCTTGCGGTGCTGTCGGCGATGACACACGGGCGTGGTCCGCAGGCTCCGGCCATACTGGAATCCCTGGCATCCGCCCTGCGGACCATCGACCCCGACAGTGCCGCGGTTTTCGTGCAGTTCGTCGACTCCTGCCTGGCCGACCCCCAGGCGAAGCAGATGTGGAGGGAATTGATGACGGCGATCCAGTACTTCTGGCGACACCCGCTGGCCGAGCAGGTACGGGAGGAGGGCCGGGAGCAAGGGCGGGCGGAGGCCAAGGCCGAGATGGTCCTCCGCGTCCTGGAGTGGCGCGGCGTTCCGGTGCCCGAGGACGTCCGGGAGCGGGTGCTGGCCTGCACGGACCTCGGTCAACTGGAGGTCTGGGCCCAGCGCGCCGTCCAC
The DNA here is from genome assembly GCF_055560195.1 of Streptomyces sp. NPDC023481. Lineage (NCBI taxonomy): Bacteria > Bacillati > Actinomycetota > Actinomycetes > Kitasatosporales > Streptomycetaceae > Streptomyces > Streptomyces sp. NPDC023481. The sequence continues at coordinate 729,220 of NZ_JBVHJE010000001.1, forward strand.
GCGGCCGAGGCGACGGAGTTGTTCACCGAGGAGTGAGCGGGTGACCGTAGGGCCGCTCGCTTCTGGGGGCCAGTGTCGTGCTTCCGCGTTCCGCGTCAAGGGCGCTACGCGTCGCCTTCGGCGATGGGCCTCCGGCCCACCCTTGACCCGGCCCACTCCAGCACGGATCAGAAGCGAGCGAGCGACCCGGAACAGCGCTGGCCCAGCCCGGCACCGGGCCCTCGGGTGGGCCAAGTGCCCCTGTGGGAGAGGGTGCGCGGTCGCGCCTCGCATGGACGCCGGGTAGGTTCGGCGGCTTCCGGCCTGGTGTCGTGGACGTTGCGAACCAGAGTCGTGCTGTTGCCCGGAGGGTCAGGCCATCGATCACCGTCCAGATCTTCGATCGAGCGGCTGATGTCGACAAGGTTCGAGAACATGAGCTGCTCCACGGTGCACCCGATCAGACGTACAGGAGCCGGTCCTGCACGGACAGCGTCGCAGACGCTCGGATCACTACCTCGCCCCGGCGTGGGGGCGGCACAGAACCGGTGGTCGGCAATACGGGTGGTTGCGCCGGTGGAAGGCGTCCATCATCGCGGCGCGGGCCTGGTCTTTGGCCGCGATGTGCGCGACCGACCGCCTCCCTTGCTGGTGTTCGAACCGCTGGAGGACTTCGACAGCGCAAGGCCCGGACCAGGTGTCCGGGCCTTCTGGGATCCTTCTTCCCGGCCGCTGCTGTCCGGGTCCCGGCTTCCGGCCCTACGGGGTGAAGGAGCCGTACCCGCAGGACGAGACGCAAGCACCTGAGTCCTGTCACTGTCCCGCCCACCATGCCGAACTCACGCCGGAGGCAGTAGCGATGAGCAACCGCCAGACACCCGGGGCAACACCCGCGCCGATCGCCACTACGCTGAACATGCCTCCCTGGGCCGGGACGAGAGCCCACGGGGACGCTCCCAAGCAGAGAGCCGCAGGTCCGCCGAGCGTGAGGTGCTTACCGCCCCCCAGGCGGACGACGCCACGACAGCTGTCCGCTGCCCTCGGCTCCTCAAGGAAGCGGCATCGTGACGTGCGTTTCCTAGGACTTACGCTTCTGAATAAGGCTCGTGATGATGATGACAACACCTGCCGCTATTCCTACGTAAAACAGCAGTTGAAGCATACCGCCACCGATGTTTGGCCCTCCCCATTGATCGGGGAATGCATGACGCGCCCACAAGTTGACTGCCGCGCCGCACAGACTCGCGACGAGAATAGCCAAGCCAACTTTGAAGAGTCGGGACACTTCGATGCCTCCTAGGACACGGCAGGTAGATATCTTGCATGCCATACTGAGATCAGACCGGTCGGAAGATAGCAGCTTCCAGCCCGGCTGTCACATCCGATTCATTCCGACATTCTTCTCTGGCTGAGTCGGCTCGCGAACATCGGTGACGGAGTAGCTAACGCCTCGGAGAAACCGCGGCAGATGACTAGTGGTCGTCACCGAAAGCAGTCACGGCGTCATAGTACATTGCGGCAACATTCAGGCATTCGTAGCGCACAGGGTTCCACGAGCCGTAAGCATACTTGCAGTTTTGCATGAGGTTAAGGAAAAGGGAGGCGTCGCACGCCTTTTTGTGGTCTCCCTTCCTCTCATAGCACAGGTCATGACGGGCGCACGGCCCGCGGAAGTCGGCCTTGCCCCAAGTGTCGGGCGAGCTGGTGCAGTAGTCGTGCAGGCTGCCCTTTCTGGGGTTGTAGACATAATTGGACGGTACGGTGACCTTTCCGCTTGAGGCTGCGACGAGCCCGGCATCATCACCGTCAGATGCGGGCCCATCGGCAGTGACCGCAGAGTAGAGCGGACGGTTGAAGGTCACCGGGAATTTAGTACCGGCTGCGGGCTTGACCGTTTCGATAAGGTCCGAACCTTCAATGCGATAGCTCGCGGGGACTGGATGGTTGTCCGCATCGAGCGCCCAAGGGGCGTCATAGCCGCCGAGAACGTTGCCGGACTCGTCTATTACCACCACGTCACTCGTTACCTCGCCGCCGTTCGAGGTCTCTGCGGGCACGAGCTTCCCGTGTGCGGGCGTAACCGTGGTGAACCGGTACGTGGGCGATGCCGCGGCATCCTTGATGACAATGGTTTCCGGATCTCCGATCTGCGACGATATTCCGACGCCGCTTGGGTCGGACGTGGCGACGGTTCGGCCGGCGACGGCGTCGCTGTCATCCGCATGGGCGGGAATACTGGTGCACATGCCGATTGCCGCAGCGGCGATGAGGCCAGAAGCCATGGAACCGCACAAGCGAAACTTTCTCATATTTTTCCCGTCGGCTCAATCAATGTAATCGAGAAACCAAGGTGTGACGGAACCACATGTACCTCGATGAAGAGGCAGGACAACGGGAGATGCGACCCTGATACGAATCAGTAAAAGGCGCTAGAACGGCAAGTCGCAGATAGTATGCATCCCTCCCGGGAGCACGCATCCGACTGTGGGGCTCGCGCTGTAAACACGGTCCTGCGCGGTTTGGACACAGGCGCCTTCAGCTTGACTTGCTGTTCATCTTTCACCGTCGGGTCCACCGCCCTCGAGGCATGAAGGAAGCCACTTATTCTGGGCCACCGTTGCACGTCGAAAGCGGTCTTATCCGTGGACCGAGACACCGGCAGCAGTCAGCTGTGATCAGCCCTAAGCCGCCGTGGAATGAATGTATCGCTACGTCGCACGGGATATACAAGGCCCGCGCGATGACAAGACTGCGTCATCCGATTGTTCCCCCTTGGTATGGCAAGCAGTTCCTGGTCAGGGAACTGCACGTGCGCTTCGCCTGGCCCGTTTGCAGCCGAGCGGCGCACCCCCAGGAGCAATTGCTACATGCCTCCGGTGATCTTCGCAAGCTTGCGAGTCGCTCGGAGCACTCAACGAGCAGCATGCTGGAAGAGCCGGCCGCCCGGAAGGGAAGAGAACCAGGCGGAAAAAAGGTGCCAATCGGACACATCTACCCGCCTGCGGTGACTGAGTCTCAGCATGACCTCAAATCAAGCAATCGTTTAAAGAGATGGCAAAGCCGCCGTGGCGGTTGAGGGAGGCAGCGAGTAACTGCCCGACATGAGTACGCGTACTCATGTGTATCCGCTCCGGCGGCGCAATGCTGGAGGCATGTGGCGGCAGGGGGCCGCGCTTGCCCACCGAGAAACAGCAGAAACGAACCGAGCAGCCTCGCCCCCACACGGGCTGTTGCCGAGGGCAAAAGGGGTGCCGGAGCGACCGATCGGGTTCGGCCCTCGTCCGTGGACACGACAGCGCCCGGACCGAACGGCCCGGGCGCTGGGTGCAGGCAGGGATCAGGTCACGGCAGGGCGTGGACGTGGGCTCCCACCGGGGTCGACCAGGCGTTGCCCGAGGCCGCGTCCCAGTTGGTGGACCAGGTCATCGCGCCGCGCAGGGCAGGGTAGGTCTTCGAGGGCTTGAAGGTGCCGCAGTTGGTGCCGGCGGTGAGGCAGTCGAGGGCGTTGTCGACCACCGTGGGGGAGACGTAGCCGCTGCCCGCCGCGCGGGTGGAGGCCGGCAGGCCCAGGCCGACCTGGGACGGGGAGAGGCCGCCTTCCAGCTGGATGCAGGCGAGGGCGGTCAGGAAGTCGACCGTGCCCTGGCTGTAGACCTTGCCGTCGCAGCCCAGCATGGAACCGCTGTTGTAGTACTGCATGTTGACGACCGTGAGGATGTCCTTGATGTTCAGGGCCGTCTGGAAATAGGAGTTCGACGTCGACTGCATGTCGATCGTCTGCGGGGCCATCGTGATGATCAGGAACGAGCCGGCCTTCGCCGACAGGGCGCGCAGGGCCTGGGTCATGTACGTGGCGTTGAGTCCGTTCTCCAGGTCGATGTCGACGCCGTCGAAGCCGTAGGTCCGCATCAGGGAGTAGACGGAGTCGGCGAAGTTCGTCGCCGAGGCGGAGTCGCTGATCGACACCGTGCCGTTCTGGCCGCCGATCGAGATGACGACCTTCTTCCCGGCGGCCTGCTTGGCCCTGATGTCGGCCTTGAACTGGTCGACGGTGTAGCCGCCCAGGCCGGCGGAGTCGAGGTTGAAGGTCACGGCACCCGGCGTCGACGTGGCGTCCGCGAAGGCCACCGCGATGATGTCGTACGCGGACGGGACGTCGGCGAGCTTCTGCACGGTGGCGCCGTTGTCGAAGTTCTGCCAGTAGCCCGTCACCGCGTGCTTCGGCAGCGAACCGCCGCCGCCCCCGCCATCCCCGCCGCCGGTGGCCGCCGTCGTCGCCGTCACCGCCGCCGACTTCGCCGACTCGCCCGCCGCGTTGGTCGCCGTCACCTGCAAGGAGTACGACGTGGCGGCCGACAGACCGGTCACGGTCGCCGACGTGCCCGTGACCGCCGTGACCTTCGTGCCGTTCCGGTACACGTTGTAGCCCGTCGCGCCCGGGACCGCGGACCAGGACAGGGAGGCCGAGGAGGAGGTCGTACCGGTCACGGAGAGGCCGGCCGGGGCCGCGGGGACCGTGGGGGCCGGGTCGCTGCCTCCGCCGCCGTCGGGGCCGTAGACCGAGACGTCGTCGGCGTAGTAGGCCGCCTGGCCGTACCAGCCGTGGGTGTAGACGGTCACCGAGGTCGTGGAGGCGCCGGTGGTGAAGGTCGTCGACAGCTGCTTCCAGGACGTGGAGTCGGGGGTCCAGGTGGAGACGTCCGTGGTGCCCGTGCCGGTCACGCCGAGGTACGCGTAGCCGCCCTGCACCCACGCGCCGAGCGTGTACGTCGAGTTGGGCCTGACCGCCACCGACTGGGTGCACTGGGCGTTGTCCTGGCCGGCCGGGGTGGCCTTCAGGGCGGTGGCGCCGGTGTGCACCGGGGAGGAGACCGCCGTACCGCTGCCCGCTGTACACGTCCAGTTGGTCAGGCCGGACTCGAAGCCCGCGTTCCGTACGTTGTTGACGTCGGCCGCGGACGCGGGGGCGGCCGTGGCGAGGCCCGCGACGGAGAGGGCCAGGGCGCCGGCGGCGGACCACGCCGCGAGCCGTCGTCTGCGGGGTCGGGGTGGGGCTGGTGCGCGGTCCACGGGAGCCTCCGGTGGGGAGAGAAAGGGGAGGAGGAGGGAGGGGCGGGGAAGCAGCCTTCGCTCCGTGAGGGTCAAAGTTGGTCCAGACCAATCGGCCTGTCAAGAGGTCCAGACCGGAATCGCCGTGGACGGCTCGCTCAACCTGTCCGGATTTGGCGGGACTTGCGACCGGAGCGTTCCGCACCGGCTTCACAAACGCTGTTCTCCGGCCATACGCCGGTGGTTACAGTGCTCAGGTAGTCACGCAATGAAGTCGTCCTGGCGCACGGGAGTCACCCCGGCGGTCCGGACGGGTGTGAAGAGCGGGGAGCTGCGCGTGCCAACTGCCATTGCCGTGACCAGTGCCGACATGGCGCTGCCGGCACAGGACGAGCGGACCATGCCCGCCGTCGTGCTGACCGGCCTCGACCGCAGGCCCCTGAGCGAATCCCTCGCCGAACTCCAGGCTCTCATCGAGCAGTACGGCCATGTGGTCGCCGTCTGCTCCGAGGCCACCCCGGAACCGGTCGTACGGCGGCTGTATACCCTGCGCTCGCTGCTGGAGAGCGACCGCGTCGCCCTGTTCCGGCCCGCGCTGCCGCCGCTCGGCGTCGCCGTCCTGGCCCGGCAGTTACGCCAGCTCGCCTCCTGCGACCTCGGCCCGGGCGTGCTCGCCTCCGCCGGACGGCTGCTCACCCACTACATCCACGCCGGCGCCGTCCTCGGCTCCGTCGCCAGGCTGGACCGGCTCCCGGTCGGCCTGAAGGCGCACGCCAGGTCCTGGGTGCCCGGCAGCCAGTTCGCCGTGCTCGCCCACCCCGAGCCCCAGATGGTCAGGGTCGGTCCCGACGCCACCCTGAAGGGACCCGAGTTCGGTACCTGGATGCTGGTCGCCAAGGGGCAGTTGCAGAGCGACTGGGCCGCCGGGCTCGGCACCCGGTGGGGCGTCCACGGGCTGCGCGAGACCGCGTTGCCCGCCGAGTCCCCGGTGTGGTGGGGGACCGGCCGGCTGATCGAGTTCTGCGGCTACCTCGCCGACCTGTCCGTCCTCTACCAACTGGTCACCTCCGTACGGCAGACCAGCTGCCACTGGTGCGGCATCGACGTCATCGGCGACCGCTGCGTCTTCTGCTCCGCCACCCCGCCCCCGCCCGGGCCGCCACCCCGCGCCCTGGAGTCGCGGACTCCCGCCCGGCCCGCGCGAACCTGACCCGTCCCGCTCGACCGATCCCCCCGATGAGGTTGCACGGTCCATGAACTCCCGTCAGCGCCGCGGCGTGATACTGCTGATCCTGTCGGTCCTGTGCGCGCTGGGCGCGTTCGCCGGCGTGCTCTCCGTCATCCATGACGTGAACTCCAAGGTCGGGCCCGAGGTCACCGCCTACCGGGTCAGGTCCGAGGTGAAGCCGTACACCGCGCTGACCGCCGACCAGTTCGAGAAGGTCTCGATGCCGAAGCGCTGGCTGTCCGGCAACGCCGTCACCGACCTGCGGCAGCTCAGCGGCAAGATCGCCGTGACCACCCTGCACCCCGGCTCGCTGCTGCAGACCGACATGATCGTGGACCGGCCCGCCCTCCAGCCCGGCCAGCAGGAGGTCGCCATCATGATCGACGCGGCGACCGGTGTGGCCGGGAAGATCACACCGGGCTCGCGCGTGAACGTCTATGCCACGTTCGAGGGGAAGAAGGAGGGCGACCCCGACCAGTCGAAGATCATCGTGACCAACGCCCGGGTCATCGACGTCGGCCGGATCACCGCCCTCGAACCCGACCGCGACAAGAACCAGCAGGCCACCGACGCCGTCCCCATCACCTTCGCGCTGTCCACCCTCGACGCCCAGCGCGTCACCTATGCCGAGTCCTTCGCCCAGCGCGTCCGGCTCGCGCTCGTGGCCCCCGGCAGCGAGACCAGCGTCCCCGACAAGGACCGCACCTACGAACTCGTGACGGACAAGTGAGAGGCGGCCATGCCCACCAGGATCCTCCCGGCCGGCTCGGACCCGGACGCCGTCCGCTCCCTGACCACCCTGCTCAGCCAGCTCCCCGACGCCGAGCCGCAACCCCCGGTCACCGACTCCACCCAGCTGGTCGACACCCTCGCCCGGCTCGCCGCCGAATCGGTCGAGGAACTCCCGGAAGTCGTCGTCGTCCACGAACGCATCGGCCCGGTACCGGCCCTGGAACTGATCCGCGAGGTCGCCCTGCGCTTCCCGGCCGTCGGCGTCATCCTCGTCACCACCGACGCGAGCCCCGGCCTGTTCGCCGCCGCCATGGACTCCGGCGCCCGCGGCCTGGTCGCGCTCCCGCTGTCGTACGACGAACTCGCCGGCCGCGTCCAGGCCGTCGCCCAGTGGTCCACCGGCGTACGACGGCACCTCGGGCACGGCGCCGAGACGCTCGCCGGAGCCGGCGGCACCGTCGTCACGGTCAGCGGCGCCAAGGGAGGCGTGGGCGCCACCCTCACCGCCGTCCAGCTGGCCCTCGCCGCCCAGGCCTCCGGCCGCGCCACCGCCCTGGTCGACCTCGACCTCCAGACCGGCGACATCGCCTCCTACCTGGACATCCAGTTCCGCCGCTCGGTGGCCGACCTGGCCGCCATCACCGACATCTCGCCCCGCGTCCTCGCCGACGCCGTCTTCCGCCACGACACCGGCCTGGCCCTGCTGCTCGCGCCCGGCGAAGGCGAACGCGGCGAGGAGGTCACCGACCGCGCCGCCCGCCAGATCGTCAGCGCGCTGCGCTCCCGCTACGAGGTGGTCGTGGTGGACTGCGGGGCCCAACTGAGCGGCGCCGGAGCCGCCGTGGTCGAGATGGCCGACATCGCGCTGCTGGTCACCACCCCGGACGTCATCGCCGTACGCGGCGCCAAACGGACCGTACGGATGTGGGACCGGCTGCAGATCCGCAAGGCCGAGGAGACCACGGTCGTCGTCAACCGGAACTCGCGCGCCACGGAGATCCAGCCCGCGCTGGTGCAGCGCATCACCGGCACCGCGCTGGCGCGTACGGCCGTACCCGCCAACTACAAGGAGCTGCAGGGGGTCGTGGACGCCGGCCGGCTCCACGAACTGGACGCCAGGAGCACGGTGAAGCAGGCGCTGTGGGCGCTCGCGGGGGAGCTGGGGCTGGTACGGGCGGCGGAGGAGACCGGCTCCCACCGGGGCGGGGGCCGGGCGGCGGCGGGCTTCCGGCGGCGGAAGGAGTGAGCGTGCGATGAGACGGCAGGATGGCCGGGACGGGAACGGCCCCGCTCCGCTCGATCGCGGAACCGGATCGGAGGGCGATCGCGGTCAGGTCAGCGTCGAACTGCTCGGGATGACGCCGGTGATCGTGCTGACGCTGGTCCTGGTGTGGCAGGCCGTGCTCGTGGGGTACGCCTTCACGCTCGCGGGGAATGCTGCGGACGAGGGAGTACGGGCGGGCACGGCCGTACCGCCGGGGGAGCGGTTCGCGGTGTGCGAGCAGGCGGCGCTGAAGCATCTGTCGGGGGCGTGGCGAGGGGGTGCCCACGTGGACCAGTGCGAGGGGAGCGGCTATGTGACGGCCGACGTGGCCGTCAAGGTCCCCGTCCTCTTCCCCGGGTTCGTCGACTTTCCCGTCACCGTGCACGGCCACGCCGGCGCCGTCGAGGAGGCGAAGCGCTGAGATGCCGTACCGCCGTCGACGCGACCGGGGCCAAGTGGCCATCGAGTACCTGGGGTTCATCCCCGTCCTGCTGATCGTCGGCCTGGCCGGCATCCAGATCGGAGCCGTCGCCTACGCCGCCGAGCAGGCCGGTACGGCGGCCCGGGCCGGGGCGCGGGCGGCGTCGCTGGGGCAGGACCCCGGGGCGGCGTGCGCGCGGGCGGTCAGCGGCGCGCTCACGGTGTCCTGCGGGGAGGGCGGCGGTGGCGACGACTCGGTCACCGTCACCGCCCGCGTCACCATCCCCACCATCCTGTGGACGTTCGGCGACGCCACCAAGTCCGCCACCATGCCCCGCGACCACATGCCCCGCGACCACTGAGAGGAGGTGCCCGTCCATGAGCCTGCGGGCACGCATCAGCACTCCGGAGGAGCACGGCAGCCGGGGCGAGGACGGACACCTGGTCGCCTCCTACCGGGCCAAGCTGCTGGAGGAGATCGACCTCGCGGAGATGAGTTCGCTGGCCGCCGCCGAGCGCCGGGCCCGGCTGGAGCGGGTGCTCGGGCACATCATCAGCCGCGAGGGCCCGGTCCTGTCGACGGCCGAGCGGTCCCAGCTGATCCGCCGGGTCGTCGACGAGGCGCTGGGCCTCGGCATCCTCGAACCCCTCCTGGAGGACGCGTCGATCACCGAGATCATGGTGAACGGACCCGACGCGATCTTCGTGGAGCGCGGCGGCCGGGTGGAGCAACTGCCCCTGCGGTTCGTCTCCGCCGACCAGCTGATGCAGACCATCGAGCGGATCGTGTCGACCGTCAACCGCCGCGTGGACGAGTCCAACCCGATGGTGGACGCCCGGCTCCCCTCCGGCGAACGGGTCAACGTCATCATCCCGCCACTGTCCCTGACCGGCCCGATCCTCACCATCCGCCGCTTCCCGCGCTCCTTCACCCTCCAGGAGCTGATCGGCTTCGGTTCGCTGGACGAGCACATGGTGTACCTGCTGGCGGGACTGGTGCAGGCCAAGTTCAACATCATCGTCTCCGGCGCGACCGGCACCGGCAAGACGACCCTCCTCAACGCCCTCTCCGGGCTCATCCCGCCCCACGAGCGCATCATCACCATCGAGGACTCCGCCGAACTCCAGCTCCAGCAGACGCACGTGGTCCGCCTGGAGTCCCGGCCGCCGAACGTGGAGGGCAAGGGCCAGGTCACCATCCGCGACCTGGTGCGCAACTCCCTGCGGATGCGGCCCGACCGGATCGTGGTCGGCGAGGTCCGCGGCGGCGAGTCCCTCGACATGCTCCAGGCCATGTCCACCGGTCACGACGGCTCCCTGGCCACCGTGCACGCCAACAGCGCCGAGGACGCGCTCACCCGGCTCCAGACCCTCGCCTCCATGTCCGACGTCGAGGTCCCCTTCGTCGCCCTGCACGACCAGATCAACAGCGCCGTCGACGTCATCGTCCAGCTCACCCGGTTCGCCGACGGCGCCCGCCGCATCACCGAGATCGCCCTGCTCGACAGCCACGGCGGGGAGCCGTACCGGCTGGCGACCGCCGCTCGGTTCGAGGCCAGGCCCATGACCGCCGACGGCCGGGTCTACGGCACCTTCCGCTACTTCCCGCTGCCCCGCCGTGCCGCCGACCGCCTCCACATGGCCGGCCAGCCCCTCCCGCAGGCCTTCGGCGTCGCCCGCACCGCCGATCAGCTAGCCACCCGAGAAGCCAGGTAGGACCCCCGACCATGGAACTGCACACCCTCGTCCAGCTCACCACCGGCGTGACGCTGCTGGCCTGCGTCCTGGCGGTGGCCGGCGTGCACGCCTACGCCTCCGGGCGGGCCCGGCGGGCCGCCCTCGTGGACCGGCTCGCGCTCACCGGCCCGCCCTCCGCGACCGGCCGCCGGCGCCACTTCCAGGACCTCGACCGGCGGCTGCGCCGCACCCGTCCGGGCCGCCGGCTGGAGCGGCGCCTCGCGGCCACCGGACTGGACGTCACACCCGGCGAGTTCTTCGCCGCGATGCTCGCCACGGTCGCCGCGCTCTGGCTGATCGGACAGGCCGCCCTGGCGCCCTTCTTCGGCCCCCTCGCCGGGCTCCTCGCCATCGGGGCGGCGTGGCAGTTCCTCAACTGGCAGCGCCAGAAACGCATCGAACGCTTCATCGGCCAACTCCCCGAACTGGCCCGCATCCTGGCCAACGCCACCCAGGCCGGACTCGCCCTGCGCACCGCGATCGGCATGGCCGCGGAGGAACTGGAGGCCCCCGCCGGCGAGGAACTCGCCAAGGTCGCCGACCAGCTGGCCGTCGGCCACTCCCTGGACGACGCGCTCGGCGAACTCGCCGACCGCCTCCCCTCCCGCGAACTCGTCGTCCTGGTCACCACGCTGGTCCTGTCGAACCGGGCGGGCGGCCAGGTCGTCTCGGCGCTGCGCAACCTGACCGAGACCCTGGAGGAGCGCAAGGAGACCCGGCGCGAGATCCGCACCCAGCTCTCCCAGGTGACCATGACCTCGTACGCCGTGCCCGTCCTCGGTGTCGGCGCGTTGTTCCTGATGAACGGCGTCAAGGACGGCGCCCTCGACCGCATGACCGGCTCACCGGTCGGCCAGGCCTGCGTGATCATCGCGTTCGCCATGTACACCGTCGGCTTCGTCCTCATCCGCCGCATGAGCCGGATCGACGTGTGAGGGAGGTGACCCGATGGCATTCCTGCTCGCCCTGCTGACGGGCCTCGGCGTCTGGGGCGCCTTCCACGGCATCCGCATGTACCGCGCCGACGCCCGGCTCCCCGACGACCTCGCCGTCGCCCTGGAGGTCGGCGCCACCCGCACCGGCGCCGTCGGCTCGGTCGTCGACCGCATCGGCATGCGCTACGCCCCGGCCGTGCTGCGCCTGATGGGCCCGCGCCTGGTCGCCCGGTACCGCCGCCGGATCGACCTCGCGGGCAACCCGGGCGGCCTGACCATCGACCGCTACGCGGCCCGCCGCGCGGTCTACGGCGCCCTGGGCGCCGTCGGCTTCCTGGTCTTCCTGCTCCGCGGCCAGTGGTTCGTGGCCCTGCTGCTGCTCCTGTTCGGCGCGTTCTGGACCGAGGTCGGCATCTGGTCGGCGATCCGGGTCCGCAAGGACGTCATCGAACGCACCCTGCCCGACTTCCTCGACGTCCTGGCCGTGGTGGTCAGCGCGGGCCTCGGCTTCCGCCAGGCCCTGGACCGGGTCGCCGCCCGCTACGAGGGCCCGTGGGCCGACGAACTGCGCATCACCCTGCGCCAGATGGACCTCGGCATGAGCCGCCGCCAGGCCTTCGCGGAGCTGCGGCGGCGCAACGACTCCGAACAGGTCGCGATGTTCGTGACGGCCCTCCAGCAGGGCGAGGAACTGGGCGCGCCGATCGTGGACACCCTGGTCTCCCTGGCCCGGGACATGCGCCGCACCGACGCCCAGAACGCCCGCCGCAAGGCCGCGCGCGCGGTACCCAAGGCCACGCTGATGATCACCACGTTCATGGTGCCGGCGACGATGCTCCTGCTGGGCGCGGGCCTGCTGCTGGGGTCCGGCGTGGACTTCGGGTCGCTGACGGGGGAGTGAGGGTGAGCGGGGTGACGGACGTACGGGAGGACGCGACCGCCCCTCCCGCCGAGCCCTCCGAGAAGCTCCAGATCCGGGCCCTGCAGGCGATGTGCCGCCAGGTCTTCGGTTTCCGCCTGGCGATGATCGTACTGTCGGCCCCCGCGGCTCTGCTGAACGCCGCCCCCGGCCTCGGCGTCCGCCTGGTCGGCGCGGCCGTGGTCGTCACCTTCATGGTGTCCTACGTCCTCTTCCGCGACTGGGAACGCTTCGGCCCCCTCCTCCTGCGCCACCCCAGCCTGCTGGCCGCCGACACCCTCTTCGGCTCCTTCCTGCTGATCTCGGCGGGCCCGGACACCACCCTCGCCTACGTCAGCGTGTGCACCCCGCTCCTGGCCGGACTGGTCTACAGCTGGCGCGGCGCCGCCTGCTTCGCCTCGCTCCAGTCCCTGATCCTCCTGCTGGTCCACGCCACCCTGAAGGCCGGCCGGCACGCGCCGGTGGCCGAGTCCCTGCTGCTGCCCGGCCTGTGCGTGATCGCCGGGGCCATGGGCTCGACCCTGCGCAACCTGATGCTCCGCTTCGGCGCGGCGACCCAGGCCCTGACAACGGTGCAGGCCCGCCTCGCGGCGGCGGAGGCGGTGAGCGCGGAACGCGCCCGGCTGGCCCGCGAGATGCACGACTCCGTGGCCAAGACCCTGTACGGCGTGGCCCTGGTGGCGGACGGCCTGGCCGCCACGGCCGCCGCCGAGGCCCCCGACCCGGTCCGGGTCCGGGAGCAGGCCGAACTGGTCTCCCGCTCGGCGCGCAGGGCGGCGGCGGAGTCCCGGGAACTGCTGACGGACCTACGGCGGGACGAGCCGGACGCACGGGGAAGGACCACGTTCTGGCAGGAACTGTCCGACCGGGCGACGGACTTCACCAGCCGCACCGGTCTCGGCGTGAACGTGACCTTCCCCGCGCTCTCCGCCCTCCCCCCACTGCCGGCCCCCGTGGCCCGCCACGTCCTCGCCATAGCCACCGAGGCGCTGGAGAACGCCCACCGGCACGCGTCCGCGTCCCGCGTGGACGTACGGGCGGTGGTGGAAGGCGACCTGCTGTGCCTGACGATCCACGACGACGGCACCGGCCTGCCACCCGGAACGAGTCTCGAAAAACTCCGCGACTCCGGTCACTTCGGCCTGCTCGGCATGGTGGAGCGGGCCGCGCAGGCCGGGGCCCGGATCCGCGTCGGCAAGGGCACGCACGAACGGGGCACGGAGGTACGCCTGGACATCCCCCTGCCGCCCCTGTGATCCCCGAACCCCGAGAGGAGGACCATGCACCCACCACGGCCGACCCACTCACCCACACCCCACGGCACCGCCCCCGGGCCCGGCTTCTCCCCGCCCACCCCGGATGCCGCGCCCCTGCGACTGCTGGTCGCCGACGACAACCCCGTGGTCCGCGCCGGCCTGACGGCCCTGCTCTCCGGCCACCCGGACACCGAGGTGGTGGCGCAGGCACGGGACGGCCGAGAGGCGTACGAGGCGGCGGTTCGTCACCGGCCGGACGTCATCCTCCTCGACGTCCGGATGCCCGGGGTCGACGGAATCTCCGCGTTGCCCCACCTGGTGGGGCTGGCCCCCGTCATGATGCTCACCTACAGCCACGAGACGGAGACCGTGCGGGAGGCGCTGCGGCTGGGGGCAGGGGGGTATCTGGTGCACGGCGAGTTCACGACGGAGCAGCTGGTACGGGCGGTACGCGATGTCCGGGAGGGACGGCCCCATGTGACACCGGGGGCGACGAGGGCGTTGCTGGCGGACCTGCGAGGCGATGCACCTGCACAGGCGCCCGTTGAACCTCCCTTGTTTGCAGTAGATTTGACCCCTCCCACTCTTTCGCATGTGCAACTGCCTGTGGGACAGTCGTTCCGGTCACGGTTCCGGCTGAGTACGAGGGAGGCGGAGATCATGGACCTCATCGCGTCCGGCATGACCAACCAGCAGATCGCCGCCGCCTGCTTCATCAGCGAGAAGACGGTCAAGAACCACATCAACCGCATCTTCGCCAAGCTCCACACCGCGACGAGGTCCCAGGCGACGGCGAAGTGGCTGGGGGTGGCCTGAGATGCGCGACCGGCGAAGCGGGACGCCCGGCGAATGGGCCTGGGGTTGGGCCCTTGGGCCCTCCGACGCGCACCGGACCGGGCTCTACGTTGCCGGAGTCCTGAGCGAAGCCGGAGGGGAGCGTCATGAACGACTGGATGCTGAAGTTCATGGTGGCGATGCAGCGCCGCACCGACGACAGGGGGCAGACCGCGGTCGAGTACCTCGGGATCATCGCGGTGGTGGTGGCGATCGTGCTGGCGATCACCGGTACGGACATCGGGCAGACCATCCTGGACAAGATCAAGGAGAAGATCACCGAAATCACCTGAGGCGCCGGCACGGCGATACAGGGCAGGCCTTCCCCATCTACATCACGGTGGTGGCGGGCCTGCTCTTTCTTGCGCTCGCCTATCTCGCGGTGGGTCAGGCCGCGGTGAACCGAGGCGGTGCTCAGACGGCCGCTGACGCGGCGGTACTGGCCGCGGCTCAGAACGGGCGGGACCAGCTCGCGGCCGCTTGGGTGGCCGACCTGCTCGACCCGGCCAAGTGGCAGGACGTGTTCGAGGGCAAGGTTCCCGTGACCGACCCCTGCAGCCGTGCGGAGCAACTCGCGGCGCAGAACGACGCCACGCTGAATGACTGCAACTGGCAGCTTCTTCAATACACGGCTGACGTGCAAGCGAACCACTCAGTGGGGGATTCCATAGTCCCGGGGACAGAGGACGTCCACTCCACGGCTTCTGCCACGGCCGTGATCGAACCGCGCTGTACGTTCGACCTTCCCGGCAAGGCCACTGGTGCTGACGAGCTGCCCCAACTCACCTGTGACGGCAAGCCCTGGAAGCTGGATCCGCATGACCAAGCGACTCTTCCCGCGCCCGAAGACCTCTTCGACGTGCACCTGGCCGACCGACAAGCGAACCACGAGTGAAAAGGGAAGCGGAGCGATGAGCATTCGGTTCACTGCGAAGGCCCGCAGGGGAATGGTCGCATGGACACTTGCGGCCGGCGTGGCCGTGGGTGCGACTGGTTGCGGCAGTGGTGGCGATGACGCCAAGAAGCCGGAATCCTCGGCCTCGACTTCCAAGAGCAGCGGATCCGATGCCAGTCCGCAGGAAGGACAGTCCGGTGATCCGCTGGCCGAACTCAAGGGCCCGGGCGGGCTGCTCCTCCAGATCACTTCCGCCGAGCGGGATTCCGGGGGCTTCGTCACGGTGAACGGCAGCCTGAAGAACGACGGCGGCAGCACAGCTGTCATCCCGTCCAACCTCAGCGGCAACGAGACCGAGATCATCAAGAACGGCAGCTCGCTCGGCGGCGCCACTCTGATCGATCCGAAGGGGAAGAAGCGCTACTACGTCCTACGGGACACGGACGGACGGCCACTCACCACGACAGGGCTCCCTGCTCTGAAATCCGGCGAAACCCTGCCCGTCTTCATGCAGTTCCCCTCGCCACCCACCACCACGAGCGAGGTCGAGTTCCAGTTGCCTGGTTTCCCCTCGGCCCCCATCAAGATCACCGGATGAGGCCCACGTGACCCCCACCCCCCGTCTCCTCGTCACCGGTGCCGTTCTGCTGATCGCCGTGCAGTTGCCCGCCGCCGGCGCCCGCGCCGTCGCCGACGGTGGCGGGCCCAGTGAGCCCCCCGGTACGGAACCCTCCGCCGCCGCCCCGGTGAAGATCGACCCCACGGATCCGGATCTGAAGCTTCCGGAGGGGGCCACGCTGGCCGCGGCCAAGGTGCTGGACATCAAGTCGGTCGTGGAGGACCAGAGCGGGGACGAGCGCCGTGAGGACACCAACGCCGACGTGACCTTCGCACTCCAGGCCGAGGTGCTGTTCGGCAAGGACAGCGCCCGGATCGGCGCACAGGCCAAGTCCCGCATCGCCGTCATCGCCGACGAGATCAGGAAGCAGAACGCGACCCAGGTCCGCGTCTTCGGCTTCACCGACAACCTCGGCTCCTCCGCCCACGGCGACATCCTCTCCAAGGCGCGCGCCAACGCCGTACAGGCCGTACTCGACCAGGATTTGAACAGCCCGGAGATCACCTTCGACGTCCGCGGCTACGGCGAGCAGTACCCGATCGCCGACAACTCCACCGAGGAGGGCCGGCGGAAGAACCGCCGGGTGGAGGTGACGTTCCCGCGCACCCAGCAGTGACCGCACCGACGCTTCTACCCGTCGTCGCCCCCGTCGCCCCCGTCGACCTCGACGGAGACCTGGACTCCCACGCCCAGCCCCCACCTCGCCATGGACCCCGCCTCCGCCTCCAGGACGTGGCGCGAGCGGAGGCGGGGCCGGCCGAGGCGGCCCGGGGCGAGGGTGTGGAGGGCGATGACGGTGAGGGACCGGTCGAGGTAGGCGACGTCGATCGGGATGCGCATGCCGAACGTGTGCACCCCGCTCGCCGGCGACAACAGCATCGCCCCGTCGACCGAATCCCGGCCGAGGAGGCCCTTGCTGCGGGCCCGGTAGGAGGCCGAGATCTCCAGCGGGACCACGGTGTCCGGCGCCGCTGCGGAGTCCGCGCGTACGATCAGCCGCCCCCGCCCGTCCCGCCAGCGCCCCATGTCCTGCCCTCCGCTTCCGTGGCCGTCAACTCGTGGCGTCGGTAAATGCGTTGCCCGCTTCCGTCCTCCCCACTAGGAAGGGCGTTATGACAGGACTCGGTGTCGTATTCCGTCCCCAGCTTCCTCCCGAGCGGCTGCGGGCCGTCGCGCGGGAGGCGGACGCCGCGGGGCTCGAAGAGCTGTGGCTGTGGGAGGACTGCTTCCTGGAGGGCGGGGTGTCCACGGCCGCCGCCGCGCTCGCCTGGACCGAGCGGCTGCGGGTCGGCGTCGGGCTGCTGCCGGTGCCGCTCAGGAACGTCGCCGTGACCGCCATGGAGGCCGCCTCGCTGGAGCGGATGTTCCCCGGCCGGGCCATGCTGACCCTGGGGCACGGGGTGCAGGACTGGATGGGGCAGGTCGGCGCCCGTGCCGCCTCACCGCTCGGCCTGCTCGGCGAACACCTCGACGCCCTGCGCGCCCTGCTGCGCGGCGAGCGCCTCACCGTGCGCGGGCGGTACGTCCGGTTGGACGACGTCGCCCTCGACTGGCCCCCGGACCACCCGGTCGACATCCTCGCGGGCGGCACCGGACCCCGTACGCTCCGGCTCTCCGGCGAGAAGGCCGACGGCACCCTCCTCACCGCCGCGACCTCCGTGGACGGCGTACGGCGGGCCCGCAAGCTCGTGGAGGAGGGCCGCCGCTCGGCCGGTCGTGACGGGGCGCACCGGGTCGTCGTCTATCTCCTGGCCGCCACGGGCGCCGGCGCCGGCACCCGACTGCGCGCGGAACTCGCGGCCGAGGGGCTGGAGTCGGCGGACGTCGGCGTCGCCGGGGACGCGGCCACGGTGGCCGAGGCGGTAAGGCGGCTGGCGGAGGCCGGCGCCGACACCGTCGTCCTGCAGCCGACGGCGGACGAACCCGACCCGGAGGGCTTCGTACGCTTCACCGCGGAGGAGGTACGGCCCCTGGTGCCCTGAGAAGGGGGACGGCGCCCGCCGGTCGGGCCCGGGAAAACCGGCGGCATCCGCCGCGGCTCCGCTGCGAGCATGGTCGTATGACCGTGGACCGTACCGACCGTACCTTCGAGGACCTCGTGGCCGAGGGCGCTGCCGTGCCGACCGAGGGGTGGGACTTCTCGTGGTTCGAGGGGCGGGCCGTCGAGGCGCGTCCGTCGTGGGGGTACGCCCGGTCCGCGGCGGGGCGGCTGGCCGGTGCCGGGGCCGTGCTCGACATCCAGACCGGCGGCGGGGAGGTGCTGGACTTCGTGCTGGGCCGGGCGGAACCGGCCCGGCCGGCGCTGGTGGCGGCGACCGAGGGATGGCCGGCGAACGTGGCGAAGGCCACCGCGCTGCTGCGGCCCCGCGGGGTCGTGGTGGTCGCCGCCCCGGACGACGCGCCGCTGCCGTTCGCGGACGGGGCGTTCGACCTGGTGCTCAGCCGGCATCCGGTGCGCCCGCACTGGGCCGAGATCGCCCGGGTGCTGCGGCCCGGCGGCACCTACTTCGCCCAGCACGTGGGGCCGGCCAGCGTCTTCGAGCTGGTCGAGCACTTCCTCGGGCCGCAGCCGCCGGAGGTGCGCGGCGCCCGGGATCCGGAGCGGGAGCGGGCCGACGCCGAGGCGGCGGGCCTGGAGGTGGCCGCGCTGCGGGCGGAACGGCTGCGGGTGGAGTTCCACGACATCGCCGCCGTCGTCCACTTCCTGCGCAAGGTGGTGTGGATGGTCCCGGGCTTCACGGCCGAGGCGTACGAGCCGCAGCTGCGGGCGCTGCACGAGCGGATCGAGAAGGAGGGGCCGTTCGTCGCCCACAGCGCCCGGCACCTCTTCGACGTACGCAAGCCGGAACCCGGGCCCGCACGCGGGCCGGAACGCTGACCAGATGGGGGAAGTCGGCGGAAATTCACCGGGGGTTCGTGCACGGTTTCCACATTGTTATCGACCGTGGTTTCACATCAGCCTCACCGGTCACGTAAGTTCAGACCAAGGTAATTCGCGTGAGCAAAGCTGCGCGGGCGGTACCGCGCAGTGGAGGGGGCTGCGCGGTGCCGTGAAGCCTGGTGATCTTCCCGGATGGCGTAGCGGAACCGTCAAGTCCACCGTTCGCTGACGGCGTCGCCCGTCGGGGGGATGAGGGGCAACTCGCCGATGTACGCCAAGACGGCCTAATCCTTGCGAATCATTGCCATCCGGGCGAATTCGCCTGTGATTCCGCTGTGAATCGCCGCTCGAAGGCCCTTGAATCCTACCTTCCGCGGCCACCGGGGCGTTGCCGGGTGATTCCGGAGAGTAGTTGTGGCACGCCGATGCACCCACCATCCCTTACGAAGGGTTATGGTGGAAACCCCCCCTCGGGCCGGTCCGTCTCCCCCCCACGGACCGGCCCGTTTTTTGTGGCCCACGACCGGACACGGCGACCGCCAGGGGCGCGGTCCGCATCCGGCCCACCGCTCGGCCCGCGTGCGTGCGCCCCGCCACCCCCCGCCCCCAAGCCCCCCGCCCCCCAAGCCCCGCGCCCGAACCAACTCCCGAACAGCGGTAGGCTCAACGGCTCCGGCACCCCTACCCCGCGCCCAACCCCCGGAGGGTCACGTGAACCTGCGCGACAAGCTGCGCGGCCTGCTCGTCAGGCTCTACGCACGCCGGGTGGAAGGCCACCTGGACCACGCTCAGGTGCCCAAGCACATCGGCGTCATCATGGACGGCAACCGGCGCTGGGCGAAGGCGTCCGGTTCCACCACCGTCCACGGGCACCGGGCCGGTGCCGAGAAGATCGAGGAGTTCCTCGGCTGGTGCAGCGAGACCGACGTCGAGGTCGTCACCCTGTGGCTGCTGTCCACCGACAACTTCGACCGGCCGCAGGACGAGCTGGTCCCCCTGCTCGGCATCATCGAGGACGTCGTCCGCACCCTCGCCGCCGACGGCCGCTGGCGGGTGCACCACGTCGGCACGCCCGACCTGCTGCCCGCGCAGATGCAGACGACACTGAAGGAGGCCCAGGAGGCCACCGCCCACATCGACGGGATAACCGTCAACGTGGCCATCGGCTACGGCGGCCGGCAGGAGATCGCCGACGCCGTGCGCTCCATGCTGCTCGACGCGCACGACAAGGGCGTGTCGATGGAGACCCTCGCCGAGTCCGTCGACATCGACATGATCGGCCGTCACCTCTACACCGGCGCCCAGCCCGACCCGGACCTGGTGATCCGCACCAGCGGCGAACAGCGGCTGTCCGGATTCATGCTCTGGCAGACCGCTCACTCGGAGTACTACTTCTGCGAGGTCTTCTGGCCGGCGTTCCGGAAGGTCGACTTCCTGCGCGCGATGCGCGACTACGCCGCACGTCACCGCCGCTACGGCGGCTGACCCGCCCCGCCCCGCCCCGTCGCCGCCCGGTGACGGGGCGTCGTCGTTTACCCCGCTTGGCGGAGGTGTAACGAGGAGTTCACCGGCGCGCTGTTGGCCGCATTTGCATGGCGGCGCGTGTTCGAGGGCATAAGGCAGACAGGTCGACACCCGAACCACGGGCGTCGGATCTCAGCGGGCGGCACGGGGCCGTCCGCCCGGGAGGCCCTTTGCACCAGCCCGACTGTGCGGTGACGGCACGGAAGCAGCAGCGGAGGGCCGGTTCGCGGCCCGCCGTGCGCGGGGGCCAGGCACCGGTCCAGGATCACTTCGTCGCTCCCCGACCTCATCCGAGGGGGTACGTCCTTCCGTGGTGACCAGCACAAAGCGCCATCTGCCAGACCGGCGCACGTATGTTCTCGACACCAGCGTCCTGCTGGCCGACCCGAACGCCCTGTCCCGCTTCGACGAGCACGAGGTCGTGCTCCCCATCGTGGTGGTCACGGAGCTGGAGGCCAAGCGGCACCATCCCGAACTCGGCTACTTCGCCCGGCAGGCCCTGCGCCTGCTGGACGACTACCGGGTCCGGCACGGCCGTCTCGACGCCCCCATCCCGATCGGGGACCTCGGCGGCACGATCCGTGTCGAGCTCAACCACTCGGACCCCAGCGTGCTGCCCACCGGCTACCGCCTGGGGGACAACGACTCCCGCATCCTCGCGGTGGCCCGCAACCTGCAGGCCGAGGGGTTCGACGTCACCGTCGTGTCGAAGGACCTGCCGCTCAGGATCAAGGCGTCCTCGGTCGGCCTCCTCGCCGAGGAGTACCGGGCCGAACTCGCCATCACGGAGAACTCCGGCTGGACGGGGATGACCGAACTCACCCTGCCGGGCGAGCAGGTGGACCTCCTCTTCGAGGAAGGACACGTGTACGTCCCGGAGGCGGCCGAGCTCCCCGTGCACACCGGGCTCACCCTCCAGTCCGAGCGCGGCAAGGCGCTCGGCCGGGTCACCGCCGAGGGCAACGTCCGGCTGGTGCGCGGCGACCGGGAGGTGTTCGGCATCAAGGGCCGCAGCGCCGAGCAGCGCATCGCGCTCGACCTGCTGCTCGACCCGGACATCGGCATCGTCTCGATGGGCGGCCGGGCCGGCACCGGCAAGTCGGCGCTGGCGCTGTGCGCGGGCCTGGAGGCGGTCCTGGAGCGCCGCCAGCACCAGAAGGTGATGGTCTTCCGGCCGCTGTACGCGGTCGGCGGGCAGGAGCTGGGCTATCTGCCGGGCACCGAGGCGGAGAAGATGAGCCCGTGGGCGCAGGCCGTCTTCGACACGCTCTCGGCGGTCACCAGCCGCGAGGTCATCGAGGAGGTCACCGCGCGCGGGATGCTGGAGGTGCTGCCGCTCACTCACATCCGCGGGCGCTCGCTGCACGACGCGTTCGTGATCGTGGACGAGGCGCAGTCCCTGGAGAAGAACGTGCTGCTGACCGTTCTCTCCCGGATCGGCGCCAACTCGCGGGTCGTTCTGACCCATGACGTGGCACAGCGGGACAATCTGCGCGTCGGCCGGTACGACGGCGTGGTCGCCGTCGTGGAGAAGCTGAAGGGGCACCCCCTCTTCGCGCACGTCACGCTGACGCGGTCCGAGAGGTCCCAGATCGCCGCCCTGGTGACCGAAATGCTGGAGGACGGCCACATCTGACCCATCCGGCAGCGAGCTGACGGCGGTTGGCGCCGTCCGGCAAAGGCAAGGAGCCTAGCCGGGCGGCGCCTTCGTGCGTGCGGCTTTCCTGAAATCACCGGGGGCAAACGGGATGTGAGCTTTCACACGCAACACGGAATTGCCACGCGGCGCCGGGTTACGGCAGAGTCTCGTTCCTGTCAGGCCCCGCATACGACACAGTTGTACCCCCAGCGGTACGGCACCACGGAAACACCACAACTCCACAGCGTCGTCGTATGCCGCCCGAGCACCACGCGGCGCTCCCTTCCGGGGAGTTGCCCACCGGGCCCGCGCCTCCCGTGACCCCGCAGTTGGGAGGCCAGTGTCAGGGGCACGATTGCGTCCGCCAGGGTCACCGAAGCGGGCGATGCTGGAAGGAAACCGTGTGAGCCGGATTTCGGTCCGGGGATTCGCAGTGGCCTCGGCCACCGCGGTCACCGCTGTCGGAAGCGTCGTCGGCGTTGCCTCGGGCAGCACCGCGCAGGCCAACGACGCCGAGGCGACGGCAGCCGACACCACGCTCCTCGCGGACATACCCGCGGGTCAGCAGGTGCAGGTGCAGGCCGCCTCCCTGACGCAGCAGGCCGATGCCCAGGCCATCGCCGCGGACGTGAGCGCCAAGAAGGACGCCGAGGAAGCCGCCCGCAAGGCGGCCGCCGAGACCGCGATCGCCAAGAAGGAGGCCGCCGAGAAGGAGGCCGCCAAGCTGGCGAAGGAGCGCGTCGAGGCGAAGGCCGCGGCGAGCCGTGGCACCGACGTCCGCGACTCCTCCAGCTTCCCCACCCAGAGCAGCTACTCCGTCGCGCAGATCCAGGCGATGGCGCGGCAGATGGTGGGCGGCGGCCAGTTCCAGTGCTTCAGCAACATCGTGGACCACGAGTCCAGCTGGAACTACCACGCGGTGAACGCCTCCTCCGGTGCCTACGGCCTCTTCCAGGCCCTGCCCGGCTCCAAGATGGCCTCCGCCGGCGCCGACTGGCAGACCAACCCGGCCACGCAGATCAAGTGGGGCCTCAACTACATGAACAGCCGCTACGGCAGCCCGTGCGAGGCCTGGTCCTTCTGGCAGGCCAACCACTGGTACTAGGAGTCCCGCCGGATCCGGTCGGCCCTTCTCGACTCGGCGCAGCCCCTCCCCGTCCTCAGGGGAGGGGCTTTCGCACTGTACGGTCGTATCCGAACGGCTCCCGGGGGGAGTGGTGGCGAGCGCCCGGGGACGCGGGGAAAGAGGACGGATCATGTCGCGAGTGCCAGGCTGGCTCGGCCGGCTGGGAGCCGGTCTCACCGAGATGAGCGAGCGCCTGGACGAGCGCCGCGCAGAGGTGGAGAAGGAGCACACCGACCGCACCGACCGCTTCGACGACTTCGCCGACACGGACTACGGCGGTGAACCGGACCACGCCGAGCCCGGCGGGCCCGGTGAGGCGTCGGCGTCCGCCGGCGCGGCCGTCGACGCCGTACCGGCCGCCCGCCGGCCCGTGCCGCGCTCCGGCCGTCGCCCCGACCCGGCGGAGGCCGTGCCCTGGGGGGTGCGGGTCGCCGCCGAGGCCGGCTGGCGGCTGCTGGTGCTGGCCGGCACCGTCTGGGTGCTGATGCGGGTCATCAGCGCCGTCCAGCTGGTGGTGTTCGCCTTCGTCATCGCGCTGCTGGTGACCGCGCTGCTCCAGCCGACGGTCGCCCGGCTCACCCGGCGCGGGGTGCCGCGCGGACCGGCCACCGCGCTCACCGCCATCTCCGGCTTCGTCGTCATCGGCCTGATGGGCTGGTTCGTGACCTGGCAGGTCATGGAGAACATCGACACGCTCTCCAGCCAGATCCAGTCCGGCATCGACGACCTGCGCGACTGGCTGCTGAAGAGTCCCTTCCACGTCACCGACAAGCAGATCAACCAGATCGCCACGAACCTCCGCGAGGCGATCGGCGCCAACACCGACCAGATCACCTCCGCGGGCCTGGAGGGCGTCCAGGTCATCATCGAGGCGCTCACCGGCATCCTGCTGGTGTTCTTCTCCACGCTCTTCCTGCTGTACGACGGCAAGCGGATCTGGGAGTGGTTCCTGAGGCTGGTGCCCTCCGCCGCCCGCCCGGGTGTGGCCGGCGCCGGCCCGCGCGCCTGGCGCACCCTGACCGCCTACGTCCGCGGCACGGTGCTGGTCGCCCTCATCGACGCCATCTTCATCGGCATCGGCATCTACTTCCTGGATGTGCCGATGGCCGTACCGCTGGCCGTCTTCATCTTCCTGTTCTCGTTCATCCCGCTGGTCGGCGCGGTCGCCTCCGGCGCGCTCGCGGTGATCGTGGCCCTGGTCACGCAGGGTGTCTTCACCGCCGTGATGACCCTCGTCGTGGTCCTCGCGGTCCAGCAGATCGAGGGGCACGTGCTGCAGCCGTTCATCCTCGGCCGCGCGGTCCGCGTCCATCCGCTCGCGGTCGTGCTGACCGTGGCCGCCGGCGGCATGGTGGCCGGCATCGGCGGCGCGGTGGTGGCCGTACCGCTGGTGGCGGTGACGAACACGGTGGTCGGGTATCTGCGGCAGTACTCGCGGGAGGTGCAGCGGCACGGCTCGGCCGAGGCGCTGGAGGAGAACGTGGAAGACCCCGCCCACCAGGGGTGAGCGGGGTCCTCGACAGCGGCGGGCCTACTCGGCCAGGACCGCCTCGGCGTCCAGCGTGACGCCGACCGCCTGCACCACGGAAGCGATCTTGAACGCCTCCTGAACGGTCTCGCGCTCCACGCCGGCCTTGCGCAGCACCTGCTCGTGCGAGTCCAGGCACATGCCGCAGCCGTTGATCGCGGAGACCGCGAACGACCACAGCTCGAAGTCGACCTTCTCCACGCCCGGGTTGCCGATGACGTTCATCCGCAGGCCCGCGCGCAGGGTGCCGTACTCGTGGTCGGACAGCAGGTGCCGGGTGCGGTAGAAGACGTTGTTCATCGCCATGATGGCGGCGGCCGACTTGGCGGCCGTGTACGCCTCCGGCGAGAGGTTCGCCTTCGCCTCCGGCTCCAGCTCACGCAGCACGATCGGGGAACGGGAGGCGATGGCGGTCGCCAGCACCGTGCCCCACAGCTGCTGCGCCGGCAGCTCCGAGTTGCCGATGACCGAGCCCAGGTTGAGCTTCAGGTCCTTGGCGTAGTCCGGGATACGGGACTTCAGCGAGTCGAGCGACACGGGTCACTCACCAGCCAGCAGCGCGACCGGGTCGAGGGTGTCCTCGCCCTTGGTCCAGTTGCAGGGGCACAGCTCGTCGGTCTGCAGGGCGTCCAGGACCCGCAGGACCTCCTTGGGGTTACGGCCCACGGAACCGGCGGTGACCATCGTGAACTGGATCTCGCGGTTCGGGTCGACGACGAACACGGCGCGCTGCGCGAAGCCGTCCTCGCCCTCGATGCCGAGCTCGCGCATCAGCTCGTGCTTGGAGTCGGCCATCATCGGGAACGGCAGGTCGGTCAGGTCCGGGTGGTCCTTGCGCCACGCGTGGTGGACGAACTCGGAGTCACCGGAGAAGCCGAGGATCTGGGCGTCGCGGTCGGCGAACTCGTCGTTCAGCTTCCCGAACGCGGCGATCTCGGTCGGGCAGACGAAGGTGAAGTCCTTCGGCCATGCGAACACGACCAGCCACTTGCCCTCGTAGGACTTGTGGTGGATCTGCTCGAACTCCTTGCCCTTCTCCAGCGAGACGCAGGCGGTCAGTTCGAACTCGGGGAACTTGTCACCGACAGTGAGCACAAACTCTCCTTGCAGCGAAGAAACTTCCCTTTTGGGGCGTTTCCCATGGGTTGGACGTTGACGATGTTGGCACAGGGTGCATTGATTAGGGAAATAGCTACACTCGGTCGTGTTGATCGGAGGGAGCTATCAGTGACGTTGGGTAACGGCAAGCGGCGGCAGCCGAGCCTGGCCCAGCTGCGGGCGTTCGCCGCCGTGGCCGAGCATCTGCACTTCCGGGACGCGGCCGCGGCCATCGGGATGAGCCAGCCCGCGCTGTCCGGCGCCGTCTCGGCCCTGGAGGAGACCCTGGGCGTGACCCTCCTCGAGCGTACGACGCGCAAGGTGCTGCTCTCGCCCGCGGGGGAGCGCCTCGCCGTACGCGCCAAGGCGGTGCTGGACGCGGTCGGCGCGCTGCTGGAGGAGGCCGAGGCGGTCCGGGCGCCGTTCACGGGCGTCCTGCGCCTCGGGGTGATCCCGACCGTGGCGCCGTACCTGCTGCCGGCCGTGCTGCGGCTCGTCCACGAGCGGTACCCGCACCTCGACCTCCAGGTGCACGAGGAGCAGACCGCCAGCCTGATCGACGGCCTGCACTCCGGCCGGCTCGACCTGCTGTTGCTGGCCGTGCCGCTCGGTGTGCCCGGGGTCGTCGAACTCCCGCTGTTCGACGAGGACTTCGTGCTCGTCACCCCGCTCGACCACTGGCTCGGCGGCCGGGAGGGCATCCCCCGCGAGGCGCTGAAGGAGCTGAACCTGCTGCTGCTGGACGAGGGGCACTGCCTGCGCGACCAGGCCCTGGACATCTGCCGGGAGGCCGGCCGCGCGGACGCGCCGGTCACCACCACGGCCGCCGGACTGTCCACGCTGGTCCAGCTGGTGGCCGGCGGCCTCGGCTGCACGCTGCTGCCGCGCACCGCGCTGAAACTGGAGACCGCCCGCAGCAGCCAGCTGCTCACCGGCTACTTCGCCGAGCCCGCCCCGACCCGCCGGGTCGCCTTCGCCATGCGCGCGGGCGCCGCCCGCTCCGCGGAGTACGAGGAGCTGGCGGCGGCCCTGAGGGATGCGCTGCGGGCGCTGCCGGTGCGCGTGGTGGAGGAGGGCGTGTGAGGACCCGTCCGGGCGGATGCGGCCTACTCCGTGCGCAGGCCCTCCGGGCGCATCAGCCGTACCAGCGGCGGAAGGCTCAGCAGGGTGACCGTGAGGACCACCGCCGCGCCGGCACCGGTCAGGGACAGCACGCTCGCCCAGTCGACGGTCACCGGGGTGGCCGTCATCTTCAGCAGCACCGTGCCGAGGGTCAGGCCCACCGTCGAGGCCAGCAGCAGCCCCAGCATGATCGGCAGTGCCGTCTGCCACAGCACTGACAGGCCCAGCGTGCGGCGCCGGGTGCCGAAGGCGACCAGCGACGACAGCAGCTTGCGCCGCTCGCGCAACTGCTCCAGCTGGGAGACCAGCAGGCTCGCCCCGATCAGCGCCAGCACGCAGACCGCGCCGAGGAACAGGCCGGTGCGCAGGGAGGTGTACCGGTCGGACCGCTCGGTGGCCGCCCAGGTCCAGGCGTAGGTGAGCGGGTCGATCCGGGCGGCCGTGGTGCGCACGCGGTCCTGGGCGTCCGGTACCGCGTCGTCCAGGCGCAGATAGACGTGGCCGTCGACCGTCGAGGCGGCACCGGCGGGCAGGGCGGAGGGGGTGACCAGCAGGCCGCTCGCGTCACCCTCCAGCGCGTCCTTGCGCGCGGTGGCCTTGCGCACCGTGGCCGGCAGCTTCCAGGCGATCTCCCTGCCGTGCGCCTCCCCCTGCGTCGGGTCGATCCACACCCGCGTGCCCGGCCGCATGAGGGACCGGATGCCGTCCTGGTAACCAGGGTCGGCGTACGGGTTGTCCAGGGCGAACACGTCGCCGTCGCGGCAGGACGGCAGGTGGGCGACCTCCCTGAGCGCCGCGCAGTCGCCGAGGGTGAAGGGTGCCTCACGGTCGGAGTCCCGGCGCGTGCCGCCGACCTGCCCGGTGGACAACGCCACGGACGTCCGTACCCCCCTCGTGCCGGCCAACTGCGCCTGCGCGCCGGCCAGTCCGGCGTGCCGGGGCAGGTCGACCTGCATCTCGGCCCGGCCCGGGTCCATGCCGGTCGCCTTGGTGTACTGGCTCGCCACGCCCGCGAACAGCATCTGCAGCGCGATCGCCCCGGCCACCGCCACCGCGATGCCGTTGACCATGCGGGCCGCCGTACCGCTGCTCAACTGGAGCCGTCGTACCGCCAGTTGCCAGGAGGGCGCGCCGGCGCCGAGCCGGGCGACGACCGCCTCCACGAGCCAGGGCAGCAGCGCGGTGACGCCGACCAGCAGGCACAGCACACCGCCCACGACCAGGTACTGGTTGAAGTCGCCGTGTTCGCGGCCGTTGCCGATCATCGGGTACAGCATCCCGAGCCCCGCCAGCGGCAGCAGCAGCCGCCACCACAGGCGCCGGCGGGCCGGCTTGGCCGTGCGCACCACACCGAGGGGCTCGATGACCACCCCGCGCATCGCGAGCAGCGTCACCAGCACGGCGGACGCCGGGACGGCGACCGCGACCAGCGCGACCAGGGCGGGGGAGGGGTCCAGATAGTTCGGGAAGAAGCTCTCGCCCAGCACTTCGACGGAGCCCGCCGCCTGACGCCCGATGAGGAAGAAGACCGCGCCGACGACCAGGCCGAGCAGTGCCCCGGCCAGCGCCTCGCCGGCCGCGATCCGGCGGGTCATCCGGCTGTCGGAGCCGACCAGCCGCAGCGCGGCCAGCCGGCGGTCGCGCCGCTCGCCGCCGAACCGCACGGCCGCGGCGATGAACACCGCGACCGGTGTCAGCAGGACCACGAACACGACGAGCGTCATCAGGACGAGCACCGGATCGGCCCGCTCCGGTATCGGGTGCGGGTCGCCGAACGCCTTCAGCCGGTCCACCCGGGTGCTGCCCGGGTGCGGTACCAGGCCCTTCGCCCCCGCGTAGTAGGCCAGTTCGTGCGAGCCGATCAGTCCGCTGTCACCGATGGTCCCGGTGATCCGGTACGGGAGCCGCTCGCGCAGCAGCTCCGCCCCGTCGGAGGAGAGCAGCTCCTTCAGCGCGGGCGAGACCACCATCTCGCCCGGCGCCGGCGAGCGGTCGACGCCGGGCGGCAGCGGCGCCTTCGCTCCCTCCGGTTCGAGCAGCCGGCCGCGGATGTCCTTGCCGTGCCACTGCGAGTCGGTGACCGCGAGCAGCACGGTGTCGTCGGCCTTGGGGGTGTCGTAGGCGGCGGAGTAGTCCTGGCGGGCGTTCTCCACCCGGTCCCTGGCCGTCAGGATGTTCGGCAGCGCCGTCGTCAGCAGCAGCAGCGCCACGCCGAGGCCGACGCCGACCGCCGTCAGCACCATCCGGAGCCAGCCCTCGCGGCCGCCGGTGAGGGCGAACCGGACGCCGAGGCCCAGGTCCCTGGCCCACTGCCGCGCGTTCATACGGCCCGCTCCATGTCCCGGGACCTGCCGTCGCGTACGACGATCTCCCGGTCGGAGTAGGCGGCCACCCGGGCCTCGTGCGTGACGAGGACGACGGCCGCGTTGGTGGAGCGGGCCGCGTCGGTCAGCAGCTCCATCACGCGCTCGCCGTTGAGGGAGTCGAGCGCGCCGGTCGGTTCGTCGGCGAAGATCACCCGGGGCTCGGTGACCAGCGCCCGCGCCACGGCGACGCGCTGGCCCTGGCCGCCGGAGACCTCTCCGGGCCGCTTGCCCCCGAGGTCGTCCACCTCCAGCCGCTCCATCCAGGTGAGTGCGGCCCGCTCGGCCTGCTTGCGGGGGCGGCCGTTCAGCCGCAGCGGCAGCGCCACGTTCTCCACGCAGGTCAGCTCGGGGACCAGCTGGCCGAACTGGAAGACGAAGCCGAACTCACTGCGGCGCAGCGCGCTGCGCTCGGTGTCGCTCATGCCGGCCAGTTCCCGGCCGGCGTAGACGATGGAGCCGGAGTCGGGCGGCACGATGCCGGCGAGGCAGTGCAGCAGCGTCGACTTGCCGGAGCCGGAGGGGCCCATCACGGCGACGACCTCGCCGGGGTGGATGGAGAAGTCGGCGCCGTCGAGAGCGACCGTCGGGCCGTAGGACTTGCGCAGGTCCTCGGCGGTGAGCAGGGAGCCGGGCGGAGGGGTCATGCGGTCACCGCCGCGCGGAGCTTGTCGAGGCGGGCGGCGGTCAGTTCCAGCCAGCGCAGGTCCGCCTCCAGGTGGAACAGGGCGTGGTCGCAGATCAGCTGGTCCGCGAGGTCGCCGTGGCGCTTGCGGTCGGTCAGGATGCGCATGCTGCGCAGGTGCTCGGAGCGCTGCGTGTCGAGGATGTCGGCCGCGTCGCGGTGGGTGAGGAGGGCCAGGACGACCTTGGTGTAGAGGGTCGACTGGAGGTACTCCTCGGGCTTCTCGGGGGTGCCGAGCCAGCGTTCGACGTCGGTGACGCCGGCGGCGGTGATCGCGTACCGCTTGCGCTCGGGGCCGCCGCCGGCCTCGATCCCGTCGACCTCCACGAGGCCGTGCTTCAGCAGCCGGGACATCGTGGAATAGACCTGGCCGTAGTGCAGCGGCCGGTCGTGACCGAACTTCTCGTCGAAGGCCCGCTTGAGGTCGTAACCGTGGCGCGGGCCGGACTCCAGGAGTCCCAGAAGGGTGTGACCGATGGACATGGCCCCACTCTACACACGGTGTATACGCGCGGTGTATACACGCCGTGCAGGGGTGGTGGCAGGGGGTGCGGCCCCGCAGGTGGGGGCCGATTGTCACGGTTCCGACACAGGCGGCCGGCCGCGCCGGGGCAGCGGGCCGGTGTCCTTCGGCAGCCGCCCCGCCTCCGCCAGCGCCTTGCGCAGCAGGAACTCGATCTGGGCGTTCGCCGACCGCAGCTCGTCCCCGGCCCACCGCGCCAGCGCCTCGTACACCGACGGGTCCAGCCGCAGCAGCACCTGCTTGCGCTGCTGCGGCCTGCGCCCCGGGGTTCCGGCGGGGTCGGTCACTGGTAGAGGGTCCCGGTGTTGAGGACCGGCTGCGGCGCCCGGTCCCCGCACAGCACCACCATCAGGTTCGACACCATCGCCGCCTTCCGCTCGTCGTCCAGTTCCACGATGTCCGCCTCCGCGATCCGGGCCAGCGCCGCCTCGACCATGCCCACGGCGCCGTCCACGATCTGCCGCCGGGCCGCGACGACCGCGCCCGCCTGCTGCCGCTGGAGCATCGCCGAGGCGATCTCGGGAGCGTACGCGAGGTGCGTGAAGCGCGACTCGACGATCTCCACCCCGGCCGCCTCCACCCGCACCTGCAGCTCGACGGCCAGCTTCTCGGTGATCTCCTCGGCGTTGCCGCGCAGCGACAGGCCGTCCTCGTCATGGGCGTCGTAGGGGTACTCGATCGCGATGTGCCGCACGGCCGTCTCGGTCTGGGTGGCGACGAACTCGGCGAAGTCGTCCACCTCGAAGGTGGCCTGCGCGGTGTCCTGCACCTTCCACACCACGACCGCGGCCAGCTCGATCGGGTTGCCGTAGGCGTCGTTGACCTTCAGGACGGCCGTCTCGTGGTTGCGCACCCGGGTGGAGATCCGGGTCCGCGACGTGAAGGGGTTCACCCAGCGCAGGCCGTCCTCCCGGATCGTGCCCCGGTAGCGCCCGAAGAGCTGGACAACCCGGGCCTCGCCCGGCGCGACCGTGTTCAGGCCGCGCAGCCCGACGAAGGACGCGAGCAGGACGAGCACGCCCGCGGCGATGAGCCCGCCCTGGGCGCCGGGGGAGTGCACCGCCCCGGAGGCCCCGAACAGCGCGATGGCGGCGCCGAGCCCGAGGAGGCCGAACAGCAGGGCGAGCCCGCCGCCGATGCTGTGGGCGGCGAACTCGCGCACGCGTGGGGTGGGCATCTCGGGTATGTCGGACATGGGTGTTCCCCCCGTTCTCGCGGCGCCCGGCCGCGAACGCCAGGCGCCTATCTCGGTTCTAGCTAAGTGTTATCACTTTAACGCCCCGAGCAACCCCGCACCAGTCACGGCCGTCGGTTCCGATGGGGCGGGTGCTGATTGTCACGTCCGTAAAAGAACGGATCGGACGCCCTTTGTCATATAGAGGGGTGTTAGCTTTCGGAGCTGACCCCGAGACGGAAGCGAGCGTAGGGACCCATGGGACGAGCGGAAGAGAGACGAGCGCGACAGCGCGGCGGCCACCGCGCGGCGCCCAGGCCCCGCCGCCCCCAGCCCACGGAGGCGGGCGCCCCCGCCCCGGCCGCGGCCGGCAAACCCGCCAAGAGCCTCATACGCAGGATCTTCGGCTGGAAGAAGATCCTCGGCGCCTTCTTCGGGATCTGCCTGCTGGGCATCCTCGGCTTCGTCGGCCTGTACCTGTACGTGGACGTCCCCCAGGGCAACGCCGCCGCCCAGCAGCAGAGCAACGTCTACAAGTTCGGTGACGGAACGATTCTGGCCCGCAACGGCAAGGTCAACCGCGAGATCGTCGACCTGTCCAAGGTGCCCCGCAAGGTCCAGCTGACCTTCGTGGCGGCGGAGAACAAGAGCTTCTACCACGACTCCGGCGTCGACCTGCGCGGCACCGCCCGCGGCCTGATCAACACGGCGCTCGGCCGCGGCAAGCAGGGCGGCTCCACGATCACCCAGCAGTACGTCAAGAACTAC
This sequence comes from Streptomyces sp. NPDC023481, assembly GCF_055560195.1. Lineage (NCBI taxonomy): Bacteria > Bacillati > Actinomycetota > Actinomycetes > Kitasatosporales > Streptomycetaceae > Streptomyces > Streptomyces sp. NPDC023481. The sequence continues at coordinate 761,518 of NZ_JBVHJE010000001.1, forward strand.
TACCTGAACCAGGACCAGACCGTCACGCGCAAGCTGAAGGAACTGGTCATCTCGCTCAAGGTCGACCGCGAGAAGTCCAAGGACGACATCCTCGCCGGCTACATCAACACCAGCTACTACGGCCGCAACGCCTACGGCATCCAGGCCGCCGCCCAGGCCTACTACCACGTCGACGCCCAGGACCTCACCGTCGCCCAGGGCGCCTACCTCGCCGCCCTGCTCCAGGCCCCCAGCCAGTACGACTGGACCTTCGCCACCAGCACCGGCAAGCGGCTGGTCAAGCAGCGCTGGAACTACGTCCTGGACAACATGGTCAAGGAGGGCTGGCTCCCCAAGGCCAAGCGGGACGCCCTGAGCTTCCCCTACCCCAAGGAGCCCAAGGGCGCCCCCGGCCTCGGCGGGCAGAAGGGCTACCTGGTCGAACTCGCCAACCAGCAGCTGGAACAGCAGCTCATGGCGCAGGAGGGCCTGACCCCGTCCCAGGCGGAGAACGCGGTCATCGACAAGGGCTGGACCATCACCCTCAACATCGACCGGAAGAAACAGGCCGCGCTGGAGCGGACCGTCAAGTCCCAGCTGACCTCCAAGCTGCACCCGAAGCAGCGCAAGGTCGACGGCGACATCCAGGCCGGCGCCGTCTCCGTCGACCCCAAGACGGGCAGGGTCGTCGCGCTCTACGGCGGCCAGGACTACTACAAGCACTACTACGACAACGCCACCCGCCGGGACTACCAGCCCGCCTCGACGTTCAAGCCGGTCATCCTCGCCGCCGCCCTGGAGCAGAACGCCACCACCCAGGACGGCAAGCCGATCACCGCGAACACCGTCTACGACGGCACCAGCCGCCGCCAGGTCCTGGACCACGGCACCCCGGTCGGCTTCGCCCCGCCGAACGAGGACGACGTCGACTACGACAAGATCACCGTGCAGCAGGCCATGAACAAGTCCGTGAACTCCGTCTTCGCCCAGATGGGCGTGGACGTGGGCATGGACAAGGTGATGAGCATGGCGGGCAAGCTCGGCATGAACACCAAGGGCATGCAGGCGGTGCCCGCCCAGACCCTCGGCTCGATGGGCGCCAGCCCCCTGGAGATGGCCGGGATCTACGCCACCTTCGCCAACCACGGCTACAAGGTGACCCCGACGATCATCAAGTCGGCGGAGAACAAGGGCCGATCGGTGGAGATGCCGAACCCGGTCGGCGGCTCCGTGCTCAGCCGTACCGCCGCCGACTCGGTCACCTCGGTGCTCACCGGCGTCGTCGACGACGGCACGGCCAGGATCTCCGTGGCGAACAACCCGCTGCGCGCCGGCCAGCAGGTCGCCGGCAAGACCGGCACCTCCGACGAGAACAAGTCGGCCTGGTTCACCGGCTACACCCCCGACCTCGTCACCTCCGTCGGCCTGTTCGGCGAGGACCCCAAGACCAAGGCCCACGTGTCCATGAAGGGCGCGACCGGCCTGCTCCCGCCGCCCGGCCGGATCAACGGCGGCGGCTACCCGGCGGAGATCTGGGCCGCGTACACCTTCGGCGTCACCGACAAGGCGGAGTTCGACCTGAACACCACGCAGGGCGCCGCCGTCGCCCCCGTCGAGACCCCGACGTACTCGCACACGCCCACCCAGACGCCGTCGCAGACGCCGACCAGCGAGCCGCCGACGTCGCAGTCGCCGTCCGAGACCCCGTCGCAGACGCCGTCCAGGACCCCGAGCCAGACGCCGACCACGCAGGCACCGCCGACCCAGACCCCGACGAGCCGGCCGCCGACGGCCGACATCACCCCGGAGAACCCGTTCGACCCGCAGAACGGCCAGTAGCCGGCCAGGAGGCACCGCACGGCACCGCACGGCGCCGGCACGGCATGCGTAGGGCGCCCGGTGGTCACACCGGGCGCCCTACGCATGCCGTGACTCAGCCGCGGTTCAGCTCGAACCACACCACCTTGCCGGTGCTCAGCCGGGTCGCGCCCCAGCGCCGGGCCAGCCGGTTGACCAGGAACAGACCGCGCCCGCCCTCGTCCGTGGCCCGTGCCTGCCGCAGCCGCGGCAGCTGCGGCACGTCGTCGCCGACCTCGCAGCGCAGCACGTCCGTGCGCAGCAGCCGGAGCGTCACCGGCCGCGACGCGTACCGCACGGCGTTCGTCACGACCTCGCTGACCAGCAGCTCCACCGAATCCGTCAGTTCCTGCAGGCCCCAGCGGTCGAGCGCCCGCCGGGCCAGCCGGCGCGCCTGGCCCGGCGCGGAGTCCTCGGGCTCCAGCGTCCAGTACGCCACATCGCTCGGCGCGATCCCGTCGAACCGGGCCGCGAGCAGCGCGATGTCGTCGTCCCGGTCACCCGGGCCGAGCATGTCCAGCACCTCGTCGCACAGCGCTTCCAGCGGCGGCGGATGATCGGGGCCGGTCAGCTGCGCGGTCGCGGCCAGCTTCTCCCGCAGCTGCTCTATGCCGGTCCACACGTCCCGCAGCCGGGACTCCACCAGACCGTCGGTGTACAGCAGCAGGGTGCCCCCGGCCGGCGCGTCCAGCTCCACCGCCTCGAAGTCGACCCCGCCGACACCGATCGGCGCGCCCGGCGGCACCCGCAGCACCTCGGCCCGGCCGCCCAGGTGCAGCAGCACGGGCGGCGGATGGCCGGCGTTGGCGATGGTGATGCGGTGCGTGACCGGGTCGTAGACGGCGTACAGGCAGGTCGCCATGCGGTCGGTGCCCAGGCGCTGCGCCTGCTCGTCCAGGTGGTGCAGCACCTCCTGCGGCGGCAGGTCGAGCCCGGCCAGCGTCTGCGCGGTCGTGCGCAGCTGGCCCATGATCGCCGCCGAGGTCATCGAGTGGCCCATCACGTCACCGACGACCAGCGCGACCCGGCTGCCGGGCAACGGGATCGCGTCGTACCAGTCGCCGCCCACCCGCGCCGTCTCGGCCGCCGGCAGATAGCGGGACGCCAGCCGGACCCCGGTCGGGCGGGGCAGGGTCTCGGGCAGCATGGTGCGCTGCAACTCGTCGGCGATGTACGCCTCCCGGCCGTACAGCACCGCCTTGTCGATGCCGAGCGCGCTGTGCGTGGCCAGCTGCGCCGCCACCAGCAGATCGTCCGCCTCGAAGGCGAGTCGGTCCGGGCGGCGCAGGAACAGGGCCGCGCCGATCACCCGGCGCCGGCCGCGCAGCGGCGCGAGGATGGCGTGCCGCCCGCCCGGTACGACCGCCTCACCGCCCTCGCCGAGCAGCTCCGGCAGCGCGGCCCGGGCCGCGGGCGCGTCCGCGAACACCGGCCGTACCCCGCGCAGCACCTCGTTCAGCGCACCGCCCGGACGCACCTCGCACAGCTCCGTGGTCAGCGACGACAGCCCCGCCAGCACCGACGGCTCCGGATCCGGGTCGAACGCCGGCGGCAGCAGCACCCCGTCGGTGTCCCGCTCCTGGGGTATCCGGTCGGTACGGCGCAGCCGCAGCACCACCGGGCCGCTGGGCCGCTCGTCGCCGACCGGCAGCGGCTCGCGCAGATAGACCAGGATCGCGTCGGAGAACGTCGGCACGGTGGCCCGGCACAGCCCCATCACGATCTCGTCCAGGTCGAGCCCGCGGGCGATGCGCCGGGTGGCCGCGCCGACGAACCGCAGCCGGTCCCCGTCCCGCCGCATGGGCATCGGCCGTCCCGGCGGCAGGCCCCGCCCGGAACGGCGCTCCTCACCGCCCGGCGCCCGCTCCTGCTCGGCGCCGGGCTGGGCCGGGATGGCCTCCGGCGCGGGGCGCGGGCGGTGCGCGCCGGGTTCGGTGGTGGCGGGCTGGGAGTGCTCGGGGCCGTTGACTGGGAGCTCCTTCCCCTTGCCGTCCGTTCTCTGGCCGCAGGACGCGGCTGTGCCCGGGCCGGAGGGTGGTCCGTCGGCCCGGGACTGGGCGGGTAAGGCCGGGTGGTCGAGCTGCTGTGCGGGCTGCTCCGGGGCACGCAGGAGGCCCCCGCGTCCCTCCGCGGGGTCGACGCCCGGCTGGGGGCGTTCGAAGGAGGTGGGCTGCTCCGTCACGCGTGTCGCATCCGTCCGTCCGGGGCTGTGCGCCGGGTGCGCCGGGCGCACAGTGAGTCCCGCCGAAATGCCGATACCCGCAATACGTGCCCAGGGAACGGATTTTCCGCCGGGCGGCCCCTCGTGGTGCCCTGGTACCCCTCGCTCACGTCCTGCCGCCCCTCGGTGACGATCGGTCAAGCCCGGCGCATGCCCCGGGAGTTACGCGCCCTTGCGGAGGACGATCCTACGTTTCTTGCCTGGGGGCGCATCAAGGGTCTCATGAGGACAGATGCGCGGGAGTGCGGTGCCAGTCCTCGGGGAGAGAAGGTACCGCCCAGGACGGGTCCGGCCGCCAGTGCTGCCAGCCGTCCGCGAACGGCGGCCCCCACGCGCGGATCCTCTCCACCGCCTCCCGTCCGGCCGCCCGCACCCGCCCGGCGGTCGCCGCGTCCATCAGCCCGTCCCGCTGGGCCTGCGCGAACTCGTCCTCGTCCCGCCAGTGCCAGGTGCGGTCCGGGTGCACCGAGATGTCCAGGAAGTGGTCCTCGGAGTCCACCCCGCCCGCCCAACGGGACAGCGGCCGCTCCAGGTTGACGTACCAGTTCTTGAACCGCCAGCCCGGCTCCCAGAACAGCCACACCGACCAGGGCCGGCCGGGCTCGGCCAGCTTCAGCACGCCCGTGCCGAACCAGCGGTCCCGCTGGACGGTACGCGGCTTGGTGTAGCGGGACTCCAGCGGCTCCAGGTGCACGGGCGTGCCGTCGGCCAGCACCGGTCTCACGCACTCGGTGCCGGGGGCGAGCCACACCGCCAGCAGCTCCGCGTCGTCCCGTACGACGGTGACGGGCCGGGCGATGTGGAAGTGCTCGCCGCCGTTCTCCCGGTAGCGCCACAGGATGTGCGTCCCCGGGGTCCAGTACGGCCCGGCTCCCGCCGTCACTCGTGTCACCGTCGCGTCGTCCGTCATGGACAGATATTAGGTGCCACGGGCATACGACGCTGCGGCGCGCGTCACCCCGCACGCGGCTGGCCGGAAAGCTCCGCTCGCGGTCAGGGGCGTGTCATCCGCAGGACGTCCAGCGCCGCGTCGAGCTGTTCCAGCGTCAGGTCGCCGCGCTCCACGTACCCGCCGTCCAGGACGACTTCGCGGATCGTCCTGCGCTCCGCGAGGGACTTCTTGGCGACCTTCGCGGCCTCCTCGTAGCCGATGTACTTGTTCAGCGGGGTCACCACGGACGGCGACGACTCGGCGTACTCGCGGGCGCGTTCGCGGTCGGCGGTGATGCCGTCGACCGTGCGGTCGGCCAGCAGCCGCGAGACGTTGGCGAGCAACCGGACCGACTCCAGGACGTTCTTGGCGATGACCGGGAGCATGACGTTCAGTTCGAAGTTGCCGGCGGCGCCCGCGGTGGTGATGGTGGCGTCGTTGCCGATCACCTGCGCGGCGACCATCAGCACCGCCTCCGGGACCACCGGGTTCACCTTGCCCGGCATGATCGAGGACCCGGGCTGGAGGTCGGGCAGCCGGATCTCGGCGAGGCCGGTGCGCGGACCGGAGGACATCCAGCGCAGATCGTTGGCGATCTTCGTCAGGCCGACCGCGATGGTCCGCAGCTGCCCGCTGGTCTCCACCACGCCGTCCCGGGCGCCCTGCGCCTCGAAGTGGTCCCGGGCCTCGGTGAGCGGCAGCCCGGTGACCCGGGCGACCTCCTCGATGACGGCGGCGGAGAACCCGGGCGGGGTGTTGATGCCGGTGCCGACCGCCGTGCCGCCCAGCGGCAGCTCGGCCAGGCGCGGCAGGGAGGCCTTCAGGCGCTCCACGCCGTACCGCACCTGGGCCGCGTACCCGCCGAACTCCTGGCCGAGGGTCACCGGGGTGGCGTCCATCAGGTGGGTGCGGCCCGACTTCACCACGTCGGCGAACTCCTCGGACTTGCGCTCCAGGGCGGCGGCGAGGTGCTCCAGGGCCGGGATCAGGTCGTGGGTGACGGCGGCGGTGGCCGCGATGTGGATCGAGGACGGGAAGACGTCGTTCGACGACTGCGAGGCGTTGACGTGGTCGTTGGGGTGCACGGGCCGGCCGAGCCGCTCGGTCGCGAGGGTGGCGACGACCTCGTTGGTGTTCATGTTGGACGAGGTGCCGGAGCCGGTCTGGAACACGTCGACCGGGAAGTGCTCGTCCCACTTCCCCTCGGCGACCTCGCCGGCCGCGTCCTGGATCGCCTCCGCCACGTCCTTGTCCAGCACCCCCAGCTCGGCGTTCACCTTCGCCGCGGCCGCCTTGATCCGCGCCAGCGCCTCGATGTGGGCCCGCTCGATGCGCTGCCCGGAGATGGGGAAGTTCTCCACGGCCCGCTGCGTCTGCGCCCGCCACTTGGCCTCCGCCGGGACGCATACCTCACCCATGGAGTCGTGCTCGATCCGGTATTCGCTCATACCCGTATAGCGATCGGGGGGCCGGTGATGTTCCGACCGTCCGGGGGACAGCGGCGGACCCCCCGGCGGCGCCGAGGGGTCCCTGGGACTGCGGGGGGGGGTCAGGCCAGGCCGGGGCCGCGGACCGGGATGCTGGTGAACGTCGGCGCCGGGGCCGGGTCCTGGAAGAAGTCGTTCCCCTTGTCGTCCACCACGATGAACGCCGGGAAGTCCTCGACCTCGATCTTCCAGACCGCCTCCATGCCCAGCTCCTCGTACTCCAGGACCTCGACCTTCTTGATGCAGTCCTGGGCGAGGCGGGCGGCCGGGCCGCCGATGGAGCCCAGGTAGAAGCCGCCGTGGGCGTTGCACGCGTCGGTGACCTGCTGGGAGCGGTTGCCCTTGGCCAGCATCACCTTGGAGCCGCCCGCGGCCTGGAACTGCTCCACGTAGGAGTCCATGCGGCCGGCCGTGGTCGGGCCGAAGGACCCGGAGGCATACCCCTCGGGGGTCTTGGCCGGGCCCGCGTAGTACACCGGGTGGTCCTTCAGGTACTGCGGCATCTCCTCGCCCGCGTCCAGCCGCTCCTTGATCTTGGCGTGCGCGATGTCGCGGGCCACGACCAGCGGTCCGGTCAGCGACAGGCGGGTCTTCACCGGGTACTTGGTCAGCTCGGCGAGGATCGTGTCCATCGGCTGGTTCAGGTCGATCCGCACGACGTCGGACGACTCGTCGAGGTGCTCGTCCGTGGTCTCCGGCAGGAAGCGCGCCGGGTCCCTCTCCAGCTGCTCCAGGAAGACGCCCTCCGCGGTGATCTTCGCGACGGCCTGGCGGTCGGCCGAGCAGGAGACGGCGATCGCGACCGGGCAGGACGCGCCGTGCCGGGGCAGGCGGACCACGCGCACGTCGTGGCAGAAGTACTTGCCGCCGAACTGCGCGCCGATGCCGATCTTCTGGGTCAGCTCGAAGACCTTCTGCTCCAGGTCCTTGTCGCGGAAGCCGTGGCCCAGCTCCGAGCCCTCGGCGGGGATCTCGTCCAGGTAGTGGGCGGAGGCGTACTTCGCGGTCTTCAGCGCGTACTCCGCGCTGGTGCCGCCGACGACGATCGCCAGGTGGTACGGCGGGCAGGCGGCCGTACCCAGCGAACGGATCTTCTCCTCCAGGAACCGCATCATGGAGGCCTCGTTCAGGACGGCCTTCGTCTCCTGGTACAGGAAGGACTTGTTCGCGGAGCCGCCGCCCTTGGCCATGAACAGGAACTTGTAGGCGCCGCCGTCGGTGGCGTACAGCTCGATCTGGGCCGGCAGGTTGGAGCCGGTGTTCCTCTCCTCCCACATGGTGAGCGGAGCCATCTGCGAGTACCGCAGGTTGAGCCTGGTGTAGGCGTCGTAGATGCCGCGGCTGAGCGCCTCCTCGTCACGGCCCGCCGTCAGCACGTTCTGGCCGCGCTTGCCCATCACGATCGCCGTGCCGGTGTCCTGGCACATGGGCAGCACGCCGGCCGCCGCGATGTTCGCGTTCTTCAGCAGGTCCAGGGCGACGAACTTGTCGTTCGCCGACGCCTCCGGGTCGTCGATGATCCGGCGCAGCTGGGCGAGGTGGGCCGGGCGGAGGTAGTGCTGGATGTCGTGGATGGCCTCTTCGGCCAGCTTGCGCAGCGCCTCGGGCTCCACCCGCAGGAACGTCCGTCCGTCGGGTCCCTCGACCGTGGAGACGCCTTCGGACGTCACCAGCCGGTACGGGGTGGTGTCCTCTCCCGCGGGGAGCAGATCGGTGTACGCGAACTCAGGCATCGCAGCCCATTCCTCACTCTGACGGACGGGCCCGCCGACACTGGCGGGCCCGTCCAGCGTAGAACCTGCCACCGACGGCGAATCCGTGAGGTCGAGCTCAGTCGGGGGTGTCGCGATCTATCGTGTTTCGGTACGCTGCTGCCGTGGACCTTCAGAAGCAGAACGCACCCACACGCGCGGCCGAGCTGCGCGCGTCCGACGCCGACCGCGACCGGGTCGCCGACATCCTCCGTGAGGCCCTCGCCGAGGGCCGGCTGACCGCCGACGAGCACGCCGAGCGCGTCGAGGGGGTGCTGCACGCCAAGACGGTGGGCGAGCTGGAGGTCTTCACCCGGGACCTGCCCGGCGCCCACCAGCGCCCGCCCGCCGCCGGCTACGCGCCCGCGCCGCCGCGCCCCACCCCGGGCGCGATCCCGGCCGAGGCGGACGCCAACGTGGTGGCGGTGTTCAGCAGCGCCGTGCGCCGGGGCCGCTGGCACGCCGGGCGCCGGCTGCACGCGTACGCCGTCTTCGGCAGCGTCGAGATCGATCTCAGCGAGGCGATCTTCGAGTACCAGCAGGTGGTGGTCAAGGCCGTCTCCGTCTTCGGTGACGTCCAGATCCGCGTCCCCGAGAACGTCTCGGTGCGCGGTACGGGCGGTGGTGTGCTCGGCAACTTCGAGGTCAGCCCGCTGGACTCGGCCGATCCCGAGGCGCCGGTGGTCTACGTCGACGGCTGGGCCGTCCTCGGCAACGTGGAGGCGCGGCCCAAGCGGGGCAAGCTGGTGGCGGACATCCTGGACCGCGTCCAGGACAAGGTCGACCGCAAGCTGCGCCGACACCTGGGGCACTGAGGGCCGCGAACCCGCCGGGACGCCGGGCGGGGGCGTGCGGAAGTCGCCGCGCGCGTGCGGATGGGAACGCTGTGCATAGGCGCGCGCACAGCGGGTAGGCCTTGCTGCATCGTCTCTCGCTCGCGAAGCCGTCGTCAGGAGTAGACCGTGCTGCAACCGCCGCATTCGTCCCTGCAGGTAGCTGCCGTTCCGGCGCAGCGGGTGCCAGCGCGAGACAGGGACCAAGACGCACCCTGGCACACCGAGGCGGTGTGCCGGCGTGACGAGGCCGGCCTGTTCTTCGCCCCGTCGAAGGAGCCGACCGCCGCCCGGCTGTCCCGCGAGGAGGCGGCCAAGCGGGTCTGTTCCCGCTGCCCGGTGATGGTCGAGTGCCGCGAGCACGCCCTGCTCCAGCCCGAGCCCTACGGCGTCTGGGGCGGCCTCACGGCGGCCGAGCGCCGGGTGGTGCTGGCGCGGCGCCGCCGGCGCGAGATGGAGCTGAAGAAGACCGCGCGCGCGACGGCGGCGAACCGCATAGCGGGCTGAGAGCCCGGGTCGGGGGCGCCCTCTCCGCACAGAGGGCGCTCCCGTGGCCCAGGGGCTCGGTGCTCCCGACCGGCCCCAGGGCGGGTTACTTGGCCCGGTCGAAGTCGATCGCGCTGTAGGCCCGCAGCTTGCGCAGCCGGTGCTCGGAATCGATCTTCCGTACGGTCCCCGACTTCGACCGCATCACGATCGACTCGGTCAGCGCGGTCTCCGAGCGGTACCGCACGCCCCGTAGCAGCTCCCCGTCGGTGATCCCGGTGGCCACGAAGAACACGTTCTCCCCGGACACCAGGTCGTCGGTCATGAGCACGCGGTCCAGATCGTGGCCCGCGTCGATCGCCCGCTGCCGCTCCTCGTCGTCCTTGGGCCACAGCTTGCCCTGGATGGTGCCGCCCAGGCACTTCACGGCACAGGCCGAGATGATGCCCTCCGGCGTACCGCCGATGCCGAGCAGCAGGTCGACGCCGGTGCCCTCGCGCAGCGCGTACACCGAGCCGGCGACATCGCCGTCCGAGATCAGCTTGATGCGCGCGCCGGCCTCCCGGACCTCGCGGATCAGGCCCTCGTGCCGCGGCCGGTCCAGGATGACGACGGTCACGTCCTCCGGCGAGGACCGCTTGGCCTTCGCGATCCGGCGGATGTTCACCGCCACGGGCGCGTTGATGTCGACGAAGTCGGCCGCCTCGGGGCCGGTGACCAGCTTGTCCATGTAGAACACGGCGGACGGGTCGAACATGGCGCCGCGCTCGGCGGCGGCCAGCACGGCGATCGCGTTCGGCATGCCCTTGGCCGTGAGCGTGGTGCCGTCGATCGGGTCGACGGCGATGTCGACCTCGGGGCCGGTGCCGTCGCCCACGTGCTCCCCGTTGAAGAGCATCGGGGCCTCGTCCTTCTCGCCCTCGCCGATGACGACCACGCCGTTCATCGACACGGTGGAGACGAGGGTCCGCATGGCGCGCACCGCGGCGCCGTCGGCGCCGTTCTTGTCACCGCGCCCCACCCAGCGGCCCGCTGCCATCGCGGCGGCTTCGGTCACCCGGACGAGTTCAAGGGCGAGGTTGCGGTCGGGAGCCTCGGAGGGAACGTCAAGCTCGGACGGCAGGTGATGATTTTCGGTCATCGGAGCGCACCTTTCTGATACGACGACGGCCGGATGAGGGTATTGGACCCTGACTCTATCCCCGGACGGACAAAATGAGCAGGGGACCCCACGGATGAGCGCTTGGGGCACCTGCGACGATAGAGGGCGTGGCAGGTTCGAACGGCAAGCAGAAGACGGCCCGGGACATGGTTCTCTCCCTGGCCCTGATCGGCATCGCGGCGGCGGTCGTCTACTTCCTCACCATCCCGCGCGACGATCACGCTCCCGACCTCAAGCGGGTCGACTACCGGGTCGAGCTGCTCACGGCCCGCCGCGCGGCGAGCTATCCGGTGGCCGCGCCGGAGGGCCTGCCGCGTACCTGGAAGGCGACCTCCGTGCGCTTCCAGGGTGAGGACTCCGACCGCTGGCACCTCGGCTTCCAGACCCCGGACGGCCAGTACGTGCAGGTCGAGCAGTCCACGCGGAAGCCCGCCGACTTCATCGACCAGGCGAGCCAGGGCGGCTCGGCGACGAAGCGGACCGAGACGATCGGCGGCCGCACCTGGACCCGCTGGACCGGCGGCCGGTACGACGCCCTGGTCCTGCAGAACACGCCCGGCTCCACCACGGTGGTGGCCGGCACCGGCTCCTTCGCGGAGCTGACGACGATGGCGGCCGCCCTGAAGATGGGGTGACCCGCACCCCCGCCCGGGCCGCCCGCTCTTGGACACGGCAGGAGGCCCCCGGTGGATCGCTGGGCGATCACCGGGGGCCTCCTGCCGTGCGGGTCCGCTCGGACGGTCGTGAGTCGGACAGTCGTGAGTCAGACGGTCGTGACGACGTCGTCGTACGCCAGCCGCGGCGAGCGCGGGAACCAGGCGTCCGGACCCGGCTTGCCGATGTTGACGACCATCAGCGGGGTGTGGTCGTCGTCCAGGAACTCCTTGCGGACGCCCTCGAAGTCGACACCGGTCATCGGGCCGGCGGCCAGGCCCGCGGCGCGGACGCCGATGATGAAGTAGGCGGCCTGCAGCGCGGCGTTCAGCGCGGCGGCGCCCTCACGGGCCGGACGCTCGGCGAAGAAGAGGTCCTTGGCCTGCGGGAAGTGCGGGAAGAGGGCCGGCAGCTCCTCGTGGAACTCGTTGTCCGCGGAGAGGATCGCGACCAGCGGGGCGGCGGCCGTCTTCGGCTGGTTGCCCTCGGCCATGTGCTTCACCAGGCGCTCGCGGGCCTCGGGGGAGCGGACCAGGGTGATGCGCAGCGGGCTCTGGTTGAAGGCGGTCGGGCCGTACTTGACCAGGTCGTAGATCGCCTGGACCTGCTCGTCGGTCACCGGCTCGTCGGTGAAGGTGTTCGCGGTGCGGGCCTCGCGGAACAGCAGGTCCTGGGCGGCGGGGTCAAGAACGAGAGACATGCGTGGACTTCCTGGTAGACGTCGTGATCCGGCGTACCGGACCACGGTCCGGATCGGCTGACACGACGACCTTACGCCAGCTAAGTTCAACCTTCAACAAACATCGGGGCGCGGTGACCCGCCTCACAGCCGACCGGCTCCCGCGACGCCGGCCGGATCCGGAAGAGAGGTCCTACTCGGCGCCCCCCTCCTCTTCCGCCTCCTCCTCGGCCAGCGCCGCGTCCAGCCGGGCCCGGGCGCCCTCCAGCCAGCGCCGGCACACCTTGGCCAGCTCCTCGCCGCGCTCCCACAGCGCCAGGGACTCCTCCAGCGTCGTACCGCCCGCCTCCAGCCGCCGTACGACCTCGATCAGCTCGTCCCGCGCCTGCTCGTACGAGAGCGCCTCGCTCACCTTGCTCGTCATTCGCCCACCTTCACTGTGAAATCACCGTCGGCGACACGCGCCCGCAGCGCCTCGCCCGCCGTCACCTCCGCCGGGCCGCGCACCACGTGCCCGTCCGCCCGCTGGAGGACCGCGTAACCGCGCTGGAGCGTCGCCGCGGGGGAGAGGGCCACCACGCGCGCGTGCGTGTGCGTCAGCTCCGAGTCCGCGCGGTCCAGCAGATGCCCCAGGGTCCGCCGGCCGCGCTCCAGCAGCGACACCACGTGCTCGGCGCGCTCGTCCAGCATCCGGTGCGGATCCTCCATCGAGGGCCGGGCCAGCGCGTGCGCCAGCCCGCGCTGCTCACGCTCCACGAACGCCGCCGTGCAGCGCCGCGCCCGGTCCCGCAGCAGCCGCACCCGCTCCAGCTCCTCGCCGACGTCCGGTACGACCTTCTTCGCCGCGTCCGTCGGCGTGGACGCCCGCAGGTCGGCGACGTAGTCCAGCAGCGGGTTGTCCGGCTCGTGCCCGATCGCCGACACCACCGGCGTACGACACCCGGCCACGGCCCGCACCAGCTGCTCGTCGGAGAACGGCAGCAGGTCCTCGACGCTGCCACCGCCGCGCGCGACGATGATCACGTCCACCTCGTCCAGCGCGTCGAGTTCCTTGACGGCCTGCACGACCTGGGGCACGGCGTGCACCCCCTGCACGGGCACGTTGCGCACCTCGAAGCGGACGGCGGGCCAGCGGTGCCGGGCGTTCTCCAGCACGTCCCGCTCCGCGGCGGAGGCCCGGCCGCACACCAGCCCGATCAGCTGCGGCAGGAACGGCAGCGGCTTCTTGCGCTCCGGCGCGAACAGGCCCTCGGCCGTCAGCGCCTTCTTCAGCTGCTCCAGCCGGGCCAGCAGCTCACCGACGCCGACGGGCCGTATCTCGGTGGCCCGCAGGGAGAGCTGGCCCCGGGGGGCGTACCACTCCGGCTTCGCCAGGACGACGACACGGGCGCCCTCGCCGACGACGTCCGCGACCGCGTCGAAGACCTGCCGGTAGCAGGTCACGCTGACCGAGATGTCGTGCGACGGGTCGCGCAGCGTGAGGAACACGACGCCGGCGCCGGGGCGGCGCGACAACTGCGTGATCTGCCCCTCCACCCACACCGCGCCGAGCCGGTCGATCCATCCCCCGATCAGCCGGGAGACCTCGCCCACGGGAAGCGGGGCTTCGGGAGACGTGTGCGCAGCCATGCGGCGAGCCTAACGGCCGCTACCGACAGTCCGGCCGCGCGCCGTGGTTCCCCGCGCTGCACGGGGCACAGCGGCGGCTACTCCCGAACCTCCCGCCGCCCCCGCTGCCCCACCAGCACCAGCAGGCCGAGCACCAGCCAGGCGGCGCCGACCACCTGGGCCGCGCCCGCCGCCTCGACGACGACCGCCACGGTGATCGCCGCCCCCACCACCGGCACCACGGCATACCGCCACCAGTTCCGCTCCCCGCGCCGCACCACGAAATACCCCACCACGCTCGCGTGCAGCAGCGTGAACGCGCACAGCGCCCCGATGTCCACGACCGAGACGAGCTTGTCCAGGCCGTCGTCGCGGCGCGCCGCCCACCCCGCCGCGGCCAGCGTGATCACCGCGGCGCACAGCAGCGCGACCCGCGGCACACCGCCGTCCGTCCGCGACAGCGCCCGCGGCAGCCGCCTGTCGCGGCCCATCGCGAAGAGCAGCCGCCCGGCCGCCGCCTGCCCGGCGAGCGCGGCGAACGCGGCGCCGATCGCCTTGCTCGCGGCCACCAGGTCGTGCAGCCACGTGCCGACGGCGGAGTCCACCGCGTCGTAGAAGGCGGAACCCTGCCGTCCGGGATCGTGCGCGAGCTGCGCGGACGATGTCGGCTCCAGCAGCGCCACCAGGTACGTCTGCGCCACGAACAGCACCCCGGCCAGCGCCAGACAGAACAGCAGCGCCCGCGCCACCCTCGCCGAACCCCCGGTGACCTCCTCGGCGAACGTCGCGATCGCGTCGAAGCCCAGGTACGACAGGACCGCAACGGAGACCGCGCCGAGCACCGCCGACAGCGCGAACGCGCCCTGCGTGCCGTCCCCGGTCAGCGGCGACAGCAGCCCCCGCTGCGCCCCGTCCCGCACCAGCACCACGGCCGCCGACACCACGAACACCAGCAGGACCACGACCTCCAGGGCCAGCACGAGGAAGCCCACGCGCGCGGCGGCCCGTACGCCCCACAGGTTCAGCAGAGTCGTGACGACCACCGCGAGCGCCGTCCACACCCACCGGGACACCTCGGGGACCAGCGCGTTCATCGCGATGCCGGAGAAGAGGTACGCCACCGCGGGGATGAGCACGTAGTCCAGCATCGCCATCCAGCCCGCGACGAACCCGGCCCCGTTCCCGAGCCCCGCGCGCGCGTAGGCGTACACCGACCCCGCCTGCGGTACGACCCGCACCATCTGCGCGTAGCTGAACGCGGTGAACGCCATGGCGACCGTGGCCACCAGGTACACCAGCGCCACCGCCCCGTGCGACCTGGCGTCCAGCGTGCCGAACACCCCGACCGGTGCCATCGGGGCGATGAACAGCAGCCCGTAGACGACGAGGTCCCGGAAGCCCAGGCTGCGCCGCAACCGCTGGGGGGCGACGGTGGTGGAAGCTGTCATTCCGGTGTCGGACACAGCCACCAGTCTTCCCCCTGCGGGCAGGGGCACGCGATCTCCGCGCCCCCGAACGCGGCCTTACGATGGGACGCATGACCGCTTCGTCTGGCCGCCGTGTCCTGCTCGCCGCCCCCCGGGGCTACTGCGCCGGCGTGGACCGCGCCGTGATCGCCGTCGAGAAAGCCCTGGAGCAGTACGGGGCCCCGATCTACGTCCGGCACGAGATCGTCCACAACAAGTACGTCGTGCAGACCCTGGAGAAGAAGGGCGCCGTCTTCGTCGAGCGCACGGAGGAGGTGCCGCCCGGCAACATCGTCATGTTCTCGGCGCACGGCGTCGCCCCGGCGGTGCACGACGAGGCCCGGCAGGGCCGGCTCGCCACCATCGACGCCACCTGCCCCCTGGTCACGAAGGTCCACAAGGAAGCCGTCCGGTACGCGGGCGAGGACTACGACATCCTCCTGATCGGCCACGAGGGCCACGAGGAGGTCATCGGCACCTCCGGCGAGGCCCCCGACCACATCCAGCTGGTCGACGGCCCCGAGGACGTCGCCAAGGTCGAGGTCCGCGACCCGTCGAAGGTCGTCTGGCTCTCCCAGACCACCCTCTCCGTGGACGAGACCATGGAGACCGTCGACGCCCTGAAGACGAAGTTCCCCGGCCTGGTCTCCCCGCCCAGCGACGACATCTGCTACGCCACGCAGAACCGCCAGCTCGCCGTGAAGCAGATGGGCGCCGAGGCGGAACTGGTCATCGTCGTCGGCTCGCGCAACTCCTCCAACTCCAAGCGGCTGGTCGAGGTCGCCAAGCTGGCCGGTGCCCGCGAGGCCTACCTGGTCGACTTCGCCGACGAGATCGACGAGGCCTGGCTTCAGGGCGTGCGCACGGTCGGCGTCACCTCCGGGGCCTCGGTGCCGGAGGTGCTGGTCGAGCAGGTGCTGGAGTGGCTCGCCGAGCGCGGATACGCGGACGTGGAGCTGGTCAAGGCCGCCGAGGAGTCGATCACCTTCTCGCTGCCCAAGGAACTCCGCCGTGACCTGCGCGAGGAGGCGGAGGCGCTGGTCGCCGAGCGCGGCGGAAGCGGTACGCCGCAGGCATGACTGTCGGTGGCCCGTCGTAACGTGGAGCCATGCAGATCTTCGGCGTGGACATCGGCGGATCCGGGATCAAGGGCGCCCCAGTGGATCTGGACCGGGGCGACCTGGCCCAGGAGCGCTGCAAGGTGCTCACCCCGCACCCGGCGACGCCCGACGGCGTGGCCGACGGGGTCAAGCAGGTCGTGGACCACTTCCGCTGGACCGGCCCGGTCGGGCTGACCTTCCCGGGAGTGGTCACCGGCGGGTCTACGGTCCGCACGGCCGCGAATGTCGACAAGAGCTGGATCGACACCGACGCGCGCGCGTTGTTCAGCGACAGACTCGGCGGCCTCCCGGTGACCGTGGTCAACGACGCGGACGCGGCGGGCGTCGCCGAGATGGAGTTCGGCGCCGGGCGGGGCCGCCGGGGCACGGTGATCCTGCTCACCTTCGGCACGGGCATCGGCAGCGCCGTCTTCGTGGACGGCACCCTCCTGCCGAACACCGAACTGGGCCACCTGGAGCTGCACGGCCACGAAGCGGAGAAGCGCGCCTCCAGCAAGGCCAAGGAGGACCACGACCTCAGCTGGGAGCAGTGGGCCCACCGCGTCCAGAAGTTCCTGGCCCACGTGGAGATGCTGTTCTCCCCCGAACTGTTCATCATCGGCGGCGGGGTCAGCCGCAAGTCCCACAAGTTCCTGCACTTCATCGAGGACGTCCGAGCCGAGATCGTCCCGGCGCAGCTCCAGAACGACGCGGGGATCGTGGGGGCGGCGATGAGAGCGAGGGAGCAGGGCTGAGGGGGCGGGGCGCGGGCCTGGGCTCGCGGGCGCGGGGAGGCGCGGGGGCGCGGGAATGCCCCTTCGCGCCGGGGGCGACTCCTTGTTGCCGGCGGGGCGGGCGCTTGCCGGGGGCGGCGCTCGGCCCCGCAGGGCATCCGCCGGCGTCGGCCAGGTGGCGCGGGCACCCCGGCACCGGCGTGTCGGCTGACGGTTGGCGGCTGACCGCTGACCGCTGACCGCTGACCGCTGACCGCTGACCGCTGCGGTTGCCGGCCCGGTCCGAAGAAGAGCCCGGGTAGAAGGGTGCCGGCAGCGGGGCCCGGTGACAGGGGCCCCGCCCGGCCGGTCGCTGTCAGACGCGTCGGCGGCGGCGCTGGACCCAGCGGATCCGGCGCACGAGGGCGATCAGGCCGGCGGTGAGTGTGCCCGCGTAGAGCCACCCCGCCTGGGTGGCGAGGCCGGTGACCAGGCCCATCATGCGGCCGAGCAGCCCCCCGCCGCCGTCGGCGACCGGCAGCAGGCCCACGGCGAACGCGATCGGTGTGACGACGGGCGCGGTCAGGACGTCCCCGGGGCGCACCCACAGCGCGGTCAGCACGCACACCGGCAGGAACAGCACGCCGTAGGCCGTGAGGGACGCGCCGAACAGCAGCTGGTCCAGGAGGCCGACCAGGAACATCGCCGCCGCGCAGAACAGCCCGCTGCCGAGCCCGGTCAGCCGGGGGTCCGGCATCCGCAGGACCGCCGGGCCGGGCCGCGCCCCGCCCAGCGGCGGCGCGGGCCGGCGCTCGCCTCCCGGCCGGCGCCGTGCCTGCGCCGGCAGCGGGTGCGAGGAGGGCCTACCGCGTCGCGGTCCGTCGTTCGGGGGTCGCGTTCCGTATTGCTCCACAGGGACCAACCTAGGTCTGTTTATGTGCCGAATCGGCCCCGGGACACGCCGGTGGCGGGAGCTTGGCCGGACGTTCGACGCTCTCGCGAGGCCGGCCCCCGGGACGCCGTAAACTGGTGGATCGGCCAGTGTCGGTCTCTGGCCCCCTGGCAGCCCCTGGCCCCCTCAACTACGGGAAGTCGCAACGTGTCGCTCACGATCGGAATCGTCGGCCTGCCCAATGTCGGCAAGTCGACCCTGTTCAACGCCCTGACCAAGAACGACGTGCTGGCGGCCAACTACCCGTTCGCCACGATCGAGCCCAACGTCGGCGTGGTCGGCGTGCCCGACGCCCGTCTGGCCCAGCTGGCCTCGATCTTCAAGTCGGAGCGCATCCTTCCGGCCACGGTCGACTTCGTCGACATCGCCGGCATCGTGCGCGGCGCCTCCGAGGGCGAGGGCCTGGGCAACAAGTTCCTCGCGAACATCCGCGAGTCCGACGCGATCTGCCAGGTCATCCGCGCCTTCAAGGACGAGAACGTCGTCCACGTCGACGGCAAGGTCTCGCCGAAGGACGACATCGAGACGATCAACACCGAGCTGATCCTCGCCGACCTCCAGACCATCGAGAAGGTCCTGCCCCGGCTCCAGAAGGAGTCGCGGATCAAGAAGGACATCGCGCCCAAGGTCAAGGCCGTCGAGGAGGCCAAGGAGATCCTGGAGAAGGGCGACACGCTCTTCTCGCACGGCATCGTCCAGGGCAGCGAGCGCGCCGAGCTCCTGCACGACCTGCACCTGCTCACCGCCAAGCCCTTCCTCTACGTCTTCAACGTCGACGAGGTGGAACTGACCGACGAGGACTTCAAGAACGAGCAGCGCGCCCTGGTCGCCCCGGCCGAGGCGATCTTCCTCAACGCCAAGCTGGAGGCCGACCTCGCCGAGCTGGACGAGGAGGAGGCCCTGGAGCTTCTCCAGTCCGTCGGTCAGGAGGAGCCCGGCCTCGCCACCCTCGCCCGCGTCGGCTTCAACACCCTCGGCCTCCAGACGTACCTGACGGCCGGCCCCAAGGAGTCCCGCGCCTGGACCATCAAGAAGGGCGCCACGGCCCCCGAGGCGGCCGGTGTCATCCACACCGACTTCCAGAAGGGCTTCATCAAGGCCGAGGTCATCTCGTTCACCGACCTGATCGAAACCGGCTCGGTCACCGAGGCCCGCGCCAAGGGCAAGGCCCGCATGGAAGGCAAGGACTACGTGATGCAGGACGGCGACGTGGTGGAGTTCCGCTTCAACGTCTGAGCGGGTGAATCGACACCACGTCGCTGACGTGGCAAACGCGCAGGTCAGAAGGGGTTCCCCTCTCCGGAGGTGGACCCCTGACCTCCCCCCCCCGTGCTGAATGGGTGCTGGATCAGCTGAGCGACCATCAGTCGTTTGCCCTCTCGGATGACATCGCCGCGGCCTTCCGCCGTCGCAAGCGCCTGTCCGCGACGGCCACCTCGGCGGCCGATGCGCTCTTCCCAGGGTTCACGGTGAAGCTGTCGCCGGCCTCGTAGCCCGGCCCCGGTGCCCGATGCGGGCGGGGTTCAGCGGATGCCGACGCCGTCGAGGTAGGCCGCCAGGTCCTCCGTCACCGTCTCGCCCGCCCAGCCGACGTAGCCGTCGGGGCGGATCAGGAAGACGCCGGGGCCGTAGGAGTCGGGGGCGGACGGCAGGGTCCGCACGCCCGCCCGCGGGGCAGCGGTCGCGCCCAGCAGGGTCCAGTGCGGTCCCCGGAAGAGGTCGAAGAGGCGGCCGCCGGAGACCTCGGCGTCCGGGGCACGGTCGCCCGCGCGCACCGGTCCCGGGTCGGTGCGGGTCTCGGCGCTGAGCGACGACTCCCGGTAGCCGACGCCGAGTTGGACGGTGGCCCGGCCCCGCTGGACCTCGCCGTGGTGCACGCCGGTGGACAGCTCCAGCATGGCCGCGGCGTTCGCCCGCCGCTCCTCCTCGTACGTCTCCAGCAGGGACTCGGGGGCGCCCTCCAGGACCGCCGCCAGCTTCCAGCCGAGGTTGTAGGCGTCCTGGACGCTGGTGTTGAGGCCCTGCCCGCCGGCCGGCGAGTGCACATGCGCGGCGTCGCCCGCCAGGAACACCCGGCCCACCCGGAACCGGTCCGCGAGCGCCGCCCGGGGCCGGAACTCCGAGGCCCAGCGCACCTCGAGCACGTCCTCGGCGGACAGGTGGGTGTACCGGGCGACCAGTTCGCGCACCCCGTCCTCGGTCACATCCGGCTCCGCGCTCACCGGCAGCCGCGCGGCCAGCTGGAACTCCTCGGTGCCGGCCAGCGGGCAGATCCCGAGGACGCTGTCGTCCGCGGCCGGGAAGGCGTGCCAGTACTCCCGGTCCAGGCCCCGCACCCGCAGGTCCGCCACCACGAACGGCGCCGGGTCGACGGTCTCGCCGGTCATGCCGACGCCTAGGGCCCGCCGGATCCCCGAGCGCCCGCCGTCGGCCGCCACCACATAGCGCGCGCGGGCCGTCGTACCGTCCGCGAACGTTACGTCCACGCCGTCCGCATCCTGCTCAAGGCCCGTGACCTCACGCCCGAAGGCGACCTTCCCGCCCAGCTCGGTGAGCCGGGTGTACAGGATCTCCTGGGTGCGCCACTGCGGGATCATCCGCGGCGCGGGGTAGGGGGTGCCCGCGTCCGGCTCCAACCGCTCGAACATCGACACCTCGCCGACCCGCTCGCCGTCCTGCCAGACCATCCGGTTCGGGTAGGGCCCGCTCGCGGCGAGAACCGTGTCGATAACGCCCAGGTCGTCGAAGACCTCCTGGGTGCGGGGCTGGATCCCCTTGCCGCGCGAGCCCGGGAACAGGGCGTCCTCGCGCTCCACGAGCCGGGCCGCGACCCCGCGCCGGGCGAGGTCGATGCCGAGGGCGAGTCCGGTGGGGCCCGCACCCACGATCAGGACATCCGTCGTATCCATGGCCACCTCTCCTTAACACCGTTAAGTTCCGACGGCCATGAGCGTGCCCTTAACGCTGTTAAGCTGTCAAGGGTGAGTACGGAACGACGATCACCCCTGGACCGTGCGCGGGTCGCCGACACGGCGCTGCGGCTGCTGAACGAGACCGGCCTCGACGGGCTGACCCTGCGCGCCATCGCGAGGGAGCTGGACGTCAAGGCGCCCGCCCTGTACTGGCACTTCAAGGACAAGCAGGCGCTGCTCGACGAGATGGCGACGCAGATGTTCCGGCGGATGGCGGCCGGCATCGAACTCGACCCCGCCGACACCTGGCGGGAACGCCTGCTGAAGGTCAACCGCGGTCTGCGCACCGCGCTGCTCGGCTACCGCGACGGCGCCAAGGTCTTCAGCGGCTCACGCTTCACCGGCACCGACCACGCCCCCGCCCTGGAGGCGAACCTGCGCCTGCTGACGGACGCCGGGCTGACCCTCGCCCAGGCCGTCGACGCGGGCCGCACGGTGCACGCCTACACCATCGGCTTCGTCACCGAGGAGCAGGGCATGCGCCCCCTGCCGAGCGACGAGAAGGCCCGCACCGACATCGCCGACCGCGCCCGCCGCCTGGCCGACTACCCCCTCGCGGCGGCGGCCGGCGAACTCCTCTTCGGCGACTACGACCGCCAGTTCGAGGAAGGTCTGGCGATCGTGATCGCGGGGATCGGGGCGCGGTACGGGGTGGCGTCCTAGATCGGGTGGTGGTCGGCAGATTCTTGCGGTTGCCCTGCGCCGTTCTTGTGCTGACTCCTACTTGCTCCTCGGCGGGGTGAGCTTGTCGAGGTCCAGGCTGATCTCGAACGGCACAGGCCGCTTCAGGGTGCCCCGGAAGATGCCGGCGGGCGCGTAGACGCCCGTGGGTTCGTCGAGTTCGTAGACGTGGACGACGGGGGCGCCGTCTTCGTCCTCGATGCACCAGTAGTGCGGGATGCCGGCCTCCGCGTACTTGCGCAGCTTGACCGTGCGGTCCCGGTGCGCGGACTCAGGTGAGACGACCTCGATGACCAGTCGCACCTCGTCCGGCGCGAACCAAGTGCGGTCTCCGTCGTAGTCGGCCGTCGTCAACAGCAGATCCGGCTCGGGCCGGTTTCGCTCGTCGAGCCTTATGGTCATCTCGCGGCCGACCCTGACATCGCCGGGCGCCTGCTCCATGAGAGCGACGGTGAGCATGGTGACGAGGTGGCCGCGCCACCACCTCTGCGGCGACTTCATGAAGACAAGCGCTCCGTCGATCAGCTCGGTGTGACGGGGTGCCTCGGGAAGGCGGTCCAGGTCTTCCGCGAACCAGCCTTCCTCGCGCGGCGGGCGCATCCAGTCGGGCAGTGCGGTCATGGCTCAACCGTAGCGATTCGACGAGGCGTGGGCCACGAGATCGTCCTCGGGCGGCTGCCGTTCCTGTCGTCCTGGAGTCCCGGACTTGTCGCCGGTGCTGATTCTGGTCAAACGTGAGGTCAGAAGGGGTCGGCTCCTCCGGGGGCCGGCCCCTTCGTCGTCGCCGTGCTGGATGGGCGAGGGATATTCCGACGCCGGACCAGTCGGCATCAGGTGCCGTAAACGGTGGAGCGATGCCCGACGTGTACGGCCCACACCTCGAGCTCTCCGTTGTCGAGGGTGTAGACGACCCGGTAGTCGCCGACGCGCAGTCGACGGCGCTCCGGCTGCGACACGAGCGCGGTGGTGTCGAAGCCGAGGGGATCGCTCTCCAGCTCGGTCAGCCTGGCCAGGATGCGCAGGGCCATGTCGCGTGGGATCTTCCGAAGCTCGGCCTGCGCCTCCGGCCGGAAGACGGTTCGGTACTCACTCACCGCGCGCCAGCGTCTCCCTCATGATGTCCTCGATCGGGATGCCGGGAGCCGGGTTGGCCATGCGCTCGTCGATGATCCGGTTGATCTCGCGCTCTTCCCACTCCTGGTACTTGCGCAGCACCTCGATGGAGACGGCGGCGGCGACTTCCTTCCCCCGGCGCGTGATGACCGTGGGCACGTCGTCGCGGTCCGCGCGCTCCACGACTTCCGCCAGATGGGCGCGCACGTCGCGGATGGACTCTACGGGCAGTTGCTGCGTCATGCGCTCAAGCGCACCGAGTGTGCCATGTGTACACAAATTCCGTGGTGCTGATCACAGCTGGCGCTTCAGTCCGACGCAGGCGGCTACCACCTCTGCGCGGTGACGGGACTCCGTGCCGGACACGGCTGCTTCGATTCGCCGGGTGTACTGCCGCTCACGCTCTCGTTCCCGGCGCTCCTCCGTCCGGTGGCGCACCCACCACCGTGCCGATCCGGCAAGCACCAGGAGGACCGTGAGCAGCCACCCGTACCCGCCCGCCGAGGCCGCAGCCGCATTCCCCGTACCGACCATGGGGACCGTTCTCCTTCTGTCGTCGAGTTGGTTTCCGGCCGTCGAACCGGTGACGCCAACTCTCCGCGTCCGCCCGAATTTCCGTCTAGCGTGGGGAAACGGAGGGGAAACCGATCACGGAGCGAGGGGGAGGGCATGGGCGGCGGAAGGCCCGTCACGACCGGCCGAGCGCGACCCGAACTTCGCGAATTGGCGGAATGGTTCCGTGCGGCCCTGCGCACCGCCGGGTACGACACCGTCCACGCCTTCCTCTCCGCGCGTGGTTCGGATCATCGGGTGCCCGGCAAGAACACGGTCTACGAGATCGTCGGTGCTCGTCGGCTTCACGAGTTGTCCACCAACGAGCAGTTCGCCGAGGCTCTGGGACTGCCACGGCAGGCGGTCGCCGACGTCTGGGGCCGTGCACGGTTCGCGCTGGAGCGCCGGAAGCTCGCCGTCCGGCGGTCCGAGCCCGGCCCTGTCCCCGTTGAATGGCCCGACATCCCGCTGCCCGACGCCTGGCTCGAGGACCTGCTCGGCAGCCAGGCGGAGGCCGCTGAGCAGTTCCCGTACGACCTGCTGGGCGTACGCAAACCCCCGTTGTCCCACATCCACATCGAGCAGGATCTCCAGCCGCTCTCCGAGAACGCCGCACGGCACGCGCCGCACGCCACGGGCCCCGCACCGACCCTGGCCGCGGCCTTGTCCGCTCACGACCACCTGTTCGTCACCGGTGGTCCGGGCGCGGGCAAGACCACTCTCGGCCGCCATCTGGTCCGGCAGCTCGCCCGCTACTGGCTGCGCGAGGAGAGGGCGGAGGATCCCTGGTGTCAGGAGGCGGTAGTCCCCCTGGGGGTCACGGCGACCGACCTGCGGACCCGCCGTGCCTTCCACCAGCAGCTCAGTGACGCCGCCGACCGCGCCGGAACGCTGCGCAGCGCCGTTCCAGCCGATCGATTCGCTGTAAGGCCGCACGGGGCGCGCTGGCTGGTGATCGTCGACGGCCTTGACGAGGTCGCTTCGCCGGACGAGCGGCAGCTGATCCTCAAGAACCTTGCCCGGGAGATCAGGCCGCACGGTGTCCTCCGGCTGCTGATCACGTCCCGGCCGCTTCCACAGGACGAGCTGACGCCCCTGCGGGACCTGCCGTCCATGGGTTTCTACACCCTCACCGGTTTCGACTCCGCGCAGCAGTCGGCCTTCGCCCGGCGCTGGTTCGCCGCCCAGGGAGCCGATGATCCGGCCGCCGAAGCCCGTACCTTCCTGGAGGAGGTCGGGCACGCCGGTCTCGGTGAGGTGCTGCAGGTGCCGCTGCTGACGACCATCGCCGCCGCGCACCGCAGCCGGAATCCCGGCGCGCCGCTGCCGCGCGGACGGGTCGCACTCTACGAGCAGTTTCTCGCCGACGTCGCCAGTGCCCGGGAGAGCGCGGACGAGGTGGACAAGGGGTTCCGGGCCCGCTGGGAGCGACGTGGCCAGGGACGGCTGGCCGAGTGGCTGCTGGACCACCGGGATCACCTGGTGGCTCATCTGGCGGAGGTCCGCACCGCGAGCGCCTCCGCTTCTCTGCTGGACGCCGCTGTGCGGTGGCTGGACACGGAGTTGCCCGGGGAGCTGGCCTGGCCGGCCGTGGCCCGCGATGAACTGGGGCAGTTCCTCGGGCAGAGCGGGGCCCTCGTCCACGACCACGGTGAGCTGTCCTTCCTGCACCTGTCGTTCGCGGAGTTCCTTGCCGCGAGGGAGGAGGCCGCCCGCATCCCGGCGGATTTCCCGGACCTCGACGACTGGGCCGGTGATATCCGCAGCCCGTCCTCCCGGAACCGGGTGCTGTTCACCTTCGCCCTGTGGGCCCGGCGCCCGGGACACGACGTGACCCTGCTCGTACGGCATCTGCTGGCCGGCGACCTGGACCACCGGATCATGGCGCTGAGGCTGATCACCTCCGGCGTACGGCTGGGGGAGGCGCTGGAGGAGGCGGTCATCGAGCGGGTGGCCGACCTCGGGCGGGATTCCGACGACCTGGACCGGTACCGCGGCCGTGGCCGCCAGGTGCTGCGGGAGCTGTCCCAGTTACGGGGGAACCATCGCCTGGCGGCCAGACTGCGGAGGATCGCGGAGGCCGACGGACTCGACGTCTCCTTGCGCGTCGGCGCGGCCGCGGCGTACGCGGAGGTTGCCTCGCTTCCCAAGGGGGTCGCGCTGCTCCAGGACCTCGCACGGCGGCTCCCGGAGGACGGTGCCCTGGACTGCTGCCGGGAGCTGGCCGCGCTCGACCCCGTCGATACGGATTTCCGGGCCAGGCTGCTGTCGGACGTGCTCGCTCTGCCGACAGCTTCCACCTGGCACCGCCTGACGGCTGCGGAGGAACTCGCCGCACTGGGGCGTACCGAAGGACTGGCGGAGTTCGTGTGCTCCGTCCTGGCCGGCAACGAGGAGAACGGCGGAACCCTGACGCGAGCCGGGCAGTTCTGGTACCGACTGGAGGGACCGTCGGCCGCGCCGCGAGTCAAGGCGGCGGTAGCGGCTCGTACCCGTACCCGGGAGTGGGCCAAGGCCGCCTTGGCGCAGGTGCTGTTCCTCTTCGGGTTGGTCGAAGAGGCGCTCCCGCTCCTGGCGTACACCATCGAGTACAGCACGGACAGCGACTCCATCGACGATGTGGTGCACAGCTGGCTCGACCGAGAGGGGGCGAAGGCCGCCGACGGCTTGGTCGAGTTGCTGCGCGGGTACCAGGTGTGGAACTCGGACGAACGCCCGAGCATCGCCATCGACCTGGCCGAGGCCGGGCATCCGCGCCAGGCGGCGGAAGTGGTCCGGCTCAGCCTCGACGATCCGGACCCCGAACTTCGGCGCAACCTCGGACTGGAGGCCATGGCGCTCATCCGGTCCCTCGGCCCGTCGTGCGCCGGGGAGGTCCTCAGATGGCTGGACCGGCGCCGGGCGGACGCGAACTCCTACGTCATCGCGCTGCGGGACCTGGCAGAAGCCGGCGCTGACGCGGGCGGCCTGCTGCCCCTGGCCCGACGTCTGCTCCGTCATCCGGGCAGTGGACACGGAGGCTTCGTCTCGGCCGCCCGTGTCCTGTTCCGGCTCGCCACGGAGGACGCCTGCACAGAGGTGCTCGCCGCCCTGCGCGACCACCCGTACGGCGGCCCTGCTCTGCGGGCCGCGCTGCTGCCCCTGCTCGCCGAGTACGGTGAGGCGACGGCCGTACGGGTGCTGGGCCAGGAGCTTCTGGCAGATCCTGGTCTGGTCGGCCCCGAACTGGAGGCCGTGGTCAAGGCATGGCTGGCGGTGGAAGGCCGGGAGGCGGCGTCCGACATCGTGGGCCGGATCCAAGCCGCGGTGCGTCTGACGGCTGACCAGCATGTGTCCCTCGCACGGCTGCTGACTGCCAAAGGTCTCCCGGAGGCGGCGACCACCCTGTGGTGCCGGGTGGTCACGGCTCCCGAGGCCGGTGTCGACACCCGTTGGCGGGCCGCGCAGGAGCTGCTCGCTTCCGGCGGCGCCGCTCACGCCGAACAGGCCCTGCGCACCGCACTGACGGCCCCGCGGGACGCGGACGAGGCTCTGCTGCTGCGTCGCCTGCTGGCCTGGGTGCGGCCACCCGCAGGCCAGGCATGGGAGGGCACCGCCGGGTGGTCGAGTGCGCCATCGCGTGGCTGAGCGGTTTCCGCCGCCCCGCACCGCGGCCTGGACAGACCGTCGATGATCTCGGCCACCGCTTCAATCCGTAGCGGGCGGCCCCGCCTCCACCGACGTCATGGGCACGCGGTCCGGGACGGGCCAGGCGGGGTCCGGGCGCCATCGGGACCAGGCCGGGTCCCACCAGGGCTCGCCCCGGTCGAGAGCGTGCGCCAGTCCTTGGGCCGCCTCGCGTATGCGCTCGGCCTCGCCCTCGGCGAAGCCGCCCGTCTCCGCCCGGCTCTCGAAGTGTTCGACGTCCTTCCAGCGGTAGGGGCCGCCGTCGCCGGGCACCCAGATGTCGAGTTCCAGGTCGAGGGTGTCGATGCCGAGCGTCGTCCTGCGAAACGGCCGCTGGAAGTTGACGTACCAGTCGTGCCGGGAACGGTCCTCGCTCCAGAAGACCCAGACCGCGTACGGATCGCCGGGCCGCTGCAACTGGAGCACCCCGGGCGACTGCCAGGTGTCCGCGATGGCCTGCCACGGGTGCGGCCCCCACGAGAAGGGGCCCGGACCGAACGTCATGGGCGTGCCCTGCGCCAGGTACACCGCCAGCAGGTCCTCGCTGTCCTCCACCACGCGCACGGGGTAGGTGATCCAGGGCCTGCCGTCCAGTGGTTCGCGGCGCACGATGACCTGGCCGGGGGCGAAGCGTTCGGTCATGTCCGTACCGTGGGCGGGTGCGGTGCCGGTTCGGTGATCCAGCCCGCCGCCAGGATCAGGCGGGACTCGCGGTCGGTGGCGAGGAAGGCGAAGGGGCGGTCGAAGGTGACGCGGACGACAGTCGTCTCGTACCGGTACCGCGGGGCCGCGCCGGCCGGTACCGGCATGAGCGCCGTCACCGCCGACGCCCGGAAGCCGAGCGCGCCGAACTGGGCCACGGCCGACTGGCGGGCCTCCCCGACGGCCAGCGGGTACGGGCTCACGCCGGGGAAGTGGGCGGCGTCGTTGTCCGTCGCCGCGGTGAGGCCGAAGAGGCCCGGCAGGGCGAGCAGGTCGTGGTCGGCCCGCACCTCGTACGCCACCGTCGTCACGTCGAGCGTCCTCGGCTCCGGCTCGGCGGCCGGCTGCTGCTCCACATGCAGACCGGGGCCCACGTGCCCGTGCGGCAGCGCACCGCCCGCGGTCAGCGGCAGGGCGCGCTCCACGACCCCCACACCGGCCGCCAGCACCTGACCCGGTGTCATGCGCTCCTCGCCGAGCACCAGGTGGACGGCGACGCCGTTGTCCCCGGGCACCGTCAGCGCGGTGACGAAGCCGTCCGGGGTGCCCGCCACCCCCACCCGGTCCGGGCGCACACTGCGCCGGTGCAGGCCGCGCAGGGTGCGGCCCCGCCAGGGGCCGGCGTCGGGCCGCAGCGGCCGCTCGGTGAAGGGCTGCCGCCACTCGGTGCGCAGCGCGAGGGCGGTGGCCAGCACCATCCGCGCGTCCCGGGTCAGCGTCACCGGCATGCGCTCGACCAGCCCGCCGGTCCGCTCGGCCGCCCAGGTGTCGAGGCGCTCCTGCGCGGTGACGAGGTCGTCCCCGAAGACCCCGTGGGTGCCGGCGGGCAGTCCGGCCCGCCACTCCTCGCGCAGGGCCAGCCCGTGGTACGTCCACAGGCCGAGCGCCGCGTCCAGGCCGGACAGTGGCGCGAGCCCCGCGAGCAGCTCCCGTGCGGCACCGGCCGCCCGCTCGGCCGGCACGCCCAGGGCGCCGGCCAGTTCCGCGCGCGCCGGCCCGGCCGCGCCGTCGGCGAGGAAGGCCAGCAACGGCCACACGCCCGGCGCCGAGAACACCGTGCCCTCGCGTAAGTTCTGCGCCCACCGCGCGGTGAGTCCGTTGACCGCGCGGACGGCCGTGCCGCCCACCCGGCCGTCCGGCCCGGTCTCCACCCGCATTCCGCCCCCCCGCTGTGCGTGCCGCTCCCCGTCCCCCATCCAACGCTCGGGCGTCCTCCCGGAGTTCCCGGGGTGTGAGCAGCCCTATACGGGGGAGAAAGTGCCTGGGTAAAGCCCTCACCGGCGCTTTGTCATCACATCGAGTGATTCTCTGGCCTTTGCTTGCATCGCACAACCCACGGTTGCCACGCTGTTGCTGTCTGTACAACCTGATGGGAGCGGCCAGTGACTTTCGGTGAGCAGCCGGCGTACCTGCGCGTCGCGGGTGATCTCCGCAAGAAGATCGTCGACGGTTCGCTCCCGCCCCACACCCGCCTCCCGTCACAGGCCCGCATTCGCGAGGAGTACGGCGTCTCGGACACCGTCGCCCTGGAGGCCCGCAAGGTCCTGATGGCCGAGGGGCTGGTCGAGGGCCGCTCCGGCTCGGGGACCTATGTGCGCGAGCGGCCCGTGCCGCGCCGGGTGGCCCGCTCCGGGTACCGGCCGGCGGGCGGCGCCACGCCCTTCCGGCAGGAGCAGGCCGACGCCTCGGTGCGCGGCACCTGGGAGTCCAGCAGCGAGCAGGCCGAGGCCGGCGCGGCCATCGCCGAGCGGCTCGCGATCCCGGCCGGCGACCGGGTGATGCGCACCAAGTACCTCTTCCGGGAGGCCGGCGAGCCGATGATGCTCTCCACCTCCTGGGAACCCCTCGCCGTCACCGGCCGCACCCCGGTGATGCTGCCCGAGGAGGGCCCGCTCGGAGGGATGGGCGTGGTCGAGCGGATGCGGGCGATCGACGTCATCGTGGACAACGTCACCGAGGAGGTCGGCGCCCGCCCCGGCCTCGCCGAGGAGCTGCACCTGCTCGGTGGCGTCCCCGGGCACGTGGTCGTGGTCGTCCAGCGCACCTACTTCGCCTCCGGCCGCCCGGTGGAGACCGCCGACGTCGTCATCCCGGCCGACCGCTACCGGGTCGCCTATCACCTGCCGGTGAAGTAACCGCCCCTGGTGAAGTAACCGCCCCTGGTCCTCGGTGAGTGCTTCGCGCGCCCTTCTGCGTGAGGTAGCGCACACCGTGGTGCGCCGTCCTCCGCCGTCCGGCTCTGTCCGCCTTCTCCTCGTACCGCCGTAATCCGGCCGTTCTCGCAGGTGGCCACGGGTGGTCCTGGCATGCCCACGACCCCGGGCGGGGGAGTGCGTGACGGCGCATTCGGCCCGTGCGCCCCCGGCGTTCTGGCTGGTTGCGTACCTCTTTGTGAAAAGCCGTATTCGCAGCGTGAAGGTTGGGCGTACGCTCGGGCATATGCGGATTGCGGTTTCCTTAGGCGGGGCGCGGCGGGGGCCCCGGAGTGGGGGAGGGCGGGGCGGTGCGAGAAGGAACGCGGGCGGTGGGGGCCATGAGTGAGGGCACGGTCTCCCTTCCCTGGATCGTGATACGGCAGGACGACAACGGCAATCGCTACCGGGTCGGCCGCTACGCGACCCGCGCGGAGGCGCAGAAGATCGCCGACAGCCTCGACGACCGGGGGCACAAGCAGCTGTACTGGGTCGAGCGCATCGGTCAGAACGGGGACGGCACCCAGAACTGACCGCGCGCGGGCTCCCGTAGGCTCCGGTCCATGACGCGCATGACACCCGGGGCGGAACGGATCGTGGTGGTGGGAGCCGCCCTGCTCGACGGCGGACGGCTGCTCGCCGCGCGCCGCAGTGCCCCCGCCGACCTGGCCGGACGCTGGGAACTGCCCGGCGGCAAGGTCGAGGCGGGGGAGCGGCCCGAGGACGCCCTGGTGCGCGAACTGCGCGAGGAACTGGGCGTCGACGCCGAGCCGGTCGGACGGGTGCCGGGGCAGTGGCCGCTGCGGACGCCGTACGTCCTCCAGGTGTGGACCGCCCGCCTGCGCCCCGGCTCGGCCCGGCCGACCCCCCTCCAGGACCACGACGACCTGCGCTGGCTGACCCCGGACGAGGTGTGGGACGTACCGTGGCTGGCCCAGGACGTACCGGCCGTGCGCGAGGTGACCGCCCACTGGGCCGCGGGGCCGCGCTGAATCTCCAGGCGCACGCCACCCCTCACACCCACCGGCCGCACGCACCCCGCCCCTCGCAGGTCGGCCGCCCGCACCCCGCCCCACACCGGTCGGCCGCACGCACTCCGCCCCTCGCAGGTCGGTCGCACGCCCCGCCCCCCCGGCCGGTAGGCCGCACGCCCCCCCCACCCCACGCCAGTCGACCCCACGCCCCCGCCCCCCCGCAGGTCACCCGCCCGCCCCGCGCTAGTCGGCCCCACGCCCCCGCCCCTCGCCAGTCGCCCGCACGCATCCCACCTCGCGCCCGCCGCGCGCCTACCCGCCCCTCGAGCGCACCGCCCCTCACCCGTGCGCGTCCGTTCGCCGCCGTTCGTGGAGGAGTGCGCCAATGCGCCCTCTCCCGGGGTACTGGGGCCCGGATTTCGGGTATGTGCCCATTAACCCCACGAAATCGGACATCGGTGGGTTTGCTGGCCTGGGAAGTGATCGGCGTGATCGACCCCGATGGCGACTGCGCCGAGTGGTCCTTTCCCGCGGAACCGGGCGCCGTGCGCAGCGCTCGCGCGGCGGTCCGCGGCCAGTTGCACGGCTGGGGCCTCGACTGCCTCGCCGATCTCTCCGCCCTGCTGGTGAGCGAACTGGTCACCAACTCCCTGCGGCACGCCACCGGCCCCATCGGCGTACGGCTGGTCCGCCCCGCCGAGCCCGCCGGCACCCTGCGCGTGGAGGTCTCCGACCCGCTGCCCGACCCGCCGCGGGAGCGCGTCGCGCGGCCCGAGGACGAGAGCGGACGCGGCCTCCAGCTGGTCGCGGGCTCCTCGCGGCGCTGGGGCACCCGGCCCGGCGCGGGCGGAAAGACCGTCTGGTTCGAACTGGCCGTACCGGGGTGACGCGGCGGCAGCCGCAGGGGCACGGGGGTGTACAGCCGGCGGCGTGCCGCCCATCGTGCGCGCCGGGGGCGCACGCGGTCCGGCGATGGGTGGTTCGGCGGCGTGTTCCCTGGTTAGAAGAGTGGAAGTGTTGTCACGGACCGGTCCGAAAACCGCCTGGACCGAGCTGTGATCGTGAACACCGTGTCGTGCGGCGCCGTAGTGCTGGATACTGCGGGCAGCCGCCCCCGGTGACCGGTGCCGGGCGCGGTGAGCTGGAGGGGACGGTTCGCGTGAGCGAGATACCAGCGAAGGCCACGGAGTCCGAGGACCCGTCGGACGGCGCGAGGAGGCAGGCCGCGGGCGCTTCCGCGGTGCCCGGTGACGCCATGTGGCAGAGCAGTCCGCCCGGTTCGATCTATGACTACATCAAGGTCGCGTCCTTCTCCATCGGTCCCGGCGGACTGGTCGAGCAGTGGAGCCTGCGCGCCGAGCAGCTCTTCGGGATCCCCGCCGAACGCGCCGTCGGCATGGACCCGATAGAGGCTTTCATCGATCCCGACCTGCGCGAGCGCGGCCAGCGGAAGATGGCCGAAATCCTCGACGGGCGGGAGTGGACCGGGGTAGTGCCGTTCCGGATGCCGGACGGAGCGGACGGCGGCCGCGGGGAGGAGGGCCTGGCCGAGGTCTACGTCATGCCGACGCGCACCGCCGAGGGCGAGAACGCCGCTGTCTGTATCGTCGTGGACGTCCGCACACTGCGCAGCATCGAGACCGACCTCGCCGCCTCCCAGGCGATTTTCGGCCAATCCCCTTTCGGGTTCCTGCTGATCGACATCGACCTGCGGGTCCGCCGCGCGAACATGCGGTTCGCCTCCATCTTCGGCGGAACCCCGGACGACCACCGGGGCAAGGAGGTCCACGACTACCTGCCGCGCGGTGAGGCCGAGCGGGTCTCGGCCACCCTGCGGCGGGTGCTGGAGTCCGGCGAGTCCATCACCGACATGCACGTCACCGGGTTCGTCCCGGGCTCGGAGGAGCGCCGGCACTGGTCCGTCAACCTCTACCGCGTGCACAGCGGCAGCGGCCGGCCCATCGGCATCGCCTGGCTCGGCACCGACATCACCGCCCGCCGGGCCGCCGCCCGCGAGGCCGCCGCCGCCCGGCGCAACCTCGCGCTGCTCAACGAGGCCGGCGCCCGCATAGGCAACTCCCTGGACCTGGAGACCACGGCCCGCGAACTCCTCGACGTGGTCGTGCCCGGTTTCTGCGACCTGGCCACCGTCGACCTCTACCAGGGCCTGCTGGCCGGCGACGAGACCCCGCCCGGCCTCGCCGACGGCAGCGCCGAACTGCGCCGCGTCGCCTTCGCCAGCGCCGTCTCCGGCGCCCCGTTCAGCGCCCCCTTCAGCGGCTCCGGCAAGCCCGTCGAGGTCGGCGCGGTCCACCACTTCCCGTTCAACTCGCCCTGCGCGGACGCCCTGCGCACCGCCCGGCCGCAGCACGTGCCCGCCGAGGAGGGCGGGCTCGTGCAGTCCACGCTGGCCGTGCCGATGGTCGCCCACGACACGGTGGTCGGACTCGCGCAGTTCGCCCGGACGAAGGGCAGCGAGCCGTTCGGCGAGCGCGACCGGGAGCTCGCGGTCGAGCTGGCCGCCCGGGCCGCCGTCTGTATCGACAACGCGCGCCTGTACCGCCGGGAACACGAACGCGCGCTGATACTGCAGCGGTCCCTGCTGCCGCCCGGCGACCCCGAGGCCTCCGGCCTGGACATCGCCTGCCGCTACCTGCCGGGCAACGCGGCGACGGAGGTGGGCGGCGACTGGTTCGACGTCATCGAACTGCCCGGCCACCGCACGGCGTTGGTCGTCGGGGACGTCATGGGCCGGGGACTGCGCGCGGCCGTCGCGATGGGCGAACTGCGCACCGCCGTACGCACGCTGGCCCTGCTGGACCTGGAACCGGCCGAAGTCCTCTCGGCGCTGGACGAGATCGCGCGCGGCCTCGGCACGCCCGGCGGGGTCCAGCAGGCCACCCGCACCGCCCGCCAGCCCCGGGACGCCGACCTCTCCGAGGTGTACCTGGCGACCTGCGTGTACGCCGTGTACGACTCCGTCACCAGGCGCTGTACGTTCGCCAACGCCGGCCATCTGCCACCGGTCCTGGTGGAGCCCGGCGAGGCGGCGCTGATGCTGGACGTGCCGCCCGGCATGCCGCTCGGCGTGGGGGGCGAGCCGTTCGAGGAGGTGGAGGTCGAACTCCCCGAGGGCGCACTGCTCGCGCTGTACACCGACGGTCTGGTCGAGTCCCGCGACCACCCGCTGGACGAGGGCCTCCAGGCGTTCGTGGGCGCGCTCACCGACCCCAGCCGGCCCCTGGAGGACGTCTGCGACCACGTCCTCAACACCCTCGACACCCACCACGGCGAGGACGACATCGCCCTGCTCATGGCCCGCGTGCAGGGGCTGCCCGCCGAGTCCGTCGGCGACTGGACGCTGCCGCGCGAGCCGCGCAGTGTGGGCCGTGCCCGGGAGTACGCCCGCGCACAGCTGCTCTCCTGGGACCTGGAGCCGCTGGTCGACACCGCGGAGCTGCTGGTCAGCGAGCTGGTGACGAACGCGCTGCGGTACGGCGAGGGGGAGATCAGGCTCCGGCTGCTGCTGGACCGCACCCTGGTCTGCGAGGTCTGGGACGCCGGCCTGGTCCAGCCCCGGCGCCGGCGCGCCCGGGACACCGACGAGGGCGGCCGGGGCCTGCAACTGGTCGGTCTGCTCAGCGCGGCCTGGGGCTCCCGGCGCACCCCCCGCGGCAAGACGGTGTGGTTCGAACTGCCCCTGCCGGGCGGCGAGGGCACCCTCACCGACCCGGCGGAGGCCCTGCTGAGCCTGTTCTGACCCGGGCCGCGTCACGCGTGGTGGCGGGCGCGGGTCTGGGGGCCGCCGTAGGCGACCGGGGTCTCGGCGTCCGGGTTTTCGGCGTCCGGGGTCTCGGTGAGGACGATGCCGCCGAGGACGGCGCCGGCCAGACCGGCCGCGGCCGGCTCGGAACCGAAGTACGGGGTGCCGTACGCCCGTACGTCCCGCTCGGCCAGCTCCCGCGCCTCCCCGGCCATCGCGTCGGCCCGGGCGGTGTTCCCCGCGCCCACCTCCCGTACCGCCTCCGCCAGCCGGGCCCGGGCCGGGGTGCCCACGGCACCGCGGTGCACGGCGATGAACTCCTCCGCCCCGTCGACGCGCGTGCGCGCCACCAGCAGCGCCGCGGTGACCAGCACGCCCGGGCCTGTCCCGTCCGGCCGTTGGACGGCCCGGGTGATCCGGCGCAGCGCGTCCAGCGGATCGTACGGCCCGCCCGTCAGCTCCTCGCGGACCGCCGCCAGCACCATGTCGGCCTGCGCCGACCCCGCGCGCGTCCCGGTTCCGTCCGTGCCGCCCCGCCCCGCCGCCAGCTCCGCCTCCGCGCCGGTCAGCGCCGCCGGTACCAGTGCGGCCGCCTCCCGCAGCCGCGCCGCGAGCCGCTCCACGCCGGTCACCAGCACCCCCGCCTGGACCACCGCCCCCTCACCGGCCCGCAACCGCCGCACCGCCCGCTGACGGTCGCCCGCGTCGGCGGCCTGGCGGGCCTCGTTGAGCCGTGCGGTGGCGAACAGCAGCCGGTCCTTGGCCTGTTCGACGTACCCGGCGACGGGCCCGCAGGCCGAGGGCGCGTACCGCTCCCGGAGCGCCGCCAGCTCCTCCTGGGCGGTCACCGCCCGCGCCGCCAGTTCCCGGAACCGCTCCTCGGCCACCGCCAGCGCCGCCGCCACCCCCCGGTCGCCGCCCTCCTCCGT
This sequence comes from Streptomyces sp. NPDC023481, assembly GCF_055560195.1. Taxonomy (NCBI): domain Bacteria; kingdom Bacillati; phylum Actinomycetota; class Actinomycetes; order Kitasatosporales; family Streptomycetaceae; genus Streptomyces; species Streptomyces sp. NPDC023481. The sequence continues at coordinate 796,941 of NZ_JBVHJE010000001.1, forward strand.
GTCCAGCCCGCGCAGCCGGTCCAGCGCCGCCGCCTCGGCGTCCAGCCGGCGCCCGGCCTCCGCGCAGCGGCCGATGACCCCGACCAGCGCCTGGCGCCGGGCGTCCGCCTCCCGCGGTACGCCCTCCTCGTACCGCCGCCAGATTGCGAACGCCGCCGCCAGCTCGGTCCCGGCGGCCCGCAGCGCGTGCGTGAACGGCTCGGTCGGCTTCTCCCCGAACAGCTTCCGCACCAGCGCCAGTTCCTCCCCGGCGGCCCGTACGCAGTCGTCGGCCAGCCGCAGTGCCGCCCGCGCCTGACGCTCGGAGTCGGCCGGGCTGGGCACGGGCGGCTGGGTGGAGACGGCCCCCGGGGTGGTCCGGGTCCGGGCCCGGCGGGTGCGCCGCAGCCAGCCGTATCCGGCCAGGGCCACGGCCACCACCCCGGCGACGAGCGGCAGCACCAGGTCGGCGGTCGACGTCCCGCCCTGCTGCGCGGCGGCCGAGGCCACGGCGACCGGTTCACGGGCCTCGGCCGCCGGCACCGCGAGCATCAGCCATCCGGCTCCCACGGGGGCACCCAGCACGGCACGCGCCACCCGCACCCGCAGGCGCGCGCCGGCGCGCCGGGGTCGGCCCCGGTCCAGGGAGAAGGTCACATTTCGGAGCGTATGGGCAGGTAGGCTGCACCGCGAGCGGGACGGGGACGGGTGGGGGAGCAGGCGGACAGGGGGGCGGGATGGACACGAACCGGCCGGGTGAGCGCACGGTGGAGCGGCGGAAACCCGCCCGCACCCACCTCACCCGCGACGACCTCACGCCCCTCGCCCGCGAGGCCCTCGGCCGTGCCCCCACCGCCGTCACCCGGCTGCGCGGCGGCTCCAGGAAGGGCGTCTACCGGCTCGCCCTCGACGACGGCACGACCGCGATCGCGTACGTCTGGTCCCCCGAGGAGGACTACTGGGACGGGCCCCGGCCCGACCCCCGCGACACCTTCTCGCCCGCCTCCGGCATCGGCCTGTTCCTGGCGGCCCACCACCGCCTCACCGCGCTCGGCGTACGCGTCCCGCGGCTGCTGTGCGCCGACGAGGACGCCGTCCACCTGCCCGGGCCCGCAGCGATCGTGGAGGACGTCCGGGGCGGCAGCCTGGAGCAGTTGCTGCGCGACGACCCCGCCGCGGCCCGGGTGCCACTGGCGCGACTGGCCGGGACGCTCGACACCCTGCGGGAGTACACGGCCGCCGGGCACGGCAGGGCCGCCCTGGTGGAGCGGGGCGGGACGGCGTACGGCGACTCCCCCGAGCAGGTCGTCGCCGACCGGGCGGTCCGGGACGTCGAGGCCGTCGCCGACCGGGACCCCCGGGTGCGGGCGGTGCGCCGGGCGCTGACGGAACGGGTGCGGGAGCTGCGGGCCGCCGTCGCCCCGCGCACCCGCACCTGCCTCGTGCACGGCGAGCTCGGCCCGGACCACGTCCTGGTGACCCCGGGCGGCGACCCGGCGCTCATCGACATCGAGGGGCTGATGTACTTCGACGCCGAGTGGGAGCACGTCTTCCTCGAACTCCGCTTCGGACCCGCCTACGACACGCTGCGCACCGCCGGTCTCGATCCGGAGCGTGGGGCGCTGTACCGGCTGGCGATGCACCTCGGGCTGGTCGCCGGGCCGCTGCGGCTGCTCGACGGGGACTTCCCGCACCGGGAGGCCATGCGGGGGATCGCGGAGTTCAATCTTCGGCGGGTGCTCGGTCTGCTGCGGACCGCCTCCTGATCTTCGAGCCCAGCCACACCAGCGGGTCGTACTTGCGGTCGACCGCCCGTTCCTTCAACGGGATCAGCGCGTTGTCGGTGATCCTGATGCCCTCGGGGCAGACCTCCGTGCAGCACTTGGTGATGTTGCAGTAGCCGAGGCCGTGCTCGTCCTGGGCGGTGCGTTTGCGGTCGAGCCCGGTCTCGGCCGCCGCGTCCAGCGGGTGCATGTCCAGCTCCGCGACCCGCATGAGGAAGCGCGGCCCGGCGAACGCCCGCTTGTTCTCCTCGTGGTCGCGCACCACGTGGCAGGTGTCCTGGCACAGGAAGCACTCGATGCACTTGCGGAACTCCTGCGAGCGGTCCACGTCCTCCTGCATCATGCGGTACTCGCCGGGACCCAGGCCGGCGGGCGGCACGAACGCCGGGACCTCCCGTGCCTTCTGGTAGTTGAAGCCGACGTCCGTCACCAGGTCCCGGATCACCGGGAAGGCGCGCAGCGGGGTGATCGTGATCGTCTCCGCCCGGTCGAAGACCGACATGCGGGTCATGCACATCAGCCGCGGGCGGCCGTTGATCTCCGCCGAGCACGAACCGCACTTGCCCGCCTTGCAGTTCCAGCGCACGGCCAGGTCGGGCGCCTGGGTGGCCTGGAGGCGGTGGACGATGTCCAGGACCACCTCGCCGTCGTTCACCTCGACCGTGAAGTCTCTCAGGCCGCCGCCCTGTTCGTCGCCCCGCCACACCTTGAAGCGGGCCTCGTAGCTGCTCACTCGTACAGCTCCTCTTCGGCGAGGTACTTGACCAGCTCCTCCTTCTCGAAGAGGGCGAGCAGGTCCGGGCGGATGGGGGCGGTGGTCTCGCGGGTCAGGCGAATCTGGCCCCGGGAGGGGTCGGTCGCGGCGAGGCCGCCGGAGGGGTCGGCGAGGGTGCACAGCAGGTTCACGTTGCGCCAGGCCCGGTCCATCGCCGGGTGGTCCTCGCGGGTGTGCCCGCCGCGCGACTCGGTGCGCTCCAGCGCGGCCCGGGCCACGCACTCGCTGACCAGCAGCATGTTCCTGAGGTCGAGGGCGAGATGCCAGCCGGGGTTGAACTGGCGGTGGCCCTCCACACCGGCCCGCCGGGCGCGGGCCCGCAGCTCGGCCAGCTTGTGCAGGGCCTGCTCCATCTCCGCCTCGCGGCGGATGATGCCGACCAGGTCGTTCATGGTCTGCTGGAGTTCCTGGTGCAGGGTGTACGGGTTCTCCGGCGGGCCCGCCGCGCCGGCGCCCGCCGCCTTCGCCTCCGCCTCCGCGGAGAAGGGCCGCAGGGCCTCCGCCGCGGCCGTGTCGACCTGGGTGTCGTCCACCGCCGGCCGCAGGGCGGTCAGCCCCTGCGCGTACTCGGCCGCGTGCCGGCCGGCGCGGCGGCCGAAGACCAGCAGGTCGGACAGCGAGTTGCCGCCGAGCCGGTTGGAGCCGTGCATGCCGCCGGCGACCTCGCCGGCCGCGTACAGCCCCGGCACCCCGCGGGCCGCCGCCGTGTCGGAGTCGACCGCGATGCCGCCCATGACGTAGTGGCAGGTCGGGCCGACCTCCATCGCCTCGGCCGTGATGTCGACGTCCGCCAGCTCCTTGAACTGGTGGTACATGGACGGCAGCCGGCGCCGGATCACCTCGGCGGGCATCCGGGTCGACACGTCCAGGAACACTCCGCCGTGCGGCGAGCCCCGGCCCGCCTTGACCTCGGCGTTGATCGCGCGGGCCACCTCGTCGCGGGGGAGCAGCTCCGGTGGACGCCGGTTGTGGTCCGGGTCCTCGTACCACCGGTCGGCCTCCTCCTCGGACTCGGCGTACTTGTCCTTGAAGACGTCCGGGACGTAGTCGAACATGAACCGCTTGCCCTCGGAGTTGCGCAGCACCCCGCCGTCCCCGCGCACCGACTCGGTGACGAGGATGCCCTTGACCGACGGCGGCCAGACCATGCCGGTCGGGTGGAACTGCACGAACTCCATGTTCAGCAGCGGCGCGCCGGCCAGCAGCGCCAGCGCGTGGCCGTCGCCCGTGTACTCCCAGGAGTTCGACGTGACCTTGAAGGACTTGCCGATGCCGCCGGTGGCGACGACCACGGCGGGGGCCTCGAAGACCAGGAAGCGCCCGGTCTCCCGCTCGTAGGCGAAGACCCCCGAGACACGCTGCCCGTCCTTGAGGATCCTGGTGACCGTGCACTCCTGGAAGACCCTCAGCCGGGACTCGTAGTCACCGGTCTCCCGGAAGTCCTCCTGCTGGAGGGAGACGATCTTCTGCTGGAGGGTGCGGATCAGCTCCAGGCCGGTGCGGTCGCCCACGTGCGCCAGCCGCGGGTACTCGTGGCCGCCGAAGTTGCGCTGCGAGATCCGGCCGTCCTTCGTACGGTCGAACAGCGCGCCCCAGGTCTCCAGCTCCCACACCCGGTCCGGGGCCTCCTGCGCGTGCAGCTCGGCCATACGCCACTGGTTGAGGAACTTGCCGCCGCGCAGGGTGTCGCGGAAGTGCACCTGCCAGTTGTCGTGCTCGTTGGCGTTGGCCATCGCGGCCGCGATGCCGCCCTCGGCCATCACGGTGTGCGCCTTGCCGAACAGCGACTTGCAGATCACCGCCGTACGGGCGCCCCGCTCGCGCGCCTCGATCGCGGCCCGCAGCCCGGCGCCGCCGGCCCCGACCACGACGACGTCCCACTCCTGCCGGTCGACCACGGACATCAGAAGGCCTCACTCATCAGAAGAATCTCGGATCGTCGAAGACCCCGGACGCGACGAGGTAGACGTAGAAGTCGGCGAGCGCCACGCTCAGCAGCGACGCCCACGCCAGCTGCATGTGGCGGGCGTTGAGCCTGCCCACGAACCGCCACGCCCGGTAGCGCACCGGGTGTTTCGAGAAGTGCTTGAGCTTGCCGCCGACGATGTGCCGGCAGGAGTGGCAGGAGAGGGTGTACGCCCAGATCAGCACGATGTTGGCCAGGAAGACCAACGTGCCGAGCCCCATGTGGCCCCAGCGGTAGTGCGTGTCCCGGAAGGACAGCACGGTGTCGTAGGTCAGCACGCCGGCCACCAGCAGGGCGGCGTAGAAGAAGTACCGGTGGAGGTTCTGCAGGACCAGCGGGAAGCGGGTCTCCCCGCTGTACGCGCGGTGCGGCTCGGCCACCGCGCAGGCGGGCGGCGAGGCCCAGAAGGCGCGGTAGTACGCCTTGCGGTAGTAGTAGCAGGTCAGCCGGAAGCCGAGCGGGAAGATCAGGATGATGACGGCCGGGGAGATGCCCCACCAGCCGCCGAAGAGGTCGGCGTTGGGGCCGGCGCGCATGGTCCGGCAGTTCTCCGCCAGGCACGGCGAGTAGAACGGCGAGACGTACGGCGCCGCGTAGTAGTGGGTGTTGGCGAAGGCCCGCCAGGTGGAGTAGACGACGAACGCGAGCAGGCCGGCCGCGGTGACGGCGGGCGCCAGCCACCAGCGGTCGGTCCGCAGGTGCGGGGCGGCGATCGCGGCGCGCGTCCCGGTGCGCACGCCACCGCTGTTCTGTTGGGGTTCCGTACCAGTGGCCAAGTCAGGACTCCGGTCGGGTAGGGGTGGGTCAGGGGGCGCGGCGGTCGCGGGCGCCCAGTCCCTCGTCGTCCGTGTCCGTCCACAGGCTGATGTCGTAGGGCGTGTCGGAGATGGTGACGAAGTCGGGCCGGCGCTGTGCGTCCGGGGTGGCGGCTGCCTCCCGCAGCAGTGCCACGCTCTCGCGCAGGTGGTCGGCGTCCAGCCGGACCCGGCGTATCTCCAGGCCTGAGCTGCCGAGCTGGTGTTCCAGGCGGCCGAGCGACCGGTGGAGGTCGTCGAGGCAGCGCTGTACGGCGGTGAGGTCGTCGTGCACGGACATGTCTTGCCCTCGCTTCCGCGGGTCCGGCGGGCCATGGGCGGCAACGTTCATGCGCCTTGGAGTGTTGCGCCTCCCGCCCGCCGCTGTGAAGGGATGTGCAGCGATTGGCCGGGGCGTGCGGGTGCATCGCCCGGTGTGTTGCGCCGCACGGGTGGGGTTACCGGCCGTTGCCGCCGTGTCGCCCACCGTTGCCGGATCCTTTCCTCTTCAGTGGCCGCATAGATCTGATCAGCTCCATATACCGCCGAACGTGATCAGCTCCATATCCCGACAAATGCGAGCATAAGGCCCGTGGCTTCCCGGAGGTAGCAGAGATGTCCTACGACGGTGTCGGGCAGCGCCCCGAAGCGGTGCGAGGAACTGCGCGGGCCACGGCGCAGCCGCGGCCGCACGACGGCACCGCGTGCCGGCCCGGCCGGCGGCACCTGCGGCGCGCCCTCGCCTTCCTGAGCGTGGGCGCGCTGGCCGTACCGCTGCTCGCAGGCTGCGCCGACGAGGACGAGGCCAGTGCCCCGCTCGCCCCGCAGGACGTCGCCCCGGTCGCCCGGGACCTGGTCGCCGACGGCGGCACCATGAAGTGGGCCGTGGACGCCGTACCGGAGACCCTGAACACCTTCCAGGCCGACGCCGACGCCGGCACCACCCGGGTCGCCCAGGCCGTGCTGCCGTCCATGTTCCGGCTGGACGCGGCCGGGCGGCCGGTGGCCGACCCCGCCTACCTGGAGTCGGCCAAGGTCATCGAGACCGAGCCGCGCCAGGTGGTGCTGTACAAGCTGAACCAGCAGGCCGTGTGGAGCGACGGCCGGGAGATCGGCGCCGCCGACTTCGCCGCCCAGTGGCGCGCCCTGTCCGGGAGGAACAGCGCCTACTGGACCGCCCGCAACGCCGGCTACGACCGGATCGCCAAGATCGAGCGCGGCGCCAACGACCTCCAGGTCCGGGTCACCTTCTCCCGCCCCTACGCCGACTGGCGATCGCTGTTCTCCCCGCTGTACCCCAAGGACGTCATGGGCACCCCGGACGCCTTCAACGACGGCGCCCGCCGCAAGCTGAAGGTCACCGCCGGGCCCTTCAAGGTCGAGAAGGTCGACACCGCCAAGAAGGACGTCGTCCTCACCCGCAACCCGCGCTGGTGGGGCAGGCCCGCCAAGCTCAACGAGATCGTGCTGCACGCCGTCTCCCGCGACAAGCGGGCCGTCGCGCTCGCCGACGGCAGTGTGGACCTCGCCGACGTCGATCCCGCGGACGCGCAGCGGATCGGCCTGGCGAACCGGGAGAAGGGCACGTCCACCCCGCTCCAGGGCGCCGGCGGCAAGACGGGCGTGAAGAAGCTGCGGGTCTGGGCGCTCGCCCACGGCTTCGACTCCGACCAGGTGCACGCCGGCCAGAAGAAGCTCCGCAAGGCCATCACCCGCTACCTGGAGCGTCAGCAGGCGCTGCGGGGCGTCGAGGTCCGTAAGTCCCTGGAGCCCGCCTACACCCAGCTCGCCCTCAACGGCGCCACCGGCCCGCTCGCCGACGAACGGGTCCGCCGGGCCGTCGCCCGCGCCCTGGACCGCGTGGAGCTGGCCCGGCTGGTGCTCACCCCGCTGGGACTGCCCGCCGTCCCGGTCGGCAGCCACCTCGCGCTGGCCGGACAGGCCGACTACGCCGACGGCAGCGGCGCGATCGGCGGCCAGGACACGGGCGAGGCGCAGGCGCTGCTCGCCGACGCCGGCTGGGTGCGCGGCGGCCCGCTCAAGGAGCAGAAGAAGGGCGAGAAGGCGGCCGGCCCCGAGCACGGCGGCGGGCACGACGGCGAGGACGTGTCGAACGGCGGCAAGGACGGCGAGTACATCGTCGGGGAGGACGACGGCAAGGGCCACGGCGACGGGCCGGCCGGCGACCAGGGCGGTGCGGACGGCGACGGCAAGGCCGGGCGGCACGCGTCGGCCGACGACCGGCGCGAGCACGGCGACCAGCACCTCGCGCAGGAGGGCAAGCACGGGGGCGCGCCCGGCGCGTACGCCCCGAAGGGCACGGCCGCCCCGGCCGCCGCGCCGGCCGGGCCGCTCGCCAAGGACGGCAAGCCGCTCGCGCTGCGTTTCGTCCTGCCCTCCGGGCCCGGCTCGGAGACCCTGAACTCGGTCGCCGAGCGGATCTCGGCGATGCTGGAGCAGGTCGGCATCCGGACCACGATCACCAAGGTCTCGGACGAGAGCTACTTCAAGGACCACATCGCCGCCGGCGACTACGACCTCGCCCTGTACTCCTGGCCGGCCTCCGCCTTCCCGGCGACCGACGCCCGGCCGGTCTACGCCAAGCCGGTCGTGGCGGCGGACGGCTCGGTCAACGTCGAGCAGAACTACACCCGGGTCGGCACCGACCAGGTCGACCAGCTCTTCGACCAGGCCGCGACCACGCTGGACGAGGACGAGGCACGCGACCTGATCCGGAAGGCCGATTCCCGGATCTGGGCGGCGGCGGGATCCATCCCGCTGTACCAGCGGCCTGAGCTGGTGGGAGTACGGAAAACCCTGGTCAACACGGGTGCGTTCGGGTTCCAGACCCCGGTCTACGAGGACATGGGGTTCCTGAAGAAGGGGGCCAAGGTGCCGCCCGCGCCGCGCAAGGGCTAGCGGCCCGGCGAGCCCCCGCGGAAAAGGCCACGTACCATGGGGTGAGGCCGTGGCGTGTCCAGCCCGGCAGGGCCCGCGCGACACAGTCGTACGCGCAGGGCGATCCTCACACTTCCGGGAGTACGGCAGCTTATGACTGCGTCGTCAACGCGTCACGACATCCGCAACGTCGCCATCGTCGCTCACGTCGACCACGGCAAGACCACCATCGTCGACGGCATGCTCAAGCAGGCCGGCGCGTTCGCGGCCCACCAGCTCGACTCGGTCGACGACCGCATGATGGACTCGAACGACCTGGAGCGTGAGAAGGGCATCACGATCCTCGCCAAGAACACGGCGGTGAAGTACCACCCCAAGGACGGCGGGGACCCGATCACGATCAACATCATCGACACCCCCGGCCACGCCGACTTCGGCGGCGAGGTCGAGCGCGGTCTGTCGATGGTCGACGGTGTCGTGCTGCTGGTGGACGCCTCCGAGGGCCCGCTGCCGCAGACCCGGTTCGTGCTGCGCAAGGCGCTCCAGCAGCGTCTGCCCGTCATCCTCTGCATCAACAAGACGGACCGCCCGGACTCCCGGATCGACGAGGTCGTCAACGAGACGTACGACCTCTTCCTCGACCTGGACGCGGACGAGGAGCAGATCGAGTTCCCGATCGTCTACGCCTGCGGCCGTGACGGCATCGCCTCGCTGACCAAGCCGGACAACGGCACGGTCCCGTCCGACAGCGACAGCCTGGAGCCGTTCTTCTCCACCATCCTGGAGCACATCCCGGCCCCGACCTACGACGAGGACGCGCCGCTCCAGGCCCACGTCACCAACCTGGACGCCGACAACTTCCTCGGCCGTATCGCGCTGCTCCGCGTCGAGCAGGGCGAGCTGCGCAAGGGCCAGACGGTGGCCTGGATCAAGCGCGACGGCTCCGTGCAGAACGTCCGCATCTCCGAGCTGATGATGACCGAGGCGCTCACCCGCAAGCCGGCCGAGAAGGCGGGCCCGGGTGACATCTGCGCGGTCGCCGGTATCCCGGACATCATGATCGGCGAGACGCTGGCCGACCCGGAGAACCCGATCCCGCTGCCGCTGATCACGGTGGACGAGCCGGCGATCTCCATGGTGATCGGTACGAACACCTCGCCGCTGGTCGGCCGGGGCGGCACCGGCAAGGGCGCGGACGCCAAGACGGCCGTGAAGGACCGCAAGGTCACCGCCCGCCAGGTCAAGGACCGCCTGGACCGCGAGCTGATCGGTAACGTCTCCCTGCGGGTGCTGGAGACCGAGCGGCCGGACGCCTGGGAGGTGCAGGGCCGTGGTGAGCTGGCGCTCGCCATCCTGGTCGAGACCATGCGCCGGGAGGGTTACGAGCTGACGGTCGGCAAGCCGCAGGTCGTCACCAAGGAGGTCGACGGCAAGGTCTACGAGCCGGTCGAGCGCATGACGATCGACGTGCCCGAGGAGCACATGGGCGCGGTCACGCAGCTCATGGGCGTCCGCAAGGGCCGCATGGACAACATGTCCAACCACGGCTCCGGCTGGGTCCGCATGGAGTTCGTCGTGCCGTCCCGCGGTCTGATCGGCTTCCGTACCGAGTTCCTGACCCAGACCCGCGGCACCGGTATCGCGCACTCCATCCACGAGGGCCACGAGCCCTGGTTCGGCACGCTGCAGACCCGGAACAACGGCTCCCTGGTCGCCGACCGCTCCGGTGCCGTCACCGCGTTCGCGATGACGAACCTGCAGGAGCGCGGCGTGCTCTTCGTGGAGCCCGGCACCGAGGTGTACGAGGGCATGATCGTCGGCGAGAACTCCCGCGCCGACGACATGGACGTCAACATCACCAAGGAGAAGAAGCTCACCAACATGCGGTCCTCGACGGCCGATGTGACCGAGTCGATCGTGCCGCCGCGCAAGCTGTCGCTGGAGCAGTCCCTGGAGTTCTGCCGTGACGACGAGTGCGTCGAGGTGACCCCGGAGGCCGTTCGCATCCGCAAGGTCAACCTCGACCAGAGGGAGCGGGCCCGCGCCGCGAGCCGCGCCAAGCACGGCTGATCCTCCGGCACTTGAGCCCGGGTGTCCCCCACGGTGGGGGCATCCGGGCTTTTTGCAACCCGTTTTCGGGAGCGTCATGTCCGGCTTGCGGAGATCGTTGCCCGATACCCATGTAACACGTCCGTTTCGCGCCTTCTTCCGGCGAACAGTTTGTCCAGATTTTGGAAGGACTGGGCGCGAGCTGTGACTGAATTGAGATCTACCGGCAGTGGTCGGTGGTCGACCCATGGCAGATAGTTAGCAGCGCTCGGGTCAATGGGTCACGCGCTGTGGGGACAGCGCCGACTCGCGAGCACCAGGGGGTGTCCCACCCTCCGTCAGGGGTGTCGGAGGGTGGACGGAAACCCCCTCTCGTTGGTGAACACGCGGAGTCATGAGGAGGGAACCCCAGTAACCACGCGCGTCCGACTGCGGTCACGCGCGTCCTCGGAGTACGCGGGCACCTCTCACACTCATACCTGTGAAACGGACGAACCGTGACAAGTCCTATCGATATAGAGGGCGGCGGTGCTTCGGTCGTCGTCGACGGCGCACCAGGGCCGGAGACGAGGACCCAGGCCGTCACGCTCGCGGGCCGGTCCCCCGGCCAACTCATGTGGCTGCGCTTCAAACGCGACCGCACGGGCGTGATCTGCGCCGTGGTGGTGATCGGCTACTTCGCCGTCGCCCTTCTCGCACCGCTGCTGGTGAAGCTGCCGGGCACCGACCCGTACACCCTGTACGGCCAGGACCCCACCTACGCCGACAAGCCCGTCCTCGACGAGTTCGGGCTGCCGCTCGGCTACTTGGGGGGCGTCTCGGGCGCCCACTGGTTCGGCGTCGAACCGCAGTACGGCCGCGACCTCTACGCCATGCTGCTCTACGGCATGCGGACCTCACTGTTCATGGCGCTCGGCATCACCGTCCTCGTCATGGTCACCGGTGTCGTGATCGGCCTGATCGGGGGCTACTTCGGCGGTCGTACGGACTACTGGATCGGCCGCGGCACCGACTTCTTCCTCTCCTTCCCGCAACAGCTGTTCTTCATCGCCTTCATGCCCGTGGTGACGTCGTTCTTCGTGAATCCCCGCGAGGAGACGCCGACCTACTTCCGCGCCCTGGCCATGCTCATCGTGCTGTGGCTGCTGGGCTGGATGGGCATGGCGAGGCTGGTGCGGTCGACCGTACTCTCCCTGCGCGAACGGGAGTTCGTGGAGGCGGCCCGGGTCTCGGGCGCCTCGCCGTGGCGGATCGTACGCAAGGAGATCCTGCCGAACGTCGTCACCCCGATCCTGGTGCAGTTCACGTACCAACTGCCCAGCACCATCCTCAGCATCGCCTTCCTGTCCTTCGCGGGCGTCGGGTTCGTCGAGCCGACACCCGACTGGGGACGCCTCTTCGCCGCCGGCGCCCGGTACGCCGAGCAGGACCCGGCGTTCATGTTCTTCCCCGGGGTGGCACTGGTGATCTTCGTCCTGTGCTTCAACCTCCTCGGGGACTCCGTACGGGACGCGTTCGACCCCAAGTCCGGGCGATAGGGCGTCCGTTGGGTGGGGGGTGGCTGCCGCCCCCGCCGGCCCGCGCGGCCGGCGCCCGGCAGATCTCACGGATAACAAACGACAGGTAGGTGGATTCGCCACATGATGTCTCAACGCGCCCGCGGAGCGCGCGCCGTCGTGATCGCCCTCGCGGCCGGCTCCCTGGCTCTCACTGCCTGCTCGAAGAACGAGGGCGGCTCTTCGGGCAAGGACACCAAGAAGGACCAGAAGCAGGCGGCGGTCCAGTCGAAGGCGGTCACCTATGCCGACGCCGCCGGATCGACCGGCCCCGCCAAGGACGTGCCCGGTGCCAGACCCGGTGGCACGATCACGGTCTACCAGGAGGCCGGCCTGTCCCACCTGGACCCCGGCCAGATCTACGTCTCCGACGCCACCCAGGTCGCCAACCTGCTCTTCCGCCGGCTGACCCAGTTCCAGGAGGACGACAAGGGCAACGTGTCCGTCGCCGGTGACCTCGCCACCGACTCCGGGAAGTCCACCGACGGCGGCAAGACCTGGACCTACACCCTGAAGGACGGCGTCAAGGACGAGAACGGCAACCCCATCACCTCGGCCGACGTCCGGCACACCATCGAGCGCCAGTACGCGAAGTTCATCTTCGACGGCCCGACCTACCTGCAGACCTGGCTGAGCGGCGCCGACTACCGCAAGGCCCTGCCCGGCGGCGGCTTCGACGGCAAGCACCTGCCGGCCTCCGTCCTGGACACCCCGGACGACAAGACCGTGGTCTTCCACTTCGACCAGCCGCGCCCGGACCTGCCGCAGACCCTCGCCATGGCCGGATACGCCGTCGTCCCGGCGAAGGGCGACACCAAGGAGCGGTACGAGAAGAAGCCGGTGGCCACCGGACCGTACAAGATCGCCGAGAACAAGGCCGGCAAGACCCTGAAGCTGGTGAAGAACACCGACTGGGACCCGAAGACCGACTCCGTGCGCCACCAGTACGTCGACGGCTTCAATTTCCAGTTCGGCGTCACCGAGTCCACCCAGACCAAGCGGCTGATCGCGGACGAGGGCGACAACAGGAACGCCATCCAGCTCACCGGCGGCGTCGACGCCACCCAGATCCAGGACGTCATCAACAACCCCGACGCCAGCAAGCGCACGGTCAAGGGCTACCAGCCCTTCGTCATGACGCTGACCTTCAACCTCGACCGGGTCAAGGACAAGAAGGTCCGCCAGGCCATCACCTACGCGGTCAACTCCAAGTCCCTCATCGCCGGCGAGGGCGGCGCCTACGGCGGTGACGTCGCGCCGAACTACTTCGCGCCGACCCTGCCCGGCTACGAGGCGGGGTACGACCCCTACGGCCGCCTGAAGACCCCGCAGGGCAACATCGCCAAGGCGAAGGAAATCCTGAAGGGCGTCCCGGCCGCCGAGAAGAAGGTCGTCTTCGCCTACGCCAACAGCGAGCCGGGCCAGCGGCGCAAGGTCGCCATCGAGGACGCCCTGACCAAGGTCGGCTTCGACGTCGTGGCCAAGGAGGTCGACTCGGCGAGCTACTACGAGCAGATCGGCAAGGTGAACAACCCGTACGACATGTACATCACCGGCTGGGGCCAGGACTGGCCGTCGCCGGGCACGGTCGTCACGCCGATCTACGACGGCTCGCAGGTCTTCGACGGCTCCGCGAACTACTCGCACGTCAAGGACCCGACGGTCGACCGCCTCATCAAGAAGGCGGTGACGCAGCCGCCGGCCCAGGCGGCGAAGACCTGGCGGGAAGCGCAGCACTACCTGCTGGAGAACGTCGTCCCGGCGGCCCCGCTGTGGTACACGAAGCAGTTCCAGATCTCCGGCTCCCACGTGGGCGGTGCCCGCTACGGCTCGGTGTCCAGCCTCATCGACATCAACAGGCTGTATCTGACGTCGTGACCCGCGGCTGACGACGGGGGTGCGCCCGGACCGCGGGCGCGCCCCCGCTCCGAGCGCACCCCACCCACCGTCTGTCGCAGAGAGCAGCCAGCCCGCCATGCTTCAGTTCATACTCCGGCGCACGGTCGGCGCCTTCGTCACGCTCTTCCTCATCGGGGCGGCGACCTTCTTCCTCTTCGTGGCCGCACCCTCCGACTACGCCTCCCTGGCCTGCGGCAAGGACTGTTCGCCCCAGCGGCTGGCGGACATCCGGGAGGCCCTCGGGCTCAACCTGCCCCTGGCCCAGCAGTTCTGGGACTTCATGACCGGCATCGTGACGGGCCGTGACTTCCCGACCGGGCACTGCCCCGCCCCCTGCCTGGGCGTGTCGTTCTACTCCGGGGACATGGTCTGGAGCACCATCATGGACCGGTTCCCGCTGACCCTCACGCTGACCGCCGGGGGAGCGGTCGTGTTCCTCATCATCGGCGTCGGCGCCGGAATGATCGCCGCCTACCGGCGCGGCACGATGGTCGACAAGGTCGCCACCGGCGCGTCCATGGTGCTCAGCTCCTTCCAGATCTACTTCCTCGGCCCGGTCGTGCTGACCATCCTGGTTTACGGCACCGGCTGGATGGAGGACCCCCGGTACGTGCCGATCACCCAGGACCCGGTCGGCTGGTTCGTCGGGATGTCGATCCCGGTGTGCGTGATGGCCACGATCTTCACCGCGCAGTACACCCGTATGGCGCGCTCGTCGATGATCGAGCAGCTCGCCGAGGACCATGTGCGCACCGCCCGCGCCAAGGGCATGTCACGCAAGTACGTCTTCCTGCGCTACGCCTGGCGCGGCTCGCTCATCCCGATCGTCACCGTGCTCGGCATCGACGTCAGCTCCATGCTGGGCGGCGCCGTCGTCACCGAACTGACCTTCTCCCTCCAGGGGATCGGCCGGCTCGCGGTGGACGGCGCGGTCAACAAGGACCTGCCACTGACGATGGGGGTCATGCTGTTCGGCGCCTTCTTCATCCTCGTCATCAACATCCTGACCGACATCACCTACGCGTGGATCGATCCGCGTATCCGGCTCTCCTAGGAAGAACCAGCCATCGTGACCACAGTGACCAAGGCCGAGGGCGCACCGGCCCCGGCCGGGCCGGACGGTTTCCTCTCGGTGCGCGATCTCCAGGTGACGTTCTCCACCGAGGACGGCCCGGTCAAGGCCGTCGACGGCCTCTCCTTCGACCTACGGCGCGGGCGGACCCTCGGCATCGTGGGCGAGTCGGGCTCGGGCAAGTCGGTCACCAACCTGACGATCCTCGGGCTGCACGACCCGCTGTTCACGACGGTCGACGGGGAGATCGTCCTCGACGGCAAGGAACTCATCACCGCCACCGAGAAGGAGATGGAGAAGCTCCGCGGCAACCGGGTGGCGATGATCTTCCAGGATCCGCTCACCGCGCTGTCGCCCTTCTACACCATCGGCCGGCAGATCGCCGAGCCGTACATGAAGCACACCGGCGCCTCGAAGAAGACCGCCTGGGAACGGGCCGTGGAGATGCTCGGCAAGGTCGGCATCCCCAACCCCAGGGAGCGCGTCCGGGACTATCCGCACCAGTTCTCCGGCGGTATGCGCCAGCGCGCGATGATCGCCATGGCGCTGGTCTGCGACCCGGACCTGCTGATCGCCGACGAGCCGACCACGGCCCTGGACGTGACCGTGCAGGCCCAGATCCTGGATCTGCTCAAGGACCTCCAGCGGGAGTTCGGCACGGCGATCGTCTTCATCACCCACGACCTCGGGGTCATCGCCGACACGGCCGACGACATCATGGTCATGTACGCGGGCCGGGCGGTGGAACGCGGCACGGTGGACGAGGTCCTCCGCTCGCCGCAGCACCCGTACACCTGGGGCCTGCTGAACTCGATGCCCCGGCTGGACTCCGACCTCGGCACCCCGCTCTCGCCGATCCCCGGCACCCCGCCGAGCCTGCTCACCCCGCCGTCGGGCTGCCGTTTCCATCCCCGGTGCACCTTCCGGGACCGGGTCGACGGCGACCGCTGCACCACCGAGCGCCCCCTGCTGGCGCCGGACCGCTCCTCGGCCTGCCATCTCAGCGCGGAGCAGAAACGAACCATCTTCGTCGAAGAGATCAGGCCCCGACTGGGCTAGGAGGAGCCGTCATGAAAGAGGACCTCGTCCTCGGCGCCACCCGCGAGACCGGCGACGACACGGCGGCGGAGCCGCTGCTCACGGTCTCGGGGCTGGTCAAGCACTTCCCGGTCAAGGGCGGCTTCCCCATCCGCCGCACGGTCGGTCAGGTCCAGGCCGTCGACGGCCTCGACCTGACCGTGCGCGCGGGGGAGAGCTTCGGCCTGGTCGGCGAGTCGGGTTGCGGCAAGTCGACCACCGGCCGGCTGATCACGCGGCTGATGGAACCGACCCGGGGCACGATCACCTACCGCGGCCGGGACATCAGCCACGCCACCCGCAAGCAGCTCGCGCCGATCCGCTCCGAGATCCAGATGATCTTCCAGGACCCGTACTCGTCGCTGAACCCGCGGCAGACGGTCGGCAAGATCATCTCCGGTCCGATGGAGATCAACGGCATCCACCCGCCCGGTGGCCGGGAGGCACGGGCACGTGAACTCCTGGAGACCGTGGGCCTGAACCCCGAGCACTACAACCGTTTCCCGCACGAGTTCTCCGGCGGCCAGCGCCAGCGCATCGGCGTGGCCCGCGCCCTCGCCCTGGAACCGAAGCTGATCGTCGCCGACGAACCGGTGTCCGCCCTGGACGTCTCCATCCAGGCCCAGGTCGTCAACCTGCTCCAGAAGGTGCAGCGGGAACTGGGCATCGCGTTCGTCTTCATCGCCCACGACCTGGCCGTCGTACGGCACTTCTCCCAGCGCGTCGCCGTCATGTACCTCGGCAAGATCATCGAGGTGGGCGACCGCGACTCCATCTACACCCGCCCGCGCCACCCCTACACCCACGCCCTGCTGTCCGCCGTCCCCGAGGTCACCCTCACGGAGGGCGAGGCGCCCGCACGCGAGCGCATCCGCCTCGCCGGCGACGTACCGTCCCCCATCTCCCCGCCCTCCGGCTGCCGCTTCCGCACCCGCTGCTGGAAGGCACAGGACAAGTGCGCGGCCGAGGAACCCCCGCTGGTCCAGATCTCCGGCAACCACGACGGCCACCTGACGGCCTGCCACTTCCCGGAGGACCCGACGACGCAGGCCCGGGAGGAGGACATCGTGCTGGATCCGGCGCTGTCGGCGTTGGAGACGGAGGGTTAGCTCCGGCTGCGCTCCGTCCGGGCGGGCGCCGGAACGCGGGGCCGACGGCGCCGTTCTCGATGCCGGCACCACTCAGGTACGGGCGTGAGCCCGCCGGCCGCGTGGTCGACGCGGGGGTATCGCTGACTAGGCCCGTCGGGTCACCGTGATGATCTCCGGGGACGCCGGGGTCAGCGCGCCCCGCCCCCAGTCGCCGTACTGCTCGGTCACGGACAGGCCCGCCTCCGCCAGGAAGGTGTTCAGGGTCCCGGCGTCCACGAAGCGGAGGGTGCTGTGGTGGACCTGGGGGGTGGGCCAGTGGGGGCCGGCGTAGGTTGCGGTGAAGTGGACGCGGTCCCGGGCGGGGCCCGCGGGCTGGACCTCGTGCCACACCCGCACCGGCGTGCCGTCCGCGGCGGTGATCTCGTGCACGCGGTCCGGGGTCCAGCGCTCCCAGGCGCGGGCGGCGGGATTGCGGGTCTCGAAGACGAACCGGCCGCCGTCGCGGAGGGCCGAGCGGGCGGCGTGCAGGCAGACGCGGACGTCGTCGTCCGTCAGCAGTTCCTGGAAGGCGTGGCCGGTCATCACGACGAGGTCGAACTCCCCGCGCCACTGCCGGACCCGTACATCGCCGAGGACCCACTCGACGTCGGGGCGTGCCCGGCGCGCCTGGACCAGCATCGCGGCGGCCGGATCCAGGCCCGTCAGCCGCCCCCGGTGCCCCTCGGCCCGGGCCCGCCGCAGCAACTGCCCGGTGCCGCAGCCGATGTCCAGCACGGCCCCGGCCCGCCGCAGCAGCCCGAGGTAGAAGTCGTCACCCGGTCCCCAGGGGTTGAGGCTGTCGTACAGCGCGGCCAGCGAGAGATCGGCATAGACGTGATCCACCACCGCGGCAGTCTGACACAGGATGCTGAACGGCGCGTCAGGAACGGCCGCTTCCCGAACTGCTTCTCACCGCAGCGCTGTTGAGGCGATCCGGAACCCGGGCCGGAACGATGAAGAGGGCCCGCGCCTCGAAAGGCGCGGGCCCTCTTCCCCTGGACCGGACGTTCATGGGCTCGGGTCAATGGGCCGGTGAAAGTCCGCTCCGCAAGGGGGCGGCTGACGGAAAGGGGTGTGTCAGGCCGCCGCCTCGGGGTCCTTGGACAGGCGCGGGGCGGGCACGGTGTCCGTCGTCTCGGGGTAGTGGCACGCCGTGAGGTGACCGGGCTTGTTGCCCGCCACCTGCACCAGCGGCGGGGCCTCCGTCGCGCACTTCTCGGTCGCCTTCCAGCACCGGGTGCGGAAGCGGCAGCCGGACGGCGGGTTGATCGGCGACGGCACATCGCCGACCAGCCGGATGCGCTCCCGCGGCTCCTCGTCCACCGTCGCCTCGGGCACGGCGGACAGCAGGGCCCGTGTGTACGGGTGGCGCGGGTTGCCGTACAGGTCGTCGCGGTCGGCGATCTCGACGATCTTGCCGAGGTACATCACCGCGACGCGCTGGGAGAAGTGCCGGACGATCGCCAGGTCGTGGGCGATGAAGACGAACGCGATGCCCAGTTCCCGCTGCACCTTCTGGAGCAGGTTGACGACCTGCGCCTGGATGGAGACGTCCAGGGCGGAGACCGGCTCGTCGGCGACGATCAGCTTCGGTTCCAGGGCGAGGGCGCGGGCCACGCCGATGCGCTGGCGCTGGCCGCCGGAGAACTCGTGCGGGAAACGGTTGTAGTGCTCGGGGTTCAGGCCCACGGTCTCCAGCAGCTCGCGCACGCGCTTCTCGTGGCCGCCGGGCGGGTTGATGCCGTTGATCTCCATCGGACCGGAGATGATCTTGCCGACCGTCTGCCGCGGGTTCAGCGAGGCGTACGGGTCCTGGAAGATCATCTGGATCTCGGAGCGGATCGGCGCCAGCTCCTTGCGGCCGGCATGCGTGATGTCCTGCCCGCGGTAGCTGACCCGGCCGGCGGTCGGTTCCATCAGGCGCGTGATCAGCCGGCCGGTGGTCGACTTGCCACAGCCCGACTCGCCGACCAGGCCCAGGCTCTCGCCCTCGCCCACCTGGAAGTCCAGACCGTCGACGGCCTGCACGGCGCCGACCGTCCGCTTGATGGGGAAGCCGCCCTTGATCGGGAAGTGCTTGGTGAGCCCGGAGACGTCCAGGAGGGGGGTGGTGCTGCTCATGGTGGTGAAGTCCCGTCTGAAATCCGTCAGTGGGTGCGGGCGGCGACGTAGTCGGTGAACAACTCGCGCTTCTGCTCCGGCGTCAGATGGCAGGCCGCACCCCGCCCGTCCACGATCTCCAGCGCGGGCTGCTCGCTGGAGCAGCGTCCGCCGGACACCTTGTCGGCGAACGTGCACCGGGGGTGGAAGCGGCAGCCGGACGGCGGGTTGAGCAGCGAGGGCGGCGAACCGGGGATCGGCGACAGGGGTACGTCGACCGGCCCGTCCAGCGCCGGCATCGAACCGAGCAGACCCAGCGTGTACGGGTGCTTCGGGTCCCGCAGCACTTCCTTCTTCGTCCCGCGCTCCACGCACCGGCCGCCGTACATCACCAGGACGTCGTCCGCGATGTCCGCGATGACACCGAGGTCGTGCGTGATGAAGATGATCGCGGTGCCGAACTCCTGCTGGAGGTCCTTCAGCAGGTCCATGATCTGCGCCTGGACCGTCACGTCGAGGGCCGTGGTCGGCTCGTCGGCGATCAGCAGCTCGGGGTCGCAGACCAGCGCCATGGCGATCATCGCGCGCTGGCGCATACCGCCGGAGAACTGGTGCGGGTAGTCGTCCACCCGCACGTCCGGCTGCGGGATGCCGACCCGGCGCAGCATCTCGATCGCGCGGACCCGGGCCTCGCGCTTGCCGCAGCCGGTGTGCTTGCGGTACGTCTCGGCGATCTGCGCGCCGATGGTGTGGTACGGCGAGAGCGAGGCCAGCGCGTCCTGGAAGATCATCGACATCTTGTTGCCGCGGAGCCGCTCCAGCTCCTTCTCGGAGGCGGTGACCAGCTCCTTGTCGTCGAGCAGGATCTCGCCGTCGAGAGCGGTGTTGCGCGGGTCGTGCAGGCCCAGGATCGCCATGTTGGTGACGGACTTGCCGGAGCCGGACTCGCCGACGATGCCGAGGGTCTTGCCCTTCTCCAGGTCGAAGGAGAGCCCGTCGACGGCCTTGACGATGCCGTCCTCGGTGGAGAAGTGCACCTTGAGGTCGCGGACGGAGAGGAAGGGAGTGCTCATGGGTCTCTCCTTAGGCGAGGCGCACGCGCGGGTCGATCAGGGCGTACACGGTGTCGACGATGATGTTGAAGACGACGATCGCGCCGGCGGCGACCATGATGACACCGAGCAGCACCGGCAGGTCGTTGTTCTGGACCGCCTTCACCGAGAGCATGCCGAGGCCCTGGAGGCTGAAGGTCGACTCGGTGATGATCGCGCCGCCGAGCAGCACACCGAGGTCGAGACCGAAGATGGTGACGATCGGGCCCATGGCGCCGCGCCAGGCGAAGCGGAAGAACACCGTGCGGCGGGACAGGCCCTTGGCGCGGGCGGTGCGGACGTAGTCCTGGCTGAGCGACTCCACCATCTGCGAACGCGTCATACGGGTGTAGTTGGCGGTGAAGATCAGCGACAGCACCAGCCAGGGCACCAGCAGGCCCGAGAACCACTTGCCCGGGTCGTCCGTGATCGGGGTGTAGCTGGCCCGGTCCAGCAGATGCATCTGGTCGACCAGGAGGTAGGTGGCGAAGACACCGACGACGTAGATCTGCATCGAGGACGCGATCAGCGAGGCGGAGCTGGCGACCTTGTCCAGGGCCTTGCCCTGCTTGACGGCGGCCAGCATGCCCGTGCCGACACCGAAGAACAGGAAGACGACGGCGGCACCCAGGGACAGCGAGACCGTGGTGGGGAAGCGGTCCAGGATGGTGTTCAGCACCGGCTCGCGGCTCTGGAAGGAGAAGCCCAGGCACGGCGCCTTGCAGTGCCCGAACGAGCTGTAGTCCCGCCCCACGAACAGGCCCTTGAGCCATTCCCAGTACTGCACGGGGAGTGGGTCGGAGATCGCCAGGTTCTTCCGCACCAGGGCCAGCGTCTCAGGGGTGCAGACCTTGCCGCACGCGATGCGGGCGGGGTCGCGCGGAGCGGCGTAGAACAGGACGAACACCAGGGCGCTGATGATCAGCAGAATCACCGCGGCGCCGAGGATCCGGCGGACGAGGAAGCGGAACATGGCAGTTGGGATTTCCTGACGGATGCCGTAGGGGGGTGAGACGGCGGGGCGGCACCTGGGCCGCCCCGCCTAGGGGGCCGTACGTCAGGCCTTGACGAAGGTCTTGTACAGCAGGGTCGCGGAGAAGTTCGGGTCGAACTGGGCGCCGCCGACCTTGTTGCCGTAGACGTAGAAGCGACGCTGGTACGTCTCGGGGATCATCGGGGCGACCTCCTCCATGATCCGCTTGTCCAGCGCGGCCCAGGCCTTGCCGGCCTCCTGCTGGTCCGGGATGACCGCGTTCTTCTTGATGGCATCGTTCAGCCAGCTGACGTCGGTCTGCGAGACGTTGTTCTTGCCGTTGCCGATGGCGTCGCCGTCGAGCAGCGGCTGGATCATCGTGTAGGCGGTCGGCCAGTCCGGGGACCAGCCGCCCCACATCACGTCGTAGGTGTTGTCGATCTGCTGGACCTGGTCGTAGTACGCCGTGGACTCGAGCGGCTTGATGATCGGCGTGAAGCCGGCCGCCTTCAGGGCGTTCTCGATGACGACCTTGGTCTTGTTGTAGGTCGGGTCCTGCGGGAAGGCGTAGACGATCTTCCGGCCGAGCGCGTTGGCCTCCTTCAGCAGCTTCTTCGCGGCCTCCGGGTCGCCCTGCGGCTTCTGCAGCTTGTTGTACACATCGGTCTTCTGGTAGCCGATGATGTCGGGGCTGAGGATCGACGAGGCGAAGTCACCGGCGGACGGGCCGCCGTAGATCTGCCGGATCTGCTGCAGCGGCCAGGCGTGGATGAGGGCCTGGCGGACCTTGAGGTCCGTGACCCGCTTGGTGTTGATCCAGTAGAAGTACGTGCCGGTCAGCAGGCCGTTGAAGGAGCGCTTCTTCAGGTCCGGGTCGGTGAGGACCTTCTGGATGCGCTCGGCGGGCACGCCCTTGTAGATGGAGACGCCGTAGGCGTCGTTGCCCTGGGAGGAGATGAGGCGGTCGACGCCGTCCAGCGTCTCGACACCGAAGGTGAACTCGAAGCCGTCCGGGTAGGCGTTGCGGATCGAGTCGGTCTTCGGGTCCCAGTTCTTGTTGCGGATCAGCACCATCGACTTGTCGGTGGTGTGCGCCTTGATCTTGTACGGGCCGCAGGCGACCGGCTTCTTGTCGTACTTCTCCTTGGTGTCCAGCTTCACCGGCACCGCGGCGTAGGAGTGCATGGCCAGGGTGAAGTTGAAGTCCGGCTTCGACTCGGCCAGCTTGAAGGTGATCGTCCGCTTCGCCTTGTCGGTGACGATCGAGTCGAGGTGCTTGCCCTTGTACGGGCCCTCGTACGCGTCACGCCACTTGCCGCCCTTGCCGGTCAGCGCGCGCTGGGCGTAGTCGGCGCCCTCGGTGACGAACGGCGCCCAGGCGCGCTCGAAGCCGTGGCGGACGTCGTCGACGGTCAGCTCGCTGCCGTCCTCCCACTTCAGACCCTCCTTCAGCGTGAAGGTCCAGGTCTTGTTGTCGTCGGAGGCCTTGCCGGCGTCGGTGGCCAGGTCGCCGACCAGCTTCTGCTTGCCGGACGCGTCGATCTTGTAGCCGGTCAGGCAGCGGTGCAGCAGCAGCGCGACGGTGGAGTTGTACGCGAAGTAGATGCGCTGCGGGTCCAGGTGCGAGAAGTCGTCCGGGGCCAGGCCGTAGATCGTGCCGCCCGCCTTCGCGCCGGGGATCTCCGGGGCCGGGCCCGTGGAGTCGGCCGCGGTGCCGATGGTGACCTTGGCACCGGTGTACGACGTGGCGCCGGCGCTCGGGGTGCCGCCGCTGCCGCCCGCGTTACCGCTGCTGCACGCGGACAGCACCGTCGAGCCCGCGGCCGCGACAGAGGTGGCGATCAGGAAGTTTCTGCGGGAAAAGGACATGGCTGGCCTGTTCTGCTGAAGGGAAGAAGTGGTGCTGGAACCCCGGCCGGGCCCCGTCGCCGTGGCCGGGATGACGCATCAGCGCTTGGTCTTGGGGTCCAGGGCGTCGCGGACCGAGTCGCCGAGGAGGTTGAAGGCGACCACGAAGATCACCATGGTCAGGCCCGGGAAGAGCAGGAAGGTGATGTCGTCCTGGTAGTACTTGGCGCCGTTCTGGATCATCACGCCCCAGTCCGGCGTGGGGTCCGAGAGGCCGACGCCCACGAACGCGAGGCCCGCTTCCGCCGTGACGTACGTGGGCAGCAGGAGCGTGGACTGGATCAGGATCGGCGTCCACAGGTTGGGCAGCAGTTCCTTGAAGATGATGCGGGCCGGGGAGGCGCCGGTGACCTTGGCCGCCTCGACGAACTCCCGCTCGCGCAGGGCGAGGACCTCGCCGCGCAGCAGACGGGCGATGGAGGCCCAGCCGAAGGCGGTCATCACGAGGATGAGGCTGGTGACGATCAGCCAGACCGGGGTGTTCTCCTCCGAAGAGACGAAGATCGCCATGACCACCGGCCAGAAGGCGATGAAGAACAGCGTCTGCGGGAAGGCCAGCAGGATGTCGATCACGCGGCCGACGAGGTAGTCCGTCTTGCCGCCCAGGTAGCCGGCGCTGATGCCGATGACGACACCCAGGAGGGTCGTCAGCAGGGCCGCGGCGGTCGCGATCAGCAGCGAGTTGCGGATGCCGTACAGCAGGAAGGTGAAGACGTCCCGGCCGAGCTGCGGCTCGATGCCGAACCAGAAGTCGGAGCTGATGCCGCCGTTGGGCTTGACCGGGAAGTTGAACTCGTTCAGCAGGCCCGGGGTGTTCATGCCGTAGGTCGTGTACGGGTCCTTGCCGTACATCTTGGCTATGAGCGGCGCGAGGACGCCGACCACGAAGAAGAAGATCACCACGAAGGCGGATATGACGCCCGTACGGTCCCGCTTGAAGCGGGTCCAGGCCAGCCGTCCCGGAGAACGGCTCTCGCCGCCCTTGGGGCTGCCGGGCTTCGCCGATGCGGCGTTGTCCTCGTCGGCCACCTCAAGTGGAGCGGCCGGGGAAGGGGTTGCGGGGGTCATGATGCTCCGTGCCTTGTGGGTCAAGGCTCCGCAGGGCGCTCCCCTACGGGCTACGCCGGACTTTTTCAACGCAATTCATTCAAGGTCAATAAATTCTCGGCCGCCTTGGTTGTCTCTTTACCTTCTTTACTCGCTCTTGATCGTTCTGTAGCTACGCGGGTAGCGCGCCGTAATCAATCCGTGCTTCACTTCGGACCAACTGGGCAATTCGGGCAAGGAGTTCGATATGCGGACGGTGGTGTGTCGAAATGCGTACATCCCCCCGCCCCAATCCAACGTTTCGGCATCGTTACACGAAGATCTATTGCGCCGTACACCCAAGATCGTCGGAGTGGCGGACGGCCGGTGCCTGCATTCGGATGACGTGTCCCTCTAAAGGTCGTTCAATCGGACGGTAAGCATGCGATACATGTCATATGTGCCGATATTGACCAATATCGGGTCGGTGGGTACGGAGGAGGCACGGCATGCGGGGAGTCACGCGCGCCCGAGGGGCCGTATGCGCGGTGGCGGTGGGACTCGCCGCGGCCGGCTGCGGGGGTGGGGCCTCGGGCAGCGGTGGCGGCGCGGCGGTGCTCAGCTCCTCCTGGGGCGACCCGCAGAACCCGCTGGAGCCGGCCAACACCAACGAGGTGCAGGGCGGCAAGGTCCTCGACATGATCTTCCGGGGCCTGAAGAAGTACGACCCGAGGACCGGCAAGGCCACCGACATGCTCGCCGAGTCCATCACCACCAGGGACTCGCGGAACTTCACGATCCGGGTGAAGCGCGGCTGGACCTTCTCCAACGGCGAGAAGGTCACCGCCCACTCCTTCGTCGACGCCTGGAACTACGGGGCGAGCCTGAAGCACAACCAGAAGAACGCCTACTTCTTCGGTTACGTCGACGGATACGACAAGGTCCACCCCGGCAGCGGCACACAGACCTCCGACACCCTGTCCGGGCTGAAGGTGGTGGACGACCACACCTTCACCGTCCGGCTGCGCCAGACCTTCTCCGGCTTCCCCGACACCCTGGGCTACGCGGCCTTCGCCCCGCTGCCCCGCGCGTTCTTCACCGACCACGCGGGCTGGCTGAGCAAGCCGGTCGGCAACGGCCCCTACACCGTCGAGTCCTATACGAAGGGCTCGCAGATGTCCCTGCGGAAGTGGGCCGGCTACCCCGGCCCCGACAAGGCACGCAACGGCGGCGTGGACCTGAAGGTGTACACGGACAGCAACACCGCCTACACCGACCTGATGGCCGGCAACCTCGACCTGGTGGACGACGTGCCCGCCGCCCAGCTCAAGAACGTGAAGAGCGACCTGGGCGACCGCTACATCAACACCCCGGCCGGCATCATCCAGACCTTCGCCTTCCCCTACTACGACAAGGCCTGGAACAAGCCGGGCACCGAGAAGGTCCGCACCGGCCTGTCCATGGCGATCAACCGCAGGCAGATCACCGAGACCATCTTCGCCGGGACCCGCACCCCCGCGACCGACTGGACCTCGCCCGTCCTCGGCACCGCCGGCGGCTACAAGGCCGGCCTGTGCGGCAGGGCCTGCGCCTACGACCCGGCCGGCGCGAAGAAGCTGATCAAGGAGGGCGGCGGGATCCCCGGCGGCCAGGTCCGCATCACCTACAACGCGGACACCGGCTCGCACAAGGAGTGGGTGGACGCGGTGTGCAACTCCATCAACAACGCGCTGGGCGACGACAAGGCCTGCGTCGGCAACCCCGTCGGCACCTTCGCCGACTTCCGCAACCGGATCGGCCGGCACAAGATGCCCGGTCCCTTCCGGGCGGGCTGGCAGATGGACTACCCGCTCATCCAGAACTTCCTGCAACCGCTCTACTACACCGACGCCTCCTCCAACGACGGCAAGTGGTCGAACAAGGACTTCGACCGGCTCGTCGACCGGGCCAACGCGGAGACCGACCAGGGAAGGGCCGTCGGGCTGTTCCAGCGGGCGGAGGAGGTGGTCCGGGACACCATGGCCGCCATCCCGCTGTGGTACCAGAACGGCAGCGCCGGCTACTCCGAGCGGCTGTCCCACGTGGCGCTCAACCCCTTCAGCGTCCCCGTGTACAACGAGATCAAGGTCGGCTGAGCCGCCATGGGGCGCTACGTCGTCCGGCGACTGCTCCAGATGGTCCCGGTGTTCGTCGGGTCCACCCTGCTGATCTTCCTCATGGTGAACGTGATGGGCGACCCCGTCGCGGGCCTGTGCGGCGAGCGGCAGTGCGACCCGGCGACCGCCGCCCAGCTCAGGCGGGAGTTCGGCTTGGACAAGCCGCTCTGGCAGCAGTACGCCACCTACATGGGGAACGTCTTCACCGGCGACTTCGGTACGGCGTTCAACGGCCAGCGGGTCACCGAGCTGATGGCCACGGCGTTCCCGGTCACCATCCGGCTCACGGTCGTGGCCGTCCTGTTCGAGGTCGTCGTCGGCATCACGCTCGGCGTGCTGACCGGCCTGAGGCGCGGGCGGCCCGTCGACACCACCGTGCTGCTGCTGACCCTGGTGGTGATCTCCGTGCCCACCTTCGTCACCGGACTGCTGCTCCAGCTGCTGCTCGGGGTGGAGTGGGGCTGGATCAGACCGTCCGTCTCCCCGGACGCCGCGTTCGGCGAGCTGATCGTGCCGGGCCTGGTCCTCGCCTCCGTCTCCCTCGCCTACGTCACCCGGCTCACCCGCACCTCCCTCGCCGAGAACAGGCGGTCCGACTACGTCCGCACGGCCGTCGCCAAGGGCCTGCCCCGGCACCGGGTCGTCACCCGGCACCTGCTGCGCAACTCCCTCATCCCGGTGGTGACCTTCATCGGGACCGACATCGGCGCGCTGATGGGCGGGGCGATCGTCACCGAGCGGATCTTCAACATCCACGGCGTGGGCTACCAGCTGTACCAGGGCATCCTGCGCCAGAACACACAGACCGTCGTCGGCTTCGTGACCGTGCTCGTCCTGGTCTTCCTGGTCGCCAACCTCCTCGTCGACCTCCTGTACGCCGTACTCGACCCGAGGATCCGCTATGCCTGAACAGCCGTACGAGCCCGAGCGTGCGATCGCCGGCACCGGCATGGGCGGCGCGATGGACCTCGGGGCGAGCGAGGCGGCCACGCTGGAAGAGACGCCGGCGGGAGGGGGCGGCAGCGGTCCCGTGGGCCGGCCGCGCTCGCTGTGGTCCGACGCGTGGCGCGACCTGCGCCGCGACCCCGTCTTCCTGCTCTCCGCCCTGGTCATCCTCTTCCTGGTGGTCATCTCCCTGTGGCCCTCGGCGATCGCCTCCGGCAGCCCCCTGAGCTGCGACCTGGCCAAGGCCCGGGAGGGATCCCAGCCGGGGCATCCCTTCGGCTTCGACGGACAGGGCTGCGACGTCTACACGCGGACCGTCTACGGCGCCCGGGCGTCCGTCACGGTCGGGGTGCTGGCGACCCTGGGGGTGGCGGTGCTCGGTTCGGTGCTGGGCGGTCTCGCGGGCTACTTCGGCGGGCTGTGGGACGCGGTCCTGTCCCGGATCACGGACATCTTCTTCGCGATCCCGGTCGTCCTCGGCGGGCTCGTCCTCCTCTCCGTGGTGACCTCCAATACGGTCTGGCCGGTCATCGGGTTCATGGTGCTGCTCGGCTGGCCGCAGATCTCCCGGATCGCGCGCGGCTCGGTCATCACCGCCAAGCAGCACGACTACGTGCAGGCCGCCCGTGCCCTCGGCGCCTCCGACGCCCGCATCCTGCTGCGGCACATCACGCCGAACGCCGTCGCGCCGGTGATCGTCGTCGCGACCATCGCGCTCGGCACCTACATCGCCCTGGAGGCGACCCTGTCCTACCTCGGCGTCGGCCTCAAACCGCCCAGCGTCTCCTGGGGCATCGACATCTCCGCCGCCTCCCCCTACATCCGCAACGCCCCCCACGCCCTGCTGTGGCCCTCGGGCGCCCTCGCCCTCACGGTCCTGGCCTTCATCATGCTCGGCGACGCGATCCGCGACGCCCTGGACCCGAAGCTGAGGTGAGGGTGCGGTGACGCCGGAAGTCCGGGGTGGCGGGGCGTCGAGGGGTCCGGCCCGGCCAGGGGCGGTCGTGCCGTCCGTCCGAGAGTGAGGTGAGGTTCGCGTGCTGCTCGATGTGCGGGGGCTCGTGGTGGAGTTCCGGACCCGGGACGGGGTGGCGCATGCCGTCAACGGGGTGAGTTACGCGGTGGACGCGGGGGAGACGCTCGCCGTGCTCGGGGAGTCCGGTTCCGGGAAGTCCGTCACCGCGCAGGCGGTGATGGGGATCCTCGACATGCCACCGGGCCGGATCACCGGGGGGCGGATCCTGTTCCGGGGGCAGGACCTGCTGACGCTGAAGGGCGAGGAGCGGCGCCGGTACCGTGGCGCCGGGATGGCGATGATCTTCCAGGACGCGCTGTCCGCCCTGAACCCCGTCATGACCGTGGGCGACCAGCTCGGGGAGATGTTCGTCGTCCACCGGGGGATGTCGAAGAAGGACGCGCGGGCCAGGGCCGTCGAGCTGATGGAGCGGGTGCGGATCCCCGGCGCCGCGCAGCGGGTGCGGGACTACCCCCACCAGTTCTCCGGCGGGATGCGCCAGCGCATCATGATCGCCATGGCGCTGGCCCTGCAACCGGCGCTGATCATCGCCGACGAGCCCACCACCGCCCTCGACGTCACCGTCCAGGCCCAGGTGATGGACCTGCTCGCGGAGCTGCGGCGCGAGTACCGCATGGGGCTCATCCTCATCACCCACGATCTCGGCGTCGTCGCGGACGTCGCCGACCGCATCGCCGTGATGTACGCCGGCAGGATCGTCGAGTCCGCACCCGTCCACGCCATCTACCAGGCACCCGCCCACCCCTACACCCGGGGCCTGCTCGACTCCATCCCCCGCCTGGACCAGAAGGGGCAGCAGCTGTACGCCATCAAGGGCCTGCCGCCGAACCTCACCCGCATCCCGCCGGGCTGCTCCTTCCACCCGCGCTGCCCGATGGCCCGGGACGTGTGCCGTACCGACGAGCCGCCGCTCTACCAGGTGTCCGACGGCCGGGGCAGCGCCTGCCACTTCTGGAGGGAGTGCCTGGATGGCTGAGCCGATCCTCGAAGTGAGCGGTCTCGTCAAGCACTATCCCCTCACCCGGGGCGTGCTGTTCAGAAAGCAGATCGGCGCGGTGAAGGCCGTGGACGGCGTCGACTTCACCCTCGGCAGGGGCGAGACCCTCGGCATCGTCGGGGAGTCCGGCTGCGGCAAGTCGACGGTCGCCAAGCTGCTGTGCAACCTGGAGCGCCCGACCGCCGGGACCATCCGGTTCAAGGGCGAGGACATCACCCGGCTCTCCGGCAGGGCCCTGAAGGCCGTACGCCGGAACATCCAGATGGTCTTCCAGGACCCCTACACCTCGCTCAATCCCCGGATGACCGTGGGCGACATCATCGGGGAGCCGTACGACATCCACCCCGAGGCGGCCCCCAGGGGCGACCGCCGCCGCCGGGTGCGGGAACTGCTGGACGTGGTCGGCCTCGACCCGGAGTACATCAACCGCTACCCGCACCAGTTCTCCGGCGGCCAGCGCCAACGCATCGGCATCGCACGGGGGTTGGCCCTGCGCCCCGAGATCATCGTCGCCGACGAACCGGTGTCCGCGCTGGACGTCTCGGTCCAGGCCCAGGTGGTCAACCTGCTGGACCGGCTCCAGGCGGAGTTCGACCTGTCGTACGTCTTCATCGCGCACGACCTGTCCATCGTCCGGCACATCTCGGACCGGATCGCGGTGATGTACCTCGGCCGCATCGTGGAGACCGGCCGCGACAGCGAGATCTACGACCACCCGACCCACCCCTACACCCAGGCCCTGCTCTCCGCCGTGCCCGTGCCCGACCCCGGGGCCCGCGAGCGCCGTGAGCGGATCATCCTGAGCGGTGACGTGCCCTCGCCGACGGACATCCCCTCCGGCTGCCGCTTCCGCACCCGCTGCTGGAAGGCGCGGGAGCGCTGCGCCCAGGAGGTCCCCGCGCTCGCCGTGCCGGCCGCCTTCCATGGCACCTCCGGCCCCGCGGCCCACCCCTCGGCGTGCCACTTCGCGGAGGACCGGCAGGTCGTACCGCCGTGAGCGAGCGCGGGCGCACGGCAGCGGGCCGGGACGACATGGTCGCCCCGGCCCGCTTACGGCACCCGCACGGCCGTACGCTGATCAGCCTCGCGTGTCCGTATATCGGTACCGCGTCCGCGAAGTTGCCTCCGTGTTAACGCAGTTCACCCCCGGTCGGCCCGGGCAGGGAGCGCCGGAGGAAGTCCAGCTGGAGCCGCAGCAGGTTCTCCGCGACCGTCTCCTGCGGGGTCATGTGGGTCACCCCGGACAGCGGCAGCACCTCGTGCGGGCGGCCGGCGGCCAGCAGGGCGGAGGAGAGGCGCAGGGAGTGGGCGACGACCACGTTGTCGTCCGCGAGACCGTGGATGATCATCATCGGGCGGTGCGGCCCGGCCGGGTCGACCAGGCCCGCGTCGTCGATCAGCGAGTTGCGCCGGTAGACCTCCGGCTGCTTGTTCGGGTCGCCGAGGTAGCGCTCCTGGTAGTGGGTGTCGTACAGCCGCAGGTCGGTCACCGGGGCGCCGACGACCGCCGCGTGGAA
Source organism: Streptomyces sp. NPDC023481 (assembly GCF_055560195.1). NCBI lineage: Bacteria > Bacillati > Actinomycetota > Actinomycetes > Kitasatosporales > Streptomycetaceae > Streptomyces > Streptomyces sp. NPDC023481. Next base: position 827,669 of record NZ_JBVHJE010000001.1, read on the forward strand.
GACGTCCGGGCGGCGCAGCACCGCCAGCGCCGCCAGGTAGCCGCCGAAGGACCAGCCGCGGATCGCCACCCGGCCCAGGTCCAGCGGGTACCGCTCGGCGAGCGCGTGCAGCGCGTCGACCTGGTCCTGGAGCACGACGGCCGCCAGGTCGTCCCGGACGGCCTTCTCCCAGGCCGGCGAGCGGCCCGGAGTGCCCCGGCCGTCGGCGACGACGACCGCGAAGCCCTGGTCGGCGAACCACTGGGAGGTGAGGTGGGCGTTGTGCGCGGCGGCCACCCGCTGGCCGTGCGGGCCGCCGTAGGGGTCCATGAGGACCGGCAGGGGAGTGTCACCGTGGTAGTCCCGTGGCATAAGCACGGCGCACGGAATTCGGCGTGCGCCCCCTTCGGTGAGGGTCACCCGCGGGGACAGACCGGGATCTTCGGCGTACGACCGGACAGTGGCCGTCGGTTTTCCGTCGCACAGCACCCGGGCCCGCGTGCCCGGCCGGTCCAGGGTGGCGGACACCAGGACCGTCACGTTCCCGGACCGCACCGCCGTGTGCACACCCGGCTCCTGCGACACGCGTTCCACGCCCAGTTCGTTCACCCGGTACACATGGACTTCGCCAATCTCCAGTGCCTCGGCCTCCGGGCCGGAAGAGGCGGAAACGAGGACGTCCACCGCACCCACGTCCAGTACGGCCCGAATGTGCAACTGACCGCTGGTCAAAGGCCGTTCGCCGACCGTCAGCACCCGTGCGCCGGCCTCGTCCGCGACCCGGACGAGCTGCCCGGAGCGGCTCCAGCAGGGCACACCGGCGAACAGTTCCAGCCAAGTTGGATCTTCGTCGGCGTGCACCATGCGGGTCGCCCCGGTATCCGGGTCCACCGCCAGGAACAGCTGGCTGCGCTGGTCCCGCGCCTGCACGAGCAGCAGCGGCGCACCCGCCTCCGACCAGTGCACACGCGCCAGGTACGGATAGCGGGACCGGTCCCATGCGACCTCCGTGCGCTCCCCGCCCAGGCCGATGACGAACAGGCGCACGTCCGCGTTCGGCGTGCCCGCAGCGGGGTACCCGACCCGGCTCGGCTCCCGCTCCGGGCGGGCCGGATCCGCGATCCACCACCGCTGCACCGGCGTGTCGTCCACGCGCGCCACGAGCAGCCGGTCCGACCCCGGCGCCCACCAGAACCCCCGCGAGCGCGCCATCTCCTCGGCCGCGACGAACTCCGCGAGGCCGTAGGAGACGTCCGCCGACTCCGGCTCGGCCAGCGCCCGGTCGCCGTCCCCCTCGGCGCCCACCACCCTGAGCGCGCCCCGGGCGACGTACGCGACGTGCCGTCCGTCGGGGGACGGACGCGGGTCGACCACCGGCCCCTGGGCCGGGAGTTCACGGGCCGTGCCGGCCCGCAGCTCCGCCGTGAAAAGCCGCCCTGACAAGGCGAAAGACGCCAACTCCAGGGCACTGTCGGTGGCATAGCCGACGATGCCGGCGCCGCCCTCGCGGCTACGCTCCCGGCGGGCCCGCTCCTCGGGCGGCAGTTCCTCGGCCGCGCCGTGCAGGAGGGCGCCGGGGTCGGCCGCGAGGCGCTCGGTGCCCTCCGGAAGGTCCAGTACCCACAGGGAGTTGGCCCGGTCGGTGCCGGAGCCGGAACGCAGGAACGCGACACGCGAACCGTCGGGTGCCACGGTGAACGCACGCGGCGCGCCGAGCGTGAACCGCTGGGTCCGGGCGTGCCGACGGGGGAAGGAGTCAGCCTCGGTCGTCATGCCCCGACCATATTGGCCATGCGCCCCCTTGTGCGGCCGTGCGCCGACCGATGCGCGAGTACGGATAGTTATGATCACTACCGCAGAGTGGGTATGAACCTGCTGGCATCTGCATGGATTTGCTCAACTGATCTAGAACCCGCGTCCCTGGGATCTTTGGAGGTGAGCCGCCGTGGCACTCTCGATTTCGGCGGTGGTGCTGCTGGCGATCATCGTCTTCCTGCTGATCAAGAAGTCGGGGCTGAAGGGCGGCCATGCCGTCATCTGCGTCCTGCTCGGCTTCTATCTCGCCTCCTCGACCGTCGCCCCCACGATCAGCCAGCTGACGACCAACGTCGCCAGCATGATCGGCAGCATCAAGTTCTGACGGCCGCCGTCCCGGGGGCCGGCGCGGGGACCTCGTAGGGTGGTTCCCATGACGGAACTGCCCTCCCGGCGTCTTCTCCTGGTGCACGCGCACCCGGACGACGAGTCGATCAACAACGGCGCGACCATGGCCAGGTACGCGGCCGAGGGTGCCCACGTCACCCTGGTCACCTGCACCCTGGGGGAGCACGGCGAGGTCATCCCGCCGGAGCTGCGGCACCTGACGGGCCCCGCGCTCGGCGCGCACCGGCGCGGCGAGCTGGCCGCGGCCCTGGCCGCGCTCGGGGTCACGGACGGCCGGCTGCTCGGCGGCGCCGGGCGGTACGGCGACTCCGGGATGACGGGCCTCGCCGAGAACGCCGACCCCGGCTGCTTCTGGCAGGCCGACGTGGACGAGGCGGCCGGCCGGCTCGCCGAGGTGATCCTGGAGGTCCGCCCCCAGGTCCTCGTGACCTACGACGACAACGGTGGCTACGGGCACCCGGACCACATCCAGGCCCACCGCGTCGCCATGCGCGCGGTCGACCTCGCGGCCGAACGCGGCCACCGCGTCGCCAAGGTGTACTGGAACCGCGTCCCGCGCTCCGTCGCCGACGCCGCCTTCGCCCGCCTCCAGGACGAGCTGGCCGCACTGCCGTTCGACAAGGCCGCGTCCGTGGACGACGTACCCGGCGTGGTGGACGACGAGCGGATCACCGCGACGATCGACGGCACCGCGTACGCCGCCGCCAAGGCCGCCGCGATGCGCGCCCACGCCACCCAGATCGAGGTGGCCGGGTCCTGCTTCGCGCTCTCCAACGCGCTCGCCCAGCCGCTGTTCACCACCGAGTACTACGAGTTGGTGCGCGGTCAGGGGCAGCCCGGCGAGACCGACCTGTTCGCCGGACTCGACCTCGGTCTCGACCGCGGCGTCGGCGTCGGCCCCGGTCTCGGGGAGGCGTCGTGAGCGGCGGCGGGAACGGCTCCCTGCTCACCCAGCCGCTGCGCCCGCCCTCCGCCGGCCGGGCCGCCGCCCTCGTCGGCCTGTTCCTGCTCGGCGCGCTCGTGGGCCTCGCCGGGGCCCTGCTGCAGGCCGCCTGGTTCCCCGGCGGGCTGCTGCTCGCCCTCGCCGGCGCCGCCGGGGCCTTCCTCGGCGGCGCGTACGCCACCGCGAGCCGGGGCGGGGCGGTCGCCCCGGCGGCGGGCTGGATCGTCGCCGTCGTCCTGCTCACCACCACACGGCCCGAGGGCGACTTCCTGTTCGGCGCGGGCGGCGGCTCCTACCTCTTCCTGCTCGGCGGCATGGCCCTCGCTGTGATCTGTGCCACCGTCGGCGCCGGGCGGCAACCTCGCGGCGGCACCGCCCGACTTGGGAAGTGACGTACCACTTCGCCGTGCGGCGCCCGTGCGAGTCCCGTGTGGGTTTCCTCGGCGGTCATGGGATAAGCGCCAGAAGTGGCCAGTATGGTGGTGCGCGCCGCCGAGCCGCCCGCAGTGAGGTCGTCACGGGCGGTGGAGCCAACCGGGAGAACCTGCCTTGAGTCGTGAAACTGACACTCCGTCCTCCGGGCCCGACGGGCGCGGCGGAGCCGCATACCCCTCCGGCACGCCGCCGTACGGGACCCCCATGGTTTCCGACGACGGTACGGGCGCGGGCCGTTCGGGCACGCGACCGGAGGAGAAGAAGACCGAGACCACGCTGACGACCCGGATCCGGATCAACATCCCCGGTTCCCGGCCCATCCCGCCGGTCGTCGTGCGCAAGCCCGTCGGGGACGGCGAGGGCGCAGGAGGCGAGGCGCCCGCCGCCGAGCCACGGCCCGCCGCCGACCGGACGCCCGCCGGCACCCCCGCCGCCGAGGCCCCGGCCGACCCCGCGGCCCCGGCGGAGGAGAAGACCAGCGACTGGTTCGCGCCCCGCAAGTCCTCGGCGCCCAAGGCCGGTCCGGGCGGCGGCGGCACGAACGGCGCCGGGATCCCCGGCGGTTCCGCCGCCCCGGCCTCCGCCACCGGTGCGCCGGGCAGCCGTACGAGTGGTCCGGGAGCGCCCGGCGCGACGGGTACCACCGGCGCACGCCCGGGCGGCGGCCGTCCCGGCGGTGTCGTCGGCTCCATGAGCGTGCCGGGCGGCTCCCGCTCCGGCGGGACGAACGGCAAGGGCCTGCCCGGCGCCACCGGCGGCCCCGTCGCCCCGGGCCACGGCGGCGGCACCGGCTCCTTCGACGTGACCGAGGCACTGACCGGGGGCCCGCTGGGCGGTTCCCGCCCCGGCCCGGCCGGCTCCGGCGAGTCCCGCCGTGACGGCCTGCCGTACTTCTCGGACCAGGCGGGCCACGCGAACGGCGCGAACCACCCGGACAACGCGGCCGACCCGGCCCACGCGAACCGTGCGGGCAACGGCGACCGGGACGGCTTCGGCGCCGGCCCGGCGGGCGCCGGCGGCCAGGGCTTCGGCGGCGGCGCGGCCGCCGCCCCCGGACACGACGGCTACGGCGGTGCGGCGGGCGGTGCCCACGGGCACGGCGGCGCCAGCGGCTACAACGGGCCCGGCGGCCACGGCGGACCCGGCGGCCCGCAGGGCCCGGCCGGCCCCACCGGCGGCCCGGTCACCGGCGACGGCACCCTGGTGCCGCCGGCCGCGGGCGGCTTCGGCGCGGGACCGGGCTTCGGCGCGGGCCCCGGCGAGCCCTTCGACGGCCCCTCCGGCGCCGCCCACGGCCGCCGCGGCACCCCGCCCGGCCGTGGCGCCCTCGCGGACATCGCCGACCGCGCCGGCACCGGCGCGCCCGCGGGCCGTGGCCCCGGTGGCGGGCTGAGCGACGACACCGCGATCCTCACCCCGCAGAAGCCGGCCCCCGAGCCGGGCACGCCCGGCTACCGCTCCCCGGCCGCCGACAACGTCTCCGGACAGACCGTCACCAGCGGTATCCCGGTCGTCCCGGGCGGGGGGAACACCCCGTTCGGCGGCCGTGCCGACGGCCCGGCGGCGCCCGCCGCGCCCCAGCAGGCGTCCGCGCCCAAGGCGGCGGCCAAGCCGACGAAGAAGGGCCGCAGCAAGCTGATGCTGCTCGCCGTCGGCGTGGTCGTCGTGGCGGGCGGTGCGTACGGCGCCGGCCTGCTGATGAACCACACCGACGTGCCCAAGGGCACCACCGTGCTCGGTGTCGACATCGGCGGCGGCACCCGCGACGAGGCCGTCAGGAAGCTGGACGACGCCTTCGGCAGCCGGGTGAACAAGCCGCTGAAGCTGTCCGTGGGCGGCAACACCGTCAGCCTGACGCCGGAGAACGCGGGCCTGCAGTTCGACTACCAGGCGACCGTGAGCGAGGCCGCGAAGAGCGACTACAACCCGGTGCACGTCGTCGGCTCGCTCTTCGGGCAGAAGCGCGTGGTGCAGCCGGTCATCCCGGTGGACGAGGAGAAGCTCCAGGCCGCCCTCCAGCAGGCCGGCGGCGGCTCCGGCTCGGTCACGGACGGCACCATCAAGTTCGAGTCCGGCAAGGCCGTGGCCGTCTACGGCAAGGCGGGCAAGGCCATCGACGCCGGCCGCTCGACCAGCGCGGTCGAACACGCCTACCGCACCCTGGTGGAGCAGGGCGCCGCGCCCCCGGTCACGGTGCCGACCACCACCAGGCAGCCCACGGTGTCGAACGCCGAGGTCGACCGGGAGCTGAGGGAGTTCGCCAAGCCCGCGATGTCCGGCCTGGTCCGGGTGCAGACCGACGCGGTGCACAGCATCCCGTTCGGCCCGCTGTCGCTGCCGAAGATCATCAGCTTCAAAGCCGTCGACGGCAAGCTCGTGGACACGTACGACCTCAAGGCGCTCAAGAACGCCTACGGCAGCACCTTCGACGGCGTGCAGATCCAGACCGCGACCGGGAAGCGGGGCGTCCTGCCGGAGGACGTCGTCGCGGCGCTGCGCAAGGCACTGCGCGGCAAGACGGCCGCGGAGCGGACCGGGGTCATCGACACCAACCCCAGCTAGGTACTTCCTTCCGGACCAGGTCGGCTCGAGCGGGCCCGGCCGGCCGCTTCCAGGGGGGCGCCCTTTCCTCAAGAGGGGCGCCCCCTCGCCGTACCGTCACCCGATCCGGGTGACATCTGTCATCCGGCACCCAGGACCGCCGACACTGCCGGCACCGCCGCCGTTTCGGCCAGCATGGACCCATGACGACGACAGCGGCACCCGGAACCACCACCCCGGTGGTCGGGTTCGACCAGGTGACCAAGACGTACGGGAGCGTGCGGGCCGTGGACGGCCTCTCGCTCCGGCTGTACCCGGGCGAGACCGTCGCCCTCCTCGGCCCCAACGGGGCCGGCAAGTCCACCACCCTGGACCTGCTCCTCGGGCTCAAGCAGGCCGACAGCGGCACGGTGAGCCTGTTCGGCACGAGCCCGCGCGAGGCGATCGTGGCCGGCCGGGTCGGCGCGATGCTCCAGAGCGGCGGCCTGATGGACGGCGTCACCGTGGCCGAGATGGTGCAGCTGGGCTGCTCGCTGCACCCGCGGCCGTACCCGGTGTCCGACGTGCTGGCCCGGGCCGGCATCGCACAGATCGCCGACCGCAAGGTCGACAAGCTCTCCGGCGGCCAGGCCCAGCGGGTCCGGTTCGCCCTCGCCACCGCCGGCGACAGCGACCTGATCATCCTGGACGAGCCGACCACCGGCATGGACGTCTCCGCCCGCCAGTCCTTCTGGGCCACCATGCGCGAACAGGCCGACCAGGGCCGTACGGTCCTCTTCGCCACCCACTACCTGGAAGAGGCCGACGCCATCGCCGACCGGGTGCTGGTGCTGCACCGGGGGCGGCTGCTCGCCGACGGCACCGCCGCCGAGATCAAGGCCAAGGCGGGCGCCCGCCGCGTCGCCTTCGACCTGGAGGGCCGCATCGACGAGACCGCCCTGCGGGACCTGCCGTTCCTGACCTCCCTCGACGTGTCGGGCCAGACGGTCCGCATCCAGTCGTCCGACGCCGACGCGACCGTGCACGCCCTGTACGGCCTCGGTGTCTACCCCCGCAATCTCGAAGTCGCCGGGCTCGGTCTGGAGCAGGCCTTCGTCGCCATCACGGAGGCCGAGGAGGCCAAGCAGTCGTGAACAGCCTGATCAAGCTGGAGATCACCCGCGCCCTGCGCAACCGCAAGTTCCTGTTCTTCTCCGTGATCTACCCCGCGGGACTGTTCCTGCTCGTCGCGGGCAACGCCGACAGCCGCACCACGATCGACGGCACGGGCCTCACCCTGCCGACGTACATGATGGTCTCCATGGCCTCCTTCGGGGCCCTGACCGCCGTCCTGATGGGCAACAGCGAGCGCATCGCCAAGGAACGCGAGAGCGGCTGGGTACGGCAGCTGCGGCTGACCACCCTGCCCGGGCGCGGCTACGTCCTCGCCAAGACCGCCAGCGCGGCCGTGGTGAGCCTGCCGGCCATCCTGGTCGTGTTCGTGGTCGCCGCGGCGGTGAAGGACGTACGTCTGGACGCCTGGCAGTGGTTCGCCCTGAGCGGTGCCATCTGGGCCGGCAGCCTGGTGTTCGCCGCGCTCGGCGTCGCCCTCGGCTACCTCGCCAGCGGGGACGCCGTCCGCCCCATCACCATGATCATCTACTTCGGTCTGTCCATGCTGGGCGGCCTGTGGATGCCGACGACCACCTTCCCGCAGTGGCTGCAGGACATCGCCAAGTGGCTGCCCACCCACGCGTACGCTTCCCTGGGACGGGCGATAGAGCAGAGCCAGGCCCCGCAGGCACAGGACCTCGCCGTCCTCGCCGTCTCGTTCGTCCTGTTCGCGGGCGGCGCGGCCTGGCTGTACCGGAAGGACACGCTGAAGGCGTGAGCACGATGACCGAGGACCGGACCGGGATGCCGAGCCACACACCAGTGGGCTGGCCGCCGGGCAACCGGCGCCAGGTGCTGGTCAAGACGCTGTGGATCGGGATCTGGCTGGTCTTCCTCAGCTCGCCGGTCGAGGACCTGGTCAACGGCGGACACGGCACCGGCGCGACCGTGGCCGGCTCGCTCGGCCTCACCGTCTTCGTCGGGGTCTACCTGGCGCTGGTGTACCGCAACATCGGCCGGCCCTTCACCCCGCGGGTCGTGCTCACGCTGGGCGGCGTCCTCGGCGTCCTCGCCCCCGTACTGGCCTACGCCCTGGGCCGCGCCTGGCTGGGCCTCTTCGTCTACCTGGCGGTCGCCTGGGGGGCCACCCTGCCCCTGCGGGCGGCCTACTGGGCCATCCCGGCCTCCGGCCTGGTGATGTACCTCGTGGGCCTGCACTCGGACGAGAAGGAGGCCCGCGGCCTGCTGTTCCTGGTGCTGCTGATCGGATTCGCGATGACCGGTGTAGGCCAACTCGTCCGCACGACGATCGAGTTGCGCAAGGCCCGGGCCACCGTCGCCCAGCTCGCCGCCAACGAGGAGCGCCTGCGCCTCGCCCGCGACCTGCACGACCTGCTCGGCCACTCGCTGTCGCTGATCACGCTGAAGAGCGAGCTGGCCGGCCGGATGCTGCCCGGCCACCCCGACAAGGCGGCCCAGCAGGTCGCCGACATCGAACAGGTCAGCCGGCAGGCCCTGGTCGACGTCCGGGAGGCCGTCACCGGCTACCGGCGGCCCAGGCTCGCCGCCGAACTCGCCGGCGCCCAGGTCGCCCTGGCCGCCGCCGGGGTCGCGGCCGAGGTGCCCGCCGACCCCGACCTCGCCGGCGTCCCCGAGGAGGCCGAGGCCGCGCTCGCCTGGGCGCTGCGCGAGGCGGTCACCAACGTGGTCCGGCACAGCGGCGCCGGCCGCTGCGCCGTCGGGCTGCTGCGCCGCCAGACCCTGGACGGCCCGGTGCTCGAACTGTGCGTCGAGGACGACGGGTCCGGCGGCTCGGGCGCGGGCCCCGGCAACGGCCTGACCGGGCTGACCGAGCGGCTGGAGAAGGCCGGCGGCAGCCTGGAGGCGGGCCGGGTCAGGCACGGGTTCCGGCTGGTCGCCCGCGTGCCCACGGCCCCCGGGGCCGACGTAGGATCCGGGGCATGACGAGCACGATCAAGGTCCTCCTCGCCGAGGACCAGTCGATGGTCCGCGAGGCGCTGGCCGCGCTGCTCGGCCTGGAGGACGACATCGAGGTCGTCGCCCAGGTCGCGCGCGGCGACGAGGTGCTCGCGGCGGTCGGCGCGCACGGCGTGGACGTCGCACTGCTCGACATAGAGATGCCCGGCTGCACCGGCATCGAGGCCGCGGCCCGGGTGCGCAGGGAGTTCCCGCGGGTCAGACTGGTCGTCCTCACCACCTTCGGCCGGCCCGGCTACCTGCGCAGCGCCATGGAGGCGGGCGCCGACGCCTTCCTCGTCAAGGACGCCCCGGCCGCTCAGCTCGCCGAGGCGATCCGCAAGGTGCTGGCCGGCGAGCGGGTCATCGACCCCACGCTGGCCGCCGCCGCGCTCGCCGAGGGCGCGAACCCGCTCACCGAACGCGAACGCGAGGTGCTCCGCGCGGCGGCCGACGGCTCCACCAACGCCGAACTGGCCCGGGCCCTGCACCTCTCGCAGGGCACGGTCCGCAACTACCTCTCCACCGCCATCCAGAAGCTGGCGGCACGCAACCGGGCCGAGGCGGTACGCATCGCCCGCGACAAGGGATGGCTGTGACCGCCGGGCTCAGTTGAGCTTGGCCCGTGCCGTGCCCGCCTCCTGGCGCACCTTGCGCGCGGCCGACTCGTCCACCACCTCGATCAGGTCGGCATAGTGCTCCAGTTCCTCGGCACCGGCGACGAACTGCCCGCGCTGCACCAGCAGTTGCCCTCGCTCGTAGCGCAGCCGCGCCGGGTGCGAGGGGATGAGCAGCGCCAGCTCCACGGCCCGCAGAGCGACATCGGACCGCTCCGGCCGCGCCGCCGCCCACGCCCGGATGTTGTTCAGGATGCGCTGTACGACGTCCAGCGGCGGCGCCGGCTCCAGCATCGAGGGGTCCAGCGGCGCGCCCGTCGAGCCCGCCACCAGCAACTCGGCGTCCGTCCCGGTCAGCACCCGGCCGCCGTCGAACGGATCGGCCAGCACCTGCTCGTCCGCCGTGCCGAACCCGACCACGAAGTGCCCCGGCAGCGCGACCCCGTACACCGGGGCGCCCGCCCGCCGCGCGACCTCCAGCCACACCACCGACAGCAGGATCGGCAGCCCGCGCCGCCGCCGCAGCACCTCGTGCAGCAGGGAGGACTCCAGCCGCTGGTAGTCGCCGGGCGTCCCGTGGAACGCGTAGCGGGCGCCGAGCAGCCGGTGTACGGCCTCCGCCCACGCGCGCGGCCCGCCCGGCCGGTAGGGCAGCTCGCCCGCCAGCCGGTCCAGCTCGGCCTGTGCGGCGTCGATGCCGGTCTCGTCCAGCGAGCCGTCCGCCTCCGCGCCGATCAGCAGGCACAGCGCCGAGATGTCCGGCCGCTCGGCCCTGGCCTCCTCGGCGAACCGCCGCCGCAGCTCGGCGGAACGTTCCGGCGGGGGCGGGTACGGGGGCGGGAGATACGGGTGGTTCATGCCAGGCTCATGCCCTTCCACGGCGCGTTCTACGGGCGCCCGGCGCGGACGGATGCCTCCGGTCCGCCGGGCGGCTCGGTGTCCGTCCTCCGGTCCGCCTCCCGGCCGCCGTGCTCCCCGGGGGCCCGGTAGTGGTGGTAGGCGTGGTGCGGCAGGAAGCCGAGGGCGCGGTACAGGGCCCGGCCGCCCTCGTTGTCCGTCTCCACCTGGAGCCAGGCCGCCGAGGCGCCCTCGTCCAGGGCGCGCCGGGCCAGCGCGGCCATCACCTCGGTGGCCAGCCCCTGCCGCCGCCGCCCGGGGTCCACCTCCACCGCGGCGAACCCGGCCCACCGCCCGTCCACGACACACCGGCCGATCGCCGCCGGCGGCTCACCCTCGCCGGCGCCGGGCACGGACGCGAACCACACCGACGGGCCTCCGCCGAGCACCCGCAGGGCCACCTCGCCGATCCCCTTGCGCCGGTACCGGGCCAGCCACGCCTCGTCCGCCGTCCGGGACAGGACCACCCCCGCGCCGCCGGCCCGGTCCGCGACCGGCGCCACCGCCCCGGTCCACAGCTCGGCGGTCACCTCGCGCACCCAGCCGCGCCGCTCCAGCTCCGCGCACAGCACCTCCTGCGTGCCCTCGGCGCCGGTCGCGGTCTGCACGTAGGCGGGCAGGCCCCGCTCGCCGTACCAGCGGCGCACGGCCGCCAGGGCCGTGTCCAGCGGCAGACCGGGATCGCCGAGCGGCAGCACGCTGTTGGCCCGGCGCGTGAACCCGCCGGCCGCCCGCAGCTCCCACTCGCCCAGCCGCTCGCTCTCCACCGGCCGCCAGGCGCGCGCGGTGACACGGGCGAGTTCCGGGTACGTGGCGGCGGGACCCCGGCGCCGCGCCGGTGCGGCCGGCACCACCTTGCCCGCCACCAGCGTGTTCTCCGGAATCCGTACCGTTTCACCGTCCCGCCGTGTGATCATGAGCACGCCCGTGTTCCATGATGTGAGAACACCCACCGTGTCGGTGAACTTCTCCGATGCGGGACCGGGTTCGCCCAAGCGTCGTACGGAGACCCGTTTGCCCACGTCAGCAGGGGTGATTCGGACCTCCAGGCGTCCTTTCGCCGAGAATTCCACTGGTCGGTTCACCCCTCCTGTTCGGATCACGCTCCGGAACGGAGATACTAGGGGCGGGCATCGACGACGCCGCGCTCCCGCGCGCCAGGCGGCGGAGCCTGAGGAGGCCCGCCAGCGCCCTATCGAGGAGGAACGACAGCGTGACCTACGTCATCGCGCAGCCTTGTGTCGACGTGAAGGACAAGGCGTGCATCGAGGAGTGCCCGGTCGACTGCATCTACGAGGGCCAGCGGTCCTTGTACATCCACCCGGACGAATGCGTCGACTGTGGTGCCTGTGAGCCGGTCTGCCCGGTCGAGGCGATCTTCTACGAGGACGACACTCCGGAGGAGTGGAAGGACTACTACAAGGCGAACGTCGAGTTCTTCGACGAGCTCGGCTCGCCCGGCGGTGCCAGCAAGCTGGGTCTGATCGAGCGGGACCACCCGTTCATCGCCGCGCTGCCGCCGCAGGGCGAGTGACCGTCTGAGCGCCAAGCGGCCGCCATACCGCGCCGCCTCGGTCCCGTACGGCCCGATCGTCCCGATCACCGCCGTACGGGACCGAGGCGTTTGCCGCACCGTAGGAAAGTGAGCCTGATTCCCGTGTCCGCAGTCTCCGACCGCCTGCCCGCCTTCCCGTGGGACAAGCTGGCCCCGTACAAGAAGACGGCCGAGGCCCACCCGGACGGCATCGTCGACCTCTCCGTCGGCACCCCGGTCGACCCGGTCCCCGAGCTGGTGCAGAAGGCCCTGATCGACGCGGCCGACTCCCCGGGCTACCCGACCGTCTGGGGCACCCCGGCCCTGCGCGACGCGATCACCGGCTGGCTGGAGCGCCGCCTGGGCGCCCGCGGGGTCACCCACCGCCATGTGCTGCCGGTCGTCGGCTCCAAGGAACTGGTGGCCTGGCTGCCGACCCAGCTCGGCCTCGGCCCCGGCGACAGGGTCGCCTACCCGCGCCTGGCCTACCCCACCTACGAGGTCGGCGCCCGCCTCGCCCGCGCGGACCACGAGGTCTACGACGACCCGCGCGACCTGGACCCGGCCGGGCTGAAGCTGCTCTGGCTGAACACCCCGTCCAACCCGACGGGCCGGGTCCTCGGCAAGCGGGAGCTGACGGACATCGTCGCCTGGGCCCGCGCCCACGGCGTCCTGGTCCTGTCCGACGAGTGCTACCTGGAGCTGGGCTGGGAGGCCGACCCGGTCTCGGTGCTGCACCCGGACGTCAACGGCGGTTCCTACGACGGCCTCGTCGCCGTCCACTCGCTGTCCAAGCGGTCCAACCTGGCGGGCTACCGCGCGGCCTTCGTCGCCGGTGACCCGGCCGTCCTGGGCCCGCTGCTGGAGATCCGCAAGCACGGCGGCATGATGACCTCCGCGCCGACCCAGGCCGCGGTCGTGGCGGCGCTCGGCGACGACGCCCACGTGCACGAGCAGCGCGCGCGCTACGCGGCCCGCCGCGAGGCCCTGCGCGCGGCACTCCTGGCGGCCGGCTTCCGCATCGAGCACAGCGAGGCCAGCCTCTACCTGTGGGCCACCCGGGACGAGTCCTGCTGGACCACGGTCGCCGACCTCGCCGCCCGGGGCATCCTGGTGGCGCCGGGCGACTTCTACGGCGAGGCGGGCGGGAACCACGTCCGCGTGGCCTTCACGGCGACGGACGAACGCGTCCGGGCCGCGGTCTCCCGCCTGTGAACCACCGCTGACACGCGAAGGCCGACGGGGCCCGGGAGACGATCCCGGGCCCCGTCGGCCGTGGAAGCGGGGCTCAGCCGCCCAGCGGCAGGCCCTTGGCCGGCAGGGACGACGTCGGCAGCGACGAGGTCGGCAGGGACGAGGTCGGCAGGCCGCCCTTGGTGAGCGAGTCCGTCGGCAGCCCACCCTTGGCCGCACCGGTGGCGGCGTTCCCCAGGACGCCCACGGCACCGCCGCCGGTCCTGCCCGCGGCCGGCACCGCCTGCTTGACCGCCTGGCCGCCCGCGCCGCCCGCGACCGAGGTGACGCCGCTCGCGGCGCCTTCGACGGTGTTGCCGACGTGCGCCCCGTCCAGCGCGGTCAGACCGCCCAGGTTCGGGGTGGCCACCGGCAGGTTCGTGGCCGCTCCGGCGGAGCCGGCCGCACCGACCCCGGCGGCCGCTCCCGCTGCGACGAGCAGCGCGGCACGGGCGATCCGGCGGGTCAGGGGGAGGGTCATGATGCTCCATTCGACGGGAGGAAAACGGTGTGTGTCCCGAGTCCGTGTCCGGCTCGGACGCCGTGACTACCGCTCGAAGCCCGCGAAGGTTGCGGACGCCCCGGGTAAAGAATGGATAACGCATCGCATTATCAGGTGTGGATAAAAACGGGCAAAGGACGTCCGCGGAACGATCCGCAGAATCCTTCCACCCCTTGATTTCACGGGGAACGCGCCCTCGGACACGCCACCCGCTCCCACCGCCGGACGCACCCACCCCGCACAACCCGCCGGAGTGACGGGCCGTACTACTGTCCGGCCACGATCCGGACGGCGCCCACGGACCTCTCCGGCCCCGCGGCCCCCTGCGAACCGGCCGTCCGCCACGTGTCGCCACCGCTCCCCGCGGTCCACTCCCGCCCCGCGTACGACACCCGTTCGATGTGCAGCACCGAGGACTTGGCGACCGCCCACTGCGCGAGCTGCCAGCCCCGCTCCCGCTCGCCGCGCCCGCTCGCGTCCCGCCGCGTGCCCTCCGGCACCGGGACCGTCACCGTCCGCCCGTGCGCGGTCGCGGTGACACTCGGCGACGGGGACGGCGACGGCACCGGTGTCCCGCCCACCACCGCACCGGTCTCCTGGAGCGCGTCCCGCCCGAAGTCCCGTACCAGCGCCCGGCGCACCGCGTCGGGACCGGTCGCCGAGGCGTCGCCCCGCGGACGCCCGTCGCAGGTCAGGGAGGCCGCCGCCCGCCCGGTCAGGGCCGCGGCGAGCAGCGTGGCGTCCGTCTCGTGCTTGGCGTACGCCTCCGGGTAGCCGCTGTGCTGCACCCGCTGCGCGGCCACCGTCAGCGGCAGCCGCGGGTAGTCCGGCACCTTCGCCAGATGGGCGTAGAAGATGCCCGCCGCGTACGCCGGGTCCATGATCTGCCGCTTCGTGCCCCAGCCCTGCGAGGGCCGCTGCTGGAACAGGCCCAGCGAATCCCGGTCGCCGTGCTCGATGTTGCGCAGCCCCGACTCCTGCAGCGCGGTCGCCAGCGCGATCGCCACGGCCCGCTCGGGCATCCCGCGCCCGGTGCCGACGGCGGCGATGGTCGCCGCGTTCACCGCCTGCTCGGGCGTGAACGCGTACGACGCCCCGTCACCGGAGGCCGCGACCACCTTGCAGCCGCGCGCCCCGCCACCGGTGACGTACTGCACCACCAGGTACGCGGCGACACCGCACAGGACCAACAGGGCCGCGCAGACACGCAGGAGACGGGCGCGGCGCTTGGGACGGGTGGGGGACGGCTCTGACACGCGTACAAGGTACTGGAGCCCCGCCGGCCCCCCGCCGGGGGTACGGGAAGGCCGGCCGCACGCGCGCTCCGGCCCGGGCGGCGCGGAGCGCTAGGGTCGTGAGCATGGCCGACACCTCCCTTGATCTCACGCTGGACGCCGCCGCGCTCACCGCGCAGCTCGTGGACTTCCCGTCCGAGAGCGGCACCGAGAAGCCCCTCGCGGACGCCGTCGAGGCCGCCCTGCGCGCCCTGCCGCACCTCACGGTCGACCGCCACGGCAACAACGTGGTCGCCCGCACGAACCTGGGCCGCGCCGAACGCGTGATCCTGGCCGGTCACATCGACACCGTGCCGATCGCCGACAACGTGCCCTCGCGGCTCGACGAGGACGGCGTGCTGTGGGGCTGCGGCACCTGCGACATGAAGTCGGGCGTGGCGGTGCAGTTGCGCATCGCGGCCACGGTCCCCGCCCCCAACCGCGACCTGACCTTCGTCTTCTACGACAACGAGGAGGTCGCCGCCCACCTCAACGGCCTCCGGCACGTCGCCGAGGCCCACCCGGACTGGCTGGCCGGGGACTTCGCGGTCCTGCTGGAGCCCTCCGACGGCGAGGTGGAGGGCGGCTGCCAGGGCACGCTGCGGGTGCTGCTGCGCACCAGGGGCGAGCGGGCCCACTCGGCGCGCGGCTGGATGGGTGCCAACGCCATCCACGCGGCGGCCCCGATCCTGGCCCGCCTGGCCTCCTACGAGGCCCGCCGGCCGGTCATCGACGGCCTGGAGTACCGCGAGGGCCTGAACGCGGTGGGCATCGGCGGGGGAGTGGCCGGGAACGTCATCCCGGACGAGTGCGTGGTCACGGTCAACTTCCGCTACGCCCCCGACCGCACCGAGGAGGAGGCGATCGCGCACGTCCGCGAGGTGTTCGCGGACTGCGGTGTGGAGGAGTTCGTGGTGGACGACCACAGCCCCGGCGCGCTGCCCGGGCTCTCCCACCCGGCCGCGGCGGCCTTCATCGAGGCGGTGGGCGGCACCCCGAAGCCCAAGTACGGCTGGACGGACGTCTCCCGCTTCTCCGCGCTCGGCGTCCCCGCGGTCAACTACGGCCCCGGCAACCCGCACCTGGCCCACAAGCGCGACGAGCGGGTGGAGACGGCGGAGATCCTCGCGGGCGAGGAGCGCCTGCGCGCCTGGCTCACCGCCTAGACGCCGTCCGGGAACGCGTCGGCGCGTGCCGGACACGCGCCGGTCCTCCCTCCGTAACCCGCGTGGATCTAGTCTGAGATCGAACTACCGGCAAGCGGAGGGAGCGCACATGGCTACCGGAAACCCCGAGGGGAAGAAGCAGCCGCCGGACGAGCAGCGGCTCGGACCGGTCCTCCGACGGCGGGGTCAGGTGACGTCCAGCACGACCGACCAGCGGCTGCTGGACGAGCGTGCCCCCACGGACTGGGTGCACACCGACCCCTGGCGGGTCCTGCGCATCCAGTCGGAGTTCATCGAGGGCTTCGGCACCCTGGCCGAACTCCCGCCCGCCATCAGCGTGTTCGGCTCGGCACGGACACCGGTGGACTCGCCGGAGTACGACGCCGGGGTGCGGCTCGGCCGCGGCCTGGTGGAGGCCGGCTGGGCGGTCATCACCGGCGGCGGTCCGGGAGCCATGGAGGCGGCCAACAAGGGGGCGTGCGAGGCGGGCGGCACTTCGGTCGGTCTCGGCATCGAGCTGCCCTTCGAGCAGGGGCTGAACCCGTACGTCGACATCGGGCTGAACTTCCGGTACTTCTTCGTCCGCAAGATGATGTTCGTGAAGTACGCCCAGGGTTTCGTGGTCCTGCCCGGCGGCCTCGGCACGCTCGACGAACTCTTCGAGGCCCTCACCCTGGTCCAGACCCAGAAGGTCACCCGCTTCCCGATCGTCCTCTTCGGCAGCGCGTACTGGGGCGGCCTGGTGGACTGGCTGAGGAACACGCCGGTGGCCCAGGGCAAGGCCGCGGAGAAGGACCTCCTCCTGTTCCACGTCACGGACGAGGTGGACGAGGCGGTCGCCCTGGTCTCCAAGGAGGCGGCCCGCTAGCACCGGCCAGGCACCCGGGGTCCCCCCCGGGTGCCTGCCTAGGCCAGGCCCCGGCGTGCCACGGCGGGGGCCCGGTGGCCGGCGAGGGACGCGACCATGTCCAGCACCTGACGGGTCTCGGCCACCTCGTGCACCCGGTACACCCGCGCCCCGAGCCAGGCGGAGACCGCGGTCGTCGCCAACGTACCGATCAGGCGTTCCTTCACCGGCCGGTCCAGCGTCTCGCCCACGAAGTCCTTGTTCGACAGCGACACCAGCACCGGCCAGCCCGTCGCCACCATCTCGTCCAGCCGCCGGGTCGCCTCCAGGCTGTGCCGGGTGTTCTTCCCGAAGTCGTGCCCGGGATCGATCAGCACGGACTCCCGCGGCACCCCGAGCGCCACCGCCCGCTCGGCCAGCCCGAGGGTCACGTCCAGGATGTCGGCCATGACGTCGTCGTACGTCACCCGGTGCGGACGCGTCCGCGGCTGCGCGCCCCCCGCGTGCGTGCACACCAGCCCCGCCCCGTACCGCGCCGCGACCTCCGCGAGCCCCGGGTCGACCCCGCCCCAGGCGTCGTTCAGCAGATCCGCGCCCGCCTCGCACACGGCCTCGCCGACCTCGGCCCGCCAGGTGTCCACGCTGATGACCACGTCGGGGAACCGGCGCCGTACCTCCGCCACGAACCCGACCGTGCGGCGCGCCTCCTCCTGGGCCGAGACCTCCTCGCCGGGCCCGGCCTTGACCCCGCCGATGTCGATGATCTCGGCGCCCTCGGCCACCGCCTGCCGCACGCGCGCGAGGGCCGGCTCGTCGCGGAAGGTGGCTCCCCGGTCGTAGAAGGAGTCCGGCGTCCGGTTCACGATCGCCATGATCACCGGCTCGTGCGGGCCGAATTCCCGCCTGCCCAGCCTGAGCATCCGCTGTGACCTCTCCTTGTACGTTCCGCAGTTACGGCCGCCTGTGACCCTAACTGTCGGACCCGCATGGCACGATCGGAGCCTGACAGTTTCAGCGTCCGGCACAACGTCCGGCACGGAGCGTGGGGACCCTAAGGCGATGGTGATGTTCTTGTTCCTGGTCGTCGCGCTGGCCGTCGTGGTCGCCACGGTGACCCTGGCCGTGGTGGGGGGCGGTGAGAGCGCCCCGCTGCCCGAGGTGGCGCCGGAGCGGCTGCAGGACCCGCTGCCCGCGGACCGCCCGGTGAGCGGCGCGGACGTGGAGAGCCTGCGCTTCCCGCTCGCCCCGCGCGGCTACCGCATGTCCGACGTCGACGACGCCCTCGGCCGGCTCGCCGCCGAACTGGCCGAGCGGGACGCCCGGATCGCCGACCTGGAGTCCGCGCTGGCCGGCGCCAGAGCCGCGGCGGCGCACGTCCACCAATCCCGTCCGGAGCAGGGCGAGGGCACGGAGGAGCGGCGATGAGCACGGGAGCGGCCCTCGCCGGGCCGGACGGCGTCCTGCGCTGCCCCTGGGCCCTGTCCACCGAGGACTACGTGGCGTACCACGACGAGGAGTGGGGCCGCCCGGTCCACGGCGACGACGCCCTCTTCGAGCGGCTCAGCCTGGAGGCCTTCCAGTCGGGCCTGTCGTGGATCACGATCCTGCGCCGCCGCCCCGGCTTCCGCGCGGCCTTCGCCGGCTTCCGCATCGAGAAGGTCGCCGCCTTCACCGACACCGACCGCGAGCGCCTGCTGGCCGACCCGGGCATCATCCGCAACCGCGCCAAGGTCGACGCGACCCTCGCCAACGCGCGCGTGCTCGCCGACTGGGCCGAGGGCGAGCTGGACGAGCTGATCTGGTCCCACGCCCCCGACCCGGCCGGCCGGCCGGCCCCGCGGACCCTCGCGGACGTCCCGGCGGTGACCCCGGAGTCGACGGCCCTGTCCAAGGCGCTGAAGAAGCGGGGGCTCCGGTTCGTCGGCCCGACGACGGCGTACGCGCTGATGCAGGCGTGCGGCCTGGTCGACGACCACCTGGAGGCCTGCGCGGCCCGCAGCACCCCGTAGGAGGGCGCGGGGCCGCGCCGGTCCGGCGGCCCCGCGGACCCGGCGGACTCAGCGGCCGAGGTACTTGGGCTTCTCCTTGTTCACGAACGCCTGTACGGCGATCGCGTGGTCCTCGGACCGCCCCGCCCGCGTCTGGAGTTCGTCCTCCTTCTGCAGGGTCTCCTCCAGCGAGTGCGTCAGACCGAAGGCCACCGCCTCCTTGAGCGCCGCGTACGCCACCGTCGGCCCCTCGGCCAGCGCCCGCGCCACCTGCTCGGCCTCGGCGCGCAGCTCGGCCGCCGGTACGACCCGGTTGGCGATGCCCAGCTCCAGCGCGTCCCGCGCGCCGATGCTGCGCGGGAACAGCAGCAGGTCGGCGGCGCGGCCCGGGCCGATCACCCGGGGCAGCGTCCAGGAGATGCCGGAGTCGGCGGTGAGGGCCACGCCCGCGAACGACGTGTTGAAGGAGGCGGTGTCGGCCACCACGCGGTAGTCCGCGGCGAGCGCGAAACCGAACCCGGCCCCGGCCGCGACGCCGTTCACCGCCGCCACCACCGGCTTCGACGCCCCGGCGAGGGCCCGCACGATCGGGTTGTAGTGCTCCTTGACCGTGCTCATCGTCTGCCCCGACCCGGTCTCACGGTCCGACGCGAGCAGCCCGATGTGCTCCTTGAGGTCCTGGCCCACGCAGAACGCCCGGTCCCCGGCCGCGGTCAGCAGGATCGCCCGTACGGCCGTGTCGCCGGCCGCGGATTCCGCCGCCTCCCTGAGGGCGACCTTGGTGGCGATGTTCAGCGCGTTCATCGCCTCGGGGCGGTTCAGCGTGATCGTCGCGAGTCCGTCGCTCACCTCGTAGAGCACGGTGTCGGCCATGGCGGTCCCCTCCGGTGTCGCGGCTGGTGACGTACCGCTCGGTACGCCCCTGTATGGGGACAGCATGGCGGAGATCGCCGCCCGGGAGCCGGACCGGACGTGTGACCTGCGTCAAAGAAAACCGCGACGGATCCGCGCGACCGATCTCCGCGGGGCGGCGAAGTATCGCAGTCACATCGCCGAATTGGGTGGTTTTGCTCGCGCGCGTTGCCCAAGCGATGCCGACTGATGTTGGTCATCGGGTCCTGGGATGCGGGATAATGGCTGGGAAGCAATGTGTTCGATGCCGGTGTCGCGTGTCCGTTGTGGATGGCGGCTGCCCTCGCGGGGCCGTCGGCAGACGATGAGCTGGTTTCAGGAAGGGGAACGAGCATGGCGGCCATGAAGCCGCGGACGGGCGATGGCCCGCTCGAGGTGACCAAGGAGGGGCGGGGCATCGTCATGCGCGTTCCGCTCGAAGGCGGCGGTCGACTCGTCGTGGAGCTGACCCCTGACGAGGCCGAGGCGCTCGGCGACGCCCTCAAGAAGGTCGTCGTCTGACGTCCCAGTCATCCTGTCCTACCGGCTGCCCCGGCATCGTACGCGGTGTCGGGGCAGCCGCGTCCCGCCGCCCGTGCCCGCGGCCTCAGCGCTTGACGGCGCACAGCAGGCCGTCGCCCACCGGCAGCAGCGAGGACACCAGCTCCGGGCTCTCCCGGACGGTGCGCAGCAGCTCGCGCAGCCGCAGCACCTCGGTCGGCTGCGGCCCCGAGTCGACCGTGCGGCCGTTGGCGAACACGCCCTCGAAGACGACCAGGCCGCCCGGCCTCAGCAGACGCAACGATTCGGCGAGGTAGTCCGGGTACTCCAGCCGGTCGCCGTCGCAGAAGACGAGGTCGTAGCCGGCGTCGGCGAGCCGCGGGAGCACGTCCAGCGCGCGGCCGGGGATGAACCGGGCCCGGTTGCTGGCGAAGCCGCAGACGCGGAAGGCCTGCCGGGCGAACTGCTGGTGGTCCGGCTCCGGGTCCACCGTGGTGAGCACCCCGTCCGGCCGCATCCCGTGCAGCAGGTGCATCCCGGACACCCCGCAGCCCGTACCGATCTCCGCGACCGCCTTCGCGTCCACGGAGGCGGCCAGCAGTCGCAGCGCGGCGCCCGTGCTGGGCGACACCGAGCGCAGCCCTGCCTCGCGGGCCCGCTCCCGGGCCCAGCGCAGCGCTTCGTCCTCGGCGACAAAGGCGTCGGCGAACGCCCAGCTCGTCTGCCGGTTGCCGCTAATGACCCTCTCCTGTCCCCGTGGTTGCCTGGGCGTGACTGTATCCGTTGGCGTCGGGAACCCGCAGATGGGACCGGGCGTTTAGCAGGATGAGCCGGTGGTCGGGGACGCGACGGGGGGCGAGAGGTGGACCAGGGTGCCGAGCAACTGCTGACGCAGCCGGATGAGCCGTATCAGCGTGTATCAAATTCTCGTAAAACCGCTTATCCGGAGCTAACGGGCGAGGTGGCTATGGTAGGGGCTCCACTGGACACCACCAGAGCCGACAGGGGAGGTGCGGCTGCGCCCGGGGACCGGGGCGGAGTGCTGCGGCGCTTCCTCGGGTCGGCGGGCAGGCCGAAATCCGTGACCGACACCGCTGACAGCCACGCCACCCGTCTCGCCGCCGGCGAGGCCCAGACCGCGACCTTCGCCACCGACGCGGACGCGCAGGCGTGGACTCCGCCCACGTGGGACGAGATCGTCAGCACGCACAGCGGCCGGGTCTACCGTCTCGCCTACCGCCTGACGGGCAACCAGCACGACGCGGAGGACCTCACCCAGGAGGTCTTCGTCCGCGTCTTCCGCTCCCTGTCGACGTACTCGCCCGGCACCTTCGAGGGCTGGCTGCACCGCATCACCACGAACCTCTTCCTGGACATGGTCCGGCGCAAGCAGCGCATCCGCTTCGACGCCCTCGGCGAGGACGCGGCCGAGCGCCTGCCCAGCCGCGAGCCCACCCCGCAGCAGCTGTTCAACGACGCCCACTTCGACGCCGACGTCCAGCAGGCCCTCGACACCCTCGCGCCCGAGTTCCGCGCCGCCGTCGTCCTGTGCGACATCGAAGGCCTGTCCTACGAGGAGATCGCCGCGACCCTCGGCGTGAAGCTCGGCACCGTCCGCTCCCGTATCCACCGCGGCCGGTCCCAGCTCCGCAAGGCCCTCGCACACCGCTCCCCGGAGGCCCGCGCGGCCGAGCGGCGCTCCTTCCTGGCCCAGGTCCCCGCTCTGGGAGGAGGGGGCGCGACCGCGTGAGTGGAACACGGCCGAAACCTGTCGGGAAGGCGCACCTCGCAGAGCAGCACCTGGGAGACCGGCTCTCCGCCCTGGTGGACGGAGAACTCGGTCATGAGACGCGTGAGCGCGTCCTCGCGCACCTGGCGACCTGCGCCCGGTGCAAGGCGGAGGCGGACGCCCAGCGCGCGCTGAAGAACGTGTTCGCGGAGGCGGCCCCGCCCCCGCCGTCGGCGAGCTTCCTGGCCCGTCTCCAGGGGCTCCCCGGGGGAGGTGACCCGGACGGCGGTGGCACGCCGTCCGGCGGGGGCGGACTCCTCGGCGGCGCCACCGGACCCCTCGGCGTGAGGCGCGACGAGCGCCTCCCGTTCGGGTACGTCCCAGCCCGCGGCTTCCTCCCGGACGGTGTCCCCGCGCCCGGGGACCGCGGCTTCCGCGTCCACCCCGTCGGCCGCCCGGACGACGGGCGCTCCGCCTCGCGCGGACTGCGGTTCGCGTTCGCCGCCGCCGGCGCGGTGTCGCTGGCCGCGATCGCCCTCGGCGGTGTGACCACCGCCGTCCCCGGCGCCCTGAGCGCGGACGCCCGGGGCTCCGCCGGCACCGGCAGCAATGTCACCCCGGCCCGTCCGGCCGGCACCGGCCCGGTGGGCGGCGCGGCCACGCCGGACAGCCAGCGCCGCCGCCCGGCCGGGCCGCTGCTCGCCCAGGGCGGCCCGCTGACCGGCCCGGCCCCGGCGGCGCCGACCACGCTGTCCGCGCCGCTGCTGCCCGGGGTGCCGACTCCCGGCGAGGCGGTGCGCGGGCTGACCGCTCCGGTGCTGGCCGGCGCGGCGGCCGTCTCCCCGCTGATACGCCCGCTCGGCGACACCGTGGCCCTGCCGCTCGCCGACTGGTCCGACACCGTCGCGGCCACCGGCTCCGGCCTGCTGACACCCGCCGACCCCGACGCCCCCACCTCATCGAGCGCGTCCCGCCCGTCGCCCTGACCGGCCACTGCGCCACGGCCCGCGGACCTGGTTGAATCCGGTGAGGCCGGCCCCGCGGCGACGCCCCGGGAGCGGCAGCCGACGTTCCACGGCCGCGGGCGACGCGCGGTCGTGGCCAGCCGTGGGGAGAGCATGAACGAGGGGAACCCTGTCCCGCCGGTGGCCGGCCCGGAGGGAACGGCGGGCACGACACCGGCCACCCGGAGTGCGGGGGCCGCGCCGGAAAACGCCACGGCCGACGGCGACTTCGAACTGGCCAAGCCGGCCCGGCCGCCGCTGCCCGACGTGGACGAGCGGGACGCCGTGGCGGCCGACGCGGGGGAGGCCGTAGCGGAGGAAGCCGGGGTGGCCGAAGGGGAGGCCGTAGCGGCGCAAGCCGGGGTGGCCGAGGCGGGCGCCGGGACCGCCGGGGCGGCTCCCGATGAGCGCCCCAGGCCGCTGCACGACCCCGACCCCTACGGGACCCCGCCCTACGGCGAACCCGGCCCCTGGGCCCCGGCCCCGCCGGTGCAGCACCCGGCGGCCGTTCCGGCCCAGGGGGCGACTGGTCCCGTGCCGGCGGCTCCGCCGGTGCACCGTCCGGCGGCGACTCCGGCCGCCGGGACGGCCGGCCCCGTGCTCGCGGCCTCGCCGATGCAGCATCCGGCGACGGCCTCGGCCCACGGCATGACCGTCCCAGCGCCCCCGGCCCCGTCGGTGCAGCATCCGGCGGCCGCTCCGGCCCCCGGGTCGACCGTCCCCGCGCCCCAAGCCCCGCCAGTCCAGCACCCGGCGACGGCCCCCGGCACGACCATCCCCACGCCCCCGTCCCCGCCGGCGGTCCAGCACCCGGCGACGACTCCGGCCCCCGGCGCGCCCGTTCCCGCGCCGTCGGCGCCTCCCGTACCGGCGGTCGCGATCGGAGACCCGGGCGCCGGCCCCTGGGCTCGCTACGACCCCTGGGCCGGCGCGGTGCAGGGGCCGTTGCAGCAGGCCGGCGTTGGGGGGCCCGTCGGGTCGCAGCTCGGCCGGAGGGCGCGGCGGAGGCTGCTCGTGTGGAGCCTGGCCGTCGCCCTCGTCGCCGCGGCCGTGGGCGGTGCCGTCGGCGCGTACGTCGAAAAGGACGCCCTCGGCGGAGGGGCGCGGCTGCCGCAGGCCGGGCGGGCGCCGGACAGCGTGGCCGGGATCGCCGCCCGCGCCCTGCCCAGCGTGGTGACGCTGCACGTCAGGGGGGCCGACGAGGCGGGCACCGGCACCGGTTTCGTGCTCGACACCGAGGGTCACATCCTCACCAACAACCACGTCGTCCAGCCCGCCGGGTCGGGCGGCGAGATATCCGTGACGTTCAGCAGCGGCGACACCGTCAAGGCCGAGGTCGTCGGCCGGGACAGCGGCTACGACCTCGCCGTCGTCCAGGTGCACGGTGTCCACGGCCTCACCCCGCTGCCCCTCGGCGACTCCGACCGCGTCAGGGTCGGCGACCCCGTCGTGGCCATCGGCGCCCCCTTCGACCTCGCGGGCACGGTCACCGCCGGCATCATCAGCGCCAAGGAGCGGCCCATCACGGCCGGCGGGGAGAAGAGCGACGGCAGCGACGTGTCGTACGTCGACGCCCTCCAGACCGACGCCCCGATCAACCCGGGCAACTCCGGCGGACCGCTGCTCGACTCCCGGGCCCGGGTCATCGGCGTCAACTCCGCCATCCGTTCCGCAGGCGGCGGCACCGACTCCGACGGCGGCCAGGGCGGCTCCATCGGCCTCGGCTTCGCCATACCGGTCAACCAGGCCAGGCGGGTAGCCGAGGAACTGATCCACGACGGCCGTGCCACGCACCCGGTGATCGGCGTCACCCTGGACCTGGGCTACACCGGCGACGGCGCCCGTGTCGACGACACGAGCGCGGGCGGCGGCCCCGCCGTCCGCAGGGGCGGTCCCGGCGAGCGGGCCGGCCTGCGGGCGGGGGACGTCATCACCGAGGTCGGCGGGGAGCGCGTGCACACCGGCGAGGAGCTGATCGTCAAGATCCGCGCCCACCGGCCCGGCGACCGGCTGCGGCTCACGGTGGAACGCGACGGCACCGCGCGGGAGGTGTCACTCGTCCTGGGCGCCGCGGAACAGAACTGACACAAGTCTCACCTGGGGACGGTACCGGTCGGACGGGATCGCCGGGTACCGTTGAGCGACCGAGGACTCGCGAGGAGCGTCAGGTGTTCAATGACATAGGGCCACTGGAGCTGGTGACCATCATCGTGCTCGCCGTGCTCGTCTTCGGTCCGGACAAGCTCCCGAAGGTCATCCAGGACGTGATGCGCACGATCCGGAAGATCCGCGAGTTCTCGGAGAGCGCGAAGCAGGACATCCGCAACGAACTGGGTCCGGAGTTCAAGGACTTCGAGTTCGAGGACCTCAACCCCAAGACGTTCATCCGCAAGCAGCTGGACAACGAGGACCTGGGGCTGAAGGAGATCCGCAACGGCTTCGACCTGAAGAAGGAGATGGCCGAGGTCACGGACGCCGTCCACAGCCGTGACACCGGCGCGTCCTCCTCGTCGTCCCACTCCGGGGGCTCCTCCGGCGGTACCTCCGGTGGTCGCGTCGACATGACCAAGAAGCCCGAGACCCCGGGCGACGACGACCGCCCGCCGTTCGACGCGGACGCCACGTAAGCCCCATCCCGCCGACACGCGCACGCGGACGTACGCCGTGCACGTGACGCGTGTCATAGCGCACGCCCCCCGCGCACGGCCTGAACAGGCCGTTCGCGCGACCCACGCACCAAGCGCCTGCCCTGCCGCTTCCAGCGGTGTGGATATGCTGCCGAGTTGTTGTGCGGACCGGACGCGTACGCCCGAAGGGGGGCGGGCCTCCCCGGTCCGACGAGAGCGAGGAGGCGTCCGGGCAGATGGAGACGACGAGTCGGGTGGGCGCGCAGGCGCCGGTCGCGGAGGGCGGAGAGCAACTCCCCTCCGCCCGGCGTACGGTCGACGGTTACCTGCGGGCGACCTTCCCGTGGTACGGCCTCGACGAGGCGTTCACGGGACCGCGCTGGCTGATGCAGGTCGGCACGGCGGCCGACGGCGCCGTCGAGCACGGTTCGATCGGGCACGGTGACGAGCCCTCGGTCCGCGGCGAGACCGGCTCGGCCGGTGAAACGCGGGAGAAGTTCGCGGTCGTGGTGACCGTCGCCGCGCAGCCGTCCCGGCGCAGCGCCGACGGCACGGGCCTGCTGGAGGCGACCTCGGTCTCCTCGGCGGCATGGCTGGCCGGGGTGGGGCTGCTCTCGTTCACCTGGCCCGGCCAGATGGACCACGGCCTGCGCGACGACTGGCTGGAGCAGCAGACCGAGACGGCGTGGGCGCTGGCCGACGACCTCGACGGCCCGGAGTGGTCCCGGCTGTCCCTCCCGGTGGACGGGGTGGCGGCCTCCTTCCACTACCGGGAGTCCGAGTTCGGCTGGATCCTGGCCGGCACCACGGAGGCCGGCGTCCACCTGGGCGCCTACGGCCGCGGAATGAGCGCGTACGGCCTCGGTTTCGCCGCGGTCAAGGACATCACGGCGTACGCCTAGGTCAGCGAAAGAGGTTCATGCGCTGCCCGGGCAGGACGTTCCGGTACGCCACAGGGGCGCCGTCGGCGAGGACGGCGCCCCTGTGGCGTGGCACGGCAGGGTCAGAACTTGTTCCTCGGGGTGATGCCCAGGGACAGGCCCGACAGGCCCCGCTGGCGGCCGCCCAGCTTCCCGGCGATCGCGCGCAGGGCCGAGCCCGCCGGGGAGTCCGGGTCGGTCAGCACCACCGGCTTGCCCTCGTCGCCGCCCTCGCGGAGGCGGACGTCGATCGGGATGTTGCCGAGGACCGGGACCGTCGTACCCGTCGTGCGGGTCAGGCCGTCGGCGACCAGCTGGCCGCCGCCCGTGCCGAAGACGTCGACCATCTCGCCGCAGTGCGGGCAGGGCAGGCCGGACATGTTCTCGACCACGCCGACGATCTTCTGGTGGGTCTGCACCGCGATCGAGCCCGCACGCTCGGCCACCTCGGCCGCCGCCTGCTGCGGGGTCGTCACGACCAGAATCTCGGCGTTCGGGACCAGCTGGGCCACGGAGATCGCGATGTCACCGGTGCCGGGCGGCAGGTCCAGGAGCAGCACGTCCAGGTCGCCCCAGTAGACGTCCGCGAGGAACTGCTGGAGCGCGCGGTGCAGCATCGGGCCGCGCCACACGACCGGCGCGTTGCCCGGCGTGAACATGCCGATGGAGATGACCTTCACGCCGTTCGCGGACGGCGGCATGATCATGTTCTCGACCTGGGTGGGCCGGCCGTCGGCGCCCAGCATGCGCGGCACGCTGTGGCCGTAGATGTCGGCGTCCACGACACCGACCTTCAGGCCGTCGGCGGCCATCGCCGCCGCCAGGTTCACCGTCACCGAGGACTTGCCGACGCCGCCCTTGCCGGACGCGACCGCGTAGACCCGGGTGAGGTTGCCCGGCTTGGCGAAGGGGACCTCGCGCTCGGCCTGGCCGCCGCGCAGGGCGTTCGCCAGTTCCTTGCGCTGCTCGTCGCTCATCACGTCCAGCGTGACGTCGACGCGGGTGACACCCTCGACCCGGGAGACCGCCTCGGTGACGCGCCGGGTGATGGTGTCGCGCATCGGGCAGCCGGACACCGTCAGGTACACGGTGACCGCGACCGCTCCGTCCGCGCCGATGTCCACCGATTTGACCATCCCGAGTTCGGTGATCGGGCGGTTGATCTCGGGGTCGTTCACCGTCGCCAGTGCCTCGCGCACCGCGTCTTCCGTAGCCATAAAGACGATGGTACGGCGCGCCGAGGGGCCTGAGGGATGCCCCTCAGCGGTCGTCTGTGTCACGTCCGGGCGGCCGTTCCGCCCGTTCCGCCGGGAATACGACGTGCCCGGGGTGCCCGTCGTGCCGGCGGCGTTCGTCCAGCTCCTTCATCAGGTCCTGGAGTTCCGAGCGGATCCAGTCCCGGGTGGCGACCTCGCCCAGGCCCGTGCGCAGCGCGGCGACCTCCCGGGTCAGGTACTCGGTGTCGGCGATGGACCGCTCGTTCTGCTTGCGGTCCTGCTCCAGGTTGACCCGGTCGCGGTCGTCCTGCCGGTTCTGCGCGAGCAGGATCAGCGGGGCCGCGTAGGACGCCTGGAGCGACAGCATCAGGGTGAGGAAGATGAACGGGTACTCGTCGAAGCGCAGATGGCGGGGCGCGGCGATGTTCCACACCACCCACACGATGATGACGACCGTCATCCAGACGATGAAGCGTCCCGTGCCCAGGAACCGGGCGATCTTCTCCGACAGCCGGCCGAAGGCCTCCGGGTCCCACTCGGGCAGGAACCGGTGGCGGGGCGGGCGCGGCTGGTCCAGCCGGGCCGCCCGGGGCCGCCCGGCGGCCGTGGCGCCCGCCGGGTGGCGTTCGCGGGTCGCGGTCTCGCGCTCAGGAGCCATGTGCGGGCGCCTCCTCTCCCTCGTCCAGGTGGAACTCCGTCTCCCGCCAGTCGTCGGGCAGCATGTGGTCCAGTACGTCGTCCACGGTCACCGCGCCGAGCAGCGATCCCGACTCGTCCACGACGGGCGCCGCCACCATGTCGTACGTGGCGAAGAACCCGGCGACGACCGGCAGCGCCGCGTCCGGGTCCAGCGCTTGCAGGTCGTCGTCGACGAGCGAGCTGACCAGGGTGTAGGGCGGGTCCCGCAGCAGCCGCTGGAAGTGGACGGTGCCCAGGTACTTGCCGGTCGGGGTCTCGTCGGGCGGGCGGCAGACGTAGACCTGGGCGGCGAGGGCCGGGGAGAGGTCCGGGTTGCGCACCCGGGCGAGCGCGTCGGCGACGGTGGCGTCCGGCCGCAGCACGATCGGCTCCGTCGTCATCAGACCGCCGGCCGTGTGCTCCTCGTACGACATCAGGCGGCGCATGTCGGCCGCGTCGGAGGGCTGCATCAGGCTCAGCAACCGCTCCTTGTCCTCCTCGGGGAGTTCGGAGAGCAGGTCGGCCGCGTCGTCCGGGTCCATCGCCTCCAGCACGTCCGCGGCGCGCTCCTCCTTCAGCTTGCCGAGGATCTCGATCTGGTCGTCCTCCGGCAGCTCCTCCAGGACGTCGGCGAGCCGGTCGTCGTCCAGGGCGGCGGCGACCTCGGCCCGCCGCTTGGGGGAGAGGTGGTGCAGCACGTTGGCGAGGTCGGCGGGGCGCAGCTGCTCGAAGGTGGCGAGCAGGCTCTCGGCGCCCTGCCCGTGCTCCTCCAGGGAGAAACCGGTGACGGCCGACCACTCGGCGGTCAGCGTCTCGCCCTTCGCCCGCCGGAAGGCACTGCCCTTGCGGCCCTTGCGCAGGAAGACCCGGTCGACCTCCCAGTCGCGGCGGGCGGGCAGCTGCTGCACGGACACGTCGAGGACGGTGACCTCCTCGCCGGTCTCCACCAGGGTCACCCGCCGGTCCAGCAGCTCGCCGAAGACGAGCCGCTCGGTGGGCCGCTGCTCGAAGCGGCGGACGTTGAGCACACCGGTGGTGATGACCTGGCCGGACTCGATGCCCGTGATCCGGGTCATGGGCAGGAAGATACGGCGCCTGGTGGACAGTTCGACCACCAGCCCGAGAACGCGCGGTGGCCGTCGCCGGACGCGCAGCATGACGACCATGTCGCGTACGCGGCCCACCTGGTCGCCGGTCGGATCGAAGACGGGGACCCCGGCGAGGTGCGAGACGAAGATCCGGGGGGCGCCGGCTGCCATGGCTCTGCTTCCTTTGCCTGGGAGACGCTGGGGACGCTGGGAACTGCGGTGTGTGGAATTTGCTCGGGTTTGCCCGCTCGGGTGCGCTTCAGGCTAGCCCGTACCGGTGGGACACGGCGTGGTGGGGGGTCCGGACGGACTGGCTCCGCCGGGCGGCCGGGGCACCGGTACGCTGCGGTACGCCGCTCAGGAACCGTCAGAAAGGCGACCCCACCTGTGACTGCGATGCCCCAGGGCCGTACCCGCCGGTCCCTGCTGGTGACGGCGAGCTGCGCACTGGCCGTGACGGGAGCGATGGTGCTGTCGGGGTGCGGCGGCGGCGATCCGGACGCGGGGACCAACGGGGTGGGCAAGCTGCCCCCGGCGAAGATCCAGGCGAGGACCCGGGCCGCGGCGGACGCGGCCCCCGCCGTGCGGCTGTCCGGGACCGTGGTCACCAGCGGCCGCACGTACCGCCTCGACATGCGGCTCAAGGCCGACGGCGGCACCGGGTCGGTGACCTCGCAGGGGGCCACCTTCAAGCTGCTGCGGATCGGGCGGGAGCTGTACCTCAAGGCGGACGCGGACTTCTGGAGCCACGCCGACGGCAGCGACGGCACCCCGGGCAAGCTGGACGGCAAGTACGTGAAGGTCCCGCAGGGCGATCCCGCGTACAAGAAGTTCAGCGGCTTCACGGACAAGGGCGTCCTCCTCGACGGTCTGCTGACCCTGCACGGCGCGCTGGCGACGGACGGCCACCACTCCGACCAGTCGGGTACCCGCACGATCCGCATCACCGGCGACAAGGGCGCGGGCGGCACGCTGGACGTCTCCCTCCAGGGCACGCCCTACCCGCTGCGCCTGGTCCGCGCCGGCGACGCGGGGACGCTCCGCTTCTCCGACTGGGGCCGGAACTTCGCCGTCGAGGAACCGGCCAAGTCGGAGACCGTGGACTACGGCAGGCAGCTCCCGACGTCCTAGAACGCCCGCACGCGCCCGGTCCCGCACCGCCGGGCCACGCCGGCGCGCGGGCCGGTGCCGGTCACTTCCTGCGGCGGCGCCCCAGCAGCAGCTTCGGCAGGCCCGCCGGGACCGGTCCGCGGGTGGTGGCGGGGCTCGGGACGGGGCGTTCGGCCAGGTCACCGGAGGGCAGCGGGGCCACGGAACCGGCCGGCACCAGGCGCAGCACCCGGCACTCGCGGGCCCAGCGGGCCGGCATCTCCTCGCCGTCGGGCGCGTTCAGCCGTTTGCCCTTCAGCTCGGCGACGGCCGCCTCCCACTCCGCGGAGCCGGACGCCTGCTCGGACACGGTCACCGGGAACGTCACCAGCCGGCCGCCCTTGTCCTTGCTGCGCACGCTCACCTCGGCGGTGCCGCCGTCGGCCAGCCCCTCCAACGGCTGCTCACCGGGACCGTCACCGACCACGCACAGCGCGCCCTCGTGCCACACGTGCCACAGCGCCCGCGCGGCCGGAGCGCCGGCGGCCCTGACCCAGATCAGGCCGGACTTCTTCGAGGCCTCCTCGATGAGGGCCCGGTCGAGCAGCTCGCTTGTCATGAGCCCCAGCCTAACCAGGCCGGACCGGCCCGCTCACAGCCAGCCGTTGCGCTTGAGCGTGCGGTGGATGCCCAGGCACAGGGCGACCGTGACGCCCATGATCACCGGGTAGCCGTACTTCCAGTGCAGCTCGGGCATGTACTTGAAGTTCATGCCGTAGACCCCGCACACCATCGTCGGTACGGCGATGATGGCCGCCCACGCGGTGATCTTACGCATGTCCTCGTTCTGCGCGACGGACGCCTGCGCGAGGTTGGCCTGGAGGATGGAGTTGAGCAGTTCGTCGAAGCCCAGCACCTGCTCCTGGACCCGTGCGAGGTGGTCGGCGACGTCCCGGAAGTACTTCTGGATGTCGGGGTCGATCAGCCGCATGGGCCGCTCGCTCAGCAGCTGCATGGGCCGCAGCAGCGGCGCCACCGCCCGCTTGAACTCCAGTACCTCGCGCTTGAGTTGGTAGATCCGCGCCGAGTCCACACCGCGCGAGACGCCACCCTTGCGGCCGGGCGAGAAGACCTCGGTCTCCACCTCGTCGATGTCGTCCTGCACCGCGTCGGCGACCGCGATGTAACCGTCCACCACATGGTCGGCGATGGCGTGCAGCACGGCCGAGGGGCCCTTGGCGAGCAGCTCGGGGTCGTCCTGGAGCCGGTGCCGCAGGGCCCGCAGCGAGCCCTGGCCGCCGTGCCGGACGGTGATGAAGAAGTCCCGGCCGGTGAAGCACATGACCTCGCCGGTCTCGACGACCTCGCTGTTGGCGGTGAGCCGGTCGTGCTCGACGTAGTGGATGGTCTTGAAGACGGTGAACAGCGAGTCGTCGTAGCGCTCCAGCTTGGGCCGCTGGTGCGCCTGCACCGCGTCCTCGACGGCCAGTGGGTGCAGCCCGAACTCGCCCGCGATCCCGGCGAATTCGGCCTCGGTGGGCTCGTGCAGCCCGATCCAGACGAAGCCGCCGTCGCGGCGCACCAGCCGCATCGCCTCCTGCGGGGTGAGCGGGCCCGCGCTCTGCACCCGGGCGCCGTCGCGGTAGACGGCGCAGTCGACGACGGCCGAGGGCGTGCCGGGGGCGCGCGTGGTGTCGTACGAGGGGCTCTGGTCCTTGCGCAGCGAGACGCGGGAGGACGGGCGGACCACGGCACGCAGGTCGCGGATCATCGACATGGGCAGGCTCCTTCGCGGGCGGGCAGCAAGGGCGCGCGGCGACGGGTGGAACTACCCGGAATGGGGACGTCCTGGCTGTGCGTGTTTGGCGCGTCCACAAAGCGGGGAGCACCGCACCGTCGCGGTGGCGGCTTCGCTGCTGATGCAGAACTGATTCAGATCAGACAGATCAGGCAAAGCGAGACGAAGTGCTCTTCCGAACGACGGAGCGCAAGGGAAGGCGGCGGCCAGCCGGTAACCAATCAGCAGCCGGAAGAGCGAGTGGTACTGCACGGTCGACTTCGATCCATGACAGCCCCACCTCCTCCGGCCGGTCCCTCGTAAGGGAGTCTCGTCGGCGTCGGGGACCCGATAGCCACGCTTGGCGTGCTGCCCCGAACCACCGGCTCAGAGTACCAGCCGCCCGTACTGTCAAGGCGCCGCTTTGCCCGCTACTGACGAGTTCTATGCTCGGCGCATGGTTGATGTTCTTCCTCTGGTCGAGGCCCGGTTGACCACCGCGCTGGGCGAACCGGACGCCCGGGCCGCGGTCACCTTCCTCGGCACGGACCGTATCGAGGTGCTCCGCTTCCAGGAGGGGGACGTCGTCCGGTACGCCACCCTCGGCATGTCCCGGCAGCCCATGACGGATCCCGCGGCGATCCTCGCCGACCCGGTCAAGGGCCCCCGCGCCGAACTGGTCCTGTCCGTCCGCGCGGGCGTCGCCGACACCGACAAGGTGCTCCGCCCGCTCGCCGTGCTGGCCGCGACCCCGCAGGTGGAGGGCCTGGTGGTGACCCCGGGTGCCTCACTCGACGTGGGCGAGCCGCTGTGGCCCGGCGCCCCCTTCACCTCCGTCCTGGTGGGCGAGCCCGGCGGGCTGGTGGAGGACCTGGAGCTGGACGCCCCGCTGGACCCCGTACGGTTCCTGCCGCTGCTGCCGATGACCCCGAACGAGGCCGCCTGGAAGCGGGTGCACGGCGCCCAGGCCCTCCAGGAGCGCTGGCTCGGACACGGCACGGACCTGCGGGACCCCGCCCGCAGGTCCGTCCCGATGGAGTGAGCAAGCTCACCAAGGCCCGCCCGGGGAGCATCAGTTGGCGAAGACGGAGACCCCGTCCTCGGTGGCGTGCCGCGTCTGGAGCTCCTCGGTCTCGTGGGCGAGGGACCGACGCCGTACGAGGATGACCAGCGCGCCCAGCACCGCCGTGACGGCCGCGACGACGAACGGGACGTGGAGGTCGGTCCACTCCTCGATCTTCGGCGCGAAGTAGGGCGCCGCGGCGGCGGCGAACCAGCGGACGAAGTTGTAGCCCGCGCTCGCCACCGGGCGCGGGGCGTCCGACACGCCGAGGGCCAGCTCGGTGTAGACGGTGTTGTTCACGCCGATGAAGGCACCGGACAGGACCGTGCAGACGACGGCCGTGGTGTGGTCGCCGTAGCCGAGCACGAGGACGTCCGCGGCGAGCAGCACCAGCGAGCCGCCGAGCACCTTCAGCGAGCCGAACCGCTCCTGCATGCGCGGGGCCACGACCACCGAGAACACGGCGAGCAGCAGGCCCCAGGCGAAGAACACCGCGCCCGAGCGGTACGGGGTCATGTCCAGCACGAACGGGGTGAAGGCCAGCACGGTGAAGAACGTGTAGTTGTAGAAGAACGCGGAGACCGCCGCCGAGGCCAGGCCGCCGTGCCCGAGCGCCCGGAGCGGGTCGAGCACCGAGGTCCTGCGGGCCGGCTTCGGCTGCTCCTTGAGGAACGCGGTGATGCACAGGAAGCCGATCGCCATCAGCGTGGCCGTGCCGAAGAAGGGGTATCGCCAGCTGATGTTGCCGAGGACCGCGCCGAGCAGCGGGCCGCAGGCCATGCCGAGGCCGAGCGCGGACTCGTACAGCAGGATCGCCGCCGCGCTGCCGCCGGCGGCCGCGCCCACGATGACCGCGAGGGCGGTGGAGACGAAGAGCGCGTTGCCGAGGCCCCAGCCGGCCCGGTACCCGACGAGCTGGCCGACGGTGCCGGAGGTGCCGGCCAGACCCGCGAAGACGACCACGAAGGCGAGCCCGAGCAGCAGGGTCCTGCGGCCGCCGATGCGGCTGGAGACGAACCCGGTCAGCAGCATCGCCACGGCGGTGATCAGGAAGTACGAGGTAAAGAGCAGGGACACCTGGCCGGGGGTGGCGTCCAGGCCCCGGGCGATCGACGGCAGGATCGGGTCGACGAGGCCGATGCCCATGAAGGCGACCACGGAGGCGCCGGCCGTGGCCCAGACCGCCTTGGGCTGCCGGGTCAGGTTCATCTGTGCTCCCCTCGGAAGTTAGTTCTGCTAATTAGTGTATGTTACATCGAATTTGCCGGACGGGTGATCGTCCTTGACGTGGGCGGGCGGGGGTAGGACCGTGGAGCCCTATGAGGGGCGAACCCAGTTGCCCGAGGTGCGGTGGCCGGGTCAGGGCTCCCGGACTCTTCGCCGATGCGTGGCAGTGCGATGTGCATGGCCCGGTGTTTCCGCTGCAGCCTGTGATCCCGCCCAGCGTCGAGGCGCTCAACGTCGTGGTGCACCGCACCCAGGTCCCGGTGTGGATGCCGTGGCCCCTGCCGGTCGGCTGGCTGTTCACGGGCGTGGCGTACGCCGGTGACGACCGCAGCGGCGGCCGGGCGACCGCGGTGGCCTGCTCGGGCCCCGGCCCGCTCGGCGGCCCCGGCGAGATGATCCTGATCGCCGAGGAGCTCGGCGTCGGCCTCGGCGCGCACTACGCCGGCATCGACGGCCCCGACCCCGGGTCGTACATGAACGTCGAGAAGCCCCCGCAGGCCAAGGTGCTGGCCGCCGGCCGTCCGACCCCCCTCTGGCACGTCTACCGCACCCCCGACGACCGGGCCGTCTTCGCCGGCGAGGCGCTCGGCATGTGGCTGTGGGCCGTGATGTGGCCCGAGCAGTCCGGCCTGCTCATGTACGACGAGCTGGTGCTGACCGATCTGCGGGACGCGGGGGCGGAGATAGACCTGGTGCCCTGCGGGGCGCTGTCGCCGCGCCTGCTCCGGCCGTAGGGCCGCCTGGGGGTGTCGGATGCTGTACGGCGGCCGTGTTGCGGCTGCGGCTGCGGCTGCCTCTGCCTCTGCCTCTGCGGCTGCCTCCGCGTCTGCGGGTCCATCGTGGCCGGTCGCGTGGTTCTCCGTGCCCCCTGGTCGGGTGCCGTAGGGGGCGCTCGGCGGTTGCGGGTGTGACAGTGGGGGTGGAAAACACCGCTATCCTTAGGTGTCCCCTTCTTCCGTCGCCTG
The DNA here is from genome assembly GCF_055560195.1 of Streptomyces sp. NPDC023481. Lineage (NCBI taxonomy): Bacteria > Bacillati > Actinomycetota > Actinomycetes > Kitasatosporales > Streptomycetaceae > Streptomyces > Streptomyces sp. NPDC023481. The sequence goes on from NZ_JBVHJE010000001.1 coordinate 863,633, forward strand.
CCTGGAGTTCGCGTGCGTATCGATCTGCACTGTCACTCCACGGCGTCCGACGGTACGGACACCCCTGCCGAGCTGGTGCGCAAGGCCGCCGTCGCCGGGCTGGACGTCGTCGCGCTGACCGACCACGACACCACCCGGGGGTACGGCGAGGCGATCGCCGCGCTGCCCGAGGGGCTGACGCTGGTCACCGGCGCCGAGCTGTCCTGCCGGATCGACGGCGTCTCGATGCACCTGCTGGCCTACCTCTTCGACCCCGAGGAGCCGGCCCTGCTCGCCGAGCGCGAGCTGGTCCGCGACGACCGGGTGCCGCGCGCCAAGGGCATGGTCGCCAAGCTGAACGGGCTGGGAGTACCGGTCACCTGGGAGCAGGTCGAGCGGATCGCCGCCGGCGGCTCGGTGGGGCGCCCGCACGTGGCCTCGGCGTTGGTCGAGCTGGGTGTCGTACCCACGGTGAGCGACGCTTTCACCGAGGACTGGCTGGCCGACGGCGGGCGGGCCTTCGTGGAGAAGCACGAGACCGACCCCTTCGAGGCGATCCGCCTGGTCAAGGCCGCGGGCGGGGTCTGCGTGTTCGCGCACCCGGCCGCCGCCAAGCGGGGCCGTACCGTGCCCGAGTCCCGGATCGCGGAACTGGCCGAGGCCGGCCTCGACGGCATCGAGGTCGACCACATGGACCACGACGCCGACGCCCGGGACCGGCTGCGGGGCCTGGCGAAGGAGCTGGGGCTGCTGGTCACGGGCTCCTCGGACTACCACGGCAGCCGCAAGACCGTGACGCTCGGCGCGTACACGACCGACCCCGAGGTCTACGGGGAGATCATCCGGCGGGCGACGGGCGCGTTCCCGGTGCCGGGCACCGGCGGAGCCTGAGGCCCCCGGGGGCCCGACCGCCGTACCACCTCACGCCCGTACGTCCTCTTCCCGCAAGGCCTGCACTCCCCCCATGTTCGACATCGCCGTCTTCGGCTCCCTGTTCCTGACCCTCTTCGTCATCATGGATCCCCCCGGGATCACCCCGATCTTCCTCGCCCTGACCGCCGGCCGGCCGGCCAAGGTGCAGCGGCGGATGGCCTTCCAGGCCGTCTGCGTCGCGGGCGGGGTGATCGCCGTCTTCGGCGTCCTGGGCCACCAGATCCTGAACTACCTGCACGTCTCCGTGCCCGCGCTGATGATCGCGGGCGGACTGCTGCTCCTGCTGATCGCGCTGGACCTGCTCACCGGCAAGACCGACGAGCCGAAGCAGACCAAGGACGTCAACGTGGCGCTCGTACCGCTGGGCATGCCGCTGCTCGCGGGGCCCGGCGCGATCGTGTCCGTGATCCTGGCCGTACAGAAGGCCGACAGCGTGTCCACGCAGCTCTCGGTGTGGTCAGCGATCCTCGCCATCCACGTGGTGCTGTGGCTGGTGATGCGCTACTCGCTGCTGATCATCCGGGTCATCAAGGACGGCGGTGTCGTCCTGGTGACGCGGCTCGCGGGCATGATGCTCTCCGCGATCGCCGTGCAGCAGATCATCAACGGGGTCACTCAGGTGATCCGGGGGAGCTGAGCCGACCGGCTCGGCTCCCCCGGAAAGCTTGAGTGGCCGGAGAGGCCGTGCGGGTTATGAGGCCGCGGTGTCGGCCGGGCGGATCCACAGGCGCTGCCCGATGGCGGCGGCCTGCTGCACGATCCGGTTGACGGAGGCGGCGTCCACGACGGTGGTGTCCACGGTGGTCCCGTCGACCTCGTCGAGTCGCATGATTTCGAAGCGCATGGGCTTCTCCCTTCGTCTGGTCATCCTCCTGCGGAGAACTACTTGTGTGACGCCTGGGGTATCCGGCGTCGTACTGAGTCAACGCGGTGCATGTAACAAACATTCCCTACGCTAAAGAAATTTTTCGAACAACTAATTACTGAGCGGTAAGTCGTGGTCGAGGAACCCACCGGCACCGGTTGTGTTCGGACGGTGACCACCGGGACAATGAGCTCGATGAACGACGACCTGGCCGCCCTGGGCGCCCGTATCGAGCGCACGAACGAGCTGCTGGAACGCATGCTCGCCGAGGTGGCGAAGACACCCTCGACCCACGCGATCTTCGTGGACGCGGGGTATCTGTACGCGGCCGCCGGCCGGCTCGTCGCCGGAACCGAGGACCGCCGCGCCTTCGACATCGACGCCGAGGGCCTGATCGACGCGCTCATCGACAAGGCCCGCCAGATCTTCGCGGACAGCCGGCTGCTGCGCGTGTACTGGTACGACGGCGCCCGCCGCCGCATCCACACCGCCGAGCAGCAGTCCATCGCCGAGCTGCCCGACGTCAAGGTCCGCCTCGGCAACCTCAACGCCAACAACCAGCAGAAGGGCGTCGACTCGCTGATCCGCAGCGACCTGGAGTCACTGGCCCGGCACCGCGCGATCAGCGACGCGGCCCTCCTCGGCGGCGACGAGGACCTGGTCTCGGCGGTCGAGGCGGCCCAGGGCTACGGCGCCCGCGTCCACCTCTGGGGCATCGAGGCGCCCGAGGGCCGCAACCAGGCCGAGCCGCTGCTCTGGGAGGTCGACAGCCAGCGCACCTTCGACCTGGACTTCTTCAAGCCGTACGTCTCCCGGCGCACCACCGCCGGATACGAGACCGCGGGCGGCGCCCGCCCCACCCGTGAGGACGTCCGCTTCGTCGGCGCGCAGATCGCGGCCCGCTGGCTCGCCGACCGGGGCCGCGAAGCGCTGGTCGAACTCTTCCCGGGCCACCCCTACCTGCCCGGCTCCGTCGACCAGGACCTGCTGGTCGAGGCCGAGGAAGTGCTCCAGTACTCCCTGCGCGGCCACGCGGACCTGCGGCGAGCGCTCCGGGACGGGTTCTGGGAGCATCTGCACGCGCAGTACTAGGGCGTCGTCCTGCCGGGGTGCCCGAGTCCCACCCGAGGGTGCTTCAGCCCTGCCGTGGGGTGCCCGGGGTGTCGTCCCAGAAGTCGGCGAGGGCGCGGGCCGTTTCCAGGGGGCGGTCGGTGTTGGGGGAGTGCTCGGCGCCCTCGACGACCGTCCGGCGCGCCCCCAGCCGTACCGCCATGTCGTCGAGCAGCGGCAGCGGCCAGGTGTCGTCGAGGGCGCCCGACAGCACGTGGAACGGCAGCGGTACGGCCGCCAGTTCGGCGACCCGGTCCGGTTCCGTGCACAACTGACGCCCGGTGGCGAGGAGTTGGGCGGGCTTGGTGCCCAGCCAGCGGCGCCGCAGGTCCTCGCGGTCGTCCAGCCCGGCGTCGAGCGCGGGTGTGTCCGTCTCCTCCGGCGGCTCCATCGCCTGGATCGTCTCCCAGACCTGCGCCATGCTCAGCACCGCGAGCGCGTCCCAAAGCAGCTTCACGCGCTCCTGCTGGGACGTCGAGATCTGCGCCGGCCCGGAGGCCATCAGGGTGAGCGACAGGAACGGCGCCCGGTCCAGCAGTACGGCCGCGCGCGCGATCTGGCCGCCGAGGGAGTGCCCCAGCAGATGCACCGGGCCGCCGATCGCCGCCGCCTGCGCGAGCACGTCCCGCGCCAACTCCTCCTGCGCGTAGGCCGACTCGTCCGTCGCGGGTCCGTCCGACTCGAACTGGCCCCGCCCGTCCACGGCGACGGTACGGTACCCGCGCTCGGCCAGCGGCACGTGCAGCGGGTTGAAGTCCTCCTTGCTGCCGGTGAACCCCGGCAACAGCAGGACCACGCCCCTGGGTTGCACCCCGGCGGCCACGGGGGCGTCGACCACGGCGAACTCCCCCCGGGCCGTGCGCAGCGCGTACGCGCGCGCACCGGGAGGCGGAACGAAGGTGGCGGGCCTGCTCATGGGGAGAGGCTATCGGGCGGGGGTGAGCCGCGCCGTCGGGGGGCGAGGCGGGGGCCCGGGTCCGGGGTGGTGCGGTGGGGTAGTGCGGTGGGGTGGTGAAACGCCGATGGCCGGGTCCACTCGCGTGGACCCGGCCATCGGACCGGTGGTGCGTCACCGCCCGTGCGGGCGGCGCCGGGTCAGGCCTCGGGGGCCTCCACGGCCGCGGCGGTCTTGCGGGTCCGGCGCGGCTTGGGCGTGGCCTCGGCCTCGGCGGTCGCGGGTGCCGTCGCGGCGGCCTTGCGGGTCCGGCGCGGCTTGACGACCGGCTCCTCGGTGGCCTGCGCCGGAATCTCCGGAGCAGCCGCCTCGGCAACGGCCTTACGGGTCCGTCGCGCCTTCGGAGCGGCGACCGCTTCCCCGTCGCCCGCGTCCACGGCGGCGGCCGCGGTCTTGCGGGTGCGGCGGGGCTTGGCCTCGGCTTCCGCTTCGGCGGCCTCGGGCGCGGCTGCGGTGGTCTTGCGGGTGCGGCGCGGCTTGGTTTCCGTGCCTTCCGCGGTGTCCACGGCGGTGGCTGCCGTCTTCCGGGTACGACGCGGCTTGGGCTCCGTGCCTTCCGCGGTGTCCACGGCGGTCTCGGCGGTGGCTGCCGTCTTGCGGGTGCGGCGGGGCTTGGCCTCGGCTTCCGCTTCGGCGGCCTCGGGGGCGGCTGCGGCGGTCTTGCGGGTGCGGCGCGGCTTGGGCTCCGTGCCTTCCGCGGTGTCCACGGCGGTCTCGGCGGTGGCTGCCGTCTTGCGGGTGCGGCGGGGCTTGGCCTCGGCTTCCGCGG